>NZ_CAKLPX010000001.1:0-663572 GCF_923077115.1 Sinobacterium norvegicum
CTTCGGTGACATCGCCGAGGATATCGCTGGTGGCTTCGATGACGGGAGTGTCATTGGTGCCGGTAATGGTGACGGTGATGATCTGATCGACAATGCCGCCTTGGCCGTCATTGACGGTGACGGTAAAAGATTCAGTAAAGGTATCGCCGAGACCTAATTGCTGCACCTCGGTGAGCGTGTTGTCGATCTCATAGGTCCAAGCGCCACTGATCGCATCGATGGCGAGGCTACCGAGATTGCTCGGTGTGGCAGCCACACTCCAGCGGTGGTCATCTTCGCCACCGGGACCACTGTCGGCATCGATATCGCTGGCGACCATTTGACCGCCGGTGGTGAGGAGGAGGGCATCGTCGTCTTCGGTGACATCGCCAAGGATATCGCTGGTGGCTTCGATGACGGGAGTGTCATTGGTGCCGGTAATGGTGACGGTGATGATCTGATCGACAATGCCGCCTTGGCCGTCATTGACGGTGACGGTAAAAGATTCAGTAAAGGTATCGCCGAGACCTAATTGCTGCACCTCGGTGAGCGTGTTGTCGATCTCATAGGTCCAAGCGCCACTGATCGCATCGATGCCAAAGCTACCGAGATTGCCCGGCGTGGCGGCGACACTCCAGCGGTGGTCGTCTTCGCCACCCAGGCTGTCATCGGCATCGATGTCACTGGCGACCATTTGACCGCCGGTGGTGAGGAGGAGGGCATCGTCGTCTTCGGTAACATTGCGCAGGGTGTCGCTGCTGTCTTCAATCACCGGTACATCGTTGGTGCCGACGATGGTCAGAGTGATGGTTTCAGTCGCCTTGCCATTGTTTAAGCCATCATCGACCTGTACGACAAAACTTTCCTGAAATGTTTCACCCACACCGAGTTGTTGTAATTTATCGGTGCTATTGTCGATCGAGTAGCTCCATTGGCCGGTCAGTGGGTCGATGGTGAGGCTGCCGATATTATCGTCGTTGCCATCGACAACCGACCAGCGATGGTCGGCCTTTCCGCCGGTTAGCTGGTCGAGGTCTGATGACACCATGGTGCCTGTGCTGGTCAGTTGATTACCACTGTCAACGGCAGTATCTTCTGTCACCGAACCGGTGATGTCGCTGCTGGCTTCAATAACTGGCGCGTCATTGGTGCCGGTAATGGTAATAGTGATAATTTCAGTCGAGGTGCCGCCATAGCTGTCGGTAATCGTCACCGGATACTGCTCGGTAATCACCTGTCCCTGAGAGAGCTGCTTCTCGGGAATGTCCTTGTTGAGATTGTATTGCCATTCACCGTTTTGATTGACGCTAAACTGACCAAATTCTGAGGGCTGAGCCGTGGTGCTGTATTGATGATTATCGTTGGCATCGATGTCGATAATCGACAGGGTGCCACCGGTGCTGTCAATGCTGTCGACTACGATATTACCGCTGCTGTCACCGACTAGACGGGGGATATCGTTGGTGCCCTCAACGGTGATAGTAATCGTCGTTTCGATGTCGCGACCAAAGCCATCGGTGAATTGAATGGCAAAATCTTCAGTCAGTGTTTCGCCGGGGGCCAGCTGCTGTACGTTGAGCTGATTGTTGGCCAGATCAAATTGCCAATTACCATTGTTATCAATGTTCAGCTGCCCGAAGGTGCCCGCGCCATTATTTGCAATTGACCACAAAACCGCCTGTGCGGTGCTGATATTGCCTGCCGTTTGTAGCACGCCGTCTTCTGTGGTGATGCCGCTGTCGGGGTCCACTTTTTCTTTTGGCGGCGTTAGGTTGCGCTGATCTGGATCTTCTCGGCCATCATTTAAACCGATGGTATCGAAGCCGGCGTAGGCGTCGCGGTAATCCATTTCACTATCGAGAAAACGATCTTGGAAGTTACTGCGTTTATTGACCAGGTCTGGTTCATTGCCTTCGTCTTCGTCCTCGATATCCTCCTCGAGAATGGGCGCATCATCGGTGATTAGCTCATCGTCGCTCACTGTTTGTTCGTCGTTGGGTGTATCAGTGGTTGATGCTGGCAGCAGTTGTTCGCCGGTAGGCAGGGAGATGTCATCGCCAAGAGGAGAACTCGGTTGAGTTGGGGTAGCTTGAGCAATACGGTTTACACCGACCTCGCTGTCCGTGTCGAAGTTCAAACCATTGTTTTCTGTTGGCTTATCCATGCTCACAACCTTTTGATTACGCTGCTTAGTTTAGTGTATACGCAATAGTTAATTAATTGGTTTATTTACAGGCGCGTATAAAGGTTAGTTTAATATAAAATGTGATCTCCATCACATTGATTTAGGTCAACTCAGGCCGTTTTAACATTTTTTGACGCTGTGTCAGATATTTAGCTCTTTAATAAAAAGATCAACCACGTAGGGCGGCGCTGGAGAAGAGTGTGGCTATTTACCCCGTTCCCTTTATAATTCGCCTCTTCACCAAGGTTGTTATCAGCTGGCTGACCGATTTAATTAGAGACTATTTATGACTGTTCGAACGCGCATTGCCCCATCTCCTACCGGCGAACCCCATGTAGGTACTGCCTATATCGCCTTGTTTAATCAGTGCTTTGCCAAGGCGCATGGCGGCGAATTTATTTTGCGGATCGAAGACACCGATCAAACCCGTTCAACACCTGAGTCTGAGAAAGCGATTCTCGATTCATTGAAATGGCTGGGCTTGGATTGGGCTGAAGGCCCTGACTGCGGTGGTGATAAGGGGCCTTATCGTCAGAGTGAACGCAAGGGCATTTACGGCCAATACGCTGAGCAGTTGGTTGAAAAAGGGCATGCTTTTCACTGCTTTTGTAGTGCCGAGCGGTTGGACGAGTTGCGCACGAAACAGGCCGAGGATAAAAAGCAGATTGGCTATGATGGGCACTGTAAACAGCTGAGTCAGGCTGAGGTGGCGAGTAAAATCGCCGCAGGCGAATCCAATGTTGTGCGCATGGATATTCCCCGCGAAGGTATTTGCGAGGTTGAGGATATGTTGCGCGGCAAGATTGAGATTGAATGGGCGCAGGTGGATATGCAAATTCTGTTAAAAGCAGATGGCATGCCAACCTACCATTTGGCCAATGTTGTCGATGATCATCTGATGGAAATTACCCATGTTATTCGGGGGGAAGAGTGGATTAACTCAGCACCCAAGCACCTGTTGCTATATAAGTATTTTGGCTGGCAGGCACCGGTGCTTTGCCACCTGCCACTGTTGCGTAACACCGATAAATCGAAGCTGTCGAAGCGCAAAAACCCAACCGGCATTCTTTACTATAAAGAAATGGGTTATTTGCCTGAGGCGTTGCTGAACTATCTGGGGCGGATGGGTTGGTCGATGCCCGATGAACGGGAGCAATTCACTCTGGCTGAAATGCAGGCTGCATTTGATATTACTCGAGTCTCCCTCGGTGGCCCCATCTTCGATACCGAAAAACTCAATTGGTTGAACGGTCAGTGGATCCGCGATTTGGATGATGAGGCGCTGGCTGAAAAGTTAGTAGAGTGGGCGTTCAATCGTGAAAAGCTGCTGCAGTTTTTGCCCTTTGCCAAACCAAGAATGGAAACCTTCAGTGACCTGGCGCCCCTGGGCAGTTACTTGCTCAGTGGTATGTTGCCATTAAAGAGCGCAGATTTTGAAGCCAACAAGCTTGCATTGGAGGCTCAGATGGAGGTGTTACAGTTTGCATTGTGGCGATTAGAGGCGCTTCGTAGCTGGGACCGAGATAATATTTTCAGCACACTGAAGTCCTTGTCAGAGCAGATGGATGTTAAGTTGAAGGACTTCTTGGCACCGTTGTTTGTGGCTGTTGCCGGTACCACCGAGTCTATTTCGGTCATGGATTCGATGGTGTTGCTGGGTCCCGATGTCAGCCGGGCAAGATTGCGTCATGCTATTAATGACACCTTGGGCGGTTTCGGTAAGAAAAAATTGAAGAAGCTGGATAAAGCCTATGTGCAATTAGGCTAACGCTGCAGCGATCGTTAAAGGCGCCGGACATCCGGCGTTTTTTATGCTGACAATTTTTTTAATGCGTTATTATACCGTTATCTATTGGGATTGGTTTACCAGAATGTAATCAGCGGTTATTGAGCGGGGTTTTTCCTTGCTGTATGTTAAAAGTTATAAGAATAAGAAATTTAACAGGGGTGGGTTATAGCAAATTATAAGGTGTTAATAGTCGGCGCGGGTATTGCTGGGTTGTTGATGGCGACAGCGCTGAAACGGGCAGGTATTGGTTATAAGATTATCGATCAGGCGGCAAGGCTCAGCGACGAGGGCGCAGGCATCTGTTTGCCCGCTAACGCAATAGAAGGTTTGCAAGCGCTTGGCCTGAAAGATACGGTAGTGCAAGCTGCGCAGGTGGTTGAACGTGTCAGTTATCTCAAGCCCGGTGGCGAGGTTATCACCACGGCATCACTGCTGGAACCGCCCTTAAATTGCCAGCCCTTTGTGGCGCTGCCTCGCCGAGATTTAGTGGAGATTATTGGCCGAGATATACTCGATGATATTTGCTTTGACTGTTACCCGGTCAAGACAATCAACCACAGCAGCAATATCTCCATCACCTTGAATAACGGTGACAGTGATCGTTATGACTTAGTCATTGCAGCCGATGGTATACACAGTTCGACTCGTGATCGTCAATTCGCCAAACGTGGCACGATGGACTTAGGGGTAGGCTGTTGGCGTTTCATTGTCGATACGCCCTTGCCGCAGCTGCAGCCTCAGTACTATATTGGTCGCACCGATGCCTTTATGTTATATCCATTGCCTAATGGCCAGGTGTATTGTTATGCGCAGGCGGCCGACAAGCATCAACATTATACCAACGCCGATGCTCAGCCCCTGTTGCAGCAGCTATTTGCTCACTATTGTCCCGATGTACGCCGAGTGATTGATCAAGCCGAAGGCATTATTACCGGGCGTTTAGAGTCGGTGCTTAGTCGAGAAGTTTACAGCGGCCGTATCGTCGCTATTGGTGATGCCCTGCATGGTTGCCCGCCCAGTCTGCAGCAGGGAGTTGGCCTGACGGTTGAGGATGTGTTGGCGTTGTCTGCGGCGTTGCAACAAGATTCGATAGAACAGGCATTGGCGCAGTTTAAGGCGGCCAGGTTGGCGCGTCTGGGCTGGGTGATTAATGAGTCGAATAAAGTCATTAATCTGGCGTCCAAGGGCAATAATCCGCTGGTACGCATGGTCAGAAATTATATTCTGCGAAAGCACGGGCCGGCTAATGTGGTTGCTTGGCGCAAAATTTTACAGCATGATGTTTAAGCGCTGAACAGGTCGATTTGACGGTTCAGTTTTCAATGTATATTTGGAGTAAGTAGCTATGCCCGAGACTAAGCGCCCTGTGACGCCGCTGGAGGTGAACTACATTTGTGATAAATGTAATCACGGCATGATGATGGAAGATCCAAGCCAGGCCGTTGAGCGACAAGGTATCGACCATATCTGTGTTATCTGTGGTCACCAGCAAACCCTTGATTCCTCTTATCCTCGCTATGAGTTCGTCGGTGTTGGAGAGTAACTGGCTTAACTGTTAAAAAAATCGATGATATCTAGCTTTTGATTCATCGCATCTCGATAGCCGTGTTCAATAAGATCACGGCAAAATTCCTTTTGAAATAGCAAATAACTGGCAATGCTGGCGCCGCCGCCTTGCTTCGTCGCACCAATTAACTTGAGTGCTAACTTCATCGATTTTGGCAGGCTGTCAAAGTGTTCCATGGCCAGGTCATCAATGTCGATACTCGGGTTAATCATCAATAATCCAATTTTCTTTTTCTGCTGCGTAACTAAATGGGGAGTTTCGTTTTCCATCGTGGCAATCATATCGTTGATGGCGATCAGGTGTTCGATGTCGTTATCGAGAGCATCGATAAATGCGCTGTTAAATACATGGCCTATCATCTGGGCAATCGACGGTGTGTTGTACGACTGCGTGGCTTCATCATCGCCATGTTTGGCGCCCACTCCAATAATCATTACCCGTTGAGCACCTAAATTCAGTGCCGCACTGATCGGGGCAAGCTGCCTCAAGGCGCCATCACCAAAATATTCTCGCTTAATAATTTGCGCTGGTAGCAGTGCCGGTATCGCCGATGAGGCGAGCAGGTGATTGACGCCTAGTTGGTCATGGATGCCACGCCGGCGCAGGTGACACCAATTCTCTGTTCCCGCTTTTGCCTGGAAAAAACACACGGATTCACCGGAGGTGTAGCCACAGGCAGTGACACTGACGGCATCGAGATAGCCATCGTTAATGCGTCGATCAATATTCTTAAATTGGATGCTCTGGGTCAGCAGTTGACGCAGCGGTGTGGTGTCTAACAGTGCGACTGGCTTTCGTAATCCCTTGCCCTGATTGGCAAAGGAAAATATCAGCTTAGAGGCACTGGATAATAGCTGCCAATGGCCAACCTTATAAATTTTATTGACCTCTAAATGATGCCAAATCCGCTCGACCTTTTTCACCGCCAGGCGAAAATTGTTGGCGCTGGCGGCCAGGGCGACGGCATTGATGGCGCCAGCTGAGGTGCCGGTGATAATCGAGAATGGGTTGTGGCTGCGGCTGGGAAAAAGTTCCGCTGTTGCCTTCAGTACGCCAACTTGATAGGCGGCGCGTGCGCCACCACCCGATAGGATTAGCGCTGTTTTTTTATTATCGCCTGTGGTCTGGTTAAGCATGTTATTCTTTGTATTATCAAATGTTAATCTCATTCTAGTACAGCTTGAATGTTAGCTCCTGCCAGGGGCAACATTTACTTGCAGGAGTTTTTATGCGCCATATGGCCTCTCAAACCGATGACAACGCCAAGGCCGATTGGCGGGTTATTCGTGGCTTATTCCCTTATTTGTGGAGCTATCGCGGTCGAGTGTTGTTTGCCTTGTTGTTATTAGTCTGTGCCAAGGCGTCCAATGTGCTGATCCCGGTGTCGTTGAAATATATTGTCGATGCGCTCGATCAGAGTCAGCTGCCGCCAGAGGCGGTGTCGATGTTAACCCCGATGGCCATACCGCTGGCGCTGGTGATTGGCTATGGCGCCCTGCGTTTTTCAGCGGTGCTGTTTGGTGAATTACGCGATGCCGTCTTTGGTCGAGTGGCCGAGCGTACTCTCAGTGAAATATCGATTAAGTTATTCAATCATCTGCATCGCCTCGACCTGAGTTTTCACCTGGAGCGTAAAACAGGGGCGCTCAGCCGCGATATGGAGCGCGGTACCAGCGGCATTAGTTTTCTGTTGCGTTCGATAGTGTTCAGTGTGGCGCCCATTGTAATTGAGTTGATTATGGTGGCCTGGATTTTGGCGGTGACCACCGACCCGGTGTTTGCCGTGGTAGTGGTTGCCGGAGTGGTATCCTACGTCGTATTTTCTGTCTGGATGACCAATAAGCGGAGCCGGTTTGTACGCCGTGCCAATACCGAGGACAGCAAGGCAAATACGCGGGCCATCGACAGCCTGCTCAATTTTGAAACGGTTAAATATTTTAATAACGAGGCCTATGAGGCGGAGCGCTACCAGCAGGATTTGCGTCGTCGTGAAGATGCCAAGGTGACCAATCACTTAGGTTTGGCGGCATTAAACAGTGGTCAGGCGCTGATTATCGCCGTATCGGTGACGGCGGTGATGTACTTGGCGGCGGCGAGAGTCGCCAGTGGTGCCATGACACTGGGTGATTTAGCCATGGTCAATGCCTTCTTATTGCAGGTGTTTATGCCGCTGAATATTTTGGGCTTTATCTATCGTGAAGTGCGTCGTTGTCTGATCGATGTGGAATCGATGTTTAAGCTGTTAGGTCACCGCTCGAAACTAACCATCTGTCCGCAGCCTTTGGCGGTGGCCGATGACTTTGATGCGTTGCGCTTCGACCGGGTCAGCTTTAGCTATGATGGCAGGCGCAAGGTGTTGAATAATGTCAGCTTCGATATTCCCAAGGGCAGTAAGGTGGCGCTGGTGGGCAGCAGTGGTTCGGGCAAGTCGACGCTGGGTCGGTTGTTATTTCGTTTTTACGATGTCGACAGTGGGGCGGTGCGATTCGGTGATGAAAACATCAATCAACTCGATGTTGATGATTGGCGCCAGCAGCTTGGTGTGGTGCCGCAGGATACTGTACTGTTTAACGAAACCTTGGGGGCTAATCTGCGTTATGGTGACCCGACTTGCAGTGATGAGGAGCTTGCCGAGGCGATAGCACATGCCGATTTAACGCAGTTTATCGCCAAGCTGCCCGACGGTCTGGAGACCATGGTAGGCGAGCGGGGGCTGAAACTTTCTGGCGGTGAAAAACAACGGGTTTCGATTGCTCGAATGCTGTTAAAAAAGCCCCAGATAATGATTTTTGATGAGGCCACATCGGCACTGGATAGCCGCTCGGAACAGTCAATTTTGGCGGCGCTGGCGTCGGTGGCAAAAGACCATACCAGCTTGGTGATTGCCCACCGTTTATCGACGATAGTCGATGCCGATAATATCGTCGTGCTGCATGAGGGCAGAGTGGTTGAGCAGGGCAGTCACCAACAATTATTGGCCTTAAAACAGCATTATTTTGCCATGTGGAATCTGCAGCAACAGAGCCAACAATCAGATTAAACTGCCTCGGCAGCGTATAACTTATCTGTCGAGTTATGTTACATTAGCCGGCTAAATCGAACGTTCAATTTTTGTGTGGTCAGTCAGGTGTTTTATGGGTTTAAAAGTCGCAATTGTGCCGGTAACGGCCTTTCAGCAAAATTGTTCTATTTTAGTCTGTGAAAAAACCGGTAAGGCGGCCTTGGTTGACCCCGGTGGTGATGTCGACCGCCTCAAAGACGCCTTGAAACAGCTCAATGTTGAGCTGGAGAAAATATTCCTCACCCACGGTCACCTCGATCACTGCTCCGGTGCCGACCAGTTGCGGCAAGATTTTGGTGTGCCGATAGAGGGGCCACACAAAGAGGATGAATTTTGGATTCAACAGTTGCCTGACAGCTGTGAGGCGATGGGCTTTCCCGCCGTTCAAGCCTTTACTCCCGATCGTTGGCTGGAGGATGGTGAGACAGTGCAGTTTGGTGAGCAGAGCCTCGAGGTGTTATTTTGCCCCGGCCACACCCCAGGCCATGTTGTCTTCCACCACCGCGAGAGCAAGCTGGCAATGGTTGGCGATGTGTTGTTTCAAGGCTCTATTGGTCGCACTGATTTCCCCAGAGGTAATCACGATCAGCTGATTGCCTCGATTCAACAAAAGCTGTGGCCGTTGGGCGATGAGGTGAGTTTTATTCCCGGTCATGGCCCTAATTCGACCTTTGGCCATGAGCGCAAGACCAACCCGTTTGTCAGTGATAAGAACTATGGTTAAGCTGATTCGCAGTACTTATTATTTCGATACAAGGGGTTAGGCATGCTGCGTTGGCTGCATCAGTGCTTTAGTGCACTTGTTTTTATTCCACTCTATATCGCGCTGTCGCTGCTGATGTTGCCGGGTTGTCTGCTGCTGTGCCTGTTCAGTCAGCGTCTGGCCAGCCGCTATATTGCCAGCCCCTGGGCGAGATTAGGTTTTTACCTGTTGCCGGCGAAGTTAGATTTAAGTGGCAGCGACAATTTTGACGGCAGCCAAAGCTATGTTGTGGTGGTCAATCATACCTCGCAATATGACATTCTCGCCCTCTACGGCTGGCTCGATTTAGATTTAAAATGGGTGATGAAGAAAGAGTTGCGCCACGTGCCAATCATTGGTTGGGCCTGCTCGGCGATGGGGCATATCTTTCTCGACCGCAGTAACTCTGAGGCGGCGGTTAAACAGCTTAAAAACCTCAAGAAAACCCTGCAGCCCGGTGTCTCTGTGTTGTTTTTTCCAGAGGGGACGCGGTCGCATTCAGGTGAGCTTTTGCCGTTTAAGAAAGGTGCGTTTGTGATGGCCAAGAACCTTGAGCTGCCGGTGTTGCCGGTGACGATTAATGGCACACAGTCGATTCTTCCTATTGGCGGTTATATCCCGGCCTTTGGTCGGGCAACAATGCATGTTCACCCACCGATCAGTGTGGAAGATGTGGCGACAATGTCGCTCGTTGAGTTAAAAGATCGCGCCAGAGACGTGATCGACAGTGAAAGACTAGGGAGTCGATAAAGATGTATACAGGTATTGTTCAGGGGCGTTTTGCCCTCACATCCGTAGAGCGTTTAGACGGGCTGAACCGATTGAAAATTGACCTGCCAGAGCACCTGTTGGTGGACTTGGTTATCGGCGCCAGCGTCGGCATGGATGGCGTCTGTTTAACCGTCACGGAAATAGATCAGCAGCAGGTTAGCTTTGATGTGATGGCGGAAACGCTGCGTCTAACCACGCTGGGTGAATTGCAGGCGGGTAGCTGGGTGAATATCGAGCGCTCGGCCAAGCAGGGTGCTGAGATTGGTGGTCACAACGTTTCTGGTCATGTCGATGGCACCGTCGAGGTGGTGGCTATCGAGGAGAGTGAGTATAACTACGAGATCACCTACCGTGCCGACAGCGCACTCATGCCTTATATTTTTCACAAGGGCTTTATTGGTCTCAATGGTTGCAGCCTGACGGTGGCGCGAGTGGATAGAGCGCAGTGTCATCTGACGGTTTGCCTAATCCCCGAAACTCTGCGTGAGACCACCCATGGTGATAAGCCGGTGGGCAGCCGGGTGAATGTTGAGGTCGATCGACAAACCCAGGTCATTGTCGACACCGTGCGTGCCATGTTGATCGAAAACCCGGAGTTATTCGCCGCTGTAAAGTAGCTGCTCTATTCATTCAGCGGCACAAAAAAAGCCCTGCGACATCACTGTCGCAGGGCTTTTTTATGGGCGTTAAACAGTCTTATTCTTCGAACAAGCCGTTAACGCGTTCGATGCTGTCGGCATACTCGTTGAGTAGGCGCTCGATGACACCGCGGGTCGATTCGACATTGTTAATTTGGCCAACAACCTGGCCAACCGGGTTAAAGGCAACCTTTTGACAGTCGCCCTTGCCAGCGTAGTGGTGGGTACGACGAATCGCATCGCCGGTGACCATACCCTGTAGCGGCATGCCCAGTGGCTCGGGGTTACCCTCGGTGGCCCAGGCCTCTGTCCAGTCGTTTTTCAGCATGCGGCAGGGCTTGCCGGTCCATGAGCGCGAGCGAATAGTATCTTCACTGGTGGCGTCGAAGTAAGACTGCTTTTGTGCCGGCTCAGCCTCGGCTTCTTCAACCGCTAACCACAGTGAACCGGTCCAAACACCGGCGGCGCCGAGACACATGGCCGCGGCCATTTGCTTGCCGTTACCGATACCGCCGGCGGCGAGTACCGGCACATCGCCAACCGCTTCGATGATCTGCGGCCATAACACGATAGAGCCCACGTCACCGCTGTGTCCGCCGCCTTCGCCGCCCTGGGCAATGATGAAATCGAGGCCAGCTTCCTTGTGCTGCACCGCCTGCTTGACGCGGCCACAAAGGGCGCCAACTAAGCGGCCTGAATCCTGAATACGCTTGATAATATCAGCCGGCGGGGTGCCGAGCGCATTGGCGATTAAGCGACAATTAGGGCGCTCGAGAGCAACGTCAATCAACTGGCTGGCAGCGGCTTCGCTCCAGCCCAGCATGCCCATTTTGTCGTCGGCATCGGGCCATTCGGGCACGCCGTGTTCAGACATTAGTTTGGCGGCAAAGTCATGATGTTCCTGGGGGACCATGGCGGCAATCATCTCTTCCAGCTTGGCCGGATCCATCTCGCCCATGCCCTCATATTTCTGTGGGATTACCACGTCGACACCGTAGGGCTTGTCGCCAATATGGGCGTCGATCCAGTCCAGTTCTTCGCGCAGCTTATCCGGTGAAAACCCTACCGCACCGAGGACACCAATGCCGCCGGCTTTACTGACGGCGACAACAACATCGCGGCAGTGGGTAAAGGCAAAGATTGGGCTCTCTAAATCGAGTTTTTTGCAGAGTTCTGTACGCATATGAATCCCTATTACGGTTGTCTATCTTGTTGCTGTTATTGTGCTTTAACAGAGCGGCCTGTCGTTAACAGGACGGAACGCTCAATCGATAGACTCAGTATTCAATGATTGTCGGGGTTCAACAATGGCAAAAAATGTTTAACTTAGTGACAGAATTGATCACTGTTGAGCTGGTCGAGCTCTCTGGGGCCACTTAGCAAGCGAAGAGCAGTTGCGATATACTGCAGCCTTGTACTTTCGGCGGTAATTATAGAGGTAACCATGAGCGAAGAAGCGTTTGCCAATTATTCGGTAACCATCCTGGTCGGCGGCTTAATCTTGTACATGTTTTTCATTATGTACAAATTAATGAAAGATTCGAACGCGGGAAAATTTGGCGGTTTTATTATTTTTGGTGCATTGGGTCTGGGGGTGTTGGGCTTTATTATTAAAGAGGTGTTGATACATACCCTCGATATGTAGCCATCGAGCAGGGCTCACCCGTGCAGCAGGGCTGCACGGGCGTGTGGTTTAGCGGTTAGACCTTGGCGATAATCTCGTCGGCAAACCATTTTAACTCTGCCTGTTTCTGTTCCAGGGTTGCCGTATCCGGCTTGCCCGCATAGGCGTTTCTAAAGCCAACAATACACTCGGTAACACCCAAGTCTTCGAGCTTTTTAACGCCGTCGACGCTGAAGGCGTCGGCGGTAATCGCATGAATCTGGAAGTCTTTGTCATCGGTGCCGTAATCCTTGCGGTGCTGATTAATCTTGGTAATCAGCGGTGTTAGGCTGTCGATGTCGCCACCGGCATGAATCCAGCCGTCGCCAATACGAGCGGCACGTTTCAGCGCTACGTCACCGTGGCCGCCTAATAATAAGGGCACCTGCTTGCTCGGCACCGGGCAGATCTTGCACTCGGGAATTTGATAGAACTCACTGTCGTAACCAAAATAGTCGCCGGTCATCAGGCCGCGGACAATCTCGAACATCTGGTTCATTCGCTTGCCGCGCTTTTCCCAGCGCTCGCCACAGATCTGGAAATCTTCTTCCCATGGGCTAAGACCCATACCGAGGGCGATGCGCTCGTTGGTAATGACCGCCAGAGAGCTGATTTGCTTGGCCAGTAATACCGGGTTGCGAATCGGCATTTTCAACACGCTGGTGGTGAACTCAATTTTTGACGTTACCGCGGCCATGGTGGCAATGGCGGTGAACGGGTCCATAAAGGCCAGGTCTTCGAGGAAGTTGCGTGAGCCGTCGGCATTGTAGGGGTATTTTGTGTCGGCGACTTTTGGGTAGCAGATGCTGTCGGGCAGGGTGATGGCGGAGAAGTTGTGTTCTTCGGCGGTAACGGCAAGGGGGGCATACAGCTCGGGGCTTGGCATACAAGGGTTGTAAGCGAAACGCATAATAATCACTCTGAATTGAATCGTGGCTATAGAGAGGCTTGTTATCTTTATCGATGGGGTTACGTTAAAGTTTGGCCACATCTGTTGACATTAATTTCACTCTATTTTGCAGCTTGACACAAGCAGGACTGTGTTAGGAATTGGTAACTTGTTATTAATAACTCTGTTGCTACCCATTGCACTTTTTCGGCACATGATCTAACGGTTATTTATAGCGTAAAGAACATCTTTTTTCACTTAATCGCTTGCAATAAGCCCACGATTTCAGCATAATCGCCGTCGCTTTGAGCCAATAGCTTGAAGTGATTGTTATGGTGGCATCGGTCCTCCCGCAATGATAGATAGCAAACTCCGCCAGGCCTGGAAGGGAGCAACGGTAGTTATCGACTCATGTGCCGGGATGTGGCTGATGCCGCCACCCAAACTCCCCCTCAGCGTTACCCTCATTTTTGTTCGACCGTCTCATCATCTTCATTTGTAGCGTCTATTATATTGCGCCAATATATTGCTGTGCGTCCTTCTCCGTTGTCGGTTCACACGTGAGCTAATTTTCAGCCTTACCCGCTGGTTTAGCGGTTGCTGTGCTGCGGCCCAAGAAGATAAACTAGGGTCAGGTCTTTGATTTATTTGATTTATGATTGTCGATCTCTTTTGAGGCGTCATATTCCGCTGGAATATACGCCGTTCAAGCCAATAAAGAATAAAAACAGCAGACCATTAAATGACCAGAAAACACCTGTCGCCCGCTATGGGCTTAAATAACGCCAGCGTGTGTATCATAAATCGAAGACCTGACCCCATTTGTCTGGAGGGGTTGGAATTGTCAAATAGATTTGATGGCATCAATCTGAAATACTCAAATATTAATAAAGTTGCGTATGGTTTGATGAATATCCCTTTTAAGATTTTTGGTGATGAATAGATGTTTGAATTGATTTTTTCGCCAACCATACCCACTTATCCAATCATAAGGTCAGATGGCGTTATAATAACGCAACTGACGCTGAGTACTATATTTGCCCTGTGTATCGCTGTGGACAAAGATAATTGGCATAGGAGGATGAACTGGTTAAAGTTATTTCTATTAGCAATCGTCCCATTTTTATTTTATTGGCTGCATGAAAGCAACCTGAATTCTATGGCGAAATCGTTAGAAGAAATTGTGGATAGTGGTCGTTTTGAGACTAAACAAGGCGTTTTTAACGGCCATACTGGCCCCAATCAGGGCCGTTTGATTATTGATGGTGAAGTGGTTGGCGCGATTAGGCCGAGAAGTGACTATAGATGTATAAGGACTTTTGATGGCCTATATTATGTAAATGATGAAGATCAAGAGGTATTCCTTAAGCCCGGTATGCTAGTGAGGTTTGATTACTTTGAGCCATCTACAAAGGGGAGTAACTTCGACACTTGTATTTTCAAGGTCTGGGTTGAGAAGCAAACTAAGAGTAACTAAAGGTACTAAAACAAAAACTAGGGTCAGGTCTTTGATTTATGATTGCTGTTAACGAGGCGGCCGCACTTGATTTGTCTCTGTGGCTGCCCTGTGATTCTGCTGCTGTTGTGAACACACCCGTTAGCTGATGTGTTTTGTGGTGCAATAAAAAGGCCGCCGACGATTAATTGTCGGCGGCCTTTTGCTGTCGTACTCGCTGGTTTAGCTTTAGCGAGTGCTGTGCTGTGGTTTAAGGGGTGGTTGGCTGGCAGTGGTCGGTGTAGGTGCTGGCGAGGCAGTGCCTTCGGGGATGGCCAGGCGCCAGTAACCAAGGCCGACAATGCCGGCGCCACCGATGATGTTGCCAATCGTGACAGGGATCAGGTTGAGGCTGATAAAGTTGGGGATGTTGAGGTGGGCGTAGTGGTCGGCGCTGACGCCGGCGGCCTGCCAGAACTCGGCCGGGGCAAAATGCTGGATGGCAATGCCCAGGGGAATCATAAACATGTTGGCAACGCAGTGCTCAAAGCCGGCGGCAACAAACATGGCGACGGGTAGCATAACGATAAAGGCCTTCTCCATCATGGTTCGGGCGGCATAGGCCATCCAGATAGCGAGGCAGACCAGAATATTACACAGAATGCCCAGTACCACGGCCTGGCTAAAGCTGTGTTCAAGCTTGTGGCTGGCAATGTTTAATGCCGTCACGCCCCACTGGCTGTTGGCCAGCATGTACTGCTTGGCCAGCATCATCAAGGCCACCATGGCCAGTGCGCCGACCAGGTTGCCAGCGTAGACAATCGTCCAGTTTTTCAGCATCTGTGCAGTACTGATCATCCCGCTGGCCCGAGGCACGGCACTCAGTACGGTGCTGGTGAATAGCTCGCCGCCGAGCACGATGACCAGCATAATGCCCATGCTAAAGCAGAGGCCGCCGATCAGTCGCTGTATTCCCCATCCCATGTCGCCATTGCCGGTGGTCACCGACACGTAAAAGATAAAGGCCAGGGCAATAAAGGCACCAGCACTGATGGCCAAAGAAAAGGCACAGCCAACTGATCGCCCGGTTTTTAAAATGGCGTATTGCTCGGCTTTGCGGGCGATGGCAACGGGGGTCAGGGGCTCAATATTGCACGGAGTGGCGGCCATTGTATTGGCGGCTTGAGGTGAAGAGTGCTCACGTTTAAGGTCGGCGTTCAATTGTTGAATCCTGTAATTTTCGGCGTGATTTGATGGCGTAGTATAATGATTTATTATCGTCTCAAGCTTGATCTGCATCAATCGTATCGGTGCTGCAGAGCAATTTACTGATTCTTATGTATATATTGATAACATTTACTTATCTTACTGTTTTATAATGCTTTATTGTTTTTATCGATAATTTATAGGTAGTAAAACCTAGTGCCCGGTGGTTAATGATTACGGTTGTTTAAGCACCCGTTAATTTGCTCAACAGTTGTTGAGTTAAATCGGTTTCAAAACAATATGGTTATTGATGTACATCAAGGCGTGACCGTGGGCTTAGGCGGAGAATCAGCTCACAACTTAATCGTGTTACGGCCTTTCTTCGAAGAGATCAACGGGTACGGCAGTGGCAGAATACATAATCGTAGTTTTTGAGGCGTCGTGATGAATGCAGCAATAAAAATACTGAAAAGCGAGTGGGCCGGTTTTAATGCAGGTGATTGGTGTGGGGCGGTCAACGTTCGTGACTTTATCCAGCAAAATTACACGCCTTATCTGGGTAACGACCAATTCTTAGCGCCGGCAACCCATGCGACCAATGCACTTTGGCAGACGGTTCAACAGGGTATTCGCCAGGAGAACGAAACCCACGCGCCAGTCGATTTTGATACCGAAAAAGTCTCAACAATTACCTCCCATGCCGCCGGTTATATCGATGCTGAGCTGGAGAAAATTGTCGGCCTGCAAACCGAGGCGCCACTCAAGCGCGGCATGATGCCCAATGGCGGTGTGCGCATGGTCGAGAGCTCGGCTGCCGCTTACGGTCGTACTATTGATCCAGTGGTGTCTGAGGTTTACAGCAAGTTCCGCAAGACCCACAACCAGGGTGTGTTTGACATGTATACCCCGGAGATTCGTGCCTGTCGCTCATCCGGTGTGCTGACCGGTCTGCCCGATGCCTATGGCCGTGGCCGTATTATCGGCGATTACCGTCGCATTGCCCTTTATGGTGTTGATCTGCTGATCGAAGAGAAACGTCGCGAGTTGGCCGACAGCGATACCGCCTCACTGACACAGGAGCTGATGAAGACCCGCGAACAGCTCAACGAGCAGATGCGTTCGCTGGTCGAGCTGGTAGAAATGGCGTCGACTTACGGCTGTGATATTGCTCGCCCTGCCAACAGTGCCCAAGAGGCGATACAGTGGACCTATATGGGTTACCTGGCGGCGATCAAGTCGCAAAACGGCGCGGCGATGTCGTTGGGACGTGTTTCTAGCTTCCTCGACATCTTTATTGAGCGTGATTTGCTGGCGGGTGTTATCAGTGAGCAGCAGGCGCAGGAAATGGTCGATCATTTCATTATGAAGCTGCGTATGGTGCGTTTTTTGCGCACCCCTGAATACGACGAGTTGTTCTCTGGCGACCCTATTTGGGCAACAGAGTCTGTCGCCGGTATGAGCTTGGATGGCCGTACGCTGGTGACTAAGAACTCATTCCGCTTCCTGCACAGCCTCTACAATATGGGGCCATCGCCCGAACCAAATATTACGGTGCTGTGGGCCGAAGGCCTGCCTGAGGGTTTCAAGAAGTTCTGCGCCAAGGTCTCTATCGATTCCAGCTCTATTCAGTATGAGAACGATGACTTAATGCGTGAGGACTTTGGCAGCGACGATTACGCCATCGCCTGTTGTGTCTCGCCAATGATTATTGGTAAGCAAATGCAGTATTTTGGTGCCCGCGCCAACCTGGCCAAGACCATGCTGTATGCCATCAATGGCGGTGTCGATGAGATGAGCGGCAAGCAGGTAGCACCCAAGGCGGATGCTGTGACCAGTGAGTACCTCGACTATGCCGAGGTCGATCAACGCCTCGACAGCATGATGGATTGGCTGGCGAAGACTTACGTTAACGCCCTCAACTGTATTCACTTCAGCCACGATAAATACGCCTATGAAGCCGTGCAGATGGCATTGCACGATCGCGATATTCACCGCACCATGGCCTGCGGCATTGCCGGTTTGTCGATTGCCGCGGATTCACTGTCGGCGATGAAGTTTGCCAAGGTCAAGGCGATTCGTGATGACAACGGCCTGGCCGTCGATTACCAGGTAGAGGGCGATTTCCCTAAGTTTGGTAACGATGATGCCCGTGTCGATGACATTGCCTGTGAGTTGGTCGAGCGCTTTATGGCCAAGATTCGCAGCAACCATATTTACAACAATGCCGAGCCAACGCAGTCGATCTTGACCATTACCTCGAACGTTGTTTACGGTAAGAAGACCGGTAACACCCCCGATGGCCGTCGTGCTGGCGAGCCCTTTGCACCGGGTGCCAATCCCATGCATGGCCGTGATGTTGAGGGTGCGATCAGCTCGTTGAGCTCCGAATCAAAACTGCCTTACAGTTCGGCCAAAGATGGTATTAGCTATACGTTCAGCATGATTCCCGAGTCGCTGGGTAAGACCGAGCAGGGGCGCATCGACAACCTCGTGGGCTTGCTGGACGGGTATTTCCATCACACCGCAGAGCGCGAGGGCGGTCAGCACATCAACGTCAACGTACTCGACCGTGATACCCTGGTGCATGCAATGGATCACCCCGAAGAGTATCCGTCGCTGACGATTCGCGTGTCGGGTTATGCTATTCGCTTCAACTCACTCACCCGTGAGCAGCAGTTGGAAGTGATCTCGCGGACCTTTACTTCTAAGATGTAGAGGTGTACGGCAGCCCTCGCCTGCGGGGGCTGTTTTGTGGTTAATTGGCTGAGTTTTCAAGGAGGTTGTTGATGACTGTTGGGCGTATTCATTCGATCGATTCCTTTGGTACTGTCGACGGGCCGGGCTTACGTTTTGTGGTGTTTATGCAACACTGCGAAATGCGCTGTCTGTACTGTCACAACCCCGATACCTGGAGTGCCAAGGGCGGAATTGAATATAGCGTTGAACACATCATGAGCAAGCTGCGCTCGGTCAAACCTTTTATCAAAACCGGCGGCTTGACGGTTTCCGGTGGTGAGCCGCTGTTGCAGGCGGCCTTTGTCGCCGAACTGTTTGAGGCCTGTCGTAAAGAGGGTATCGATACCTGTCTCGATACCAATGGGTTTATGAAGGTGGTTGAGCCAAAACTGTTGAACCGCCTGTTGGATGCGACGGATTTGGTGCTGTTCGATATGAAGCAGGCCGACCCGGAAAAACATCTGAAATTGACCAAGGTTTCCAATGCGCCGGTACTGGACTTTGCGCAGTTATTGGCTGAGCGTAATCAGCGTCACTGGCTGCGTCACGTGGTGGTGCCCGGTTGGACTACCGCCCCCGATGATTTCGAGACTCTGCTGGATATTATCGAAGCCCAACGGCACTGTTTGGAATTGATTGAATTACTGCCTTATCACCAGTTGGGTGTGCACAAATGGCAGGTGATGAACGAGCCCTATGAGTTGATTGCCACCGAGCCGCCGCTGCAAAGTGAGATGGCGCTGCTGAGCCAGATGGCGACCGACCGAGGCTTCAAAGTACTGGCCTGATTGCCAGCGCTGCAACGGTGTTGGTTAGAGCCGCTATTATTGCCTTTGATATCGCTGTTTAGCGCTTCTGTTTTGGTAGTGACTGTGTAGAATAGACTGTTATTTTCAATCATCTACCCAGGATGTCAGAGACTCAATGAGCTATCAGGTACTCGCCCGTAAGTGGCGACCAAAAAGCTTTAGCGAAATGGCCGGTCAAGAGCATGTGCTCAAGGCGCTCATCAATGCCTTAGACCGCAATCGATTACACCATGCCTACTTGTTTACCGGCACCCGTGGTGTCGGTAAAACCACTATTGCGCGGATCTTAGCCAAGTGCTTAAACTGCGACAAAGGTGTGACCTCAACCCCCTGTGGTGAGTGCTCCCCCTGCCAGCAGATTGCCGAGGGGCGTTTTATCGACTTGATTGAGGTCGATGCGGCCTCGCGCACCAAGGTCGAAGACACCCGCGAGTTACTCGATAACGTCCAATATGCGCCGACGGCGGGGCGTTATAAGGTGTACCTGATCGATGAGGTGCACATGCTATCGAACAGCAGTTTCAACGCGCTGTTAAAAACCCTGGAAGAGCCGCCGCCACACGTGAAGTTTCTGCTGGCAACCACCGATCCGCAGAAGCTGCCGGCGACCGTATTGTCCCGCTGCCTGCAGTTTAACCTCAAGAATATGTCGCCCGAGCGTATCGTCAAACACCTCGATTATGTGCTCGGTGAAGAGCAGATCGAGTTTGATGAGCAGGCGCTGTGGTCGCTAAGCCGCGCCGCCGAAGGCAGTATGCGTGATGCTCTCAGTCTCACCGATCAGGCCATTGCCTATGGCTCCGGCCAGGTGCGTGCCGATGATGTGACGATGATGTTAGGCACCATCGATCAACATGCGGTGTATCGCTTGCTGTTGGCATTGGCGGCGCAGAACGGCGCACAATTGCTGGCGGAAGTCGCCTTGATGGCCGAGCATGCCGCCGACTTTGGCTCGGCGTTGGAGGAGATGCTCAGTGTCTTGCACCGTCTGGCTATCGCTCAATCTGTTCCTGCGGCGCTCGACAACAGCCACGGTGATCGACAGCGCATCATCGAGCTGGCCTCGCAGATGACGGCTGAGGATGTGCAATTATTCTATCAAATGGGCCTGGCCGGTCGTCGCGACATGCCGATGGCGCCCGATGCCCGTTCCGGTTTTGAAATGTTATTACTGCGGATGCTGGCCTTTAAGCCGGTCGGTGTCGCCGAACTGCCACAGCAAACCTTGGCGCAGACAGCGGCAGAGGCCCCCGCCGCAGAACCCATTATCGAGCAGGCTGCCCCGCCGCAGGAGACAGCTGCAGTAAAAAAGATTGAACCCACGCCGGTCGCATCAAAGCCCAGTGATACACCGCCGTGGGAAACTCAGCCTGAGGCCGCGAAGCCTGTGGTCAGTGCTGCGACAGCCATCGAGGAAACGGTGGCCAGTCCAGCGGCACTCGCCGAGCCAGTCGCGGTTGTTGAGACACCGGTTGTTGAAGAGGCGCAGGGGGTGGTTGCTCAAGCCGAGACCCTGATGCGCCAAGCCGCCTCTCACTCCTTAAAGGAAATGGTGGCCTCGGTAGATCAGGTGTCTGAACCAGTAAAGGTCATTGAAAAACCTGAGCCGGCGGTGGCAATCAACACTCCGGCTGAGGCTGAAAAACCGGCTTCATCGGTGGCCGACATGTTGGCCAAGACGGCACCGGCAGAAGTGTTGCCGGTATCGCAGCCGGCGGCGAAAGTGGGCGCCGACCGGGTGGCGGTGGAAGACCGATTACCGCTGACCGCCGAACATTGGTCGCAGCTGTATTTACAGATGCCGCTCAACGGTGTGTTACGGAATATCGCCTCCAACTGTGTATTGCAGAGCTTCGATGGCAAGCAGGCCGATTTCATCCTCGACCAGAGCCAGGCGACGTTGTTTAACGACGGACACAAACAGCGTCTGGCCGGTCACTTGAGTGATTACCTGCAGACACCAATCGGTGTCGAGATTACCGTCGGGGCGCTGACGGCTGAGAGTCCTGCGCAGCAGCGTAGTCGTCATCTTGCCGAGCAGATGAGGGCGGCGGTTGAGTTAATCGATAACGACCCCAATATAGCCTTATTAAGACAGCAATTTGGTGCTGAGGTGTTGCCAGAAAGCATACGCCCAGTGATGACCGACCCCGCTTAACGTCGGTGAGTTAACAGAGTTAAAAAGGAAGTAGCGTTATGTTTAAAGATGGAATGGGCGGCTTGATGAAACAGGCCCAGCAGATGCAAGAGAAGATGGCTGAGGCGCAGCGTCGTCAGGCTGAGGCTGAATATGCCGGTCAATCCGGTGCCGGCCTGGTTGAGGTGGTGATGACGGGTCGTCACGATGTTAAGCGCGTCAGCATCGACGACAGCCTGATGTCTGAGGACAAAGAAATGCTAGAGGATTTACTGGCGGCGGCGGTGAACGATGCGGTTCGGCGCGTCGAGGCGGCGAGCCAGGATGTGATGAAGGATATTACCGGTGGGATGGATATTCCCGGCGGTTTTAAAATGCCGTTTTAACGATGAGTTTTAGCCCTCTGATCGAACAGCTGATTACCTCTCTGCGATGTCTGCCCGGTGTCGGGCCTAAATCAGCCCAGCGCATGGCCATGCAATTATTAGAGCGTGACCGCGACGGCGGCCGTCAGCTCAGCGAAGTACTGGCGGCAGCGATGGACGGTGTTGGCCGCTGCAGTCAATGCCGCACTTTTACTGAGCAGGATACCTGTCAGTTATGTTTGTCGGTGAAGCGCAACCGGCAGCTGCTCTGTGTGGTGGAAACCCCGGCCGATGTGCTGGCGATAGAGCAGGCCGGCGGCTTTAATGGCTGTTATTTCGTGTTGATGGGGCGGCTATCGCCCATCGATGGTGTTGGCCCGGAGCAGATCGGTGTCGACAAGCTGATGGCGCTGGTGCAGGAACAGCAGGTCACCGAGGTGATTATGGCCACCAACCCGACGGTTGAGGGTGAGGCCACGGCTTATTATATTGCCGAGCAGCTACAATCCCGCGGCGTTATTGTCAGCCGTATTGCCCACGGAGTTCCCCTCGGTGGTGAGCTCGAATATATTGATGGTGGCACGCTGGCCCATGCCTTGGCGGGTCGTAAGGTCATCGAATCATAATGCATATGCACAACGGAATAGTAGAAATTATTTATGTCAGATTTTCTGTGGATTAACAGTGCCGAGCAACTTGATACGCTGGCGCAGCAATGGTTACAGCAAGACGCCTTGGCCATCGACACCGAGTTTATGCGCACCGACACGTTTTACCCCAAGCCGGCGTTAATTCAAATTTGTGATGGCAAAAATACCTATCTACTCGACCCGCTGCAGGTGACCGAGTTGCAGCCACTGGCCGATGTGTTACAGGCCGAGACTGTGATCAAGGTGTTTCACGCCTGCTCCGAAGATTTAGAGGTATTTCAAACGCTGCTGGGTGTGGTACCGCAACCGCTGTATGACAGTCAAATAGCTGCCGCGCTGCTGGGTGAGAGCTTTTCACTGGGTTATTCGGCACTGATGAAAATCCTACTCGATGTCGATGTGCCCAAGGGTGAGACCCGTTCGAACTGGCTTAAACGGCCGCTGACCGACAGCCAGTGCCTTTATGCGGCAATGGATGTCAGCCACCTGTTCGAGGCCTACCAAATCCTCTTTGCCCGCAGCGAGAAACTGCAGCGCACCGAGTGGATTCTCGCCGAGGGTGAGCGGATGATGAACAACTATTTTCAAGCCCAGCAGGCCGAGAATTATTACCTCAAGGTGAAGTCTGCCTGGAAACTCTCTCGCCGCGAGCTGGCGATATTGCAGCAGCTGTGTGAGGTGCGTGAGCAGCGGGTGCGTCAGATAAATATTCCCCGCAGCCGCTGGTTGAAAGATGCGCAGCTGTGGGATATTGCCAAGCGCGGGCCAAAATCGGCAAAGGAGTTGGCTAATATCCAGGGTATTCCAGCCTCGTTTGCCAATAAAAACGGCGATAAATTAGCGGCTATTGTGCGTCAGGCGGCGGCGATCAACGATACCGATTTACCGGCTGCGCTGCCTAAGCCATTGAGCCCTCATGCCATGTCGGCGAGCAAAAAACTGCGCACCGTGGCCAACAGTGCGGCGGAGGCAAATGGCCTGGCGATAGAGGTGTTACTGAAAAAGAAAGACATCGAACAGTTGGTTCGCCAACAACCGACCTCTGTTGCCGCACTGCCCGAGGGCCTTCAGGGTTGGCGCGCCGAGATGATCGGCGAGGCACTGATTGCCGAGCTGCACAAAGGTTAACAGTCGCCGCTAAAAAGCGTAGAATACGCGCCGTCATCAGCCTGGCTGTTGACGGCGTTTTTATAGGGCAAATTTGGGTATCCGGTTAATGAAAGTTTTATGCGATGTTTACAAGAGCAGCAAGAAGTCTGAGATGTATATCTACGTCAAGCGTGACGATGCCATGGAGCGGGTGCCTGCGCCGCTGCTCGAGATGTTTGGCAAGGCGGAAAAAACCATGACACTGGTGGTGACTGCGGAGAAAAAATTTGCCAACTTCACTGGTGAACGTCTGCTAGAGGTACTCGAAGACAAAGGGTTTTACCTGCAATTGCCGCCGGCGATGGACGAGGAAGTCGCCGCCATCGTGGCGCAGAATAACCGCCTCAACCACTGATTGGAGTGAGTCTGGTGACGACTGAAAAGCTGGCTGAAAAGTTTTGGCAACACAAGACCTTGGAGCAGATGAACGCTGCCGAGTGGGAGGCCTTGTGTGATGGCTGCGCCAAGTGCTGCCTGCATAAGCTCGAGGATGAGGACACCGGTGAGGTGCATTACACCAAGGTCGCCTGTCGTTATATGGATGATGACAGCTGCCAGTGTACCGTCTACCAGGAGCGCAATACCCTGGTGCCGGAGTGCGTGTGGCTAAAGCTCGAGGATATCCCGCTGTTTCACTGGTTGCCCAGCACCTGTGCCTACCGTTTAATGGCTGAGGGCAAGCCGCTGTATGACTGGCACCCATTGATCTCCGGCGACCCGCAGACCGTGATAGAAGCCGGTGTGTCGATCAAGGGCAGGGTGCTGTCCGATGCCAACGTCCATCCGGATGGCATGCAGGAACATATTATTAAGTGGATAGAATAGGGCGCCACGTGGTTGGTTAGTCGGGGCTATGGGGTATGCATTGTTGCTATGATGATGGCTTGTGTCACTATTTTAATGCAACTACTCTAGGTTTTTAATTGGAAGATTAGTGAATATGTCTAAGAATAACCGCTTGTTACAGGTTTTGTCGATTGCCTCTCCGCTCTGTGTTCTCGCGATGGTTTTTTATCTGGCCAATTTATTGGAATCATTCGAGGGTATTGAAGACAGATTGCACTACCAAGAGCCTGCTCTGCAATTGCAGGCCGCAGCGGCTGCTTCGGAGAGCGTCAGAGGCCAGGATAAATATTACAGTTACGTCCCCAGTTATTCTCACGTCTATACCGGCGGCGGTAAGGCGTTGTTGTTAGAGACCACGCTGACGGTTAGAAATACCGACCCCGAAGCCCCACTGACTATTCATTCGGTCGCCTATTATGACAGCAGGGGAAAGATGCTAAGGGAGTATGTCTCTTCTCCTTTATTGCTGCCGGCCATGGCAACGGCAAAATATTTGTCTGAGTTATCGGATGTAGACGGCGGGGCAGGGGCCAATTTTTTGGTGACCTGGTCGAGTCCGCGTAAAGAGGCCAATCCCATTTTTGAGGCTGTGATGATCGGGGCTGATGACAGCCAACATATATCCTTTACCAGCCGTGGCCAGAGACTTGACTATGGGGTGGCTGAGTAGCGTCAGTTAATGACTTGACGGCGTTGCCTAACGACTGGTTAGAGGACGCAGCAGCCGTGGGATGTGACAACAAAATAAGGTCTGATAATGGTTAAAAAATCAGCTCTTTGTTGCTAAATCTGTTAGTATACCGCGGTGAATATTTCGCATAGCCAGCACAGTACACCCGTGCAAAAACCATTTTCACTTCTCAAGCTATTGCTCAGCTTGGGAATTTGCCTCTCTGTCCTTGCCGTTTTTCACCCTGCTCATGCGAACGAGAGCCATCGTGACGTTGGCATGTTGCTGGCGGGTCAAGGCATTGAGCATGATATCAGTGTCAATCCGATCGTCGGAACGGCTCACCACCGAGCAAATTATAGAGCGCAAGAGCCTCAAACTGACTCGTCGCCATCGACCTCTGCCGTGGTATTTCATGAGCCGCTGAGCCATGGCGGCATAGCGACGACGCTTCACCAACTCTCGACACCTGCAAGCTCTCGGCGAGCAGGTTGGAAAAACAGCAATCTTCTTTATGTCTGGCTCAGCCAGTTTCCCTTTCCCGTTTGATCTCTCCGCGGCCCCTGTGGTCGCTCCCTGAACATACCAGAGATAATTCTGCCCGCTGTAGGTGATATAAGCCCTGCTGGCTGGCGGCCGAACATCGGGAATCAAAGATGCGAACAAATACTGCCAAACGGCGGATAAACTCAATGTCGCCATGGAAATATGGCCTGTTAATTTTCACCCTGATTATTACTGCTCTCAGTGCCTTGCCCAGCTGGTATGGCGAGAATGCGGCGGTGCTGATCGGGCACGCGCCATCATCATCGCCTAATGTTGTCGAGCTGCAACAGTTGTTGCAGGCTGATGGGGTTGAGGTCAAACATATTCTGCAACAGGGTGATGAAACCCGAGTAATACTGGTCGAAAACACGCAGCAGAGCGAGGCCAGAGCTACGCTGCAACAGTTTTTGCCCCACACCGACACGTTGAGCTTGGCAATGGTGCCGGCTGCCCCAGCCTGGCTGACCAACCTGGGTTTTTCCCCGATTAAATTGGGTCTGGACCTGCGTGGCGGTGTGCAGTTATTGCTGGAGGTAGACGTCGACGAAGTTTACCGCAGTCACAGCCAGCAATTGGCCGATAACCTGCGTCAGCAGTTTCGTGGCCAGGGGCTTGCCGGCAATCATGTTGGCATTAGCGGCCCAGGCACCCTTGAGTTAAAGCTGCGCGATGCAGAGGCAAAGCAGTTCGCCCAACAATGGCTGGCCAAAGATTACCCCCAATGGCAAGCGCGAGCGGGTAATGGTGATGACCTTAAACTCAGTCTGCGCGACGAGGAGCGTACTAATATTCGGAATCTTACTGTCGAGCAGAACCTGCAAACCATGCGCAGCCGTATCGAGCAGCTGGGTATTACTGAGGCACTGGTGCAGCGCCAGGGAGAGGCACGCATTCGTATTGAACTGCCCGGCGTGCAAGACCCCGCTGCCGCTAAATCGGTGATTGGTGCCACTGCCAGTCTGGCATTTTACCAGTTGGATGAACACGGCAGCGAGATTCGACCGTTGGTATTGCAAACCCGTGATGGCGACAGTGTCCGCCTTGTTAATCGTCCGGTGCTGACCGGTGATAGCATTATTGATGCTCGCAGCGGTATCGGTGAGTATGGTCGCCCGGAGGTCAATATCACGCTGGACGGCGCCGGCGGCCGCCGTATGAGTGATTTCTCCAGCAAGAATATTGGCAAGCCGATGGCGACAGCCTTCAGTGAATACAGCCGTGATAGCCGGGGCAATACGGTTAAAAACAGTGAGGTTATTAATGTTGCCACCATTCAGAGTGCACTGGCTCATCGATTTGTCATCACCGGCCTCGACTCGGTGGAAAAAAGCCGAGAGCTGGCGCTGCTGCTGCGTGCCGGCTCGTTGACTGCGCCTGTCAGCATCATCGAAGAGCGTACTATTGGCCCCAGTCTGGGTGCTGAAAATATCGAAAATGGCATGGCAGCATTGGCATTAGGCATGAGTATTTCTCTGTTGTTTATGGGGCTGTGGTACCGTCGCTTGGGTTGGGTTGCCAACTTGGCGCTGTCTGCCAATTTAGTGATGTTGCTCGGCTTGATGGCGCTGATTCCCGGTGCCGTGCTAACCCTGCCGGGCATCGCCGGATTAGTGCTGACGATTGGGATGGCGATTGATACCAATGTATTGATATTTGAGCGCATTAAAGATCGACTGGAGAAGGGTAAGCGCTTTGCCGTAGCGATTGATCAGGGTTTTAACAGTGCTTTTGCCACGATATTGGATGCCAACATCACGACGCTGATCACTGCGGCCATTCTCTATTGGATAGGTAACGGTCCTATTCAGGGCTTTGCGCTGACACTGGGTCTCGGCCTGCTGACGAGTATGTTTACCGGCGTATTTGCCTCGAGGGCACTGATTAACTTGGCCTATGGCCGTAACAGCGATAAGCAACTGAGGGTGTAGCGATGAAACGCAATGAATTTGATATGACTAGGCTGCGTAGCATTGGCACGTTCATCTCTGTTGGACTGATACTGATCGCCACGATGAGTTTGAGCTTACGGGGTTTGAACTGGGGACAGGATTTCACCGGAGGTGTGGTCACCGAGGTGCAACTGGATCACACGGTTACCGCCGCAGAATTGCGACCGGCTCTCGCTGGCAGCGTGGCTGATACCGTCAGTGTTATCAGTGCCGGCGAGCCGGGGCGTTGGGTGTTACGTTATAGTCCCCCCGAGGGTGGGGCCACACAAGCTCAAACAGAAATTTCTGTTATCCAGACGGCATTGGCCGGGTTGAGCAGTGAGTTGGAGGTTTTAAAAACTGAGTTTGTTGGACCGCAGGTTGGTGAGGAGTTGGTTGAGCAGGGTGGGTTGGCCTTGCTGATGGCATTGGTCAGTATCCTGGCCTATTTAAGTTTTCGCTTCGAATGGCGGCTCGCCTCGGGGGCGTTAATGGCGCTGCTGCATGACGTCATGCTGGTGCTTGGCTTGTTCGCTTTGATGCAATGGGAGTTTGACCTGACAGTCTTCGCTGCAGTCTTGGCAGTGCTCGGATACTCACTCAACGATTCGATTATTATCGCCGATCGCATTCGTTCGACGTTGTTGTCCGAGCCGGGCCGCAAAATAAATGAAATCAGTGATATGGCGATACGCGCTACCCTGAGCCGTACGTTGATCACCTCGGGCACCACGCTGGCGACAGTCGCCTGTCTGTGGCTGCTGGGTGGGGATTCGCTGCAGGGGTTTTCCACGGCACTGTTTGTCGGCATTATTGCCGGCACCTGGTCGTCGATAACACTGGGTACTGTGGTGCCTGATAAGCTTGGGCTGGAGGCGGCTCACTATCAGCCCGTGGCTCTGGATGACAGGCCGTGACGGTGGAACCGCTGTTGTGGTGTGGATCGGGGGGCGGTAGTCAGGCAGTGTAGGCCTGATGACCGCCCAGACTGATTATGTCATCAGGCCGCCATCGAGGCGGAGGTGATCGCCGGTGATGTGGTTGGCATCTTCGCAGGCCAGGAAGGCCACGGCGGAGGCAACGTCTGATGGCGGCGCAAAAGACCCGTCGGGCAGCATGGCCTTGGTCATCAGGCGGGCATCGGCGCCCTCGGGGATGTGGTGGGCGGCCGCCTCGACCATTGGAGTCTCGATGCCGCCGGGGCAGATGGCGTTACAGTTGAGCCCCTGCAGCATATATTCCACCGCAATACACTTGGTCATCGACAGCAGTGCACCCTTGGAGGCGGAGTAGGCCAGTGTCCAGGCGTGAGCGCCGAGGGCGGCGGTGGATGACATGTTGACGATAAAGCCCTTGGTCTCGAGCAGGTGCGGAATGGCCGCCTGACACATCATGAATGGGCCGCGAGCATTGACGTTCATGACGAAGTCAAAGTCTTCCATCTTGAGCTCTAGGGTATGATCGAAGCGCAGTACACCGGCAATATTGCACAGCGCGTTGAGCTTGCCGTAGGTGTCGACGGCCTTGGCGACGGTGGCATTGACCGCCTCTTGATCGGTGACGTCGCAGGCGATGGCAATGGCCTCACCGCCGTTGGCGATAATGCCGGCGGCGACTTTTTCGACCGCTTCTTGCTGGCGATCGACGCAGACAATCTTGCCGCCTTCGCTGGCGATTCTTTCGGCCGAGGCCTTGCCGATGCCAGAGGCGGCGCCGGTGATGAGAACAACTTTGTCGGTATATCGAGCCATAATATTCATTTCCAAATAATGAGCGTCTGTTTGTTATTGTGTGATAAGGGCTGGCTTGCTTATGCCCCAAGTGATGTCAGTGTATCAATTAATGGCTAAGTATTAAATTGACCGTTTCTTCATGGTTATGTTGATCAATAGTGACAGAGTTATAGCCTGTACTCTGCTATTTGCAGTATCATGCGGCAAAACCGGTGGGCTTCTTGCGTCTGCCGTCGAAACTGATTGGCTTATAAAGGTTGTCTATGGATCTCTCTCAATTTTCTGATAATACCGTGGCCTGGGCGGTCTATGCGCTGTCAGCCCTTGGGTGTTTGTTTGTCGCCTGGCGGATTGCCCTGTGGTTTAACAATGTCGAAGTCAGAAAAATTTTTGGTATTGTTGCCGCGGCGGTATTGATGACACCCGCTTACACCTCCGCCTCTGGCGGTGATATGGCGCCGGCGTTTATGGTCTTGGTGATGGAATTCTTGGCCAAAAATAATGCGGGTGTGATGCGTGCTGCTCAGCCGTTACTCACGATTATTCTGCTGGGCGTATCGATCTCACTGGTCAGCCTGTTGGTCCGCAAGGTCACCCATAAGGCCGAGCCAGAATCCTGATTAAATAGCGTGACGGCGCCGCGCCGTCACTGCCTGCTTTACCCCGTTCAATAGACCAGGGTTGTTCTTACCCTCGGCGCTTAAGTCACTGTATTTGTTTGTTAATAATGACCGGTCATGTCACTGATAACGTAGCTCTATCGGGGGCGACTGCTCGACCGTGTTATCGTCGATAATCATCACATAATAAGCGAAAAGTGCTGGTTAATAGTGGCACCGATAGCAGCATATACAGGGCGGGTAGAGCAGATGCATAACGAAAAAACGCAGTTTGATTATGATCAGGTAGTCATTGGCTCCGGCTTTGGTGGCGCCTGTAGTGCACTGCGGTTGACCGAAAAGGGTTGTAAGGTTCTGGTGCTGGAAAAGGGGCGGCGCTTTCAGCAAAACGATTTTGCCAAGAGTAGTTGGAACCTGCGCCGATTTTTTTGGCTGCCTTCACTGGGTTTGACCGGGCCTTTTCAGTTGTCGTTGACCCGCAAAATCAATGTGGTACACGGCAGTGGCGTCGGCGGCGGCTCGCTGGTGTATGGCAATACACACCTGATTCCCGATGCTGCCATCTTCGACGCCCAGGGTTGGACCCAATCGAAGGATGATTGGTATGCAGCGTTGCAGCCCTATTATGCTCTGGCGCAGCGAATGATCGGGGTGCAGCGCAACCGATATTTCGGCCCCGCCGACCATATTATGCAGGAGATCGCCGAGGATAATGGCCGAGCTGATAAGTTTGACACAGTGTATAGCGGCTTGATTTACCCCGAGGGCGCCGATGAAATGGGTGTTGCTGATGCAGAAAAACTTGGCAGCGCCCGCGGCGATCCGTATTTCTCTGGTGATGGCCCAGAGCGCAACAGCTGTACTTATTGCGGTAACTGCATGGTCGGCTGTCGTGACAATGCCAAGAATAGTCTGGATAAAAACTACCTGTATTTTGCCGAGCGCAACGGGGCTGAGGTTCGTGCCGAATCGAAGGTGACTCGCATAGAGCCTATTGCCGTTGATGCGGGGGAGAAAGAGGGTAGTGCTGGCTACCGGCTGACTGTCGTTGAAGGCTTGGGTGTGTTCGGTGGTCGCCGCTACCAAATAACAGCGCGTGGTGTGGTGGTCTCTGCTGGCGTCATGGGATCGTTACCACTGTTGTTAAAGGCGCGGGACATTGATAAGACGCTGCCCAATATTTCCCGTCACCTCGGTCAGCGTATTCTGACTAACTCTGAGACGCTGATGACGGTTACCCACGATCGTCTTGATAAGACCGGCCAGCAAGAAGAAGTTTGTCACGGCACCGCGATTACCTCAATTTACGCGCCGGATGATGAGACCAATATTGAAATCGTGCGCTATGCCAAGGGCAGTGATGTGGGGTATGCCGGCATCTTACCGGTGCCGATGACCGATAAGAGTAAGGGGGGGATTCCGCGTTCAGTAATGATGTTGTCGAATCTGTTTCGCCACCCGCTTCGCTTCTTAAAGACGCTGAATCCTGTCGGCAAGGCCAAGGAATCGGTGATTCTGTTGGTCATGCAGTCGACCACCAGTTATTTACACTTTACCACCACCAGGCCCTGGTATTGGCTGGGCCGTCGCAGCTGGGTGCCGATGCAAAAGGCCACCGATGCACCGCTGGCTAATTATTTTCCTGTCGCCCATGAGTTTGCCCGTCAATATGTTGCCAAGTCTCAGGGATTGCCGGGTAATAGCCTGCTAGAGGTCGTATTGGGCGCACCGATGACGGCACATATGATGGGGGGGGCGCATATGGGTAAAGGGCTGGAATCTGCAGTGGTCGATGAGACCGGTGAGGTGTTTGGGTATCAAAACTTACGTGTGCTGGACGGCTCCATTATTGGGGATAATTTAGCGGTCAATCCGTCGTTAACCATCCTAGCGCTGACCGAGCATGCGATGAGTCAGCTCCCAGTCTTTGATCAGCAGCGTGCTGATGCCATTGAGCCTATTCGATTTTCTGAGGCGTTGCCCGGTTGCCCCTCGTCGCTGCAACAGAGCGGGGTGTTGACCGAGCAGCTCGACGAAATCACAGCGCTAGAGGTGAGTTAACAGGCATTATTTGATTGTCTAGGTGGTTAAAATTGCGCGCTTTTTGTTCGTTTATTTACCGCGGTGGAGGAATTGTTCGATAAAACAACGCTTCTGGTATTATTCTTGTAAATAGGGCTTGTGTTAGGTCGAAAAGTTTATATAATGCGCCCCACACAACGAGACTGCTGTGGTAGTTTTTTGTGTGTTTTATCCGGACGTGGTGGAATTGGTAGACACGCCAGATTTAGGTTCTGGTGCCGTAAGGTGTGAGAGTTCAAGTCTCTCCGTCCGGACCATGATTTTTCAGCTAGCTGATAAGCCATGGTCGGTTTTGAAGATGTTAGACACAAGTGTTACAGGGGTATCGCCAAGCGGTAAGGCACCAGGTTTTGATCCTGGCATGCGTTGGTTCGAATCCAGCTACCCCTGCCATCTTTTCGATTGATAAATGTCTACTTTGCTGTAGTCAGAGCTCCGGCTCTATCTGTATGCGGACGTGGTGGAATTGGTAGACACGCCAGATTTAGGTTCTGGTGCCGTAAGGTGTGAGAGTTCAAGTCTCTCCGTCCGCACCATTATGTTAGGGGTATCGCCAAGCGGTAAGGCACCAGGTTTTGATCCTGGCATGCGTTGGTTCGAATCCAGCTACCCCTGCCATTTCAGATACAATACAGCAGCGTCTATAGTCCGGACGTGGTGGAATTGGTAGACACGCCAGATTTAGGTTCTGGTGCCGTAAGGTGTGAGAGTTCAAGTCTCTCCGTCCGGACCATTTCGATGCCTCTGCTGCATTGCCCTCATCGATTTCTGCTTATCTACACCCTTGCTGTTGTTTTTATTATCAAAAAACCCTTGTTTATTGATGTTCTTTGCTCCTCTAAGGTGCGACTACTGCTAAACTTGTACCTTCTTTTATCAAGGGGGTTGTTGTCGTGGCAGAGTTTAATTATCTGGCAACGTTTATATTCTTTTTTGCTGTGATCGACCCGATAGGGTCGGTGCCCGTATTTATTGCCGTCACCAGTGCCTACGATGCTAAAACCAAGCGCAAAATAGCGATTCAGGCGACGCTGGTGTCGGCGCTGATTCTTATATTCTTTGTCATTGCCGGCGAGATTATCTTAACCGCCATTGAGATCCCGCTGACAGCGTTTCAGGTGGCTGGTGGCATTGTGTTGTTTCTGTTTGCGTTGACGATGATTTTTGGCGAGAGCAAGCCCGATGAAGAAGTTGGCATGGTTAAATGCAGCCAGGAGACGGCAATATTTCCCCTTGCCGTCCCCTCAATTGCCAGTCCAGGTGCCATGTTGGCTGCGGTGTTGTTGACTGAGAACAGCCGATATACATTGGTTGAGCAGGCGTTGACCAGTGTAATGATCTTGGCGGTATTGGCTGTGGTGCTGGTATTGTTACTGATTGCCGGTCATGTCCATAAATTGATCGGCAACGGGGGAGCCAGCGTTGTTAGCAGGGTGATGGGGCTTATTCTATGCTCACTGGCGGTCAGTAATATTCTCGCCGGTATCAAGGGCTATTTTCTACTTTAACTGCAGCTTGTCATGGTGTCATCGTCGACCTTGCCTGTGGCGGCTAATAGTCGCGCTGATATAGGCCACCACGACAGAAAGTTGGTGGTGGCCAACGGTTAATGCTGCTTACTGCACCGTTTCTTGTTCACTAAATTCGCCGGCGAATAGAGCGGTCGATAGATAGCGCTCACCAGAGTCGGGCAGGATGACCACAATCACCTTACCTTGGTTGCCAGGCTCTTCGGCTACTTTTTGTGCTGCTACCAGGGCGGCGCCAGATGAGATACCGGCAAGAATACCTTCCTCCTTCATCAGGCGATGAGCCGCGGCAATGGCCTCGTCATTATCGACTTGTACACAGCGGTCGACCATGTCCAAGTCTAGGTTTTTTGGTACGAAACCAGCACCTATGCCTTGAATCTTGTGTGGTCCATGGCTGGGTTCTTCACCCTTCAATGCGGCGGTAATCATGGTGCTTGAAAGCGGTTCCACAGCGACGGAGGTAATGGCCTTGCCAGCGGTATTCTTAATGTAGCGAGAGATGCCGGAAATCGTACCACCGGTACCGACACCACTGACCAGAATGTCGATGGCGCCATCGGTGTCGTTCCATATTTCTGGGCCGGTGGTCTGCTCATGAATTTGTGGGTTGGCGGGGTTTTCGAACTGCTGCAGCATCAGGTGGCTATCACTATTGCTGGCGACAATCTCAGCGGCCTTGGCGATGGCGGCATTCATCCCCTTGGCGCCATCGGTCAGCACTAAGTCTGCACCGAGGGCTTTCATCAATTGTCTGCGCTCAAGACTCATAGTATTAGGCATGGTGAGAATTAAAGGGTAGCCACGAGCGGCGGCGACATAGGCGAGGGCGATGCCGGTATTACCGCTGGTGGGTTCGACCAGTGTCATACCGGGCTTGAGAGCGCCACTTTTTTCAGCGGCCCAAATCATATTCGCGCCGATGCGGCACTTAACGCTGTTGGCCGGGTTGCGAGACTCTATTTTGGCAAAAATGGTAGCCCCATTTGCCGTGCGGTTTAGCTTTACCAGCGGTGTATTACCGATGGCTTGGCTGTTGTCTTGAAAAATGTTGGCCATGATGATCCGATTCCGTTGCTGTGAGTAATTGTCGCTATAGTGTAATGCCTGAGGTAAGGCGTTGAACAGTATAGTTATACGCTTAATTTAGCTGGCTGAGACGCTCTGTCACCGCATTAAAAATTATTAATGTAAGTATCTATACGAATGTGACACTGCCACCACCGTTATATACCATCGCCATTGTTTTGATTTATAGCAACTATTGGCGGGTTTATGGCAGAGCGGCACCTTGTATTTAAGCAGGCTTCAAGCTTGGGCGTGGATATTATTGAACAAAAGACGGCGGATGTCTTTGTGGCGGTCATGGCAGCCCCTGTCGGCAAGGAGTTTATCTACAACTCAGGTGACGAAATTTTGGTCAGTTCACGGCGCGGCGTCCATTCTAAGGCCTATTTTTGGTCAGAGGTAAAGGATGTGCTCGATCTTGGGCTGCAGGAGCAATACGCGTTGGCGTACTAATCAGAGTGCCTTTGAGTCCCTTGGCCCAGGCATCACCTGATTGCATGAAACCAATAGCCTTGGTGGATTTATTATTGATGTCACTCAATGTTATCATTGCTGCCATTCTGGATAAGGATTGGCAGTTTCTCTGATGCCAAGCTCTATCCTCCTTTACTAATTAGAATTAGCACAGGCCTGATGTGGGCTATTGGATGGTGTCGTAATGAGTAAGTTTCAAAGTACTGAGCAATATGTAGCAACTGACGATTTGGCGATGGCGGTGAATGCGGCAATAACGCTGCAGCGACCACTATTGATCAAGGGTGAGCCGGGCACGGGTAAAACCATGCTGGCGGAACAGGTGTCTGAAGGCTTGGGGATGAAACTGATCCAATGGCATGTTAAATCGACTACCAAGGCACAGCAGGGCTTGTATGAATATGATGCGGTCAGCCGACTGCGCGATTCTCAGCTTGGTGATGACCGGGTTCACGATATCAATAACTACATCAAGAAAGGCAAGCTGTGGGAAGCCTTCGACGCCGATGAACAGGTGGTTCTGTTGATTGATGAGATAGACAAGGCCGATATCGAGTTTCCTAACGATTTATTGGTCGAGCTCGATAAGATGGAGTTCCATGTCTACGAGACTGGCGAGACCGTTAAGGCCAAGGTTCGCCCGATTATTATTATCACCAGTAACAACGAGAAAGAGCTGCCGGATGCCTTTCTGCGTCGCTGTTTCTTCCATTATATTAACTTCCCAGACAAGGCGACAATGAAGAAAATTGTCGATGTTCACTACCCGAAAATCACCCAGGAGTTGCTGTCTGAGGCGTTGGAATCATTCTTTGAGTTGCGTGAAATCCCTGGTCTGAAGAAAAAGCCGTCGACCTCAGAGTTGATCGACTGGTTGAAGCTGCTTCTTGCCGATGACATGCCGGATGAAATTTTGAAAAACAGAGATCGTACCAAGGCAATTCCACCACTGCATGGTGCCTTATTGAAGAATGAGCAGGATGTATCGCTGCTTGAGCGCCTGGCCTTTATGAATCGCCGCGACAGCCGTCGTTAAACAGGGTTTGAACCTGTTTAACGACAATGATTCGCAGGGAGAGTCCATGTGTTAATTAATTTCTTTTTTACCCTCAAAAAAACCGGGGTTCCCGTCTCTATCAGGGAACTACTCGATTTGTTAGAGGCGTTAAAGCAGCATATTGTGTTTGCCGATGTCGAGCAGTTCTACTTTTTGGCGAGAACAATATTATGTAAAGACGAAAAGTATTTCGATCGTTTCGATCGTGCCTTTGGTCTTTATTTCAAAGAGCTTGAGAGTATCGATGATGTTATCGAAGCGCTGATTCCCGATGAGTGGATGCGCAAAGAATTTGAAAAATTCTTAACTGACGAAGAAAAGGCCAAGATCGAATCGTTAGGTGGCCTGGAAAAGCTGATGGAGGAATTTAAAAAACGTCTCGAAGAGCAAAACGAGCGCCACGAAGGTGGTAATAAATGGGTGGGTACCGGCGGCACCTCTCCCTTTGGTCATGGTGGCTATAACCCCGAAGGTGTTCGTGTCGGCGGTCCCGGTCAGCATAAAAAGGCAGTCAAGGTTTGGGATAAGCGAGAGTTTAAAGACCTCGATGATTCGGTAGAACTAGGCACTCGTAATATCAAGGTGGCGCTGCGCCGCCTGCGTAAGTTTGCCCGTACCGGCGCGGTGGAAGAGTTGGATATCGACGATACCATCCGCTCAACGGCGAACAACGCCGGTTATCTTGATATTAAGATGCTGCAAGAGCGTCACAACTCGGTCAAAGTGTTGTTGTTCTTTGATGTAGGTGGTTCGATGGATCCCCATATTCGTGTCTGCGAGGAACTATTCTCAGCTGCGGGCTCTGAGTTTAAGCATATGGAGTATTTCTACTTCCATAACTTTCTCTATGACTATGTGTGGAAAAATAACAGTCGTCGCCAGACCGAACAGACTAAAACCCTCGATGTGCTCCATACCTTTGGCAGTGACTACAAGGTGATTTTTATCGGCGATGCGGCGATGTCGCCCTATGAAATTGCTCAGCCTGGTGGCAGTGTTGAATACTGGAATCAGGAAGCAGGTTATGTCTGGTTCCAGCGACTGAAGGAAACCTTCGATAAGGTGGTGTGGATTAATCCGCTGCCTAAGGGGGAGTGGGAGTGGACTCAGTCTGTCGGCATGGTGAAGGAGCTGGCAGAGGATGAGATGTATCCGATGACGGTTGAGGGGCTGGAGCAGGCCATGAAATACCTGGCCAAGTCCTAGTGTCTAACCGCTGTGATAAGAAGCCCGATTCGTCGGGCTTTTTTGTCTGCGCAATTTATTCATTACCAGCGATGTCACTGCGATAGCGCTGACAGGGGATAATAAAAGAGGTTGCTAGGGTAGAAAGGCGATTAAGGCGCCGGTAACAGCGACGTTTAATGACTCGACACCACGGCTCATTGGGATGCGTAAGCCGGTGGTGGCGACGGCTTCAACCGCTTTGGAGACACCGTCGGTTTCATTACCCAGCACGTACACAGCCGAGTCTTCAGCTTTGTAGTCAAACAGGGTGTTCTTGGCGTAGGAAGACAGCGTGCAAATATCGGCGCCACGCTGCTTCATAGCGGTCAACGTTTCAGCCAAGTCATCGCAATAGTACATCGGCATCTTGAACAGGGTGCCAGCACTGGCCTTGATAACCAGTGATGAGAGCGCGGTATTGCCCTTGCTGGTAGGCACCAACAGCGCATCGATGCGACCGGCACAGGCGGAGCGAATAATCATGCCCAGGTTTTGCGGGTTGGTGACGCCGTCGACGGCGAGAATGCGCGGCGGCAACGGCGCCTCCAGCAACAGTTTGGCACTTTGATAGAGTGGGCAGTGTAGGTCGAGGGCAACGCCCTGGTCCTGTTTGCTGTTCTTCGAGATTCGAGACAGTTGTTTGCGGTCATGGTAGGCGATCTCAATGCCACGCTGTTCGGCCAGGGCAATCATTTCTGCCACCGCCTTCGAGGGCTTGTTGCTATCGGCCAGATGCAACTTAATAATGTTCATTGTGTTATCTGCCAGTGCCTCAAAAACAGGGTTGCGGCCATAAACCGTGATTGTGCTGGCGAATAGGGCTTTTTTGGCGAGATAGCTGGCGCTATCACCTTGATAATGTTTTTTGCTCATAATGAGGTGCTGGCCTGGCGGTGTAATGGCGGAAAGATCGCATCAAAAGGCGGTGTAGAGCCTTATTATACGTCATAGTGAATTATCCGGCTATTGCCAAAATATGTTATGATGAACCCGGTTGAAAAATACTAAATCTTTTTTAATACAATAACTAAGAGGTCTTCCATATGCCGGATATCGATCAGCTATTTAAAAATAATCAGCAGTGGGCGGAGGCAATTAAACGCGAAGAGCCTGATTTTTTTGAACAGCTATCTAAGCAGCAGACCCCGAAATATTTGTGGATTGGTTGTTCTGACAGCCGAGTCCCGGCCAATGAAATTGTTGGCATGCAGCCCGGCGAGTTATTTGTGCATCGCAATGTGGCCAATGTTGTCGCCCATACGGATTTAAACTGCCTGTCGGTACTGCAGTACGCGGTTGAATATTTGAAAGTCGAACATATTGCTGTGGTTGGCCACTATGGCTGTGGCGGTGTGGCGGCGGCAATGGAAGATAACGAGTTGGGTTTGATCGATAATTGGCTGCGTAATATCAAAGATGTTTATCACTGGAATCGTAAAGATATCGAGAATGCCGGTGATCATAAACAGCAGGTCAATCGACTCTGTGAACTCAATGTGAAACAGCAAGTCTCCCATGTCTGCCATACCACTATTGTACAAAATGCTTGGAAGCGGGGGCAAAAGCTGGCCGTGCATGGCTGGATATACGGTATTGAAGACGGCATGCTGAAATCGTTAGAGCGGGGCATTAGTAGTGCAGAACAGATTCCCGCCGCTTATCGTATGTCTTAACAATGATGTTATTACAGTCGTTGGCGGATAATACTGCCGAATTCGCCGTCAATGATGGCGACCAGTCTATTGATTTCCCCGCCCTTGTGCAGCGTGCCAACCGAGTTTATAGCTATTTAAAAGCGCAGGGCATTGGCAGCGAGCATCATGTTGCGATGATGCTGGATAATCGTATTGAAAATATTGAAATCATGCTGGCGGTACTGATGTCAGGGGCCTGGTTAACACCGATTAATTGGCATTTAACCCGCCCTGAAATCGACTATATTATCGATGACTCCGGCGCCGAATTACTGTTTTATCAAGACTGCTTTTGCGACCAGATTGACCTCGATAAGCTTGCACAGTTGGTGAATCTCGACAGTGACTACTCGACCATCATCACGCAGCCGGTCACGCATTCGGCTAGTGCTGATGACCCCGCTGGCGGAATGATGATCTATACCAGTGGCACCACTGGTTATCCCAAGGGCGTAAAACGAGCCAAGGCGGCGACACTGGGTCAGTTATTCGCTGCCTTTCGCAGCGGTGGCAGTAATGTCGGCCTCGACGGTAATGGGGTTCACCTTGTTACCGGTCCGATGTACCACGCAGCCCCTGCGCTGTACGCACTGTATGATTTGCTTAATGGTACCAGTCTGTACCTGATGCAGAGGTTTGATGTACTCAGTGCGCTGGCCTTGATTGAACGGTATAAAGTCACTCATAGTCACTGGGTGCCGACGATGTTTGTGCGATTATTAAAACTACCCAAGGCGCAGCGACAGGGCTTTGATACCTCGAGCCTCACACTGGTGCTGCACGGTGCGGCTCCTATTACCCCGTCTATTAAGCAGCAAATGCTGGATGAGTGGGGTGATGTTCTGGTTGAATACTGGGGGGGGACCGAGGGTGGTGTGACCACGATTATTAATAGTCAACAGTGGCGTGATCACCCAGGTTCTGTGGGTAAGGCGCTGCCGCAGTTTGAAGTTTTTGCCATCGATCACGATGACCAACGGCTACCTCCAGGCCAGCCCGGGTTACTCTATGCCAAGCATCAGAGCCTGGGACGGGTTTTCGAATACCATAACGCCAAGCAAAAAACCGATCAGGCGCATTTGGTCGACGGGGCATTTACGCTCGGTGATATGGGGTATGTTGATGAGCAGGGCTATGTCTATCTGTCTGACCGTCGCAGCAATTTGATTATTTCTGGTGGGGTAAATATCTACCCGGCGGAAATAGAGGGGGTGTTAATTGAGCATCCAGACATCAGCGATATTGGCGTCTTTGGTGTCGATGATGAGGAGTGGGGACAGTCGGTTGTGGCCGTGATCGAGCCCTCGGCGACGGCAGATATCGACGATTTAGCCGACGACTTACCGCTGTTTTGTCAGTCGCGGCTGGCTAAATACAAGATTCCAAAAGTTTTCCATATCATCGAGAAGCTGCCGCGAACACCCGCTGGGAAGTTGTATATACGGCGGATCAAAGATCAATTTGGCGGCTAGCGATGATCGCAGTCGCCAAATTGTATGGCATAGTGGTTATTTTGTGGCGTTTAGCAGCGCCGTCACTTCGCTGACGCTTCTAATCCATGGCTGTTCAATTTTGTCGCTACTAGGGTATTGGCTGACGGCCTGGCTGGCACTGTTATAGTCGGGATAAACATTTTCTAATAACAGAATTTTTCCGCTGGGGCTGGTAATGGAAAGCGGCGTTAATTGTTGGTAAAACGTGGTGTATTTAGTGACCGATGATGGTTGGGTAAAGCTAGCCAGTTGCACAACATAATAATCCCTTGGGCTGGCTTCGAGTTTTTCTCTGGTCAGCGGGCTGGGTGTCTGGGATTTTGCTGCGGCAACAGCCGCTGTCGCCACCGACGTTGATGTCACGGTTGTTGAAGCCGTAGTTGCATTAGCGGGCGCTGTTGAGCTGTTTGCAGCCGCCGCAGGTGATGTCTTGCTTTGTTCGACGGGGTTGGCCTGCGACTGCACTGCGGCCTTATTGCTCGGCGTGTATGGTTCGCCACTGTCGCTGTAACGCCACTGGCAATCCCATTCACCATTGGCAGCCGCTTTGCAGATCCAATCCTTGGGTGAGTCTTCGCTAATACGTGCACTGTTACTGCAGCCAGTTGACAGCAGGGTGGCAGTGAGGAATGTGGCGGTGAATATAACTCTGGCTATCATACAGTGGCCTATATTGTTTATAATTCTACTCGGTCTATTGCGGCGATACGTTAAGAGCCTAGTGTAAGCCAATAATCTAGCGCGGGTAGCAAACAGAGCAAACAGTTTCTTTTATGGGTTGAGATAATACTATGGCTAAAACAAATAGTCGCGTACCACAGCAGCGAGTGACAGCAGAACTGAGGCGAACAGTCTTATTGGCGGCGGCTGTCAGTCAGCGAATGATGCCGAATTATCAGTTGTTTTGTCAGGTGACGGAGTTTACCGACCCAACACAGTATCGCAACACCCTCAATTTGGTGTGGGAGTGGTTATTGGTCAGCGACGCCAAAATAAATTTCGAACTGCAATCAGAGAAACTGGAGTTAATTACTCCCGATGCCGCCGATTTTGATATGTTTGGTGTCTACCCAGCAATCGATGCTTGCGTGGCACTGGCCAGTGCCGTCAATGCCATCGTCGAGTTTGAGTCAGACAGCTATCGAAAAGATGTGGTGGACTTGTCGCGCCGCAGCATCGAGGGCTTTTTAGAGATGCAGGGCGTTGAAAACACCGCCGAGGCCGAGTTAACCCTGCATAACGAGCAGCTCCTCGATGAGGTGATGTTGATTGCCGATGACAAACTGAAGAATAAAGAGCTGCTAAAAGAGTTGAAACGACTGGCCACTAATGAGGGTGTCAGTAACTTGGGCATTGCCGTTGACTGATTTGGCGCCGTTACCGCTGTATCTTTACACAACGCTGGGTTGCCATCTCTGTGAACTTGCCGTGGCCGAGTTGGCGCCTTTGCTCGAGCGTTATGATATTGCTTTAATGCCGGTCGAAATTGCCGATGATGATGCACTGGTCGAATGTTACGGGATGAGAATACCGGTGATTCGCCTAGAGGGTGTTGATGTCGAACTCGGTTGGCCATTTGACAGTGGCTTGGCAGAACAGTATCTCCAGGCGATGTTAGCCGAAACCGATTAATCGATACCAAATAGTCGGCTGGCGTTTTGCTGACTTAAGTGGGCAATCTGCTCGCCACTGGTCGACCTCAGGGCAGCTATTGCGGTAGCAATATGCGGTAACACACAGGGTTCATTGCGCCGGGTCTTGGCATTGAAATGCTCGGGCCTGCTGGCCTGATTCAAATCTCGGGGAATAAGGTAGGGGGCATCGGTTTCAATCAGTAAACGGTCATTCGGTATTTCTTTGCACAACTGTTGTAGTTCCTCTCCGCGACGTTCATCGCAGACCCACCCTGTTACGCCTATATACAAGTCTAAATCTAAATAGCTATACAGGGTTTCCTTGCTGCCGGTAAAACAATGAATGACGGCATCGGTAAGTTGATCTCGGTGGCTGGCCAGCATTTCTACCATACGTTTTCCGGCATCACGCTCGTGCAAAAACATAGGTCTTTGTAGACTGATTGCCGCCTCTATATGTTTTTCGAAACTCCATTGTTGTTGTGCTGGCGTTGAGAAATTACGATTAAAATCCAGCCCTGTTTCCCCAATCGCCACGACGGCTGGCTGCTTCATTAGTTCGGTTAATTCGAGCCAGAGCTCATCGTTATAGTCGCTGGCGTGATGGGGGTGGATGCCGGCGGTCGACCACATGTGCTCAGGGTGTTGTAGGCAAAGTTGGTGGGCGCCTTGGCTTTCTGCCAACGTGGTGCCGGTCAGTATCATGGTGTCGACGCCGCATGCCAAGGCACGCTCGATGACGGCATCCCGGTCCTTATCAAATTGTGGATTGGTGAGGTTTAAGCCAATATCAGTATACAATTTAAATTCCTTAATTCTGTTTGCTGGCGCTGCAATTGCTCACTATTGTAAACTAGATCTACACCATCGCCACGGACTATTTAAAAGGGATAAAAATGACAACAGTGACAGTGTCAGAACTCTACATTCACCCGGTAAAATCACTTCAGGGTATTGCCGTTGAACAGGTGAAACTCGATAAGTTTGGCGCGCAATTTGATCGTCGCTGGATGGTCGTCGACCCTCGGGGCCACTTTATTACCCAGCGTGAGGTTGCGGCGATGGCAACACTATCGACGGCGATGATCGATGGTCAATTACAATTATCCGATAGTCAGGGGGAATCGTTTTTGGTCGCAGAGGCCGGAGATCGTGTCGAGCCTGTGGTGATCTGGGATGACACCGTATTGGCTGTCGATTGTGGCAATGCCGTGGCGGCCTGGTTAACGCAGCGTTTGGCGACTGAGTGCCGCTTGGTGTTCATGCCACAAACCACCGACCGCATTGTTAGTCGCGAGTATTCGCAGAGTAAAAAAACGGTAGGCTTTGCCGATGGTTTTCCGCTGATGCTGGTAAGCCAGGCCTCGCTTGATGAAATTAATAGCCGTCTTGATCACCCGGTAAGTATGACAAGATTCCGGCCCAATATCGTCGTTGAGGGTTGCGATTCATTTGCCGAAGATCAGTGGCAAGCATTGAGCAGTAGTCAGCTACAGCTCGATATATCCAAGCCGTGCTCGCGCTGTGTCATGCCTTCGTTAGACCCTAAAACAGGGCGCAAGCATAAGACGCTGAATCGTGTTCTGGCTTCTTTTCGTCGACGTGATGGTGTGATTTATGTGGGGCAAAACCTGGTGATACACAGGGGGGATAGTATTGCTGTCGGTGACCAGCTGGCAGTGGATTGTTGACGGAACTTTAACGGGGCGTAGTGGCCTTGGCAGTGGTTTCATTTAAGCTCGCCTCTGCCGGTTTCTCTGGCATGATCATCGCCACCGATAAATCGATATTACTGCCAATTAAATGACCGTATATGGCACTGAAGGTGATGATATTCTGGGTGTATCGGCGATATTTCTTATGGGGGATGGTTTCTATCCACTGATCGACATCGGCAATTTCTTCAGCATTACGGAGCCAGCGCTCAACCGGTTGTGTGCCCAGGTGATAGGCGATGGCAGCTAGTGGGTAGTTTTGTTGGTATTTGTCGAGTAGCTGCTCTAGCTGAGTACCGCCCAAATAGAGGTTAGTCTCAGGGTCGGTCAATACCGCCTGTTGCAGCAAGGAGTTACTCTTGGCGAGTTTGGGTAAATACAGTTGCAGCAAGCCTACGGCGCCATTGGCAGAGAGTGCATTCGCGTCGAATAAGCTCTCCTGTCGGATCAGTGCGAACAGCCATGGCTGCTCGAGATTAAATAGGCGACTGGTTTTGGCCACCTCAGCCTGATAATGGCGGGGAAATCTTAAGCCAAGGTAGTCCCACAGTTTTGCTTGAATAATCGTTTCGATACTTCTTCGGTAGTCGCCGTTGTCAGCAGCTGTCTGTGCCGCTGATAAAACCTGTTGCGTCGTTAAACCATCAATACCCTGACGCCACTCCAGAGCCGCCAATTCTTCTGCACCAAAAAAGGATAGTTCAGCAGCGCGGCGAAGCGGCGGGGATAGTTGCAGCAGCCCGTGGCCTGTTAACAGTGGCTCATTTGTCACCGGTGTCTGCTGGTTAAAGTTCAGATTCTTACCCGCTCGGTATGCTGCCAGCAAACCGTAGTAATTGCGCTGTTGTGAAAGCGCAACATAGCCCGCCTGCCACTGCTTAGGTTGCAGCGGCAGCATTTTTTGGCGGGATCGCAATAACCAGTACTGCCAGCGAGGCGTCTGTTGCTCTGAAGCGGGTAGTTGCTGAATGTGTTGCTCCACTCTAGGCCAATTATTCGTGCTCAGTGCCAGCCGTATTTTGTAGCCGATAAGCTGAGTTGAGGCGGCTTTTTCGTTGGTTGCCTGAAGCCATTGATAGGCTTTTTCAGGTGAGTGCTCAGCCAGGTGCCAGGCCAGATAGAATTGTGTGATCTCTTGCTCCTGCTCGGCTATACGCAGATTGGGGTAAAGTTCGATAGCAAGTATTGGTGAGTGCTCGGCTAGCTTTTTAATGCCAAAGGCGCTGTATTTCTCATCCGCTACAGCCAGTGCTAAATAATCGATAACAGCCGTCTCATGGCCACTATTTTTGGCGGCGTTCAACAGCGTTGCGCCATACTGTTGGTCTTGTTGGTTGAGGAAGAAAAAAAGCTGCTCGGCCCTGTCGTTTTGGTTGCTGGATAAGAGGCCGATAAAGCGTTGCCAAACCAGGTCCTCGTTGATGACACCATACTGTAGCCAGTGGCTGTAGAGGATTTGGCAGCTGACCGGGTTGTTGCTAAAGCGCAACCAGAGTCTTGTGATGGTCTTGGGGTGGCTGTCATTGTTGGCCAAGGCTCTGGCGCAATCAATCTCATCGTTTTCGACGCTGCCGGAATCAAAGGCTTTAAACCGTTGCCAGTTCTTTTCTTTGACCGCTTGCATCAGCCATATGTAGCGCAGCTTATTGCCAATAATTGTATCGCCGTAAAGTTGTAAGAAATTATCGACATCTTGATTGTTAATGCTGTCAAAGTGCTCTGTCAAATGACTGTATTGAAGGTAAGGCAGTAGGGGATACTGCTTTAAAGTGTTGACATACTGCTGATATAGCCCCAGTTCATCACTCTGTGAAGCCTTGATTGCCTTGATGTATTGCAGCCGCATAAAGTTGTTGTGTTCAATCGTTGTCATCGGGCTGTTGGTGGCCCAAAGCAGCGGGGTATATATCAGCAGTAAACATGAATAGAACAAGGCGGATGGCCATTTGAGGAGGTCAGTCAGCACGGGGTAACCCATAGATTGATAACGGTGATGAAAGTGCATTAAGTGTAGTTAAAAACTCATCGCTAGCCCAAAGCCGTTGTGAAGAGTAGAATCGCCTGCAAATATTTTTGCTGAGTACAGTCATGCCATTAGTTAGAGTGAGCGCCGCGGAATTAAGCTTCGGTACACAGGTCTTATTAGACAATGTTGAATTTCAGATAGATAAGGGCGAGCGGGTCTGTATTACTGGCCGTAACGGTGTCGGTAAATCGACGCTGATGAAGGTGATTTTGGATGAGGTCAAACTCGACAGTGGTGAACTCTGGTTCGATGCCGGTGTTACTGTATCGTGCTTGCAGCAAGAATTACCGGCGGCGGACGAGCGCGTAGTTGATTCGGTTGTCGCCGAGGGCTTGCCCGGTGTCGGTGAGTTACTGACCGCATTTAATGCGCTGTCGGTCACGGCGCTCGATGATAAGGGCTTAAAAAAGTTGGCCGATATTCAGCATCAAATTGATGCCGTCGATGGTTGGTCGGCGCAGACCAAGATTGACCAAGTGATGACTCGGCTGAAATTACCCCGTGACGTCAAAATGAGCACCTTATCCGGTGGCTGGCGTCGTAAGGTGGCTTTGGCCAAGGCGTTGGTGAGCGAGCCTGACTTATTAATCCTCGACGAGCCGACCAACCACTTGGATTTAACCACTATTGATTGGCTTGAGCGACAGTTGCTCGATTTCCGTGGTGCTATTCTCTTTGTTACGCACGATAGAGCACTGTTACAAAAACTGGCGACACGTATTATCGAGCTGGATCGCGGTCACGCCTTTAGCTGGAAGGGTGACTACAAAAGCTTTCTCGAATACCGAGAGCAGCGCCTGGCGACGGAAGAGAAACACAATGAATTATTCGACAAGCGTCTGGCGGAAGAAGAGGTGTGGATTCGACAGGGTATTAAAGCCCGTCGAACCCGTAACGAGGGGCGTGTAAGAGCGCTGAAGGCGCTACGGGTAGAGCGTTCAGAGCGCCGTAATGTAACCGGCAAGGCCAGTATCACCACCAATAGTGCAGACCGCTCGGGTAAAATTGTTATCGAAGCTGAAAATTTGGCGCACTATTTCTCTGCCGACAAGAAAATCCTCGATGGCTTCTCGACGGTTATTCAACGCGGCGACAGAATCGGCATTGTTGGTAATAACGGCGCCGGCAAGAGTACCTTGTTGAAAATACTGCTGGGTGAATTAACGCCTCAGCAAGGAGAGGTAAAAAAAGGTACCAAGCTTGAACTGGCCTATTTTGACCAGTTACGCACTGAACTCGATGGTGAAAAAAGCGTTATCGACAACGTCTCTCAGGGCCGCGACTTTATCGAAATTGGCGGTAAAGATCGCCATATCTATAGTTATTTGTCAGATTTCTTGTTTTCGCCAGAGCGTGCGCGTACACCGGTAGGTGTGTTGTCTGGTGGTGAGCGTAATCGGGTGATGTTGGCCAAATTGTTTGGTCAGCCGTCCAACCTGTTGGTACTCGATGAGCCGACCAACGACCTCGATGTAGAGACGCTGGAGCTGCTCGAAGAAATTCTGATGGAATACCCGGGCACTATATTATTGGTCAGCCACGACCGAGCGTTTATGGATAACGTGGTCACCAGTACCATCGTCTTCGAAGCGCCGGGTAAGGTGCGTGAATACATCGGTGGCTACAGTGATTGGAAGAACCAGGGGGGCTCATTCAGTGAGCAGGCCTATCAAGACGAGGCGGTGGTGTCGAAACAGGCTGAGCCTTCGTCCGCGGTGCAGGCGGCGCCGCAGAAAAAGATAAGCTTTAAACTCAAACACGAACTTGAACAGTTGCCCGCTAAGATTGAGCAACTAGAGGCCGACATCGATACTGTTCAGCAACAAACCGCGGCGGCTGATTTCTACCAGGGGCCGCGGGATGAGGTCGCCTCAACACTGGCCAAGCTCGAGGCCTTGGAGGCCGAGCTTGAGGTGGTAGTCGAGCGCTGGGCAGAGTTAGAAGAACTGGCCTCTTAATTGCCGTCTTTGACTCTCACTGCCAGCACGTCACAGCAGGCGCCATGTAATACGCCGTTTGCTGTGGAACCAAAAATCAGCGCTAGGCCGTGTCTGCCGTGACTGCCTACGACAACAAGGTCGGAGCCTACTTCGATACCGAGCTTATGGATTTCGGTCTCTGGCCTGCCCAGTACCAGATGACAGTCATCCTCGTCGACGCCAATGGTTTTGGCCATGCTTAAGAGCTGGTTCTTTGATTGCAGTAAGAGCTCGTCTTGTAGACTGGAGAAGTCGAGAGGGATGTCGCTGCCGTAGGTAAAGCTGAGAGGTTCGACAACATGAATAATGCTGACTTTGGCATTGTATAACTTGGCCAGCGACTGGGCTCTTTGGCACACCAGTGGACTGTCATCACTGAGGTCGATAGCAAGCAGTATGTGTTTATAATCAGACATCGAGGCGCTCCTGTGTATTGAATAAAACAATCATTTATTCAGTAGTATAGCTGAATATATGATTCAATTAGACGGCAGTTTTTGCGGTCTGTCAAAATATAGTGAAGTCAATAAATGAAAGAGTATTCATGGCGTATATAATCATCGGGTTTGTGGTCATTATGGCAATATCCCCCATTTTCTGGATGCGACCCAGTCCACGACAAAAACAGTTGGAGCGGCTGCGAGCATATGCGGGTAAGCGGGGTTTGGACGTGTCGATCAGAAAGCTACCACAGAAGCTACGCTACCGTCATGACTTCGACATGATGAGCTGTTACAGCAAGTACCACCCGCGAGGAGCAAAGCAGCAAGAGGTGGTGCGTAAAAAGTGGTTTATCTCACTGGAAAAAGGCTTTGATTGGGTGAGCAGACCGGACCTTGAATACCAACAACAGCTACAAAACATCACTGATAGTCTACCTGACAGCTGTAGCTATGTTGAAGCTGAGCAGTTATTTGTGGCCGTTTATTGGCGAGAGAAAGGTGATAGTAGTACAGTTGATCAAGTCGCCGAAGTTATTGAAAAAATAATGTTAATTCAGTCGCAAAAATACCGAGAGCAATAGCAATGGTGAAAAAAGGGATCTATAAGCATTATAAAGGTGCTTATTATCAGGTCGAAGGGGTGGCTCGCCACTCCGAATCAGAGGAACAACTGGTGGTCTATCGCCCGATGTATGGTGATCGCGCTCTCTGGGTCAGGCCGTTATCTATGTTTGTGGAAACCTTATCAACTGACAAGGGGGTGTTCGCCCGCTTTAGTTACGTCGGTGATGAACTGCCGGTAGAATAGTCTGTAAGCTATATATAATAAGGCTTGTAGCTGTTTATTTTGACGTTATTCGGTCAATTATTTTAATGACAAGACTTGACCTTGATAGCCGAGTGCGATTATAACTTGCGGCAATTGATACGTTTACCGTTTTTTTTACCTCTTATTAATGTAGGGAACTAATGACTAAATCCTTAGTTATTGTGGAGTCACCAGCCAAAGCCAAGACAATCAACAAATACCTTGGTAATCAATATGTTGTAAAGTCTAGCGTTGGTCATATACGCGACTTGCCGACCAGTGGCAGTAAAACCAATGCTGTCGACCCTGCGGCGCGGGCGAAAGAAGCGGCTAAGACTCGTAAGATGCCGGTGGAGAAGAAAGCGGCCTATAAAAAGAAGAAGGCAAAAGATCAGTTAGTCAGGCGAATGGGTATTGACCCTGAAAACGATTGGGCCGCGCAGTATGAAACCCTGCCAGGAAAAGAGAAGGTCGTCAGTGAATTAAAGCGGTTGGCCGAGACCGCTGACACCATTTATCTCGCGACGGATTTGGACCGCGAGGGTGAGGCGATTGCCTGGCACCTGCGGGAAACTATTGGCGGTGAAGATGATAAATACAAGCGTGTGGTTTTTAACGAAATCACCGAGACAGCGATTAAAGAGGCATTTAACACCCCCTCTGAGCTAGATATGAGTCGGGTCAACGCTCAGCAGGCTCGACGCTTTCTAGACCGTGTTGTCGGTTACATGGTTTCGCCCTTATTGTGGGCCAAAGTTGCCCGTGGCCTATCAGCTGGCCGAGTACAATCTGTGGCGACCAAACTGGTCGTTGAGAAAGAGCGAGAGATTCGTGCCTTCATCCCAGAGGAGTATTGGGATATTGCGGCTGACCTCACCACCACCGATCAGCAAGCGCTGTCGATGGAGGTCAAAAAGTATCAAGGTAATGCTTATCGCCCCACTAATGAGGTCGATACCATGGCTTCTGTGGCGGCGCTAAATGATGCCAGTTTTACCGTTGTTAGCCGCGAAGACAAGCCGACCAGGACTAAACCAACCGCCCCCTATATTACTTCGACATTGCAGCAGGCGGCGAGCACACGCCTCGGTTTTGGTGTGAAGAAGACGATGATGATGGCTCAGCGTCTTTACGAGGCGGGTTATATCACCTATATGCGTACAGATTCGACCAATTTAAGCAATGAGGCCGTGGCTAATTGCCGTGACTATGTTGCAGATAATTATGGCAAGAAATACCTGCCTGAAGCGGCGATTAGTTACTCAAGCAAAGAGGGTGCACAGGAGGCGCACGAAGCCATCCGTCCCTCAGATGTTGGCTGTATTACCGCTCATCTAAAAAATATGGAACGCGATGCAGAGCGTCTGTATGAGTTGATTTGGCGTCAGTTTGTCGCCTGCCAAATGGTACCGGCTGAATTTACCTCGACCTCTATTGTGGTTGAGGCTGTGGGGTATGAGCTGCGTTGTAAGGGGCGGGTTATTCGCTTCGACGGCTTTACCAAGGTGCAGCAACCACAAGCGAAGAAAGCCGAGGACGTCATCATGCCCGACGTCAAACAGGGCGAGGTGCTGAATCTACAGCAGGTTATTCCAACTCAGCACTTTACCAAGCCGACGCCGCGCTATACTGAGGCGAGCTTAGTCAAGGAGCTGGAGAAACGTGGTATTGGTCGACCTTCCACCTATGCTGCGATCATCTCGACGATCCAAGACCGCGGATATGTACGGGTTGAGAATCGTCGTTTCTTCGCTGAGAAAATGGGCGATATCGTCAGCGACCGTCTCAGTGAGAGCTTTGTTGACCTGATGGATTTCAGTTTTACCGCCAGAATGGAAGAGGCGCTGGATGGTGTTGCCGCTGGCACTAAAGACTGGAAAAAATTGCTCAATAATTTCTATACCGATTTCCGGGTTCAGCTGGATCAGGCAGAGTCTGACGAGGGTGGTATGCGTGCTAATAGCCCGACACCAACGGATATTAAATGCCCAGACTGCGGCCGCGACATGCAAATTAGAACAGCCAGTACGGGGGTGTTTTTAGGGTGTTCAGGGTATAGCTTGCCGCCCAAAGAGCGCTGCAAGTGTACGATTAACTTGGTGTCAGGCGATGAGGCGGTTAGTACTGAGTTAGATGAAGAGGCAGAATCTCGTCTGTTGCTGAATAAGCGCCGTTGCCAAATCTGTAACTCGGCGATGGAGTCCTACCTGATCGATGAGCAGCGTAAGCTGCATGTCTGTGGTAACAACCCGGATTGCTCAGGCTATGAAATAGAAGAGGGCAGCTTCAAGATTAAAGGCTATGAAGGGCCGGTGCTTGAGTGTGATAAGTGCGGTTCTGAAATGCAGCTCAAATCGGGCCGTTTTGGTAAATACTTTGGCTGTACCAACGAGGGCTGTAAAAATACCCGCAAGCTGTTGCGTAGTGGTGAAGCCGCGCCACCAAAAATGGATCCGGTTCCGATGCCTGAACTTGCTTGTATCAAGGTTGAGGATACCTATATTCTTCGTGACGGTGCAGCCGGGCTATTTTTGGCGGCCAGTAAGTTTCCTAAGAACCGAGAGACGCGGGCACCGCTGGTGTCTGAGTTGTTGCCACACCAGGCCGAGATCGATCCAAAGTATGACTTTTTGATGAAGGCACCCGTGGCGGACCCTTCCGGCAACCCCGCCATTATTCGCTATAGTCGCAAGACTAAAGAGCAGTATGTGCTGAGCGAGGTTGAAGGCAAGGCCAGTGGCTGGACAGCTTATTACGTCGGCGGTAAGTGGGTTGAAGAGCAGAAGAAAAAACGTGTAGTTAAGAAAAAGGCGACGAAGAAAAAGTAGACGCCTTTCAATTAATCCAAAAAACCCGCAAAGGCGGGTTTTTTTTATAGAGCATAGCCAAGAGGTATCCTGCTATGAGAGATTATCAACGCCGAATAGCGTCGCTGCTGCAGTATTGTCAGCAGCAGCTAACGTTGGCCAAAAAGCTGAATGAGGCGGAGCGCCGTGGGCTGATGGAGGCCGCTGTGACTCATCTTTACACCGCCTATCGCAGTTATGTGGTTGAGGTCGTCTCTTCCTATCATGTGACCGAGGATTCTTTGCCAACATCATGGCAGTTGCCTGAGGTGGTAGAGCTCTTGCAGCAGGGGCAGCATCAAAGCGGCGAACTCAATGAGCTGCTGACATTGTCGAGACAGGGCTGGCTGTGTCAGTTGCTGACGCTCCATAGCCGTACTTTGCAGCTGGAACAGACGATGCCGATAACGCGTAAAAATGCTGGACAGTTTGCGATTGCAGCGGTGAATCTCGATGCGCCAGTGATTGATTTTGATATGGCGACCATCGTGTCGATAAAAACCGGTTTTACCGAGTTAATTCAACGCCAGCGTCAGCACTCAGTAGAAAGCTAAGCATCTTATTGTGTGCAATCCTGCTCGAAAGGCTTGTTAAATCTGACAAAGCGGTGTTATAAAGAAGTTCTAGTTACTTACAAAAAGAAGGTGGGCGTAGTGTCTTCTCTACTGGAAATTGTGGAACTTGCTAATGGCGAGATTGTATTACGACATGCGGATGGCGATGGACGTCCTCTGATTAATATCCGATTCACCAACGAGTCTGAGATGGTATCGGCGACGGCTCGACTTGAGGTTGCCAAGGCAATGATTCAAGCCGGCATGGCGACCTTTGCCGAGATTGTCGAGAATCAAGAAGAGGAGGCTGTATTCCAGGCTGAAGAAGTCTACGAGGGCAGTGAGCAAGAGTTATCACGTGAGGTGGTACTTCACTGAGCTTAATGACAGGGTGAATTGAGTCAGTTGTTGCTGGTTGTCCCTGAATTACTCATGGCTGGAGACGTTTCGTCGTCAAGCCAATTTAATTGAACTCCCTGGGTATCTGGTTTAGCGAATAAGCAGGCAGTGGCTTTTGCCGTTGATTGCGGCGTAGGCTAATTCGTCCTGATTGATGGTGCTGGTGCTGTTCAGGTTGGCTACAACCGTATTGCTTTTGCCGCTATTGAGACAGCGCAGCAACAAATTGTGCAGTTGCTCGTCTGAGTCGCTGTTGATGATCAATATAGGACGCTTTTCCAAGCCAAATTGTTTCAGGATCTGGCGGTTTAGTGAGGGTGGGTTTATCCATGTAACCCAGCGCTTACTGTCTTCCCCTGCGAGATGGCTGATAATGGGAAGTATTAGCAGTTCTTGGCTGGGGTGGCCCTTAATGCAAATCTCGGTAATATACTCGTTGTTAACTGCATTGTCGTTTTGTTCTAGTGCGGCAAATAATGGCATAATACGTCCCTTTTAATCTGTTCAATTCGCCAGCATGGCTGGCGTCAAGCTACTTAGTGTTGGCGAATAACCCCAACGCTGATACCTTCAATCGATACATCTTGTTCGGCTAAGTCGACGACTATTGGCTCGAAGTCTTGATTCTCAGGGAGCAGCAATAATTCTCGTTTGGTCTTACCGCGTTTGAAGCGTTTAACCGTGACCTCATCTTCAATGCGGGCGACGACAATTTGTCCATCAGTGACCTGGCTGGTGCGATGAACAGCGAGTAGGTCGCCATCCATAATGCCGATATCTCTCATGCTCTCGCCGCGTACTCGGAGCAGATAATCTGCCTGTGGAGAGAAGAATGATTCTGGGATTTTGACGTGGTCGTCGATGTTTTGTTCGGCCAGTATTGGGTTGCCGGCAGCAACCTGACCAATAATAGGCAGGCCAAGTTCTTCCGCTTCTTGGGGCAGGCGAATTCCGCGAGAGGTGCCAGCAAGCATGATGATAGCGCCTTTTTTGGCCAGTGCTCGAAGATGTTCTTCTGCGGCATTGGGTGAGCGAAAGCCCAGTTCTTTGGCGATATCAGCCCGTGTAGGGGGGAGGCCTGAATCATTGATGTGGCGTTTGATCAAGGCGAGTACTTCGGCTTGTCTTGCAGTCAGTTTTATCATAGTTGCTTATCTGGTTATCCATACAGTACATGTAATTCTATACAGTGTTTTTCAGCTGTGCAAGTATTAATCAATGATTTAGCGCAAGTAGAGTGTCCCGAGGGGGGGATCTAGCGGTTAACAGGTGGTTGAGCGATGGCCACCGTAGGGCGCTACAGCGGCAGTCAGGTAGGGATTATTGTTCGGTTTCGAATGCTGGGCTTGTTTCTTCTGCTCGGTTGATCTTGATCAGCATCCCCATCAGCGGGTGGTCAACATAGTGTAGTTCGTCGCTCTTGAGCCGGCTATGGTTGTTAAGATTGGCCGTTTGCTCGACGTCATACTCGTTAGCCATCAGCGTCTGATACTTAAAGCCACTGTCGCTGAAGCTGCTGTAGCGTGGTGAGTTAGCTGTTTGGTAGGGCGATAGGCTGTCGTCGGCGCTATAACTGAATGTGTAGGTGTTGTCGTCACTGTCGAAGGATTCGCTGAAGCTGCTGAGCCAAAAGTTAGATTTTACGTGAAGAAAGCGACTGAGTTGGATATCCAGGCTGCCCTCTAGCTGGTGGTGCTGGTCATAGCTCTCGCCAGCGTGGATAAGCAGAGGGGGTGATGTTTCGCCCTCATTAAACACCATTAGCCAAGATTGGTGATACATCACGCGGTAATTGCTGTTTTTATCCAGTGCCAAGGCATGCTTGTTGAGCATCCGCTGTTCTTCATCCAGATAAATAAGAGGTTGACGGACGGCGTCCAGGGCTTCGCTGTCTGATGACTCGCCAGTCTGGGTTGAGGTATCACCAGGCTCTGTTTGAGCGGTGTTTGTATCCTCCTCGCTGTCAGTCATCGTGTTGATATCGTTAAGAGAGAGGCTGTTCTCTGCGGCGATAAAATTAATCACATCTCCCCAGCGTTCTTCTTCGGCAGCATTGGGGTTGAGGTTTTCAAAAAGAATAACCTCGACTTGATACCAGCGGGGTTCACTGGTTTCTTCGTTGTCTTCTGTGCGTTGGCTTTGGCTGTTCGCATTAGCGGCCAACATGAGGCTGGCGATAAGTAATAATCGGTAGTACAAAATTTACATCCTAATGATATCGGTATCGGCTTCACTTTATCAGGCCGATGCGAAGGATGCATCAGCCTTTTTGTCAGCCTGCTAATGCATCGAGTAATTTGTTGACGGCTTCAAACCTTTGGCTGTTTTGCTCCATTTTTCCGTTGAACCGGAGTGTGTTGGCGCCCTCGAGCTGATAGCTGGCGGGTTTGCTCTGCACCAGTTGTACAATGTTGATAGGTTCAATAGTCGTATTGCTGCCGAAGATGATTCGTCCTTTCTCTGTGCCGGCCTCTAGCTTGTTAATACCCAAGGCCTCAACCTTGATTCTGAGTGCGGTAATATCGAATAAATTCTTCACTTGCTCTGGCAGGAGACCGAAGCGGTCTATCATCTCAATTTGCAGTTCGCGTAGATCGGCATCGTTTTTAGCGCCACTGATGCGTTTATAGAGTATGAGGCGACCGTGGACATCTGGCAGGTAGTTGTCGGGGATTAAGGCGGCAATCTTCATATCGACCTCGCTGCCTTGATTTAACGCCTTTTCAATATTGGGTGTCTTGCCCTGTTTAATGGCGTCGATGGCCTCTTCGAGCATCTCCATGTAAAGGGAGAAACCGACGGTTTGGATTTGGCCGCTCTGCTCATCACCGAGCAGTTCGCCGGCACCGCGAATCTCCATGTCATGGGTGGCCAGGGTAAAGCCTGCGCCAAGCTCCTGGGCCTCGCTAATGGCATCTAATCGTTTATGAGCGTCTTTACTCAGGGCTTTAGTGTGAGGCGTCAACAGATAGGCGTAGGCCTGGTGATGGGAACGCCCGACGCGACCGCGGAGTTGGTGAAGCTGGGCCAGACCAAATTTATCGGCACGGTCAATTATCATGGTGTTGGCCGATGGAATATCGATGCCTGTCTCAACGATCGTGGTGCACACCAGTACGTTATAGCGTTTGTGATAAAAATCGCTCATGACCTGCTCAAGCTCTTTTTCGCGCATTTGGCCGTGGCCAATGGCGACGCGGGCCTCAGGTACCAGTGCTTCTATCTCGCGTGCCGTCTTTTCAATCGACTTAACCTCGTTGTGCAGCAGGTACACCTGGCCGCCACGGAGTAGTTCTCGCAGTATGGCTTCTTTGATGACGGCATCCTGGCGTTCCTGAACAAAGGTCTTGACAGATAAACGCTTGGCCGGTGGTGTCGCAATAATCGATAAGTCGCGCATGCCTGACATCGCCATGTTCAGGGTGCGCGGTATGGGTGTGGCTGTCATGGTGAGGATGTCGACCTGGGCGCGCAAGGATTTGAGTTGCTCCTTTTGCTTTACGCCGAAGCGGTGCTCCTCGTCGATAATCAGTAGGCCAAGGTTTTGGTATTTGATGTTGCTCTGAATCAGCTTGTGGGTGCCGATAATAATGTCGACACTGCCGTTAGCCAGTTTCTCGATGACGCCTTTTTGCTCTGCCGCCGTTTTAAACCGAGAGATGACTTCGATATTGACTGGCCAGTCGGCGAAGCGGTCACAGAACGATTCGTAGTGCTGCTGAGCGAGCAGGGTGGTCGGTACCAATATGGCAATTTGCTTGCCAGCCTCGGCGGCAATAAACGCTGCTCGCATGGCAACTTCTGTCTTGCCAAAGCCCACATCACCGCAGACCAACCTGTCCATTGGTGTGTTTGCTCGAAGATCGTTGCGGACGGCATCGATAGCGGCTTCTTGATCCTGGGTTTCCTCAAAGGGGAAGCCGGCGCTAAATAGGTTGTAGTTGTCGGGGCTGGCGGCCAGTGACTCGCCTTTCCTTGCCGCCCGACGTGCGTAAATATCGAGGAGTTCGGCGGCGACATCGTGGATTTGCTCGACGGCCTTGCGCTTGGCCTTGGCCCATTGTTCATTGCCGAGTTTGTGCAGCGGCGCGTGTTCGTCGTCGCTGCCGCTGTAGCGGCTGATCAGATTCAGCGATGATACTGGGACATAAAGCTTGGTATCGTTGGCGTATTTGAGGGTGAGAAACTCAACCTCTTGGCCGTCAATACCAAGATTCTGCAGGCCGAGATAGCGTCCAACACCGTGGTCCAGGTGGACCACAGGGGCACCAATTTTCAGTTCGGTAAGGTTGCGAATGATCGCATCGGTGTTGTCGGCTACTTTTTTGCGGCGTCGGCTTTGCATTACGCGTTGGCCAAACAATGAGGCCTCGGTGATGATGCAGATGCGTTGCTCGAAAACGGCACTTTGCTGCAGCGGACCAACGATAATGGCGAAGCGGTCACTGCCCAGGGTGAATTCGTGCCATTGATTGAGGGTGCGGGGTTTGATGCCGTGCTTGTTGAGCTGCTCTAGCATTGCCTCGCGGCGGCCGGCGCTTTCGCAGCAGAATATAACCCGGCCCTGATAATTGGCCAGATATTCTGTCAGCCCCTCGTAGGGCGAGGCCGTCGGGGTGTCGGTGAAGCTGGTAATGCTGTTGATTGGAAGATTATGTTTGCCGCTGCCGGCGTCGATCGGCAGGCCGGACAAGCTGATATTGGTATAGTTTTTCAACTGCGCGAAAAGATCTTCGAGTGAGTTGAATAGATATTGTGGTGGCAGTATGGGCTGTCTGGGGTCGATTGCCCGTGTTTCGTAGCGTTCGCAGACGTCGTGCCAAAAGGTTTTGCCGGCGTCGAAGGCGCCTGTTTGAGACAGTGCCAGGGTGTTGTTGGGGAGGAAGTCGAGCAGGGTTTGGGTCTGCTCAAAGAATAGCGGTAGATAGTACTCGATGCCGGCGGGTGCAATTCCCTGAAAGACGTCTTTAAACAGCGTGCTGTCTTTGGCGCGATCACCAAAGAGTTCATAACTCTGGTTTTTGAACAGCCGGATGCCGGCTTTATCGAGGGGGTATTCCCGGGCGGGCAGTAGCTTGATTTCGTCAACCTTGCTGATAGTTCGTTGGCTTTCTATGTCGAAGCTGCGCAGTGTTTCAATTTCATCGTCGAATAAATCGATACGATAAGGGTGTTTGCTGCCCATAGGGTATATGTCGATTACGGCGCCGCGGACCGCAAACTCCCCGTGTTCGTAAACCGTATCGACGCAGCGGTAGCCAGATTCTTGCAGTCGGGTGCGGTACTGGTCGCTGTCGAGTGAGTCGCCGGTCTTGTGAACAAAGGCATTAGCTTCGATAAAGCTGGCAGGAGTCAGTCGATGCATTAATGTTGAGATGGGGGTTATCAGAACGCCACGGCGCTGTCTCGGTAATTGGTGTAGGGCCTGTAAACGCTCGGATACGATGTCTTGGTGAGGAGAGAACGTGTCGTAAGGCAGTGTTTCCCAATCGGGGAAGTGGATGACCGGGATGTCGTCCTCGGCGGCTAAGAAGAAACTGACTTCTTGCTCGAGTCGATTGGCTTCGGCACTGCTAATGGTGGTGACCAGTAGAATGCCGTCATAGGCGGCAGCGGTTTCGGCGATGGCAAGCGACTCGCTACATCCGGACAATCCGCCCCAGTGTATTTTGTTGCCTTTGATGGTGTTGTTAAGACTGGGTAAGACCTCGGCCACGGTGAATCCTTCAATTGATCTGTTGCGCGCAAGCGGGAGACGCGGTGATAAAGCGTTGGCGCTATTGTACTGAAACAGCGCTAATAGTTAAGGCAAAAAAGTCACTAAAACGCTTGTTGATATAGCGTTGTGTGATTCTTATACAGGCATAAGTTTAATAAACCGTAGCGACTGACGTTAATTGTCGTGTTGAGGGGTTAAGTGTCTTGCACCGAAGGCAATATAACACCATAATACGCGCAATTTGCTAACCGAAATATTTAACCACTTAGGGTATTTTACTGTGACCGAAAGAAAACGACAGAGACCTGGCGATTATTTTGCTGACTGGAAAGAGCGCGAAGAACTGGCTGAGCGCATGATTCCGCTTATCGGTAAGCTCTACCGTGAATGTAATGTGAAGACCTACATTTATGGTCAGTCACTGGCAAATATCTCTGTTCTCGACATCATGAAGGCGCACCGCGTTGTCCGTGAAGTTGAGCAGAACGAATTGTCAGAGTTTGAGACTTTTCCTGTTATTGAGGCGTTGGCCAAGCACGATTTGGGTACTTCCCATATCGATGCAGGTCGTATCGCTGTTAACTACGAAACAGTAAAAGATTCGGGTATCTCTGTCGATGACTATGTTAAACAGCAGGTTGAAGCGCTGATTGGCGGTAGTCACGACGAGAAAACGCATCGCGATGTCGTTCTTTACGGTTTTGGTCGTATCGGTCGCTTGATGGCGCGCTTGCTGGTTGAGAAAGCCGGTGGCGGTAACGCCTTGCGTTTACGTGCCATTGTTGTTCGTGATGGCGGTGCAGAAAACGATTTAGCCAAGCGCGCCAGCCTGCTACAGCGCGACTCAGTGCACGGCCCTTTCGATGGCACCATTCGTGTCGATGAAGAGCGTCAATCGATCGTTGCCAACGGTAACGAGATCCGCGTTATATACTCTAATAGCCCTGACAGTATCGACTACACCGATTACGGTATCAGCGATGCCATCGTCATCGATAACACCGGTAAGTGGCGTGATCGTGAAGGGTTGTCGTTGCACCTGCGTGCCAATGGTGTTGGCAAGGTTATTCTTACCGCACCAGGTAAGGGTGATCTGAAGAACATTGTTTACGGTATTAACAGCGATGATATTTTGCCAGAAGATACCATTATTTCTGCTGCATCTTGTACCACCAATGCAATTGCCCCACCACTGAAGGCGCTTGATGATAAGTTTGGTGTTGATCAGGGGCACGTGGAAACAGTTCACGCGTACACCAACGACCAGAATTTGATCGACAACTACCACACCGGGCCGCGTCGTGGCCGTAGTGCAGCATTGAACATGGTTATCACCGAAACGGGTGCTGCCAAGGCTGTTGGTAAGGTGTTGCCTAAGATGATTGGTCGTTTAAGCGGTAATGCTATTCGTGTACCAACCCCCAATGTATCGTTGGCTATTCTTAAACTGACTCTCGAGAAAGAGACAACGAAGGAAGAGCTGAACGAGTATATGCGTCAGGTTGCGCTACACTCACCGCTACGTAAGCAGATCGATTACTCGAACTCACAAGAAGTGGTTTCCAGTGATATGGTTGGCTCTCGTCACGCCTGTATCTTTGATGCAGAGGCAACGATTGTTAACGGCACCAGTGCCGTGCTGTATTGCTGGTATGACAACGAATTTGGCTATAGCTGCCAGGTTCACCGTGTTCTTGAGCAGATGGCCGGTGTTGAATATGCCGTCTACCCTAAAGAAGACTAAGTAAATCAGCGACGTTGCTCTCTTGGGGTACGTCGCATAAGCCGTATTGCTTTGAAGATATTGAGCTCAAAGTTATCTGCCAGAGAGTAAACCCTCAGCAGATAGTGTGCTAATAAAAATATCGATAAGTTATAGGGCTGTTGGAATCAGCTTTGTTCAGCCTGTGCTGGGCGAAGCTTTTGTTTTTTAACTAAAACTCAAAAACTAGGCTGAAGTATGATAAACATCAAGCGGGGCTTGGATCTGCCCATCTCCGGTGCCCCGGAGCAAGCTATTGCTGATGCTGCTGATGTCCGCCACGTGGCTGTAATCGGATTCGATTACATCGGTATGAAACCAACCATGGCGGTCAAAGTAGGCGATCAGGTAAAGCTTGGACAATTGTTGTTTGCTGATAAGAAAACAGAGGGTGTGAAATATACCGCACCCGGCGCAGGTAAGGTGGTTGCTATCAACCGCGGTGCCAAGCGTGTTTTCCAATCGCTAGTCATTGAACTAGACGGTAATGAAGCAGAACAGTTTGCCAAGTATTCCGAGGGGGAATTAAATGGTTTGAAACGTGATCAAGTCCAAGACAATCTGGTGAATTCCGGTTTGTGGACTGCGTTGCGCACTCGACCATTTAGCAAGGTTCCGGCTTTAAATAGCCAGCCGAAAGCGATTTTTGTAACGGCGATGGATACCAATCCATTAGCGGCTGATGCCGCCGTTGTTCTCGCCGCTAATAAGCAGGCGTTTAGCCAGGGTTTGACCGTGCTGTCAAAACTGACTGAGGGCAAGGTATTTGTCTGTAAGGCACCTGGCAGTGATATTCCTGCAGACGGCGACAATGTTGTCAGCGAAGAATTTGCCGGCCCTCATCCGGCAGGTCTTGCCGGTACGCATATTCATCACCTGTCGCCGGCAGCCACTGTGGCGCAGACAGTTTGGTCGATTAACTACCAAGATGTTGTGGCCATTGGTCAGCTGTTTACCACCGGTCAATTGAATGTCGAACGTGTTGTTGCACTAGCCGGCCCCAAGGTTAATCAGCCGCGCTTGCTGAAGACTCGTATTGGTGCCAGCTTAGATGAGCTAACGGCCTCTGAATTGGCTGCTGGTGACATACGTGTGGTGTCTGGCTCTGTGCTCAACGGCCGCGCTGCTGCCGATGTGACGGCTTATCTTGGTCGTTACCACCAGCAGGTCTGTGCTATCTCTGATGAGACTGACCGCCCAACATTCCACTTCTTCCGTGCCGGTGTTAACCGCCACTCGGTGACAGGTAGCTATATCTCTCGCTTCATGAAGAAGACCTTCGATTTCACGACCTCAACAAATGGTAGTGAGCGAAGCCTGGTACCAGTAGGTACCTATGAGCGTGTAATGCCACTGGATATTCTACCGACCCAATTGCTTCGTGCACTGGTAACCGGTGATATTACTCTGGCTCAGGATTTAGGCGCGCTTGAATTGGATGAAGAAGATTTGGGACTGTGTACCTATGCTTGCCCTGTTAAGTATGAGTATGGCCACATCCTGCGTAAGAACTTAACTACTATTGAGGAGGAAGGTTAATGAAGTTTTTGACTAACTTCTTCGATAAAATCGAACCCAACTTTGAAAAAGGTGGTAAGTACGAGAAGTACTTCGCACTTTTTGAAATGTTCGACACATTTATCCGTCAGCCCGCTGACAAGACCGTCGGCCTATCACACGTTCGTGATGGTGTTGACCTTAAGCGTATTATGATTACTGTCTGGATCGCCGCTTTCCCGGCGATGTTTTACGGTATGTATAACGTAGGTCTGCAGGCAAACACGGCAATGCTTAACATGGGTATTGACCCGTTAGCTGTTAATGATTGGCATGTGTCTTTAATTGCTCTTTTCGCTGGTTTCGATCCCAACAGTATTTGGGATAATATGATTCACGGTGCGGCTTATTTCCTTCCTATTTACCTGGTCACCTTTGTGGTTGGTATTGCTTGGGAGATGATTTTTGCCGTGGTTCGTGGTCATGAAGTCAACGAAGGTTTCTTTGTTACCTCTATCCTGTTCGCTCTTATCGTGCCACCCGATATTCCGCTATGGCAGGTTGCCCTGGGTATCAGCTTCGGTATTGTTATCGGTAAGGAAGTCTTTGGTGGTACGGGTAAGAACTTTTTGAACCCTGCATTGACCGGTCGTGCTTTCTTGTTCTTTGCCTACCCTGCGCAAATTTCAGGTGAAAACGTCTGGACAGCTGTGGATGGCTTCAGTGGTGCGACTGCATTAGGTCAAGCTGCCTCAGACGGCTACCAGAGCATTCAAACAGCCTTTGGTCAGCAAATCACTTGGATGGACGCCTTTATCGGTAATATTCAAGGGTCGATTGGTGAGACGTCTACGTTGGCCATTCTCATTGGTGCGGTCATTCTGATAGTGACCAAAATAGCTTCTTGGCGAATCATCTTCGGTGTCTTCATCGGCATGGTGGCTACAGCGATGTTATTCAATGTCATTGGCTCGGACACCAACCCCATGTTTGCCATGCCGGCTAGCTGGCACTTGGTATTGGGTGGCTTCGCCTTTGGTATGGTCTTCATGGCAACGGATCCAGTCTCTGCGTCCATGACTAACACCGGTAAGTGGTTATTTGGCATATTGATCGGTTTGATGGTGGTGTTAATTCGTGTTGCTAACCCAGCATTCCCCGAGGGTATGATGTTGGCAATTCTTTTCGCTAACTTATTCGCTCCTCTGATTGACCATTTTGTAGTACAGGCAAACATTAAGCGGAGGTTGGCACGCAATGGCAGCGTCTAAAGATAGTCTCAAGCAAACCATATTTGTAGCACTGATCATGTGTGTGGTCTTCTCTGTTATCGTCTCGAGTGCGGCGGTTATATTGAAGCCAATGCAGGAAGCTAACAAAGCATTGGATTTGAACAAGAACGTATTATCGGCAGCCGGCTTGCTTGAGCCAGGCATGAGTGCTGATGAGGTGAACGCTGAGTTTGCTAAGTTCCAAGTTAAACTGGTTGATATAGCTACGGGTGATTACCTTACCGACGATCAAATGTCTGGCTTAGGTATTACCGCTGAAGGTTATGATCAAAAATCTGCGGCAAAGGATCCTGCGTTTTCAAATGCGTTGGATTCGAAGGTAGATATTGCTCTGATCAAGCGTCAGGCCAACTATGCCACTGTTTACGTGCTGGAAGACGACAACGGTCAACTTGACCGTGTTGTACTGCCAGTTCACGGCTACGGGCTATGGTCGACCATGTATGGTTTTCTCGCTCTTGAAGGCGATGCCAATACAATCTTGGGTTTGAGTTTCTACAGTCATGGTGAGACTCCGGGTCTGGGTGGTGAAATTGATAACCCAAGCTGGCGCGCACAGTGGCCGGGCGTTAAGTTGTTCGATGCCAATGATCAGTTGATCATCACGGTTGACAGCAAGGCCAGTGGTGACAGCGTTATTGACGGACTTTCTGGCGCTACGCTGACTACTCGCGGTGTTGATCATCTGGTTAAATTCTGGATGGGTGAACATGCTCTGGGTCCGTACTTAGAAAAACTAAAGGCGGGGGTTTAAGACATGTCTGAAGTAAAAGCAAAAGAAGTATTGGTCAACCCAATCTTCTCAAATAACCCGATTGCGTTACAGATTCTCGGTGTATGTTCGGCGTTAGCTGTAACAACCGGTATGAGTACTGCAATGGTGATGAGCTTGGCGCTGACAGTGGTCTGTGCCTTCTCCAACTTGTTTGTATCGATGGTGCGTAATGTATTGCCTGGCAATATTCGTATGATTGGTCAGATGATTATCATTGCCTCACTGGTTATTGTTGTCGATCAGATTTTGCAGGCATATGCCTACGATATCTCAAAGCAGTTGTCGGTATTTGTTGGTTTGATTATTACTAACTGTATCGTCATGGGCCGTGCTGAGGCATTCGCCATGAAGAACCCACCAGGTGCCAGTTTTCTGGATGGTATCGGTAACGGTCTTGGTTACAGTGTGGTGCTGTTGGCCGTTGGTTTCTTCCGCGAATTATTCGGTTCTGGTTCACTGTTTGGTGTTGAGATTCTTCCTCTGATCCAAAACGGCGGCTGGTATCAGGCCAACGGTTTGATGTTGTTGCCACCGAGTGCTTTCTTCATTATTGGTCTGTTGATCTGGGCGCTGCGCGCATGGAAGACTGATCAGGTTGAAGAGAAAGAATACCAGCTCTATAAACACACAGCGAAAGAGGCGTAAGGGTTATGATTGAGCATTATCTTGGCCTCTTTGTTAAGGCTGTATTTCTAGAAAACATGGCGCTGGCCTTCTTCTTGGGCATGTGTACTTTTCTTGCTATCTCGAAGAAGATTCAGACAGCTATTGGTCTTGGTATCGCGGTCATTGTTGTTTTGACCATTACAGTACCAGTTAACAACCTGATTTATACTTATCTGCTGAAAGACGGTGCATTAGCTTGGGCAGGTTTGCCCGATGTTGATCTAAGCTTCTTAGGGTATTTAAGCTATATCGGCGTTATTGCGGCAATTGTTCAGATCTTGGAAATGTTTCTCGATAAGTACGTGCCTGCACTGTACGCCGCGCTGGGTGTTTTCCTGCCGCTGATTACCGTTAACTGCGCCATTATGGGTGCAGCGTTGTTCATGGTTAACCGTGATTATAACTTCGGTGAGAGTATTGTTTATGGCATGGGTGCCGGCTTAGGCTGGGCTCTAGCGATTGCGGCATTGGCCGGCATTCGTGAGAAGCTTAAGTACAGCGATGTACCTGATGGCCTTCGTGGCCTAGGTATTACCTTTATCACCGTTGGTTTAATGTCTTTAGGCTTTATGTCTTTCGGCGGTATCGCTCTTTAAGAGCGATATTGAAACCAATTTAAGCAACAGGTTATAAGGCTGTAGCAGAATGATAGATACACAAGTAATCGGAATTGGCGTAGGCATGTTCACCGTGATAGTAATGTCACTGGTATTCATTATCCTATCGGCCCGTTCTAAGTTAGTAAGTTCTGGCGACGTTACTATTGAAATCAATGGTGATCCAGAGCGTTCAATCACTGTACCTGCTGGCGATAAGCTATTAGGTACCCTGGCCAATGCTGGCATCTTCCTCTCGTCTGCCTGTGGCGGCGGTGGTACCTGTGCCCAGTGCCGTTGTCAGGTGACTGAGGGTGGCGGTTCAATCCTGCCGACCGAAGAGCCTCACTTCAACACCGGCCAGCGTCGCGAACACTGGCGTCTTGCCTGTCAGGTCGCGGTTAAGCAAGATATGAAGGTTGAGGTTGATCCTGAGTTCTTCGGTGTTAAGCAGTGGGTATGTAAGGTTGAAAGCAACCCGAACATGGCGACGTTCATCAAAGAGCTGACGCTGAAACTACCGGAGGGCGAAAACGTAGATTTCCGCGCCGGTGGTTATGTTCAGCTTGAGTGCCCGCCGCATACTGTTCACTATAAGGATTTCGATCTAGGTGACGAGTATATTGGTGACTGGGAGCGTTTTGGTTTCCTAGACGTCACCTCGGTTTGTACCGAGACGACTGTTCGTGCTTACTCGATGGCTAACTACCCAGAAGAGAAGGGTGTGGTTAAGTTCAACATCCGTTGTGCGACACCGCCGCCAAACAACCTGGCGCTGACACCAGGTATTATGTCCTCGTGGGTATTCGGCCTTAAGCCGGGTGATGAAGTGAATGTGTCTGGTCCTTTTGGTGAGTTTTTCGCCAAGGAAACCGATGCAGAAATGGTCTTTATCGGCGGTGGTGCGGGTATGGCGCCAATGCGTTCACATATCTTCGATCAGCTTAAGCGTCTAGAGAGCAAGCGTAAGATCTCTTTCTGGTACGGTGCTCGTTCGTTACGTGAAGTCTTCTATGAAGATGAATACGATATGTTGGCGGCTGAAAATGAAAACTTCGATTGGCATTTGGCGTTGAGTGATCCTCAGCCAGAAGACAACTGGACTGGCCTAACCGGCTTTATCCATAACGTCTTGTTGGAAGAGTACCTCAACAACCACGAAGCACCTGAGGACTGTGAGTTCTATATGTGTGGGCCACCAATGATGAACGCCGCGGTAATCAGCATGCTAGAAAATCTAGGTGTTGAGCGCGAGAACATCATGTTGGATGACTTCGGTGGTTAATCGTTACGATGATTAATCTACTCGACGGAGTAAACAAAGCGAGGATGCTGTTAGCATTCTCGCTTTTGTTTTTTATAGCCATCCTAATATCAGGCTGTGCCGAGAAAAATCCTCAGCACTGGTTGATAACCGGTTATACCATGGGTACCAGCTATCACATTACGGTAACCGCCCCGAGTCAACTCGGTGAACTGTCGCGGACGGACTTAGAGGCGTTGATAAGGCAGAAGCTCAAGCTGATTAATCAGCAGATGTCGACCTATATTGATGACTCTGAATTGTCGGTATTTAATCGGGCGCCAATCAATACCGATGTGCCGGTATCGGCTCCTTTAGCGTATATGATTGAACGTTCTTTGCAGATATACCATCAAACCGATCATAGTTTCGATCCGACAATCGGTGCGCTGGTGAACCTTTGGGGTTTTGGCCCGGAGAATCAACCAGAGCGAGTGCCATCGCAGCAGCGCATTGATCAGTTGTTAGCTATTCATGGTATGGACAAGGTTCAGGTCGATACAGCCAATAACACCCTGCGCAAAACCTCGTCGGTGTATGTTGATTTATCGGCCATTGCCAAGGGTGATGGTGTCGATCGTTTGGCAGTATTGCTGGATGAGCTTGGTGTTACTGACTACTTGGTGGAGATCGGGGGTGAGTTGCGAAGCCGGGGGCTTAACCCCCGAGGCTCGGCTTGGCGAGTAGCGATCGAAGTTCCCTCGGATGGGCTCAGCGAGGTGGTGTTACAGGCGGTATCTATTGCCGATATGTCGATAGCGACCTCAGGCGATTATCGTAACTACTTTGAGAAAGATGGCGTGCGTTACTCCCATACCATCGACCCTCGTACGGGTTACCCGGTGGGGCATACGCTGGCCTCGGTGACGGTGATTACTGCCAGTTCAGGGGACGCCGATGCCTATGCCACTGCGATCACTGTGTTGGGGGCTGAGCAGGGTATGGCCTTGGCTGAGGAGATCAATTTGCCTGTGTTGATGGTAGTGCGAAGCATCAATGGCTTCGAGACGATTAAAAGCACGGCTTTCGCGCCGTATATCGAGTCAAAATGATCAGGCTTTTGAGCCCGTAGTCGATATAGCGTAGAATGGACGTATTCATGGTTGGCCGGCAGCGGTCAGCCATCTTATTGTGAGGTGTATTATGGCTGTATTTCTTTTAACGCTTGGTTTTGTGATCTTGATGGTTGTTGGTATGTCTGCAGGTGCGCTGGCCGGCAGAGGTCCGATCAAAGGCTCTTGCGGTGGCATGAGTGCATTGGGTATCGATACCGCCTGTGATATCTGTGGCGGTAACCCTCAAAAGTGCGACGAAGAGCAAGAACGTATCGCCGACGAAAAAGTCGACAGTGATTTCTACGATGCCAGTAAGTAAACGCTTTAATTTTCTTTATTGAAGTGCTGTAGAGCCCGACTGGGGAAGTCCGTAATCATACTGTCGATCCCCAGGTGCAGGCACTTATCCATGTCGGCCACCTCGTTGACAGTAAATACAGAGACCTGTAATCCCTGCTGTTTGGCTCTGGTTATCTCCACGCTATCCAGTAATGGGTAATCCCAAATCACCCAGTTACAACCCAATTCTATCGCTGTTGCGACGGCGTCTATGTCTGCTTGCTCGCAGAGAAAACCGCGGGTTATGTTGGCGTCAATACGACGGGCAACCCGGAGTACATACTGGTCAAAACTGGTGATGACAACCCGTTGCTGTTGCTGGAATTTTTGCACTATGGCAATAATCTCTGGTACTAACCGATCAATCAAATCAGGGTAGTCTGTCTTTACTTCCAATTGGCTGAGTTCAATATCACTGCAGTGTTCAAACACTTGCTCAAGACTGGCAATAGTGGCCGCTGGCGATGCGATAAAGTCGGCATTGGCTGACAATGCTTGAAGTTGACTGAGCGTTTGAGTGGAGGCGACTGTATCGATGCCGCAGGTTCGCGCTAGGCTTTCATCGTGCAGTGTAAATACGGCTAAATCACGGCTGAGTCGCAGATCGTATTCAAGTTGGCGGATGCCAAGCGCCTGAGTGTATTCAAAGCCCTGCAGGGTGTTTTCGGGGTATTCGCCGCGCGCCCCGCGGTGGCCGACAATAATCAAGGCTGTCGCTCATCGTTTGTGGTGGTAGGGTGTTTTGGTCGATGAATCGTCACCGCGTGGATAACATGCTGGTGTTCAAACACCACGATAAATTCTTGATATTGCCAGCGTGTGATTGGCGGCTTGCCCATGGGGGGCTTTTTTTCTAATGGCTGGCCGAATTGTTCGCTTACCGACGACATGGTTTGGTGCTTTTTGGGCAGCTCAATAGTGTTGTCGGGCTGCTGTTGACTAACCGGTATGGTTATTGTTTGAGCCTGGCCTAAAATACTGACGTTGACCGCGAAGATAAAAATCAGTGATTTAATATGGGTGGTTATCATTATTGCAGCCTTATTAGCCAATTTGGTGCGTTATGGTAGTTTATGGTCGCTATCGTAGATTGACTTTGACACAATGTAAATTAGCCATTATTGACGGCATTAGCCATCTAAAATTAATAAGTTACTTTATGTATAGACCGTTAGAATTATTTATTGGATTGCGATATACCCGCTCGAAAGCTCGAAGTCAGTTCCTCTCACTTGTGTCACTGTTTGCCCTGTTGGGTATGGTCTTAGGCATTGCAGCGTTGATAGTTGTCAGCTCGGTAATGAACGGGTTTGGCGAGGAGTTACAGGGGCGGATCTTGCGTTTCGTGCCCCATGGCTATGTTGACCAGGTTGGCGGCGTCAAGGATTGGCGCGCTGTGATGGCCACCATTGAACAGCAGCCCACTGTTGTTGCCGCCTCGCCCTATATTGGCGGCGGTAGCATGTTGAGTTTTGCCGGTGAGGTAAAAGGGGCCGAGGTGAGGGGGATCATGCCAGCATTGGAGCATCGCGTTTCTGGTATCGCTCCGTTTATGACGCGAGGTTCGTTAGAACAATTGGTCGCCGGTGACTACGGTATTGTATTAGGGGCAATTTTAGCTCGACAATTGCGGGTGACAGTCGGCGATAAAGTCACTTTGGTCATCCCCAAGGTCAGCGTCACCCCCGCGGGTGTATTTCCTAGAATGAAACGCTTTACTGTCGTCGGTTTGTATCAGGTCGGCGCCCAGCAGGATGCCACCGGTGCGCTGATTCACCTGGACGATGCGGCGGTATTGTATCAGCGTGGAGACCGGGTTGATGGTTTGCAGCTCAGAGTGGATGATTTGTTCACTGCTGCGACGACGGTGCCCTCGGTGGTGTCTGTGCTCAATACCGGCAGTGACGAAAATAATAGGCCGTTTGATGGTCGAGATTGGACGGTAACTCAGGGCAGTCTATTCAAATCGGTCAAAATGGAAAAAACCATGGTGTCGCTGTTGCTCTTGAGTATTGTGGCAGTGGCAGCTTTTAATATTATTTCAATTTTGACCATGATGGTGGCAGAGAAGCGCAAGGATATTGCGGTGTTGAGAACCTTGGGGATGACGCCGTTGTCGGTGGTGAGAATTTTCCTGGTACAGGGCATGTTTGTCGGTCTTGGTGGCACATTACTGGGGTTGCTAATCGGCATTCCGCTAGCCTATAACATCGGTGAAGTCGTCACTTTTTTTGAACAATTACTGGGTTTCCATGTTTTTGATCCTCGGGTTTATTATATCTCTAAGCTGCCGTCGGTGGTTAAGATGGACGATGTTATTGTGGTTGCCAGCAGCGGTTTTATTCTGAGTATTTTGGCGACCTTATATCCTGCCTGGCGTGCGGGACAGATACAGCCTGCAGAAGCCCTCCGTTATGAATAGTAGAGTGAATCAATCAATGAACAGTGCAAGCGTATTAAGCTGCCATCAACTGACCAAGTCTTACCAGCAGGGCCCTCAGTGCTTGGTGGTATTAGAGCGGGTTGAGCTCGATGTTAAGGCCGGAGAGAAGGTGGCGATTGTCGGTGCTTCTGGTTCGGGTAAATCGACTTTGCTCAATATGCTGGGAGGGTTGGATACGCCCTCCAGTGGCAAGGTGGTTATCAGCGGCCAGAATATGGCAGATTTGTCGGCTAAGCAGCGCGGATTATTGCGCAATAGTAAACTCGGTTTTGTCTATCAGTTTCATCACTTGTTGGCGGAGTTTACCGCGCTAGAAAATGTCGCGATGCCGCTGATGATTGGCGGGGTAAAAAAGGCCGAAGCGCAGCGGGTGGCAACAGAGTTGCTGGTCAAGGTGGGGTTATCGCAACGCTTACAGCACAAGCCTGCAGAGCTTTCTGGCGGCGAGCGTCAACGGGTGGCCATTGCACGGTCACTGGCGACGTCACCGGGTTGCGTGTTGATGGATGAGCCGACAGGTAATTTGGATCGGGAGAATGCTGAGCGTATCGAGGCGCTGTTAAGCGACCTCAATCGCGATTTGGGCATTTCTATTGTTCTGGTCACTCATGATATGACTATGGCGAAGAAAATGGATCGTATTTTAAAGCTACAAAATGGCTGTCTAACCGAGGTGGTTGAGGGTGTTTAATTCGGTACCGGTGTTTATCGGGCTGCGTTATCTCGGCGCCGGCAACAAGAGTCAGCTGGTTGCTTTTCTATCTCGGGTGTCGATGTTGGGTTTGATTCTCGGCGTTGCCTTACTGATTACTGTGCTGTCGGTGATGAACGGCTTCGATAAGGAATTGCGTGAGCGTATTCTCGCTGTTGTGCCTCATTTAAGTGTTTATCATGCTCGCGGCATGGAGGAGTGGCAGCCGCTGGTTGAGCGCAGTGAAAAAATTGATGGCGTCACCGCCGCGGCTCCGTTTATACATCTGCAGGGGATGTTGATGCGGGGCAGTAAAATCGAAGGGGTTTTGGCTTATGGCATTGATGTCGACGCTGAAATCAAAGCTTCTGTCATTGATGATTATATGGCGAACGGGACCTTTGAAGACTTAAAACTGCAGCCCGATGGTATGGTTGTCAGCCAGAAACTAGCCGATGCTTTATCGGTAGAGATTGGCGATAAGATTACCTTGGTTGTGCCAGAAACGAATCGCCTACAGTCATCAGGTTTGGTGCCACGGTTGGTGCGATTAAACATAGCGGCAATCTACGATACCGGTACTGAACTCGATAATGCCTTGGTTTATCTCAACTTACATAAGGCGCAGACGTTGTGGGGTAATGGTCATTTGGTTGAGGGTGTCCGCTTACAATTGGATGACCTGTTTGTTGTTAATCAGGTGGCAATGTCTCTGACTGAGGGTCTGCCGCCGGGGACTTTTCTGCGTGATTGGCGTCGTACTCACGGCAATTTATACCAGGCTATTCAGCTGTCGCGTAACCTGGTCGGCCTGTTGTTGTTTATTATTATTGCCGTGGCTGCATTCAATGTGGTGACGACGCTGATTATGGTGGTAATGGACAAGAAGGATGCGATAGCGATATTGCAAACCCTGGGTTTGACGCCGGGGCAGGTGATGATTCTATTTATGGTTTATGGCAGCTTTATCGGCTTGCTTGGTTCGCTGTTGGGGCTTTTGCTGGGCGTGGTGTTGTCCTATTCGATTACCCCGTTGGTGGCCTCTGTCAGCGAGATGTTTAATGTCCATCTGTTGCAGTCGGATGTTTACCCAGTCAATTACCTGCCCTCGGATTTTCGCTTGGAAGATGGGGTGTTAGTAGCCGGTGTTGCCGTGGTAATGTGTTTTTTTGCCACTATCTATCCATCGTGGCGGGCAGCCAAATTGCAGCCAGCCGATGCCTTACGGTATGAGTAGGGGCGGTTAGCCGTCATTATCGGTGTTTGCGGTTTTTCCAGCGGGTAATCACATGGAAGCGCCAGGTGGCCCTCACCACGACATAGCCAATCGTGCCGCTGATAACGCCGCAGATAACAGAGCCGAGTAGTAATGGCTGCCAAACTTTTGCAATCTCCTCGATCAGCCATTCAAGAGAGAGTTCAAAGGCAAAGTCCTGAGTCGGTACCTGCAGAATAATCGCCCCAACTTTATAGGCACCGTAAAATATCGCCGGCATAGTCACGGGATTGGTGATCCAAACCAGTAACACCGAGATGGGGAGGTTGCAGCGCACTAGAATTGCCAGCGCAGCGGCAACAATCATTTGGGACGGAATAGGCAGGAAAGCGACAAATAGGCCGATAAAAAAGGCCAGTGACGCAGAGCGACGGTTGAGATGGAATAGGTTTGGATCGTGCAGCCAAGTACCCATAAAACGAAGCGACTTATTCGATTTTATTTTCTCGGGGTCAGGCATGTAGCGCTTGAAAAACTTACGCGCCATGATCTTTTATTCTATTCTGCAAAAGCGTCGTTACTCCTTAGTCGTTTTTAGCAATCGAGCTAAATAGTCGACGGCGGCACATTATGCCTTGATTTTTATCATTGCTCTATAGCTATTCACGGATGAACGCTATGAAGTTGTTGCTAGTTGTCTCTATTTTGACGCTGATTATTATTGTCTGGCTGCCAGCGTTCCCTGGCTGGCCGATTATCAGCGGGTTTTTAGCGGTTTTCGCTTTCATGTTTACAGTTTGTCATCGTCGTATTGGCCAGGTCATCGTAGGGCTGTGTCTTAGTATAGTGGTTGGTTTTTGGCATATGGAACGCGATGTCGAAGCATTATCGCTGAATCAATATGCCGATGAACCGGTCGTTATTGAGGGGCAGATAGTCTCCGTTGTTGATCGGCAAAAACGGTTCAATCAACCCTATGCTGGTTTCGACCTTGCGGTGTCAAAGGCCGATTCAGCGAATCTGGCCGATGATAATCAATGGCCATCATTGTTGGAGGGTAGACGAATTCGCGTGGCTTGGCATAACGTGACTTCAGTGCCTCAGTTGGGACAGCGATATCGGTTGGTGTTACGACTAAAGCCGCTGGTCTCACTGCATAATCGCGGGGGGGTTGACTATGTGCGGTCCAGGCTTGCCGAGGATGTTGTACTCAAGGGCAGTGTGGTGTCGACAACACCGCCGGTTTTGCAGCCTGCGGTTTTCAACACCTTTTGGCTAAGATCTTGGGTGAGACAGCGTTTATTGGTGGTGACGGCAGGTATGTCGTCGCAGCCACTGTTGATCGCTCTGTCAGTAGGTGACCGCAGTTTAATCTCGCCGTTTCTTCGTCAAAGGTTGATCGATCTTGGGGTGGCTCACCTTTTGGTGGTCTCCGGTTTGCACATTGGCTTGGCGGCGACAATTGGTTTTTATCTGGTGATGCTGCCGGCAAGACTGTTTATTCGACCGTTATTATGGCGTTATTGTGAGCTGACTGCCTGCATGAGTGCCGCCTCGCTGGCGTTATTTTATACCCTGATATCGGGCTTTGGTATTGCCAGTATTCGCGCCTTGATCATGGTTTTAGTGGTGCTTTTTTGCCGTTTGTCATGGCGCCGGACATTGGTGTGGCAAAGCTGGCTATTGGCTCTTTGGTTTGTGTTGCTGCTAGAGCCGTTACAGCTGTTTTCAGCGGGGCTGTGGCTGTCTTTTAGTGCTGTATTTGCGCTGATCTACCTGTCTATTGGTCGATATGGCAAAGGCTGGTTGGCACTGCAACTGGGTCTTTTTGTGATGATGGTCGTCCCATCGGCGGTGTTTTTTTCCCAGCTTCCGCTGTTGGCGCCGCTGGCCAATGTGGTGGCGGTGCCAGTGATCAGCTTTGTTGTCGTGCCTTTGCTGCTGTTGGCGACGGTAACGGCGATGGTGTCATTATCGCTGGCGATACCTATTTTCGGTGTCTGCGAGTTATTGATGTCGACGGCGCAGCAATTCATAGTCGCCATGCCTCTGTCGGCGACAGTGATAAAGCTACCAGCGTTATCGCCCGCGGTGTCGCTGTTTTTCTTACTCGGCGCCATGGTATTGTTAATCCCCCGCGGGCTGCCAGGGCGTTGGTTGGGTGGGGTGTTGATGTTGCCCTTATTCCTTGAGGTGTTATACCCGCCGCCACCGGCATTTTTCACCATGACGGTGTTAGATGTGGGACAGGGCTTGGCGGTGGTTATTCAAACGCCGGCTCAGGTGGTGGTTTACGATACCGGGTTTGGCGACGGTCAGGCGTTTAGTATCGGGGGGAGGGTGGTCGGTGACTGGCTGCAACAAAATGGCATCGACCACATCGATTATTTGATTGTCAGTCATGGTGACAGCGACCATGCCGGTGGTGTTGGTGAGTTAATTCGTCGCTTTAGCATTGGCAAAATTATCTCGCCGCAGCAAGACTGGCGCTGGCAATCAATGGCATCGCGCTGGCAAGCCTGCTCGCTGGCGCCGAACTGGTCTGCTGCTGGCACACGCTTCTCTTTGCTCCAAGCTAAGGCTGTCACTGGAGATAATAACCATTCCTGTGTGTTGCTGATTGCAACAGGCAATACTCGCTTATTGTTGACCGGCGATATCGAACGTGAGGCAGAACTCTATTTGCTGAACAGTGGGGTGCTGCTGTCTGCCGATGTGATGGTCGTGCCTCATCATGGCAGCAAGACCTCCTCCAGTCCCGCCTTTATTAATGCGGTATCACCGGTGCTGGCGATTATCAGCGCCGGTCAGCACAACCGTTTTTCCCATCCGAACCCGGCAGTTCGTCGGCGTTATCTCAACCGTGGCGTGAGGCTGTTAAGCACGGCGTCGAGTGGCCAGATAGATCTGACCAAATTAGCGCCGGATCAAAAAATAACCGTCCAGACGCGACGATGCTGCTATCGACATTATTGGCAATAGCCATATTGTTGATTAATGCGTTTTTGCTGAGACCTGTTGCTGGTTTATAAGCTTTTGATTGTGGTAGAGTTGGCTAATAATAAATGATCGAGGGTGTTTCCGTGTTTGAGATTTTACAGTCTGGTGGTTGGATAATGCTACCGATTTTACTGTGTTCAATTTTAGCCTTGGCTATTTCTGTTGAGCGCCTTTGGGCATTGATTCCCACAAAAATTGCGCCGCCGAATCAGCTGGCTGAGGTGTGGCAAAAGGTGAAGGCTAATAGTATCAATCCTGGCTATTTGCGAGAGCTAAAGGATTCATCGCCACTGGGTGCCTTGTTGGCATCGGGCTTGAGTAACTCTCGTTATGGTCGCGATATTATGAAGGACTCAATCGAGGAGACCGCCTCCCATGTTATTCATGATATGGAACGAAACCTGAATGCCCTCGGTACCATTGCCGCCATTGCGCCACTGCTGGGCCTCCTTGGCACCGTGGTTGGTATGATTGATGTATTTGCACAGATTGTAGATCTGGGTACCGGTAATGCAGGTGTGCTTGCCGGTGGCATTTCGCAGGCCTTAATAACCACGGCAACAGGGTTGGCGGTGGCGATACCGGCACTGGTGATGCACCGTTATTTACATCGCCGTATCGACAGCATGGTAGTCGGCCTAGAGCAGGAGTCGGTCAAGTTGGTTGACGCTCTGCACAGCGAGCGTAAAGTCGCTGTTAAAGCCAGTAAACAGAAATAAGGGGCCGACGGTGAAATTTAAACGTCAGGCCAATAGGGATGTCGATGTGAACTTGGCGCCACTGATCGATGTGGTGTTTCTATTGTTGATTTTCTTTATGGTATCGACCACCTTTACCGAAGAGACGCATTTAACCGTCGATTTGCCTGAGGCGGTGGGTGTCACCGGTGATGTTGCCGAAAATATAGAGGTCGCTATTAACGCTGCTGGCAATTACACTATCAACGGTAACGCACTTATTAATCAGCAGGCTGCGACGTTGAAGTCGGCGCTGGCTGAGTTTGCTGGTCAGGACTTACATCTGGTCATTACTGCCGATGGGCAAACGCCACATCAATCCGTAGTGACAGCGATGGATGTAGCCGGTCAGTTGAAATTTGTGCATTTGAGTATCACGACGCGCAAGCCGTTGGAGCAATAATCTACAGCGGTAACGCCCGGTATCTTGGGTTTATAGTAAGTTAACATGTCGAGCAAACAAGCAAACAAGAAAACCAGCGACTGGGCCACCTACGGTCGCTTGTTAAGCAACTTAGGCAGTTTAAAACTGCCCTTTATTGTCAGTATTTTTGGCTATCTCCTTTATTCATCCTCTCAAGTATTAGTGGCAGACTGGACCGGTTTTATTATTGACAGCCTCGGCGGCTCGGGCATGTCTGAAAAAGGCTTGATCAGCCAACTCTACGAGCGGATGTTTGATGCCGCCGAATTAACCGCCAACCAGAAAAATATGATTGTTGCCGGTGTCGCCATCCCATTGGCTGTCATGCGTGGCCTCGGTTTTTTCCTCGGTAACTATTGGCTTTCCTTCGTCTCGCTCAATATTGTCCATCGTATTCGAATGCAGGTGTTCAACAAGATGTTGGTCGTGCCGTCGCATTACTACGACGAGCATTCCAGTGGTCAGATGATTACCAAGGTGACCTACCATACCAGTCAGGTGACAACGGCAGCCACCGAATCGATTAAAACCGTGGTGCGCGAAGGTTTGTTTGTTATTGGCTTGCTGGCCTATATCTTCCATATCAACTGGCAACTGTCCTTGATATTCCTCGCGGTTGCGCCGATGTTAGGGATTTTTATTGGCTATATAGGCAAGCGCTTGCGCAAATACAGCCGTCGTATTCAAGACTCGGTCGGTGGCATTACCGAGGTCTGTACCGAGACTATCAATGGCTATAAAGAAGTACGGCTTTATGGTGAGAAAGAAAAAGAAGAGGCGCGTTTTCGCTCGGCCAGCCATCATAATATGACCCAATCGCTGAAAATGTCGTTGTTCAGCGCCGCCTCGTCGCCGATAGTCCAGGTCATGCTGTGGTGTGCCATGGCGGTGATTGTATGGATGGCGCTGGGCATGTTTGACACCGGCACCGCCGGTGATTTTGTGGCCTATATTGGCGCTGCCGGCATGCTGGCCAAACCTATTCGTCAGTTGACAGAAGTTTACAGTCAGATACAAAAGGGCCTGGCGGCCTGCGACGATTTATATGAATTCATCGACAGTGATGTCGAGGTCGACAGTGGCGATTACAGCGTCGATCGGGTACAGGGTAAGATCGAGTTTAAGAACCTATCCTTTGCTTACCGCAACAGCGACCAAGACGTGATCAAGAATATCAATCTGACCATCGAACCGGGGCAGACAGTGGCATTAGTTGGTCTGTCGGGCAGTGGGAAATCGACGTTGATCAGTTTGTTGGCACGTTTTTACGATCACGATCGTGGTCAGTTATTACTTGATGGCGTCGATGTCACCGAATACTCTCTGGTCAATTTGCGCCGTCAGATTGCCATTGTCAATCAGAGTGCGACGCTGTTTAACGATACTATCTACAACAATATTGCCTATGGTAATCCGACAGTTGAGGCTGATGACATTCATCGCGCAGCAGAGACGGCCCACGCCAATGAATTTATTGCCCGTTTGGATAAGGGGCTGCAAACCCCGGTCGGCGAGGATGGAACACTGCTTTCCGGTGGTCAAAAACAGCGTATTGCCATTGCTCGGGCCATTGTTAAAGATGCACCGATCCTGGTATTTGATGAGGCCACGGCTTCATTGGATAACAAGGCCGAAAACCATATTCAGCAAGCGATGGAAGCCGTGATGGCGAATCGAACGACGCTGGTTATTGCTCACCGTTTATCAACCATTGAGCAAGCCGATGTGATTGTGGTCATGGAGGAGGGTGAAATTGTCGAACAGGGCTCTCACGCGGATTTGATGGCACAAAATAAACGCTATGCTCAGTTGTACGACCGCCGCTTCGATGAGGGCTGATTGAATGGCTCGTCTACAGGACCGCTGGTATCAGCCAGAGTCTGTCGACGATTGGTCGGTGCGACTGCTCAAGCCCTTGGCGGCGGTGGTAAAAACCGTTGCCCGTCGCCGTTACCGCGATTTTACCGCCAACCCTGCAGCCCAGGATAAGCCCCGATGCCCTGTCATCGTGGTGGGTAATATTACCGTCGGCGGCACGGGTAAAACCCCAGTGGTTATTTATCTGATCGAATTATTGCGCCGTCAGGGTTTCACTCCTGGTGTGGTTTCTCGGGGATATGGCGGCAAGGCCGGGCATTACCCGATGCGGGTGACTGCCGATAGTCTCGGCAGCGAGGCCGGCGATGAGCCGCTGCTGATTGCCAGCCGCACCGGCTGCCCGGTTGTTGTCGACCCTAATCGAACGCAGGCGATTAGCGCGTTGCTGTCACAAACCGACTGCGACATTGTCATCAGCGATGATGGCTTGCAGCATTTTGCCATGGCGCGAGATCTAGATATTGTCGTCGTCGATGGCCATCGCGGATTAGGGAATCAGCTGTGCCTGCCGGCGGGTCCGTTGCGAGAGCCTGTGGAGAGGCTGGCCGATGTTGATTTCATTCTACACAATAGTACTGAGGCGACGTTGCCGACTGCTGCCAATGGCGTGGCGCAAGCGGTGTTTACCCTGCAGCCGGGTGATGCCATTAATTGCTTCGATCACAGCCGCCGGGGTGTCAAGACACTGGCCGAGCTTGGCGACATTGCTGCCATTGCCGGTATAGGTCATCCACAACGTTTTTTCAGCATGTTAACCACGCTGGGGTTGTCGACCACAAATACCGGCTATGCCGATCATTATGCCTATAGTGCCCAAGACTTAGCCGATAAGCACGAGCCCGTCATCGTGATGACGGAGAAAGATGCGGTAAAATGCCGTGATTTCGCCGATCGCCGCTGTTGGTATATACCAATAGAAGCGATATTCCCGCCATCGTTTGATCGGCAGCTAATCGATGCTATAAATCGTATTACCTCACTTACTAGTGCCCAATAGCCAAAAGAGTTTTGCCATGAGTTTTACTGTCATCATACCCGCCCGATATGGGTCCACTCGACTACCGGGCAAGCCGCTAAAAGACATCGCTGGCCAGACAATGATTGAGCGGGTCTATCGCCAAGCCTGTTTGAGTGAGGCCAAAAAAGTCGTGATTGCCACCGATGACGAGCGCATTGCCGCGGCGGCAAAGAGTTTCGGAGCCGAGGTGTGTATGACTCGCAGCGATCATGAGTCAGGCACTGACAGGCTGCAAGAGGCGGCGGCACAGTTGTCGCTGGCAGAGAATGACATTGTGGTGAACGTGCAAGGCGACGAGCCTTTGGTGCCGCCGACAGTGATTAATCAGGTGGCGGCCAATTTGGCGGCCAACCCCGTCGCCGATATGTCGACGCTGTCTAATCGAATCGAGCATGCAACGGAATTCTACGACCCTAACTGCGTCAAGGTCATTGCCGATATCAATGGCTTGGCACTGTATTTCAGTCGAGCCCCGATACCTTTTCCCCGCGATGAGAATCGGGGTGAACTGCCGTCGTCAATGACGGCACAGCGACATATCGGCATCTATGGCTATCGCAGCCGCTTTCTCAATGACTTCGTGCAATGGCCGATAAGCCCGCTGGAGGCCAGCGAGAAGCTGGAGCAGTTGCGGGCGATGTGGCAGGGCCGGAAAATACATGTCGAACAGGCCTGTGAACTTCCGCCCGCCGGTGTCGATACCGCCGAAGATTTGCAGCGGGTAATCGATATCGTCGTGGCGCAACAATGCTAGTCGAGCAACAATTCTCACTGCAGCTCTACAATACCTTGGGGCTGCCGAGTACGGCTAAGTTCTGCGTAGAGGTCAGCCATTCGAGTCAGTTACCTCAGGTCATTGCCCTTGCCAACAAGCATTCACTGCCGGTTATTGTATTGGGTGAGGGCAGTAATGCGATCTTGGCTCCGGTCATCGATGCGGTGGTGGTGCTGATGCGTATTCAGCATCGTCAAATTGCATTCGAACCACAGCTGCAGCAGGCTGTCGTCACCTTAGGGGCGGGTGAAAGCTGGCATGAAGCCGTGTGCTACTGCCTTGAAAACCACTGTTATGGTTTGGAGAATCTAGCGCTGATACCGGGGTGTGCCGGTGCTGCCCCAGTGCAGAATATCGGTGCCTACGGCCGTGAACTCAGCGATTTCTTGCTCTCAGTAACAGTGTTTAATCCCCAGACGCTGCAGCTGGAGGTCATGTCGGCAGAGCAGTGTCAGTTGTCGTACCGAGAAAGCATTTTTAAGCAACAGCTGAGAGAATTGATTATTGTCGATATCACACTCTCATTATCGATGCAGGATAAACCACGTTATGGTTATCAGGCGCTGCAGCAACAATTGACTCTCCCGGCCGATGAGATAACGGCAAATGACGTTTTTGATGCGGTGGTGGCAGTACGCAGTCGTAAGCTACCAAACCCGGCGATTTTGGCCAATGCGGGTAGTTTCTTTAAGAATCCGGTGGTCAGCGCCAGTCAATATCAACAGTTGCGGGCCGAATTTCCACAGTTAGTGGGATATGTTCAGGCTGATGACAATGTCAAATTAGCGGCCGGTTGGTTGATCGATCAGGCCGGTTGGCGAGGACGCTCACTGGGACCGGTGGCTATGCATAAAGAGCAGGCGTTGGTATTGGTCAATAACGGCGGCGCTACTTTGGCTGATGTTGTTGCCCTTGTGGAGCAGGTGAAGGCCGACAGTCAAAAACGTTACGGTTTGAGTCTCGAGGTGGAGCCAAGATGGCTGGGGTAGTGTTGGCCACTAGTTAATTTAAGGGGCTTGTTCCTTTTGGTGAAGAGGTGATAGAGTATATTTGTGCGCTAAGTCTCACAGCGTATGTCGGTAAATGGGACAACCACAAAAAAAATAGAAAAGTTATTTTTGCTAGTTTTAGGGGCATAAATTGATAAAAGTATTGGTTGCAGATGATCATGACTTAGTACGTAACGGTATTGTTCGTATGTTGCAAGACATCGACGATATTACCGTTGTTGCCGAGGCTAATTGTGGCGAGAGTGCCATCAGTCAGTGCCGTGAACAAGCTGTTGATGTTGTGCTGATGGATGTCCGTATGCCAGGTATTGGTGGTCTAGAGGCGACCAAGAAATTAGTCCGTTTGTCGCCGGATACCAAGGTCATTGCCGTCAGTGCCTGTGAAGATGACCCCTTTCCCTCTCGGCTACTCAAGGCCGGCGCCTCTGGCTTTGTCAGCAAGGGAGCCGATATCAGCGAAATCATTCAGGCAATCAGAGCGGTACGCATTGGTCAGCGCTATCTCAGCCCTTCGGTTGCGCAACAGCTGGCGTTAAAATCGTTTGGTAACGATAACCTCGACAGCCCTTTTGAGGCACTGTCAGAGCGTGAATTGCAAATCTGTATGATGATTGTCAATTGTCATAAGGTCGCCTATATCTCTGAAACCCTGCACCTCAGCCCTAAAACAGTGAATAGTTACCGCTATCGCGTGTTCGAGAAACTCGATATCAGCAGCGATGTGGAGCTGACTCTGTTAGCTATTCGTCATGGCATGGTTGAAGTGGGTGTGCAAGAAAGTTAAATCGTGCAGCAGCGTGATCTTGTGTTAACACTTTTATCCCTTGGTCGGCGGTCTGCCCGCGCGTTATGATGGGCTAATTATGATGCCAAAAAGTAGTGCCTGTGACTGACGATAGCCAAACTCCGACGCAAAAGAATCAACCCAAGGCCAAGCTCGGCAGCAACGAGCTTGATCAACCGTTGACCGACCCCACCGGTCATGACTTCAGCTTTGATTATAAAACCTATCTGGCAGATCTGACGCAAAAACCCGGTGTCTATCAGATGTTTGGTGCTGATGGAGCGGTACTTTATGTTGGCAAGGCAAAGAATCTAAAGCGCCGTGTTGCCAGTTATTTTCGCGCCACCGGACTCACCACCAAGACGATGGCCTTGGTGGCTCGTATTTGCCGTGTTGAGGTCACTGTCACCGCCAGTGAAACCGAGGCCTTGTTGCTCGAGCAAAGCCTGATCAAGACCCACTTGCCGCCGTATAATATTTTGCTTCGTGATGGCAAGACCTACCCGTATATCTTACTCAGTAAGCATGCTTCGCCACGGATTTCTTTTTACCGCGGCCAGAAAACCGGTGCCGGTGAATATTTTGGGCCTTACCCTAACTCTGGAGCGGTGCGGGAGAGCCTGCAGTTTTTGCAGCGTACTTTTTTACTACGCCCCTGTCAGGATAGCGTCTTTAAAAATCGCAGCCGCGCCTGTTTGCAGTATCAGATTAAGCGCTGTTCGGCGCCCTGTGTTGACCTGATCAGTGAGGCGGATTACCAGCACAGTGTCGACCAGGCCAAGCTATTTCTAAGGGGCAAGAATACCGAGTTGCTCAAGCAGTTGGCCGACGAGATGGAGGCGGCATCAACGGCGCTTGAGTTTGAGCAAGCGGCAGCACTGCGGGATAAAATAGTGGCGTTGCGCACCATCCAAGAAAAGCAATACGTCGATGGAGAAAGTGGCGACTTGGATATTGCCGCCTGTGTGGTCAAGGGTAATATCGCCTGTGTGCAGGTGATTTACGTCAGGGCGGGGCGGATATTAGGCAGCAAGAGTTATTTTCCTAAAATGCGATTGGTGCCGACGGCGGCGGAAGTGTTATCGGCATTCTTACCGCAATTTTATTTGGCCAGCAGTGCCCGTGAGGTGCCGAGAGAAATATTGGTGAATGCAGCCCCCGAAGACAGTGCGGTCATCGCCGCGGCACTGACACAGCAATCGGGTAGAAAGGTGGTGATCAATGACAAGGTCCGTGCCAACCGCGCCCGCTGGTTGCGCTTGGCGGCCAACACGGCGGAAACCAATGTGGCCGGGCGTATCGCCGATAAACAACACACCTACCAGCGTTTTGAGGCTGTGCAGCAGGCACTGTCACTGGCCGATATGCCAGAGCGCTTAGAGTGTTTCGATATCAGCCACAGCTCTGGTGAGTCGACAGTGGCCTCCTGCGTGGTATTCGATCAAAACGGGCCACTGAAATCCGACTACCGTATTTTTAACATCAAAGACGTCACCGCTGGCGACGATTATGCGGCCATGGAACAGGCGTTGAGTCGTCGTTTTAAGCGATTGCAGCAGGGCGAGGGTAAGATGCCCGATGTGTTGCTTATTGACGGCGGCAAGGGGCAGTTGAACAAGGCGCAGCAGGTGATGGATGAGCTGGGTATTGATGACGTGCTGCTGGTGGGTGTGGCCAAGGGGGTGACACGTAAACCGGGTTTTGAACAGCTCTTTATTGGCCGTGAGCAACGAAACCTGGTACTGCGCTCCGATCACCTGGCTTTACTGTTGATTCAGCATGTCCGGGACGAGGCTCACCGTTTTGCTATTACTGGTCATCGTCAGCGCAGAGATAAGACGCGTAAGACCTCGACGCTGGAAACCATTGCCGGCGTGGGACCGAAAAGGCGGCGTGAACTTCTGCGCCATTTTGGCGGTCTGCAGAAAATATCCTCGGCCAGCGTCGAATCATTGGCAAAAGTAGAAGGAATTAGTGAAAAATTAGCGGCAGATATATATGCTGCACTGCATAATGAGTAATGATTTGCTGATTATTTGTGGCATAGTAGCCGCGTAAAGTTAATTAGCTGACACCACCTGTGAGTGACTTGGGCTGTAAATGAATATACCAAATATTTTAACGTTGTTTCGCATCGCGCTGATCCCGGTTATCGCCGTTGTTTTCTATCTGCCTTGGCAGCATGCACATCTCGCCTCGGCGATCATTTTTATGGTGGCGGCTGGCACCGATTGGTTGGATGGTTATCTTGCCCGCAAACTCGATCAATCGACGCCATTGGGGGCCTTTCTCGACCCTGTGGCAGATAAGTTAATGGTGGCCATTGCCCTGGTATTGTTAACCGAAGAACAGACCACCTTTTGGTTTACCCTGCCGGCAATGATTATTATCGGTCGTGAGATTGTTATCTCGGCGCTGCGCGAGTGGATGGCTGAGCTCGGTGAGCGGGCCAGTGTGGCGGTCAGTTATATCGGCAAGGTGAAGACAGCAATGCAGATGTTTTCGATTACCGTCTTGTTAGCTTTTGGCTCTGTCGATAACGATTTTCTTCTAGGTGTTGGTTACTGTGCACTCTATTTAGCGGCGGCGTTAACCCTGTGGTCGATGGTGCAATACCTCAAGGCGGCAATGCCGTCGTTACGTAAAAGCTAAGATCGGTTAAATAATCGGCAAGTTGCTTGCAAAGCAGCGTCATATCGTTATTTTCTTTATAAATGTTACGATGACGCTTGACTCTAAAGCCCCAATCACTAGAATACACCCCGCGTTCAAGGGAACGTATTTGTTTAGGCGGGAATAGCTCAGTGGTAGAGCATCACGTTGCCAACGTGAGGGTCGCGAGTTCGAATCTCGTTTCCCGCTCCAAACAAAGGCTCGATGGCAGAGTGGTGATGCAGCGGATTGCAAATCCGTCAACAGCGGTTCGATTCCGCTTCGAGCCTCCATTATTATTTCTCGATGAGAAATAGGGTGGAGGGGTCGGCAGACAGTAAAATGCAGATTTAACTATTTTGTGCGGGAATAGCTCAGTGGTAGAGCATCACGTTGCCAACGTGAGGGTCGCGAGTTCGAATCTCGTTTCCCGCTCCAACTCTTTAAATCAGGTCGACGGACTTTAACCGTGGTCGGTAGACCCTAATTACGGTTCCATCTTAGGCGGCTTATTAGCTGGCTGTATCGATGGCTCGATGGCAGAGTGGTGATGCAGCGGATTGCAAATCCGTCAACAGCGGTTCGATTCCGCTTCGAGCCTCCATTATTATCTTGCAAGATATTAATTGAGACTGTGATAAACAGCAGTATCGAATAAAAGATGAACAATTTAGCGGGAATAGCTCAGTGGTAGAGCATCACGTTGCCAACGTGAGGGTCGCGAGTTCGAATCTCGTTTCCCGCTCCAAATTCTAAAAAACCAGCCTAGTGCTGGTTTTTTTTTGCCTGACATAAAGGGATTGGCGCCATCGCGTTAGGCCGGAGCAGCCCGGCCTGACAGGTGGTCGCATCGGACTAGGCCGACGAAGAAGAAGCGCCGAGGAAGGTGGCAATGGCCCAGGCAAAGAGGCTGTAAAACCACTGTTTGATCGCCACTATCCAGGGGTGATTGTTTCTCAGTTCATGGTCTTGATTGGCTTTGTCGATCAGGTAGGCATGAATATCATTAACCTCTTCCTTGCTCAGCTGCTCCCCAAAGCGGGGCATGCCCATGGTGGCAAAGGCGCCGCCGTGGACTATTTGCTCAAAGAACTGATGAGTCGACGGCTGCATGCGACGCAGATCGGGCAAGCTGCCGCCGCTGATGGCGCCGACGCCGTGGCAGTAACTGCAGTTGTTGGAGAACAGCACACTGCCGCGTTTGAGTTGGCCGGCACTGGCATCGGTACGGGGTGGTGGCACGGGAATGGACTCCGCCTTGGCTATGGGTGGCAGTTGGTGTTGGCCACCGAGCTTATAGGTTAGGAAGCGGCTCTTCTTCGGCCCCTGTGGCGGCTTGACGCCGGACATCAGGCCGAAGGCACCGCCACCACCGGCGGCGACGGTAATATATTGCTCGCCATCAATTTGATAGCTGATCGGCGCGGCGAGGATTGGGGATTGGGTCTCTGCCTGCCACAAGGTGTTACCGGTGGTGGCATCGTAGGCTACCAGGCGTCGGTCGCCGTTGCCCTGAAAGACGATATTGCCTGCGGTCGACAGCACGCCGCCGTTCCACGGCGTTGGCAGATCGATTTGCCAGGCGGCCTGTTGCTTCTCGACATCCCAGGCCAGCAAGTGCCCGCTGGCGATGCGCTTGGATATTTCGCGGTGTAGCAATTCATCCCCAGGTGGCGCATCGTCGCGGTCGATACCCTGATTACGTTGGCCGGGCCTAGGAGTAAATGACTTGGGGTTACTGTAGACGAAGGTCGCCTCCATCTTTGGGATGTACATCAATCGGTGTTCTGGGTTGTAGGCCATTGGCTGCCAGTTGTGAGCGCCGCCACTGGAGGGCTTGACTGCGGCGCTACCCTCAGCGTAATCCTGACCAGGGTTTTCGACGGGGCGACCATTATCGTCATAGTGGCTGGCCCAGGTCACCTCAGCAAAGGGTTCGGCGGAGAGATACTCGCCGGTGATGCGGTCGATAATCATGAAGAAGCCACTTTTCGGTGCTTGCATCAGCACCTTGCGCTCCTCGCCCTGCCATTCAATGTCGGCTAATACCATGTGTTGGGTGGCGGTATAATCCCAGCTTTCGGCGGGGACGACCTGATAGTGCCAGACGTATTCGCCGGAGTCGGGTCTGACTGCCACAATAGAGCTGAGGAATAAATTATCGCCGCCACCGGGGCTGCGCAGTCGACGGTTCCACGGTGAGCCGTTACCGACACCGATATAGACCAGGTCGAGTTCGGCATCGTAGGCCATATGATCCCAAGCCGTACCGCCACCACCGAGCTGCCACCACTCGCCATTCCAGGTCTCTGCGGCCATCGCCATGGCGGCGTTTTCGAAACCGAGCTCTGGGTTGCCAGGCACGGTATAGAAGCGCCAGGCCTGCTTGCCGCTGTCGGCATCATAGGCGGTGATATAACCGCGCACGCCGTACTCGGCGCCGCCGTTACCGATTAGTACCTTACCCTTAACCACCCGTGGCGCGCCGGTAATGGTATAGGGCTTGCCCTGGTCGACGGTGACAGTCTGCCAGCGCTCCTCGCCAGTGGCGGCATCGATGGCGATCAGGCGGCCATCGAGGCTGCCGATATAGACCTTGCCATCCCAGACGGCGACGCCGCGGTTAACCACGTCACAGCAAGCCTTGATGGCCATTTCCTTTGGTACCTTTGGGTCGTATTGCCACAGTAGCTCACCGCTCTTGGCGTCGAGGGCGTAGACCATGCTCCAGGTACCACTGAGGTACATCACGCCATCGACCACAATCGGTGTGGCTTCTAAGGCGCGGTTGGTGATGTCATCGAAGGACCAGACCAGGGCTAAGTCATCAATGCTGTCGGCGTTGATCTGTGTCAGCGGGCTATGGCGCTGTTCGGCATAGTCACGGCCATGTAATAGCCAGTTGTTTTGATCAGTATCGGCACTCTCAGCCCGCTGCTGGTCAATATTACCGGCGGCAAAGCTGGCTAGGGTAATGGCGCCGAGTAGTAGCCCGGCGCTAAGTTTCAATAGCTGCATGACGGCTCCGGTTATTGTTGTGACTGTGTCGATTGGCTGATGACGGTTGTCTGATACTTTGCCAGGTGACCGAGTACGAGACGGCTGACTTCGTCTGGCTGTTCCGGCAAGATGGCGTGGCCTGCGGTGTCGAGTTCAACAACGGTGACACGCTCAGGGTGTAGACGTTTTAACTTCGCCGCTCCCTCGGCGGCGGCGGCGTCAAAGCGTGGTTGTAGGATGAGAATGGAGGCGCTGCCACCATCGATCCACTGTTCAGCTGGTGTGGTTGCGGTGGCGTTACCCTGGGCCAGGCCTGCCTTGGGATACCAGCCGCGAATCCAGTAGTCGACCGGTGGATTCATCGGGGCGAAAAAGGCCAGTTCTAAGGCTTCGATACGGCTGCTGTCGGGAACCACGTTGAGTAGAATTTTGAAGATGGCATTGCGGGTTTCTGGCGGCGGCGCATCGTCACCGGCGGCCAGCAAGACTAATGATTTTGCCTGTTGTGGGTAGCGGCTGGCAAAGGCGCGGGCGACGCGGTTGCCGTAGGCGTGGCCGATCAAGGTCATCGGCTGTGTCAGTTGCTCTTGTTCGAGAATGACGGCCAAATCATCGGCATAGTCAAACAGCGTCGCCTGCAGTGATGGCAGCTCCGAGCCATCGATGCCTCTGGCCTGCATAATCAGTGTGCGGTAGCCGGCCTTGTTTAAGTCGCCGACGAGTTCGTTGAAATCGGAGCCGGAGCGGGCGTAGCTGGCCTGCAGAATAACCGTCCCAGCACGGTCGTCACCGCTGACAAAATACTGCAGTTGAAAACCATTGTGGTCGGCGTATCGAGCCTCGCCAATCGTCGCTCGGGCGGGGTTGTCTTGCAGTGCATAGATGATAAGACCGGTGAAGACGGCAATTAGAATCGCCAGTGACAGGAGTATTTTTTTCAGCATGGTAATCACTTTGTTGTAGAGGGTAAGAGTGGCGATTGATTCAGTTGCTGGATCAGCTTTTCAGCGGCGTGGCCATAGGGGGCTAACAGTTCGGTTGAGGTGACTTTGGGGGTGTCGCCGGGGCTGTGAAAAAATCGATGACTGCCAACAAAGCCGCTGGCCTTGTAACCGAGATTAATGATGGAGCCAAGTTCGGAGTGGCCGCGGTTTAACTGGCTGGCCGGAAGAATATCGAGGTCGGGCACGTCGGCAAAGCTCTGCTGAGTAAGGGCCATCACAGCGCTGTCGGCGTAGAGGTGGTTGTATTGATGGACGGTGTTCAGCGGCGTCAGCTGGTCACCGTCTTGCTGCCACTGGCGGGCACCGATGGAGGCGCCGAGGTGAAGCCACAGTGAAACCTGCTCAGCTGGTGGCGCCAGGGCAAGGCTGTGTTCTGTGCCCATAAAGTCCAGTTCATGGCCGCTGTTGGCAATAAATAACCAGTTAATATGCTGGGGCTGCTGGCTGGCGTAGCGCGCCATGCCCAGCCACAGAGCGACACCGCTGCCGCGCTCGCCGGCGGTTTGAAACCAGCCGCTGGTAGGCGTTGAAATAACGGCCCAGGGGGCGTCGGCTATGGGTGTTGCCGGGTAGCGACCAATGACATTGTAGGCGGTGGTGGCGCGGCGGCTGCCGGTGCTGATCAGCTCAACCGTTGTTTTTGCAGCGATGGCCTGTTCGATGGTGGTGGCATCAGCCAGCGCGGTAATCACCGTTGGTATGGCTGTCGGTGTTTGTCGGCTCTCAGCGTTGGCATTGGTGGCGTATATTTCACCGGAGGGATGGTCGGGGCTGATAATCAGGGCCAGGGCGCCTTTTTCTGCCGCGGCCTTGGCGAGCTCCGCCGGTTGCAGGCGGTACCATTGGCCAGCTTGCTGTGGCGAAAGATAGGCAATATGGCCGTTTAAATCATCGTCACTCATCGGCACTATGGTGGCGGACAGTTTGCCCCTGGTCGGTTGCGGGAACCAGTGCGGGAAGACGGCAATGTGTTGCTTGCCAATAGTCAGTTGCTGTTGCTCGGGAAAAAACTGCTGCAGTGCGAAGGGTTGCTGCTGCACGGCAAAGCCTGCGTCTGTCAGCGAGTCGGCCAGCCACTGGCTGGTGTCTATATCCTGCTGACTGCCGGTACGGTGTTCGCCGAGGCCGGCAAAGTGTTCGACATCGCGATACAGTGCTTCACCGTCAAGTGGTGTATCGGCGACGCTGATGTTGCTGGAAATCATCAAGCCAATCAGGCCGAAGTAAAACGCTCTGTCAATCATAACCGCCCCAAGAGAAATCTTATTGTTTTAATCTGTGAGGTTAACATAGCCTGTTTTAAGCAACTTAAACCAGCGCATGTGAAGGCGATTAAAGATTAAGACCCTTTGTTTATGCGGCTTTGTGCGTTTTTCTATAATGGCTGGGGGTTTGCCCTGTGCGTTTCTTAAAATGGTTGTTAAAGACGTTTTGGCTGTTGAAACCGGTGCTGAGTGCAATATCACCTATGCTGCTGTTGGGCTGTGTTAATAGCATTTCGCAGGCCGCTTCGATGCGGTGCCGGTTGATATAGTCGAAAAAGCTCTCGTCCGCCTTGGAGTTGATTACCTGGCTTAAATAGTTGGGGCGAGTGGCTAATTGCTCGGCCAGCTCGGCCAGTTTTATGCCGGCGGTCAGGAAAGGCTGCTGTTCTATCATCAGGGTGTCGAGATTGCGCCAGAGTGTATCAATACGCTGTTGGTCGAGGCCGGATTTAGCGTATTTTTCGGTTTCTTTGGTCACGGTATCAGGTCTGGACTGATTGTTGTCAGTGGGGCTCACTGTTGCCGGCTGGCGCTGGTCCTGATCGAAGACCCGGGGCTGTCGCAGCCCCATCAGGCCAATATAATAGATCAGACAGACGCTGAGTAAGACCGAGTAAAAGGCCCGGGGGCCAATAACGTTGAAGCCTATGGCTCGCAGCAACAGTGCTAGCAAACTGATCAGCGCCGTCACAAGGCAGATCCACACCAGCACTTTCAGCCAGTTGAGATTAATCGACTCCAGCGATGAAAATTGGTTTTTAATTGCCGCCTGATAAGGGCGCAGGGTGGCCAGCGACAGCAAGGAATAAATCACCAAGGTGGCAAACAGTGGCATGGTGGCCAAGGCTACGCGACTTTGTATCAACTCCGGCAATGCCGAGTAGCGATCGTAATCAGCGGTGTCGATATCGATAATAGGGCCGCCGGGGCTGAGGGCCAGAGCGGCAATTAAAACAGGGGCAAAGTGCAGCCACTGCTGCCAGTGAAACTGATAGTTCGGTTGCACCAACAGGCGTACATAAAAATAGAGTAGCGGGCCAATGCAGTAGCTGAGGTGCAGCAGGGAAAACAGTTGCTGGTGCGGGAGATATTGTCCCTCGGGCAGGTATTCGAAGGCGATGACAAAAAGGCGGAGGCTGAGCACACCAATAAATGCCGCCAATACACGATTGGCGCGTTGGTTGCCAAAGTTAATCGTCAGCAGTGCCAGTAGTAGCATCAAGCCTTGGGAGGCACCGAGCAGGGCAATATTAGAGAGGGAGAACATCAAATCACTATCATCTTACTGTTATAGGCCGCTATTTCAGCACTTGCCTGTCAGTCAGTAAACAACGCCTTTGTTAGCAAACAGTAATGATAACCATGGTAGGAAGGAGGAGAGGCGATTAACCGCCATCGCAACGATGACGGTTAACTGATAAATCCTGTTGCCTAGCGGCGCTTTTTGGCGATGCCGGCCAGGCCGATTAACGCAGAGCCAAATAACCAAGCCGCTGCAGGTACAGGTACCTGTGATGTCGCAAAGACATCGTCGAAGCCGGCAATCATGCTGTAGTTGTTATTGGCGGTAAACGTCATGCTGGTGATGTTGCTCAGCGTGATGGTATTCAACTGACCGCCGGTTTTACCCTGGACTGAGCCAATGCTACCGGTCAAGCCGTTGGCATCGGTCCAGCTGACGTTTGAGCTACCGTAGGACTCCATATTCACCTGGCCGATATCAACAGCAGAGGTAAAGTTAAACGTCAGACCTTCACCACCGGCCATGAGGTAGTTGAAGCCGTTAGTGCCACGACCTAAGCCCTGAGTTGTCCAGCTAACCTTGCTGCCGTTCACCGGCGTGACGTTAACGCCCAGCACGCCGTCACTGGCAACAAAGTTCAGGGAGTCGTGATAACCACCGCTACCCTTGACGAAATCAAAACTTGCGGCGCCCGCTAACGAACTTGCCGTCATCGCTGCTGCGCACACTAGTAAGGTTGTTTTTTTCATTATTATCCCTCGAATTCAGCAATATAACGCTGTTGCTTAGTTCTTTATTAATTCGGGACTGGAGGTATACCATTATTACTTCCAACTACATTATCCCTAACTCTGTAGACTAACGATTTACTACTCTTGTTAGCTTGACGAGGATAATTGCAAAAGCCGTGCCATAGGGCTAAGGGCTAGCGGAACAGAGTAAATCGGTCACTTGGTAGGTCAACAGAGTGGGTGAGTGTAAATATTGTCGACCCGGGGAAAACTGTGAGGGGGGTCACAAATCGGTGCGTGGCAGCCGTCGTATTATGACAATAATTTGTAGCTGCACGGCGCAAAAAATCAAGACAGAGGCTGAAATTACTGACGGGTATAATAGTGTACCGTTTATTCCCTTTTTGCATGCGTATTGTCGCAGTCGCACTCCGAGGTGACACGGTGTGATGTCGGAGACTTGTACAGGTTTTATTTAGCTGTGGCAGCGGCAATGGCCAGAAAATTCGGGGCTGTTGCTGCATTATTGGTCGATTTGGCCAGATCATTGAAAATAACTTAAAAAAATCCACAAACTCGCTTGCTCAAGGCATGTGGTTTCTATATATTACGCGGCATTCCAAGCAAACATGTGTGTGTTTGAAGCTCGATGCCCGAGTGGTGGAATTGGTAGACACAGGAGACTTAAAATCTCCCGATCGTAAGATCGTAACGGTTCAAGTCCGTTCTCGGGCACCACTTGGAACAAATTCAAAAACCCAGTAAATCGTAAGATTTACTGGGTTTTTTTATGCCTGTTGATATTGCAGGACGATCTTTGTCACTCATAAGTCGTGTGCCTTGGCTTGGGTGTCAACGCGGGGTTCTGCGGTGGCAGGGCAAGCCGATTAGCGCTCTGAGGGTGAGTGCTGCAATCGAAAAAACAGGGATAAAAAAAAGCCCTAAACGGGAGGGACCGTCCAGGGCTTTTAGAGAGAAATGTAGAGTTTTACTGGTAGTGGTAGCGGAAAGTTGTTCCGTAGGTTCTTGGTGGGGCCAGGGCGCCCATGTAGCCACCGTAAACAGGTAGATCAGTGCCCATTACGTAGACGGCTTCATCGCTCAGGTTTTTACCCCAGATAGTAATACCCCATGTATCGTCCGCGTTAGCAATACCCAGGCGAGCATTGATAATACCGGCATCATCCTGAATTAAATTGTCATCGAGGTCGGTGTCTAAATAGTAAGAGCTCGTATAGTTATATTCTAAGCGGGCAAAGCCATTTAGGCTGGTATCAAAAATGGGGAAATCGGACTGGGCAAAGCTGCTTGCCGTCCACTTGGGTGCATTATCAATTTGCTGGCCTGTTAAGTCTTGCGAGTAACCTATGCCGTTATCAACAATCTGCTGTACGGTGGCAGGGGCATTTTTGTAGTCACCGTAGGTGGCTCGGTTGTAGGCAGAGCTTAAGCCAACGGTTAAATACTGATGGGCTAAGTAGGTGATATCAAACTCAACACCCTTTGCTTGCATAGAGCCAGCATTCTGCACCAGAACAGTACCGCCTTCGAAGGTTTGCGCCTGGAACTCGTCGTAATCGGTCCAGTAGAGAGAGGTGTTAAATGCCAGACGGCGATTTAACCACGTTGATTTCATCCCTAGTTCATAGTTGGTTGACTCTTCATCTTTAAATTCATTGTTGGGGTTGTTGGTATCCAGTGAGATCGAAGAGAAACCGGGAATGACTTCACCAACGGTGTCAGAGGCGGTTCTTAATTGGTTAAAGCCTCCTGATTTATAACCTCTGCTGAATGAGGCATAAAGCATGGCGTCATCAGTAACATGCCATTTGACGTTGATAGAGGGTGTCCAGTTGGTCGTTGTTCGTGACTGGTTTTGATAGCTTGGTGGACCACTGACAGGTGGGGTATCAACAAAAACAGGAGGTAATCCACTGCCAATTGATGTGTACCAATCATTGTAGTCCTGTGCTAACTGATCGTAGGGGCCTTTTTGAGGGCAGCTGACCCCGGGTGGGTTTGAAGCTCCACCGAGGCTGGCGATATCATAAAAAGGACAGGAGATCTGCGAGCCTTCACGGTCTTTGGTTTCCTTATTCCAGCGCAGACCTGCGGTCAGGCTGACGGTCTCGGTCAGGTTTAACGTCATCTGACCAAAGGCTGAATAGCTGGTTGTTTGATGATTGTTGTAGCCGTAGTTGGTGGTGCCATCGGTAAAGAATGCCAGCGGGTCTTGTGTACCGGGGTCGCCATCGCCGACGGCGCCATTGGCGTGTAAGTCGAAGGTGTCATCGGTATCCATGTCTTGCTGGTAATAAAACAAACCGGCCTGGTATTCGAGGAATTCACCCGACGCTGAGGCAATACGGAACTCAGAGGTGAACTGGTCAAGGCCAACGTCTGCGGCCATTTCGACGGCATCAAACGGTGAAAGGTCGCCATCGTAACCACTGGTTGATTCATACTGTCTATAAGCATTAAGCCAGGTAAGAGTGATTTCATTTTTTAACTCTTTGCTCCACTCCAAAGACATGCCCTTGTTGAGCACTTCGTTGGAGGGGGCGACGTTGCCATAGTATTCATGGGGCTCAGGGATAATGCCGTCTATCGATGTACCTGGGTTAGCCGCGGCTAAACCGTCCCATGTTGCGTTCAGTGATGAGGGCCCGTCATAGGTGATGACGTTGAGATCACAACACTTAGAGTCTTCCTTGGCGTAGTCGGCGGCCAAGATAAACTCACCCAGGGTTTCTGAGCTCCAAGAAAACTTACCGCGAACGCCCCATTTGTCCGTTGCATTGACGTCTTCGTTGAGGGTTTTGTTGTCGCCATAGCCGTCATTCACCGCACGATAGCCTGATAATCGTAGCGCTGTGTTCTCTGTCACAGGCGTGTTCGCCATCCAGCGAACCTCTTGCTGGCCGTAGTTGCCTGCGGTTAGTTCTAGATCTGCTTCAACGATTTCTGTTGGGTTTTTGGTGATGACGCTGATGGCACCGGCGGCGGTATTTTTACCGTATAAAGTTCCCTGTGGGCCTTTTAGCACTTCGACACGCTGTATATCGGTCAAGTCGTTAATGCTCATGCCGGCACGACTCATGTAGACACCATCGACAAACATACCAACACTGGGGTCAATACCGGCGTTAGAGCCGATAGAGCCAATGCCTCGAATGCGAACAGAGGTTGAGCGGGAGTCATTACCGGTCTGAATCTTAAGATTGGGTACGTATTCCCCAATTTCATTAAAGTTAGTCAGGCCGGCTTCCTTCAAGGTCTGATCCGTGAGGGTGTTAATTGACATGGCAACATCAGAGAGGTTTTCCTCACGCTTAGTCGCCGTGACGATGACTTCTTCAAGTTGTAATTGTGTTTGCTCTACCTGAGCGGTCACAGTCAGTGGGCTGAGTAACGCTGCGACTCCCAGCGCCAAGCTATGGGTCTTAGTTTGGGACATATTGGGAAACTCCAAGCTTATTATTATTTTTTGTATATTTAATACGATACTAACAGGACTATTGACGGCGAACAAGAAACAAACAGTACTGATTGTATTTTTATTATTTTAATCTATCAGCGTTGCAAAACCTCAGCCTGTTGGCGTCGAATCACTTTGGCTTCAAGGCGGTAATCACAGGTTGTACAGTGCCGCATTGCCTTGCGCATACGCTGGTTTTTGTCTTCCAGTTGGGCGATTTTTTTTTGTAGTTGCGCAATTTCGAGTCGCTGCTCGAGCAGTTTTTTCTCACGATGAAGCAATGCGGTGAGTGTGCTAAACAAGACTATTGCCCCGTGTCCCATGACATCCTAACAGTACAAGATGTTTCCGGCAGGTGAGGATCGAACTCCATTTTTAAACCGCCATTGTGGCCGTTGAACAAGGCTTCAAATGCGCCTTTACAAATAAGCAGACAGCCCTCCTCAGGAAGGGCGTTAGGGTTAGGCAGGTCAGCTTGTTTACCGCAACTGTGCCAACCGCAGTCTGGAATCGTCATGATCATTTCGCCGCCGGCGATATCGGCTTTGGTAATCACCGCTGGACCGGTTAAAAAGCCGCCGGGGTTGAAATTATTAAACAGGAATTTCTCTATGGCGCTTTGTTTGTTGGGGTCTTTAGGCTTTTTCTTCGCCTTGGCTTTGGACTTATCTGACATGCTGTTCATCATATCTAAAAACTTGCCAGAATTCTCATGGGACAAGGAGACGCTGGTGCCGACGACGATCTCTTCATATTGCTTTTGGCTGAAATGCTTGCGCAATTCTAAAAGGGCCCATTCTGCCTCGCGAACAAAATTGCCATAGCTCTTACGCCACTTTTCACGGGGGGAGTCCGACCAGCGAATAATTTCTCGTTTGGTTTTAATCTGGGCCCAGCCCGCATCAATGGTTTCCGGGTCGTCCGATAGACGAAGAATAGGTAAGAAAGTGTGGGTGATAATAGGGTGGGCCTGCTTCACAATCATTGATTTGGACATCAGCATATCCAGCCACGCCTGTGTGCCCCACTGGTACCAAAACCCTGACGGCGCAACGTAATCGGTGATATCAATACTGGGTATAGTGGCTTCAGTTTTTTGCGTGTCAGAGGTGGGGCCAGTCATGATTTTAATACCTTTAATTGTCAGTAAGATACAGCAACAAAGAGGGCTGTATTCCCTGTGGTTTATCGCCAACGTTAAATAGACCCTAACAAAGGCGGGTCAGCGGGGCAATAAAAACAAACGTGACTGTATTTTTCGTTGGGGGCGGCGTATGGTATTTATTCAATATATACCCTGAGGCTTAGCGACAGTAAAGTCTTATTATCGATCATTGTTCACATAAAAATAAGGTGGTTATTATGGCGAAACCAATGCCTGAACATGAATATTTGACCGGCGCTTTTACCCCATTGCGCATGGAGTGTAATGCCCCAAACTTGCTGATAGAGGGCGAGATACCAAGGGAGATTCGGGGTAGTTTTTATCGCTGTGGTCCCAGTCCTCAGTTTGCCCCGCGTTCAGACGAATATCATTTGTTTGCCGGCGATGGCATGGTGCATGCTTTCCATATAGAGGATGGCAGGGTTGACTACTTAAACCGCTGGGTGAGAACCAATAAATTTAAGGCGGAACGTCGTCTGGGGCGGAGTGCGATAAACCCGATGAACCCATTTGACTGTGACCCTGAATTTTCTGATTTCGTCTTTAGCGATAAAGATGGCACGGCCAATACCGCCGCTGTCTGGCATGGCAACCGTTTATTGATTATGGAGGAAGGTCACCCTCCCTATGAGTTAGACCCGGATACCCTCGAATCTAAAGGCTCTTGGAATTTCCTCGGCAAATTGCAAACAGCGATGACGGCACACCCGAAGGTGGACCCTAATACCGGTGAGATGGTGTTGTTTGCCTATATGGCGACGGGACCGTTTGCAGCAGATTTGGCGGTTCATAAAGTGAACAAGGAGGGGCTTTTAACAGAGTCTGTTGTGATTCCAACACCTTACTCCGCTATGGTGCATGATTTTGTGGTCACCGAAAATCATATCGTGTTCGCCATATTCCCTCTCACCGGGGACTTGGAGCGCGCCATGGTCGGCAAACCACCTTTTGCGTGGGAACCAGAAAAAGGGGTCAAAATAGGGGTTCTTCCCCGTCAGGGTAGCAGTGCTGATAACATCACTTGGATCGATGCCGATATAGCGTTTGCCTTCCACTTCATGAATGGCTTTGATCATAATGGTGTTATTACTTTCGATTGTTGTCAGTCTGAACACGCGCCCTTGTTCCCCGATGCTGACGGCAATATGAGCGAGTTGTCGCCCCCTTACTTAACCCGTTGGGTGATTGACACCAATGCCGACACACCGGCGGCTGTTTTCAGCAAAATCGACAGCTATGAGTCTGAGTTTCCATTGTGTGACAGCCGCTATGAAATGGCTGATTATCGCTATGGTTTTTATTTGTCGCCTGTCGATGGCAGTGTGCGAGACGGTGGCAGCGATACCTATTATAATGCGATTGCGCGTTATGATCATCACGATGGCAGCTCTGAACGTTACGGTTTTGGTAATGCCTATGTTTCAGAGGCGGTGTTTGTACCGAAGTCTGAGCAGGCGGGCGAAGGTGATGGCTATCTATTAACCGTCGTCACAGACAATCATTCGATGAAGTCGAAATTGTGTATTATGGATGCCATGGATTTGACCAAGGGGCCGGTGGCGACAGCCTTTTTATCTCATCAAATTCCGGTAGGTTTCCATGGTCACTGGCGCCAAGCATAATTGATTATTGCAAACATAAAAAAACCTCGCTTAAGCGAGGTTTTTTTATGGCCGGAATCAAGGCAATCATTCAGACACTGTGCGGCGATATGTCACCGTCTAGCGGGCCAATAGAGAAGCCAAACAGAGAGGAATTGATGGCATAGGCTGCGCCGTGTTGTGGGAAGTAAAACTTTTTACCATCATTTCGCTTCTCCAGTTGAAGGGTGAGCGGAAAGTGGTGGCAGTATTTTAGTCGTTGCCATCGTCCGTATTTATCGATGCTAAACCGCGCCCTCAGCCACGGGCTAAATATCGCTATGGATTATTGACTTACAGCGGTTTTTAACAACTTGCTTTATGGTCATGCTGGGCGTATGTTTAAGGCAGTGCGAAAATAAAATGGACATTATAAACCTATAAATTACAATAGGTTGAGGCATTATCGTGACGGGAATGTTAAAGGTTGTCGCCGTAGAAGGCAGTGTGTTTTTTGTGGATGGCTCAGGCCATAGGGTTTATTTGCAGCAGGGCGACCAGCTGGCCGCCGATACGGTGGTTGAATCAGAGTCGCCGGCCAATATTATTTTGCAAGACGGTGACGGTGCTATGCATTCGGCAATCGTCAGCCACTCCACGGCATTATCTGTATTTATTGAGGGTGATGTCGCCAGCGCTGTCGAGCCTGAAGAGACTGGTGGTGACCGGTCAGATTCCCTCGAGGCAAGCGATCAGTTGTCACAGGCCGATGCCAAGTCGATCGATGACGCTGGCGCTGACAACGAGCCCCCACAGCAGCAGGCTGGGCATTATCATGCCGCCACAGAAACCGTTGAGCGTGTCGGCTTGGAAGTAACGGTGGATGCGGTTTCTTCCAGCGGCGGTCAGCCTGCCGCAGAGACATTTTTTGATACACAAAGCCAAACATTTCTGGCGGATGATGCTGCAAGCGCCTCGGCCAATAATGCGACGTTAACCATTGGTGGAGAGTTGTTGGGTAGTACCGTTGAAGACAAAACCATGACCGCCAACGGTGTGATGACCTTGCGGGGCGGCAGTGGGCAAATTCCCCCGCAAAGCTATCAGGGCGTTTATGGCGTATTGAGTCTGGCGGTGGATGGCCACTGGCAATATCGGTTAAACAACGGCTCGGCAAAGGTTCAGACACTGGCCGCCGGCGAGTCAGTGCAAGAGCATTTCAACGTCCATGCGATGAATATTAATGGCGTCGACTTCAATCGCGATCTAACAGTTAATGTTAGTGGTAGCGATGATAAGCCGGTTATAGATGCTATCTTTCCGCATGCCACCGTAGAGGGCGGCCGTCAAATTTCCGGCCAAATACACGCCGTCGATATTGATCATGGCGACACGCAAGTGTTTCAAACATCGTTTAAGCACGGTGGATTTTCCCTCAACCCAGACGGCTCTTATCATTTAGACCCCACCGACAAGTCGTTTAATCATTTGGCAGCCGGTGAGCATGAAATATTAACGGTTGCAGTGACTGTGACCGACTCTCAGGGCCAGACCGATACGCAAAACTTGGTGCTTACGGTTAATGGCAGTAATAACATCCCCGTGGTTGCATCCATTGCCACAGTTTCTGTCGCCGAAGGCAGCTCGCCAATGGCGGGGCAGATTACAGCAACCGATATTGATCATGGCGACACAGTCACCTTTAGCACGCCAATGCTACATCCAGGTTTTATCTTAAATACAGACGGTAGTTATACAGTAGATCCGTCGAATAAGGCCTTCGATCACCTTGCCGTGGGTGAACATCAAACTCTTACAATTCCAGTCATTGCCACCGATAATCATGGTGAAAATAGCGTCGCGAAGAACTTGCTCATCACCGTCAGCGGCACCAACGATATACCGGTGATCGGCTCAATTGCCACAAAGGTTGTCAACGAGGGCGATCACGCCATAACCGGTCAAATCACCTCAACCGATGTTGATCACGGCGATACAGCAACCTTTAGTACCCGTTTTCAGCACCCAGGCTTTGTGTTAAAAGCAGACGGTAGTTACAGTATTGATCCCTCTGATAAGAGCTTTGATCACTTAGCCGCGGGCAGCCATGAAACACTGGTTATACCGATAGTGGCAACGGACAACAACGGCGCTCAAAGTAGCGCGCAGAGCCTTACTATTACCGTTAGAGGCACCAACGATCTTCCTGTGGTTGGCGGTGTTGTCGCCGGCTCGGTAATTGAGTCGGATCCATTACATGCGACTACCCAGGGCAATCTGACGGCAACCGACCCCGATACCGGTGATACCGTTGCCTGGGGGGTAATTAACCCGCAGGGCAGTTATGGTTCGCTCACTGTTGACGCTAATGGGCGGTGGCACTACCAACTCGATAACCAAAACCCTGCGACCAATGCGCTGGCGGCTAATCAACAAGTTTCAGAGAGTTTTACGGTTACGGCAACAGACAGTTCAGGCCATCCGGTTCAGCAGATTATTACTGTGCACGTCACAGGTTCTAACGATTTGCCGGTTATTAGCGGCACGTCAACGGGAGCTGTATTAGAGGCAGGGTCAGCTAACCAAGGTGTCCCAGGTGCCTCGGGTGATTTACAGGTGTTGGATCCTGATGTGGGTGATCAGTCGGTTTGGGCGGTGGTAAAACCCGCCGGTACTTACGGCTCATTGACCGTCGACCAAAATGGCCATTGGAGTTATCAACTTGATAACAATAATCCTGCGACTAATGCCTTGGCTGCCAATCAACAGGTGTCAGAAACCTTTTCCGTCACCGCCACAGATAGTTCGGGACAGGCTGTGCAACAGCTCATAACGATTCAGGTGAATGGTTCCAACGATTTGCCGGTGATCAGCGGCACGTCAACGGGAGCTGTACTCGAGGCCGGTTCGGCTAATCTGGGTGTGCCAGGAGCCAGTGGTGATCTGCACGTTTTTGACCCCGATGTGGGTGATACCTTGGCTTGGGGAGTTGCTCAGCCACACGGAAAATATGGCACACTGACGCTGGATCAGCAGGGCCACTGGCAATACAGTTTGGATAACTCTGCCGGAGGGGCTGCGGATAAATTAGCGGCAGGTGAACACCGGCAGGATTCATTTTGGCTAACCGCAACCGATGGCTCAGGCAACGCGGTACCACAAAAAATTATTGTCAGTGTCACCGGCTCAAATGATTTGCCGGTCATTTCTGGTACAGCGACGGGCTCGGTGACCGAGGCGGGCACCGGCTCGTTGGGAGTGGATCAGGCGGCGGGTGTGTTAACGACTACCGATCCAGACACTGGCGATTCTATTACATGGTCCGTTGGACAGGGACAGGGAACCTTTGGTGCTCTAACCATTGATCAGCAAGGCCATTGGCAATATCACTTGGATAATGCAAGGCCGTCCACAGCCGCGTTAACGAACGGTCAGCCGGCGCAGGAGGTCTTTACTGTTTCGGCAACCGATTCATCGGGTAACCCTGTTAACCAAGTCATTACCATTCATGTGACTGGCTCTAATGACAATGCAGTGATTACCGATGCGCAAACAGCCCCGCAATTGATTGCTGTGACTGAAGATCAGGGTTTTGATGTACATAATCATCTGCATTATGACGGCCATCTAAATATCAGCGATGCCGATAAAGGCGAAGCTCAGTTTGATGTTAATAAGGGGCCGCAAACTCTCCAAGGGGTGGGCTACGATACGCAGTTAGGTGGTCATGTCGTATTGAATCCCAATGGGGATTACCGATATACGGTCGATAATCAAAAAACTGACATTCAGAAATTAGGTGATGGCGAAACGTTAACAGACCACGTTACGGTGCGTTCGATTGACGGCACAACCCATGTTATTTCCGTTGTTATCAATGGCACCAACGACAATCCAACCGTGAGTTCGGGTGTGGTTTTATCCTTGGGTACAGAGGATACGGACTTTACGCTAACCAGTGCTGATCTTTTAGCGAATGCCAGCGATATCGATCATAACGATGCGGGGCAATTATCTGTTCATGGTCTGTTAGCATCCAAACCCGATGGAAGCAGTGCCGGTACCATTGTAGATAATCATGATGGTACTTTTTCATTTCACCCTGAATCAAATTACAACGGCCCCCTGCAATTTACTTATGATGTGCAAGATGCACATGGTGGCAGTGTTGCAGCCAAGGCAACAACAACCTTAAGGCCGGTGGCTGATGGCGCAGTGATCGGAGGTCAAGACAAAGCTAGTCTAGAAGAATTTGGCGATCATGCTTCAGCTTTATCAGATATGACAGATCAGTCTCCTGATTATCATCAGGAACATCAGAGTAAGTTGTTTAATGAGATTTTATCAACTAAAGGCCATCTAACGATCACCGATCCAGACAGTGGTGAAGCTGGATTTCAGTGGAGGCCGACTGTAAATGGACAATATGGGCATTTATCGATTTGGGACAATGGCAACTGGGTTTATGAAGTTTCTGCAGGTGACTCTGCTGCGGGCAGAGCCATTGATAAATTGGGTGAAGGTGAAGAACTAACCGATACCATGACCGTTTACAGTAAAGATGGCACGCCACACGACATTGTGATTACCATTCACGGTGATAACGACCGCCCTTATTGCTCTTCTGAAGTTATCCTTAATTCAGGTACAGAAGATACCCGTCAAACTATTACTGTTGCTGACTTACTACAAAATACCGTCGATGTAGACCATAACGATGCTGGGTTGCTTACAATTGAGAATCTACATGCCGACCACGGCTCTATTGCTATCAATAAAGACGGCAGCTTCTCGTTTACTCCAGAGAAAGACTACAGCGGTGATGTGCACTTTACCTATGACGTTAAAGACGCACATGGTGGCGTAACCCATACTGGCGCTACAACTAACTTGGCGGCCGTTGGTGATGCGGCGGTAATCACTTCCGGCGCAACGCAAATGGTGACGGAAGATGCGTCGGGGACCAACCATGAAATCGCAAATGGACATCTGAGTATTACTGATCCTGATGCTGGTGAAGACAGGTTCAGGTTTTCCCAGTTCGGTGAGCAAGCTATTCATGATCCTTTTGGTGGTGAGCTGCGAATTGATCGAGCCGGCGTCTGGGGTTACTCCGTATCGAACAGTGCGCTGCAACACTTGGCTGCGGGTCAAACCGAACAGGTGAGCTATAGAGTGCATTCGTATGATGGCACTGCTCATACCATTACTATCAACGTTGTCGGTACTAATGATCAGCCCACTGTCACCTCTCAGGTAGTTTCTGCAACAGAAGATACTGCCCATACGTTTACCGCCGCTGAGTTTGGTTTTACCGATGTTGATGACGGGGCAAGCTTGGATCACATCACGATTAATTCAGTGCCAGGCGCGGCTGAAGGTTCGTTGGTGCTTAATGGTCAGTTAGTCCATGCGGGCGATACGATAGCTGCAGCTGATATCGCGCATTTAGTTTTTAATCCTGCTCAGGATGTCACCGGTCATATTCAGTTTGGCTTTACGGTGAATGACGGTTCAACCGATTCAGCGCCTGCTGTCATGACATTGGATGTGGCTAACGTTGATGATGTGTCAGTCATCACCGGTGATACCAGTAGCGCTATCAATGAAGGTGATCTGGGTGATACAACGACTGCGAGTGGGCAGTTAGTGATAACCGATGTTGACCAAGGGCAAACGCCGACGTTCCCTGATGTAGCCTCAACCGCTACGACCTTTGGTCATATTGCGATGGTTAATGGGCAATGGACCTATACCCTGGATCAAAGCAAGGTGCAGGATTTATCACCCCATGATCCCGATGTGGCCAAACAGTCCGTTACTGATACCTATACCTTTACTGCCAGTGATGGCTCGACACAACAGGTGAGTATCACAATTAAGGGAACGGAAGATGCACCGGTTATTAGTTCTGCACATGCAGCCCCGGCTGGTTCGAATCCAGCCTTAGGCATCACTAACCTAGAAGTGATCGGCCCCCACGATGTATCGAACATTGACCCTCATGCAGACTGGGGAAGTGATACCTCCCATATCAAGCATGGTTTAACCATTATCGGCCTCTATAAACCAGGCAGCACTCATAATGAATTAACCCCGGGTTCTGAACCGACGCTATCAACCGATCACAGTGGCAATGGCGGCTATAGTCGGATTGACAGTCATGGCTGGTGGCAGTCTCATCATATCCCCGATACGACGAATACCGGCTCCGGTGGCGCCTCGGGAACGGGTAATGCCTGGCAGAATGGCATCGTTCAATTTTCAGATGGCAGTATGGGTATTATCAATCGAGTGTGTGATGGCTCAGCTAATGGCGAGGTCGATTATTTATATTTTCACACCTATCAAAACCTGCAGAGTGGCGCCAACCTGCTGAGCGGCTCAGGTGTTGCGGGCGAAACCATTAGTGTCAAAGAAGGTTCGCATGTGATTGCGACCACCACGGTTGATGCGCATGGCCATTGGGAAGTAGCAGCGCAAGGCTTAGCCAATGGGCAGCATAATTTACATGTTGAAAATGCGCAGGGCGAAAGCTCGGCAGAACATGTTTATACCATTGCGGGCACTCAGGTTGATGATATCACACCGGCAGGTCTTGCCGCGGATATCAAAGAAGATACCAGTCAAACTGAAATCCAGGGCGAATTGAAAGTCACCGATGCGGATCATAATGATAACCCCACGTTTACCGCTCAAGCTCAGCATGCCGTAACCTATGGCACATTCTCTATCGACAGTGCTGGTCACTATCATTTCCATTTGGATAATACTAACCCCGTAGTTAATCAGTTAGGCGTTCATCAGACTATTCAAGAAACCATTCCCGTTGTGGCGACGACGGCTGATGGGGAGCATGTTCAGAGTAATGTTGTTATCACCATCAACGGTAGTGTCGATGCGCCGTCTCTATCGGCGACGACTGATATAGCTCAGCAAGGTAGCGAAATCCCTTTACATCTTCATGCTTCACTCGTCGATACCGGCGGTGATCATGAAACCCTGACCGTAAATATTGCCGGGTTACCGGATCATGCCACGCTTAATCACGGTACCTATAACTCAGTCTCAAAAATATGGACAGTGCATCAAGCGGATTTAACCGACCTAAAAGTTGACTTACAAAATCCAAATTTTCATGGTGATTTACATTTAAGTATTACGGCAATAGCTGAAGCCGGTGGTGAGACTGAACAAACGTCGCAGCCACTAACAGTTTCGGTTAATGCTCCGCCAGAAGTGGCTCAGGCTCTGACGGATAGTCGTGCTGAGGATAGTGCTGCTCATTCAATTGATTTATTGCAGGGCGCTACAGATAGTGATGGCGATACCGTGAGTATTGGCCAGGTGAGTTATCAGCTCAATGGTGGCGCGGCAGGCTCCAGCATCCCTGCTGGTTTATCCATGGCACCGGATGGACATACCCTGCTGGTTTCTCCTAAAGATGCGGCCTTCCAACATTTGGCTGTGGGCAGTACGACAACCTTAACGGTGACTTATGCGTTAAAAGACACCCATGGCGGCGTGACTCAACAAACCTCGACTATTTCAGTGACAGGTACAAATGATGACCCGGTCCTGGCGGTCCATGCTTCGACACATACGACGGGCTTATTACAGGGAACCGATATCGATGATGGCGATCAGCAGCGATTACAATACGATGCGATTCAGCCCAATGGACATTTTGGTCATTTAACCGTCAATGGGAATACTGGAGCCTATAGCTATCAACAGGGCTCTTCAGTGGCAGGGATGAATTATGACCCCTCGTCTGGGACTTATAGTGCCAAGGAAGTCTTTGAGGTGAGAGTTGCGGATGGTCGTGGCGGTGAGTCGAGACAATTTGTGACTTTTGACGTTACTGCAACCGTCAGTGCGCCAGTGACTCCAGGTGGACAGCCTGTGATTACCACTCAAGTGCTGACCCAGCCAACGGTCACTGATACGCATCCACCTACCAGTACCACTCAAACCACGCCGCCGCATAATACTGTCACCATCGATTTAGAGGCGGCTAGTGACACCGGCCAATCCCAGACGGATGATCTCACGAAGGACAATACGCCGACTGTATCCGGTGTAACGGATGTACCTTTTTCAAAAGTTGAAATTTTTGATGGCGGAAAGTTAGTCGCAACCACGACCTCTGATCAGAACGGCCATTACCAAGTCGACACCTCTGTGCTGACAGAGGCTTCTCATCAATTGGTCGCTCATGCGACGGCTCCATCGGCGACTTCAGCGGTGACGTCATCTCCGCTCGATGTGCTGATTGATTCTTCGATTGCAGCGCCTACCACCGATATTACGGATGCAACGGATAGCGGTGTTAGTCATACCGATGATTTAACAAACGTTCAAAACCCGGTGATCATCGGTCATGCGGAGGCCAATGCGCATGTTGAAATCACTGATCAGCAGGGTCAGGTGATTGGAACGGCTATCGCCTCTTCAACAGGTACCTATAGCATCACGACTTCCACGCTCGCAGAAGGTCAGCACGTCTTGACCGTAACAGCGACTGACAATGCGGGCAATGTGGCAACGGCAAGTCAATCAGTAGACATCGACTTAACGGCACCGGCTTTGGCTCGGGTGAATTTACGATCGGGAGAGTCCTCGGTGGTAAGCCTGACGGGCACCACCAGTGTCGATACAGCATCGGTTGATATTGTGATCAAACACAATGTGAATCAAAACACTATCGAAGTTCAGCATGTTCAGGCGCACTTGGATGGCAAGGGTGGTTACTTCGTTGACTCGGCGCAATTACCAGACGGTGCTTACACGGCCTATATTACAGCGACCGATAAAGCTGGCAATGTTGCTCCCGTGGTAATGGATCGGTTTGGGGTCGATACCCATGCCAATGCACCCACGATTAGTTTTGAATCGACAGGTACAGATGCTGTTTATAATGCTGCTGAGGTTGCTCAGGGTCAGGCGGGAACCATTACGGCAACGGTACACATTCCTTCAGATGCCCAAGAAGGCCATGAGTTAACGGTTAATGGTGTCAGTCATATATTAACGGCTGCTGATAAGTCTCACGGAAGCTTTACGGTTGCTGTAGAAGTAGCCCCTGGCAGTACCGTAACGGCCTTTGTTACTGATGAGTTTGGCAACGTGTCTGCAACGGTTTCTGAAACCGCTGCAGTAGCCGATACCGCTGTGTCTGCGTTAACGGTTGAACTTACTCATGATACGGGAACCAATGGCAGTGATCTAATTACCAACGACGGTTCACTGACTGTTACTGGCCAAGAAGCCGGTGCTCACGTTGAATACTCCGTTGATGGTGGAAATACTTGGGCCAATGCATTTACTCCTCAAACGGGCAGTAATACCGTCGAGGTTCGTCAAACAGACCCAGCTGGCAACACTTCAACGCCCACAAGCTTTACCTTTATCTTAGATAATCAGGTTTCAGTTCCATTAGTCGGCTTAGTCCATGACACTGGTGATAGTCACAATGATCTTATTACCAATAATGGTTCCCTTGCGGTAGTAGGCACAGAAGCCAATGCTGTCATTGAATACTCTATTGACAATGGACAACACTGGAGTACTTCCTTCACGGCAGTGGAGGGGGCTAATAATGTGCAAGTTCGTCAGACTGATGGTGCAGGCAATGTTTCTCCCAGTGCGCATTTGAATTTCATCTATGATTCTTCTGCCACGGTATCTATCACTGTCGATAGTATTACTCAGGATAATATTATCAATGCGGCCGAGTCAGGCTCTTCTGTTCTAGTGACGGGAACGGTAGGTGGTGATGTCAAAGATGGCGACACGGTTTCCTTGTTAGTTAATGGTCATACAGTGACTGGACAAGCAAGCGGTGGTGTATTTTCTATTCAGGTTCCAGGCGTTGATTTAGCCGCAGATTCGCATTTACAAGCCTCAGTGACGGCGACAGATACGGCCGGTAATTCCAACACAGCACAAACCGATCATGCCTATGGTGTTGATGTCACAGCTGCAACAGTGGCCTCGGGTGATGCGGGCTCTGTCACTGAAGATACCGTTACTTCTGCCTCTGGCACCCTAACGGCGACAGCGGGTGAAACCATCGTTTGGCAGGCCCATGCAGATCAAACCGGAAGCTATGGCAATCTTTATTTTGATGCAGCCTCAGGGCAGTGGGCTTATCAATTAGATCACAACAAAGCAGATAGTTTGACGGATAGCCAACATGAAACCGAACGTTTTAATGTGGTTGGGACTGACGCTCAGGGTAACACCGTGCATGAGCAGATTGTCGTTCAGGTAACAGGCACTGATGACCTACCCACGGTTACGGGATCTGATACTGGTAGCGTAATTGAGGCGGGAGCCGCAAACGCGGGTGCAGATGAAGTGAGTGGCATACTTGCAGCGACCGATGTTGATGCAACGGGTGCGATGCAATGGTCAGTTCAGCAAGGCACTGGCAGTTATGGTGCCCTTACGATTGATAATCAAGGCCATTGGCATTATCAACTGGATAATACTGCGGCTAACACCCTAGCTGAAGGGCAAAGCGTTAAGGACACATTTAACGTTGATGTTACCTCCCCAGATGGGCAGACCGTAACGCAGCAGGTGGTTGTCTCGGTACAAGGGGCGCTTGACCGACCAACCCTCAGTGCGACTCAGGAAAACACGCATTTTGTTCCAATGGATGCTGAGGTAGCCCAATCATCAACCCAGCAGTTGTTATCAAATATGGAGTTGCTAGGTTTTCAAACACAGAATATAGAAACAAATGGCCAGTTAGATGTAAGTGCCGCCAGTGCGGCGAACGTCACCCGAAATCACAGTGGCATTGGTGTGACGGGTACTGGTGCTTTGCCGTCTAATGTTGGACCCGCTGAGCTAGATATGGGTGAGACGCTGTTACTTCATCTTCAAGGTGCTTCTAGATCAGCTTCTGTTCAGTTGGCAAGTTTTTCCGCTGGTGACCATTCGTATAATGCTAATGATAAGGCTCACTGGATAGCCTATGACGCCGAGGGCCATAAAGTGGCGGAAGGGGATCTGTTGCCGAATACTGATCCAACACTAAACGGGCGTATTGATATTCATACTGCCACGCCATTTTCTTATATTGCAGTTCAGGCGATTGATAACCCCACGGGGCAAGGTAGTTCAAGATTCTATGTGACACATGCTGAAGCGCAATTGATTCAGTACGATACAAAAGTTGACTTAACCGGCGTGTTAACCGATCAAAGTACAACAGACAGTCTAAGTTATCGCGTCAGTGGTCTTGATGCCAAGTCTGGATTCAACGTTGGGACTAATAATCATGACGGCAGCTGGACAATCACTGCTGCACAAGCACAGAATTTACATTTATTGCATTCTGGTAATTTACATTTATCTATTGAAGCGATTGCGAGCGATGGAAGCATTGCTGCATCGAGTACCCCCGCGACTTTAGATGTAACGACCCAAGGTATGACCTACGAGTTAATCGGTGGAACGCATAATGCTCAGGTCACTGAAGATACTACGCAGGATGTGTCGGAGCAATTGAGCATCGATAGCAATGCGCCGGGTTCACATAGCTTTGTTGCGCAAACGGTGTCTAGCGCTTCCGGTGTTTTCGAGCTGAAAGCCGATGGTCATTGGACATATCATGTTAACAACCAAGCCTTACAGTCGATGGACAGCAATGATGTTGTCCATGAAACATTTACCGTTGCTACCAGTTCGGGTGTCACGCGTGAAGTGACCGTGGATATTAAAGGGGTAGACGATCAAACAATTTTAGGCGGTCAATTGACCGGCAGTGTGACAGAAGATGGCGTAGGTAATGGTCAGGCAACCGGGCAGTTATCATTAACAGATGTCGATACTGATGTTGCCAGTGATACCTTTGTGGATTTTACACCGGGCAAAGACGGCTTTGAATATACCGGTAAATTTGGTGTGCTATTAGTGCATACCGATGGCTCTTGGGTTTATACCCTCGACAACACAAAGGCCGATGCGTTGCAGGATGGTCAGATAGAGCAGGAACATTTTAATAAGGTCTATGCGGATAATGGCCGCCCCTATGCTTTAAGTGGTGAAATTGTCATTGATGTCCATGGCTCCAATGATGCGGCGCAGATCTCTGGTAAGGTCATCGGTGCGGTAGCTGAAGACGGTCAGGCTGACGCATCAGGTCAGCTGCATGTTGCTGATGTTGATACCGGTGCGGATGGATTGCAAAGTGAAGAATCATTTAAGGTGTTAACGAATCAAGCTGGCACTAACGGCTATGGAGCCTTCAGTGTCGATGCTACAGGACAGTGGCATTATCATTTGAATAATGGTGACGCCAAAGTGCAGGCTCTGACATCCCAGAGTCATGTCACAGATTCGATTATGGTTCAGTCGGCAGATGGCACGCAGCAAAAATTAGAGGTTCAGATTACGGGCGCTGATGATAATAACCACTCGCCGGTTGTAAAAGGGCAGTGGCTTAACGTCGATGAAGACACTGATATGCATTTTTCAATCAAAGACTTTTACTATACTGACGCTGATAGTGATGCATTAGATTACATCACTATTACTGACTTACCGGACGCTAGCAAAGGCAGTTTGTTACTGAATGGTGTTGCGGTTGCTGTTGATCAACAGGTTTCCGCTGTGGATATTCAACACTTGGTGTATAGCCCAGAGCATGATGTTAACGGTATGGCAATGTTTAAATTTACCGCCAATGATGGTCATGTTGATTCAGCGGAAGTCTCTAATATCATTAACGTGAGGCCAGTCGCTGATCCGTTAGTATCTCACGATGAGCCGGAAGATAGTGTGGAGACCGCTGAAGTAAGCGTTTTAGGTGCTGCACCAGAACCGCAGTTAGATTTTTCGAAAGCTGCCGAATTGGCCAAGCATGATCACCAGATTACGAATGATATTGATCATCATGAAAAAGCGGCGAGTATTCTTCACGATGCCCAGCAGGGTGATGATAAACCCCTATCCAATTTAATCGATGAGCACCTAAAGTCGCAACCTGACGCAGATAAAGCAGTAGCAGCTAAGGACAGTAATGGCGAATCGGCGGCAAATGGAGATGATAAAAGTGATGAGCATCAAGAGGTCGTTCAAGAGCCCGCTGAACACCATGATCAGGATGCGGGGCTTCATCACTCGGGAGGTTCTGCCAATCTAGATCATTTAATTGCTAATAATGATGATGACTCACAGCCGCTAATATAATGTGTTAGCGTCTGTTTAATAAAATAATATGTTGGATGTATAAAAGGAATAATGCGTGACGGATACAGTTCAAACACCGGGTGACACGAATGATGGCCCATCGGCACAGGCTGAGATACCTAAGGTCTGGCATACTGGCGCGCCAGAACGTTCGCATTTTGATCCACTGCTCGACAGCTTGGTAGTCATCAGCAAACTCTATGATAAGCCAATGTCGGCGACTGCGCTCAGTGCCGGTTTGCCACTGGTCGACAATAAACTCACACCAGCACTGCTGCCCAGAGCTGCGGATAGAGCCGGCTTGGCGGCCAGGCTGATTCAGCGAGATTTAACGGCCATCAGGCAGCAGGTATTACCAGCAGTGCTATTGCTTAATGGCGAGCAGGCCTGCGTGTTAACAGAGGTGGACACAGCGACGGGGCGGGCAACGGTTATTCGACCAGAGTCGGGAGAGGGTGAGAGCCAGCTGCCACTGACAGAACTTGGCCAATACTATACTGGCTTTGCCATTTTTATTAAGACACGGTTCGATTATGGTAAACAGCGTCGCTTAGTCACCGGCGAGAAAGAGAAACACTGGTTTTGGGATACATTGAAGTTGTCTGCGCCGATCTACAAGGATGTGGTTATCGCCTCCATCCTGATCAATCTCTTTGTGCTGACCAGCCCAATGTTTGTCCGTAATGTCTATGACCGAGTAGTACCAAACTCGGCGATCGATACGCTGTGGGCATTTGCCATTGGTGCGTTAATTGTGTTCAGTTTTGATTTCTTATTAAAATTGATTCGCACTCACTTTTTAGATGTGGCTGGAAGAAAGTCAGATATTATTTTGTCATCAAAATTGTTTGCTCAGGTGCAGAATATTAAATTAGAAAACCGACCTAACTCTGTTGGCTCTTTCGCCAAAACAGTACAGGATTTCGAGAGTATTCGTGATTTTATTACCTCGGCAACCTTAACGACTCTGGTTGATTTACCCTTTGTGTTTTTCTTCTTAATTGTTATTTTTATTTTTAGTGGCAATTTAGTCTTGGTGCCGATTGTTGGAATGTTGGTGATTTTGGCGATCAGCTTGTTTGTGCGCAAGCCAATGGATGAGGCAATATCCCACAGCTTTGGTGCCTCGTCGGTAAAAAATGGTTTGTTAATTGAAACGCTGACGGGACTGGAGACGGTAAAAACTAACCGTATGGAAGGTTTACACCAGCGTCGCTGGGAGCAGAACGTCGGTGAGGTTAGCGAATGGAGTAATAAATCACGGCTTTACTCCACGGTTGCCACCAGTACTTCCGGCTTTGTTCAGCAACTGACTACCATTGGTTTGATGATTGTCGGCGTCTATGAAATATCCAACCACAGTCTCAGCATGGGCGGTTTAATTGCCGCGATGATGTTGGCGGGCAGGACGATTGCTCCCATGGGGCAGGTCGCCGGCTTAATCGCTCGCTATAGTCAGACTAAGCAGGCCTATGAGGGGGTGGCCAAGGTGATGGAGATGCCGGTAGAACGGGGTCCCGATCAGCAGTTTGTTAGCCGCGATTCCTTTGATGGGGGCTTTGAGCTAGAGCAGGTCTCACTCAACTTCCCGGAGCAACTGGTTCCCGCCGTGGCCGGGGTTGATTTATCGATACCCGCGGGGAGCAAGATGGCAATTATTGGTCGTATTGGCTGCGGCAAGACCACCTTGCTGAGAATGTTGATGGGGCTGTATACGCCGACAGAGGGCATGATTAAACTCGATGGTATCGATCTGCGTCAAATAGACCCCAGTGACCTGCGCTCAGCGATCGGTTGCGTCGAACAGCAGCCGCAACTTTTTGCCGGTTCGATACGAGATAATATTGTCTCTGGCACGCCCTATGCCTCTGATGATCAAATCATCAGAGCGGCCTCAATTGCCGGGGTGTTAGAGTTCAGTAATCCACACCCCGAGGGCTTAAATCGTCAGGTTGGCGAGGGTGGCAGGCTGTTATCCGGCGGCCAGCGCCAGTGTGTGGCATTGGCCAGAGCTCTGCTGCGGGATCCGAAAATACTGATTTTCGACGAGCCGACCTCGGCGCTGGATCAGCAAACCGAGCGAACCTTGATTCAGCGTTTGGCTGACAACACGCCGGATAAGACCATTATTGTTTTTACCCAGCGAATGGCCATTCTTGATTTGCTTGATCATGTTGCAGTAATGGATCAAGGCAAGGTGTTAATGAGCGGCCCCAAGGCTGACGTAATGAAAAAACTGGCGGGGAAATAACATGGCATTATTCACCAACAGCCGCCGTCAAGATAAACAGCTGGCAGAAGATTTAGATTTTATCACCGATGCCTCGGCGGGGCAGCTGATGCGCTCACCCAACTCCAGCCATATTTTATTATGGTCGGTATTAGCACTGATATTGGTGTTGTTGTTATGGGCTTCACTGTCCACCATCAATGAAATTGTTAGGGGGCAGGGTAAGGCAATCCCTATTAGTCACACCCAGGTGATTCAAAGCCTCGAAGGCGGTCTGGTTAAATCCATTTTGGTGCGTGAGGGCCAGGCGGTTAATCAGAATGAACTATTGATGGAACTGGATGAAACAGAGGCCTCGACGGGTTTGGTGACATCGGTCGCGGAGACTTCGGCGCTGCTGGCTGAGGAGATCCGTCTGGCTGCTGAGGTGAATGAAAACAAACCCGACTTCACTGAAGAGCGCAAGGTACACCATGATAAGTATGTGGATACCCAGTTGCAGCTATACAATATCCGCCAGCAGGATCTGGTGAAAACAGTGAATGACTTGCGCCTAAAAGTGAAGAAAGCGAATCAGGATTTGGTCTCTGCCGAACAACAGAAAAAAGACTTATTACACCAGTTAGGTTTGATCCAACAGCAGATCAATATGAATAAACCGCTGTTAGATATGGGGGCTATCTCAGAAACCGCGATGATCGATATTCAGCAAAACTACAGCCGTGTAAAGACCGAAGAAAACAAGGTTGCCAATATGATCCCCGGCCTTGAGGCTGAGATTGAACGCTTGGAAGAACAGACTAAAGAAGTACTGATCAGTTTTAAAGCCAAGGCTCAGCAGCAGTTGGCCGAAGTGCGTACCAAGCTCGATATTGCCCAGGGTAAACAAACGTTAAAGCAGACCAGCGTCGAAAGAACCCAGCTACGGTCGCCGGTTAACGGTGTGGTTCAAAAACTCTATATTAATACCATCGGCGGCGTGGCTAAGCCGGGTATGCCGATTATTGATGTCATTCCCGTCGGCGATGAAATATTGGTTGAAGCCAAGGTCAAGCCAAAAGATGTGGGTTTTTTGCGCGTTGGTCAGCCCGCCATGGTGAAGATTACGGCCTTTGATTTTGCCGTTTATGGTGGCCTGGAAGGGGTGGTTGAAACGGTCTCGGCCGACACCATTACCGATCCCAAGGGCAACAGCTTTTATCTGATTAAGGTGCGGGTCGAAAAAGCCTGGTTTGATGATGGTGATCAACGCTTGTTGGTGATTCCGGGGATGATGGCTACCGTCGATGTCAGTGTCGCCGAACGCTCGGTATTAGAATTCATCTTAAAACCTTTATTGCGGGTGCTGCGTTAAATGTCTAACGATTGTGCTACTTTAAGTAAATAAAAATGCAGAGAAATAATCAAGGATGCCGAATTATGGCGAAGTTTAAACAAATGATATTGGCAGGTTGCTTTATGGCAGCTGGGCACACAGCTTCAGCTGATGTGTTAGAGGCAACTGTATTTAGAGCTCTGCAGGACAACCCGGATATGGCGGTGGCGATTCAACAGTATTACGCCAGCCGAGAAGATGTCGATATCGCCACCGGTAATTTTTTGCCCTCTATCGATGTTATTGCTGACACTGGCAAAGAAGATATTACCCGCGACCCCAACAGCGGCGCTGAAATTGAAACGGACCTCGACCGTACCAGCGCCCGTTTACAACTATCGTTGCCGCTGTTTAAGGGCTTTGCCAATCAGTCAGAACATCAGCGGGCCAGTAAGGATATGGAGGCCAGCTACTACCAAAGCTTGGCCGAGGCAGAGTCAATCACGCTACAAATATCGCAGGCTTACATCGGTGTTATCAGCGCCAAAGAAATCGTTGTGTTGTCGTTAGAGAACCTCGAACACCACGAGAAGACCTACGAACTTGTGCATGCCAGACAGCAGCAAGGGGTGGCCGACAAGGCGGATTTATCGCAGATTCGCGGCCGTATGGCTCGGGCTAAGGCCAACCTGGCCAACGCGCGTAATAATCTGCGCGATGCTGAAACCAGCTATCAACAGATTGTCGGAGAGATGCCGGTACAGCTGGTACGCCCGCAGTCTGATAGCTCGTATATCCCAGACAGCAATCAACGCTTGCTTGATTTGGCGATGGCAAACAACCAGTCGCTGTTGGCCAGTCGCCTGTCGGTAGAGGCCTCAGAGGCTAATTCGAAGGGGCAGAACTCACATTACTATCCGCAGTTCGATCTTGTGGCCGACACCAGCTGGAAAGAGGACGTTGCCGGCTTCGAGGGTAATGAGGAAGAGTGGCGGGTGATGCTGGAAATGAATTGGAACCTGTATTCTGGTGGCAGTAAGTCTTCAGCCCACCAGAAAGCTGTCTATCTAGAACAGGCAGCAAGAATGCGCAGTAATAAAGTGGTTAGGGAGGTAAAAGCCAATGTTGACTCTTCGTGGAGTGCCTATAAATCGTTAGAGCAAGAGCTGATTTACCTGCAGGAATACGTTACCGAGAGCAAGGAAACTGAAAAACTGTATGCGGCACAATTTAAGGCCGGAAGACGAACACTGCTCGACTTACTAGACTCGCAAAATGAACTGTTTCAAGCGCGTAAGGCCTACGTATCCGCTGATTATCAATACCTGTATGCCCAGTATCGAGTGATCGCCAGCATGAGCTATATTCTTGATGCGTTAAATGTCAATGTGATGGAGGGGCTGCACAATGAAGATGCATAGCCAAGGGCTGACAGCAGCCACAATACTATTGTTAATCACTGCCTGTAGTGCCACGGCGCCTGACGATCAACGAATGGATCGCTTTGGCAGCGGCCTGCCTGAGGGGGATGTTGAGCAGCTGACTGCAGAGTATGAAGCCGATTCACTGGTGCTCAAAGACAACGGCATTGGCGACAAAGACGGTGATGCCATTATTGATAAACGCGATGCTTGTGATGAGGTGACTGAGGCCGATATTGCCAAGGATAATAGCGGTTGTAGCAAAACCCTCAGCGAGGTAAAAACGGTCGATCTTACCATTGAATTCGCCTCGGCCAGCACCACAGTCGATCGGCAATATTTTGAAGAACTAGGCCGTTTAGCTGAGCTTTACCAGACCAACCCCGGCCAGAAAATTTTGGTGGAGGGGCACACCGATGCCACCGGCTCACGACAACAGAACACGGTTTTGTCGATGGATAGAGCGAAGTCTGTCGCCGGTATCTTAATCAGTGATTATGGGGTGAACAGCGAGGACATCTTAGTCAGTGGCTTTGGCCCAGACAAACCCATCGCGACCAACAAAACCGCTGAGGGGCGACAGCAGAATCGCCGCATGGTGGCTCATCTGGTGTATGAAGACCGAGTGGTCAAACATCAGTGGAATATTTGGTCGGTAGAGTTGGGCGATAAACAGAGTGAAATTCAGCAGTATTACACCCTGCTCGAAGCAGAATAGAGGCACTGTTAGTGCTAACTTAAAACCCCGGTTAGGTTCACTTAACCGGGTTTTTTTTCGCGATGCGGTCGAGTAACTGTGGCCACTGTACATCCCAGCAACAGCCGTGGCCGTTGTCGGTTTCAACCATTCGATTATTGATCGGTTGTGCCGCCTGGTAGCTCTGCAGTGTGGCCAGTGGCATGATGTTATCCTCGCTGCCGTAGAAGTGCCATTGCGGGGCGGTAATAGCGGTGACTGAATCGATAGGGTTGAGAGAAGTGGTAAGCGGTGAGATGTTTTTGATCTCGGTCCACTGACGATGGTTGAGGTTGCCAGCGACGGTAATTAACAGGCTGACATCATCGCGCCGTGCCGCTAACAAACTGGCAATGGCGCCGCCACCGGAATAGCCGACCAACACAATATGCTGGGCCGAATAATCACCTTTTAGCTGCTCGATGCCATCATCCATCGCCGCCACGACGGTTTCATTGAAGCGCCCCTGCAACCAATATTGCTTATCGCAGCCGGTGGATAGGGCGGCGCTGTATTGGCAGGGCCGGCCCAGATAAACCCGTTGATGCTGTTGATCTGCCATGGCCAGTTTAAGCCCCATGGCGGTGCTCGGCGTTGGGTCATCCGATGGCCTGCTGCGGCTGAGCCAGGCCAGGCCATCTCCCTCGATATACACCCACAGCGTATCACTGGTGATTTGCTGCTGTGGTGCCAGTGTGGTGAGGGCAAACATGCCGCTATCGATCGTCTTCGCCCGCCAACCCCGTTGCTCGGCCGCATCGATGATGTTTTTGCCTCTGTCGGCGCCGCTGGGTAGTGGCTGGCAGCCTCCGAGGGAGATTAAAACAAACAAGAGTGCGGCGCTGTAGTAACGCGATCTATTCATGGTTATTGGCTAATAATCGCTGTAATACCCAGTCGCTGAAACCAGTTGTCGTTGTCGGAAACAGGCTCGCCACCGGCGTTATTGTAATTGACGGTCAGTTCCTCATCCTTGGCGATATCACGGGCGGCAACATAGACCATTGCCTGCTGTTCGGTATCGGCGTGGTAGCGAATATTGGCCGGGTTATTGTGGTTATATAGGCTGCCATAGCCGTAGACTAAGGCAGAACCCGGCTCTTTACCGTCGGTCAGTGCCTGCCAGTGGTAGACCACATGTTGCAAACGCGGCGGTAATTTTTTAAACGGTTTCTCAATCACCAATACCGGGGCACATTCGATCAGCTCACCCTGTTGGAAGTTTTTGGCGGCAAAAACGCCGCGGCCTTTGCCATCATCGGTTTCTTTGATATAGGCTGAAGGCGGCGAGATTACGGTGTCAGTCATTGAAAAGTCCGCTTGAAATTGAGCGTTTACCTTAGCAGAGAACACCGGTTTATCGAAGCGGTGCAAGTCAAACCAGTACGTAGCAGTAAATAGCAATAAAGTGACAGCCGCTGGCGATTACCGTGGCGATATGAAAGATAGCGTGGTTGTACGGAATTTTTTTAATGCTGTAGAGGACGGCGCCGAGGGTGTAAATAATGCCGCCGGTTAACAGCCAAAACATGCCATCAGCGGCAAACGATTCGATTAATGGGGTATAGGCAAAAATAATTAACCAGCCCATGAACACATACATCGCCGTTGATAAAATCTTAAAACGGCCGGTGTAAAATAATTTTAAGGTAATCCCTACCGCCGCCATCGACCAGCTGACGGCAAACAGTGTCCAGCCAACGGGCCCAGCCAGTGTCACCAGGGTGAATGGCGTATAGGTGCCGGCAATCAGCAGGTAAATAGCTGCGTGATCAAACACCTTTAGCCGCAGCCTGCGATTAGGCTTGACCGCACTGTGATAGCAGCTTGAGGCGATGTACAGGCAGGTCATACAGCTGCCGTAAATAGCAGCGCTGATCAGCGGCAGCCAGCCCTCTAACGGAGCGGCACGAATGATTAAGGCGATCAAGGCGATGGCCGAAAGGACTGCAGCAATCTTATGGCTGAGTATATTGAGTCGTTCTTCCCGCGCTGAATAGGCGGCTAATTCTGTCGTTATGTTCATGGCGTTAACATAGCAGCTTGCCGCGGGCGCGACCACTACAATTGCAGTGTCTTGATACGGCTAGCAATATGTTACCTTATAGAAAACATCGGCAAGGGAGTGATAGCGACATGATGAGCAGCCAACAACGATTATTCAGCCGTTATGCCAAAGATATTAAGCCCGGTAAGCTCGAGTGGATCGGGTTGCGGCCGGCCCATTATCAGCCCATGCAGGTGCAGCAACAGGCACAGGCTTTACAGGGTTTAGGTTTGGAGGGTGATCATCGAAGCGGAAAAACGCCAGGTTCTGGCCGCCAAATCACGTTGATCTCACAGGAATACATCCGTCAAATAGCCCACTTCACCGGCCGCCAAACCGTCGCCCCAGAGCTACTGCGCCGCAACTTGGTGATCAGCGGCATCAACCTCACCGCGCTGCGTTATCAGCGTTTTCAAATAGGCACGGCGGTATTTGAAGCCACGGCACTGTGTCATCCCTGTTCACGAATGGATAAGGCATTAGGGCAGGGCGGCTTAGTCGCGATGTTAGGGCACGGCGGCCTCTGCGCCAAAATCATCACCAGCGGCACGATAACCGTCGGCGATGTAGTGACAGTGATGACGCCGCAGGGGGAATTGTTTTAGCGCTTGGCTGATGCGCCTATATCTGTCTGGCGGCATAAAATAGCTAATAAAATGAATAACATAATGCCCTTGTTTTGGGGTGGTCTAGGCATTGATTGGGCTCTGCCGGTGGGGTAGTATCGCAATAATATCTGCAATCACTGCCCATTTTATTGCTCAAGGATGACGCTATGAATCAATCTGCCCTACAGTCACATCGTGTAAATAATAATTTATTAATCTCGCCTAACGAGAAGCCAAAATTCCTAGAGCTACAAAAGCTATCCGAACAAGGGAACTACTGGGCAACCAATATTGTTAGAGAGATACGGCAGCTTGCCGCAGGAAAAACCAATCATGATAGCGTTTATCTCGACGTGAATGACCATAACAATGCACGCGATTTTGTTTTAAAGCTGCCCGGTTGTGAGGTAATTGCAACTCAAGAACTAGCGGGCAATTACATCGTGACTTCGATGAACGTAGATTTTTCGTATGTGAGCAGTCAAACCGAAAACACTAAGCCTGCAGTACATTGGGCGCAGAAACGTAAAGATTCTTGGATGGCATCGCCTAAGAAAGATGGTAGTTTGAAACGACAGTCGAAGGATGAGGAGAACTGGATATTGGCGGGAGTTTCGGATCAATATAGTGATGCAGAGTTTTCAGCCAAGGTCACTGCCGAGCATATAAAGGCCAGTCCCTTTAGTGATAACGGGAAAATTGATACCTATGGATATAACTTATTTTATAGCCCTGGCAGTGGCAGCTTTGCAGGGTTGAAGAATTTAAAAACTCAGCTCGATGCTGAAAATTCTGCGGAGATACGCGAGTCAGCCCAATTATTGGCGGGTGTGATGGAAAAAGCCCATAAGGATTATAAACGCAATCAAAGTAAAACAAGCCATAAGGTCGCTTGGGTGACGCAGCGAGGTGGTTCGGCGGTGATGACCCAAGCGCTCAGAATATTATCTGATAAATCGGTAAATCTCGAGGGCAGTCAAAAAGTATTCCTGAGTCACCCAACAAGTAGAACCGATAGATTATACAAACTGAGCCGGGATGTCGGCATGGCCAAGGACACGACGAATCTATCCAGTCATAATGCATTAAATGGAAGCCAACTATTAGCCAGCCTCAGTAATATAAAAACAACCGGGATGCGTGCAAGAACAGAGCGAGAAACAGGTGGCTATCAATGGCAGCATGAGGGGCGTGATCATTTGTCGAGTTTTAATGGAGGCAAGGCAGTCGGCAAAGCTGTAGGTGGTGTTTTCACTGCCGTTGCCGCATCGGGTGGAATGGCTGCAGTAGCCGGTGCTATAGCAGGTATAGCATGCTCAAATATCCCCGGTGTGCAAGAGTTTCCAAATATGAAAAGCGCTTTCGACCACTACGTCGCTAAGGTATAACTATGTTAAACCCATTCCGCTGGAAATTTAGGTCACTGGAAGAGCCCTGCACTCCAACCGGGCCCAATGTAAATAATGCAAAGCCATTTTTTATGGACTTAAGTGGTAATCGATTCTCTATTAGCTTACCCGCCCCAACCAGCGCCAAGTACGTGGATCAATTACGGCCGCATACGAAGTATAATATTAATCAGCAGTCGGATTACCACTCTGAGTACAGTCGGCCTGATGATCCGAGGCTGCCTATTTTGGCTTTTTCATGGGGATATTATGGCCCACTGTTTACAGGCTTGGTTGCAGAGCTGAACTGTGTTGCTGCCATTATATCAGTTAAGCCGAGATGTGAAGGTTTCACTTTGTTTCGATCTGCTCATTTAGAGTCTTATATCGAATCTGATCTTCGGCATGTATTTTCGAATGAAGATGAGATCAATTTTGGTCGTGCACGAACAATAGCACCGGTTAATTGGGCTGTTGTTACGGCAAATGAGACGATCGGAGTGCAGTATGAGGAGCACTCTGTCCCAGGCGATGCGGGAGTACGCCGTTCTCGAATTGTTACACTGCCAATATCAGAGGAAAGGTACTTGGAGTTAACTTTTCATTATCACCCTCAGGCCTACTTAAAAGATCTCAACGAATCCAACGCGCTGATCAACCCAGCCCCCATGGACGCCCTGGTCGATTCAATCATTGATAGCATCGATATTGAGCTCTCCGAGCAATCCAAGCAAGAGCGTCAGCAGGTACTGGATCAATACCCCGATGAGAAGCTGAGTGAATACCGAGCCCCTTTTAAGTTCACCACCGAAGCGCAAGACAAAGAGTGGGCGGACCATCAAAAAGAGCAGGTGCGATTAGCCAAGATCTTCGCTAATTAAGTTAGCCCAATTAATAAAGGCGGCCACAGGTCGCCTTTTTTGTGCCCGTTCGTTTTAAATACCGTTGCCCACTCCCTCATGTGAGTGGTGATAACGCGAGCCAAAAGCGGGTAAAATATGCTGATTGGCACCAAATGGCTAATGTTGCCGCCAATGTCACTCTATAGTCTTTGCCATCAGTAAAGACTGCGTTTAGCCGTTGTACGAGCAAGCGCATACAGCCCGATTGGCGGAGGATGATATGAGCGACAGCAAGGCGGTGATGAAGCGATGAAGGCAGAACCGTTGGCGGTGGGATTGATAGATTCGTTGTTAATCGAACCCTTGGCAAGCTACCCGTTATTGCTCTTGGTAATGGCGGCGGTGGTGGTCACGTTGTTAGTGTGGTGGTTTGATGGCAGCCAGGAGCGCAGTGAGCAAAAACAACTGTTAAAGCAGATACAACAACAGCAACAGCAATTGAATCAACTGAATCAGCAGGCCAGTGAACAGCAGCAAGAGCTGGATCAGCTAATCGCCATAATGCAGCGCCGCTTCTCTCGGCTGAATCACCGAGATTATCAGTTGATCAGCGGTAACCGCTTGGAGGCCGTAACCGAACCTGGGCTGGAGCATTATCCCGTGCTTAACGCACTGACAGCGGATGTGGGCGCTGGCGCAACAGTGGTTGAAGGGGATGGCGAGGGTGAGCGTGCTGACATTAATCATGGCCGGTTAGCGGATCAGGCGGCGGAGCTAGAGCACCTAAAAACACTCTACCGTGTTGAGCTACCCAAGGCCAAGCAACGGCTGCGCCAAAGCCGTGGTGACATCACCGCACTGCAATGCACCATCGCCGCCTTGGAGGCAAGGCATGCAGGTATCGATGGCAGGGCGGCTAAGCGCTAACGAAATAACTAAGTGTTACGCTGTCGGTTATCTCGTCAGTGATGTTGAGTCACCACGCAAGGTTATGAAAAGGCAGGTAAATTGGTAGTCAGCCATGGCTGAATAGGTCAGAATTTGATAAGGTGTTGAGTGACTTAAAAAAGGATGCAGAGTTGAGTACGGATTACTACCAGCAAAACGCCGCCACGCTGAACCAGCAATACCACGGGATGGCTGCGGAGCAGGTACACGCTAATTGGCTGCATAAGCTACCGGCAAAGCCGGGCAGGGCGCTGGATATCGGCGCCGGCAACGGCCGCGATGCCGCCTGGCTGGCCAAACAAGGCTGGCAGGTAACCGCCATAGAGCCCAGCAGCGCCTTGGCTGAATACGGTCGTCAGCATTGTCAGGGGCTCGGTGTCGACTGGCGCAGCGATCACTTGCCGGCGCTGACCAGCCTCGATCAAACCACGCAACCCTATGATCTCATCCTCGCCTCCGCCGTGTGGATGCATCTTACCCCTAACGAACAAACTCAGGCCTTACAGCGATTACAACAGCTGCTGACGCCGCAGGGCATGATCGTTATCAGCTGGCGTAACCAGGCCGATGACACCGCCCGCCAGTTTTACCCTGTCGATGTTGCGCAGTTTGGCGATGCTGAGCTGTTGGCATCAAACGATCAGGGTGGACGCAACGGGGTGGAGTGGCGGTGTGTGGTGGTGACAAATAAGGGTAACCCATGACGGCCATTTATCAGCAACTATCCAGCTTAAAAGTCGATCGTTCCAGTGGTCACCCCAAGCCTCATAAGGTGTGTTTATTGCTGGCGGTTATTGAATTGATCGAGTGCGGCAGTATTGCCGCTAACCGAATTGTTTTAAATACAGAGTTAGAAGAAGCATTCTCGCGCCACTTTTCCAAGCTCAAAAAGGGCAATGATAAAGACGATATCAGCAAGCCATTTTACCACCTGCAGACCGAAGGTTTTTGGCATTTCCATTATCTGCCTGGCGGCGAACACTGTTTGCAGCAAGCCAAGGCGCCTAGTAAAGCCAAGCTAAAGCAGGCGATAGCCTACGTAAGCTTGGAGCAATCCTTATTCGATGCACTGGTGTCACAGGACGCCCGGGCGCGCTGCAAAGAAGCTTTGTTTGCCAATTTAGAAGATTTATCCGAACAGTATTATCGTTGGATGATAGCCACAGGGCGCAGCGAGAAAACAGCGAATAATTATCTTGGGGCGATTCGCGGCAGTATCAGCAAATGGGTCAGTGCAGAGGGCATTACCGAGCAAAACTTGATAGCCATCACCGGTTACTCAAGCTTCACCGGTATCGCAGAGAAAATCGCCGAATATAAGGTATTCCAGTGCTCTGATAAGCGCGGCAAAGGTATGTATTCGGCGGCGCTGAATAGCTACCGTGACTTCCTTCTCGATACCGGCCAAGCTCATATCAAAGAAGACATCGCTGAGATAATCGGCAACGATAAGCTCACGACGACTGAGAAAACCCAGTGGGTAAGCACAAGAATTGGCCAGGGTAAATATCGAGAAAAGCTGATCAACCACTGGGGCGGCTGTGCCGTCACTGGTTATAAATCCACCAGCTTATTAATAGCCTCCCACATCAAACCCTGGCGTGCAGCAGATGATCAAGAGCGTCTCAGTGAGTACAACGGTTTACTGTTATTACCTAATCTAGATAAAGCCTTCGATTTGGGCTATATCAGCTTCAACGACAAGGGTAGAATAAGCCTATCCGAGCAATTAGAGACGCCAGCCATCTTAGGCGTTGATCAAGATATGTGCATTACCCTGGTAAAACAGCACCAGGATTTTCTGGCCTATCACCGCGAACATATATTTAGGCAGTAACTATGACCGTTGAAAAACTCACACTATCCGAGTTAGAGCAATACCTATCCAAAGCAGCCTGGATTCTTAAAGGTCCGGTAGACGCCTCAGACTTCAAGGTTTACATCTTTCCGTTACTGTTCTTCAAACGTATTTCAGATGTATACGACGAAGAGTATCAAACCGCATTAGAAGAATCTGACGGTGATACAGAGTACGCAGCTATGCCTGAAATGCATCGCTTCGAAATACCAGAAGACTGTCACTGGAAGGATGTACGAGAAACTACCACTAATGTGGGGCAAGCGATAGAAAAAGCGTTACGTGGCATAGAACAAGCAAACCAAGAGTATCTCTATGGCATATTTGGTGATGCTCAATGGAGCAACAAAAACAAACTATCAGATAAGTTACTGATAGACCTGATAGAGCATTTCTCCCAATACACGCTAGGCCGTGAGAACGCTAACCCCGATATGCTGGGTAATGCCTATGAATATCTGATAAAACACTTTGCTGATCTAACCAATAAAAAAGCGGGTGAATTTTATACACCACGTTCTGTTGTGCATTTATTAGGCTTGATACTCGATCCTCATGAAGGCGAAACCATCTACGACCCTGCCTGCGGAACCGGAGGTATGTTGCTGGAGTGTGTTGATCACTTAAGACACAACAATGAAGATTACCGAACGTTAAAGCTCTTTGGTCAGGAGAAGAACCTAACCTCCAGTTCCATCGCCAGAATGAATATGTTCCTGCATGGCATTGAAGATTTTAATGTATTGCGAGGTGATACCTTACGCCAACCAGGCTTCTTCGAGGCCGATGGTTTACAAACCTTCGATTGCGTTATCGCTAACCCACCATTCTCCTTAAAAGACTGGGGTGCAGAAAATTGGGCTAATGATCCATTTGGCAGAAACATTGCTGGTGTACCACCTAAAGGCAATGGCGATATGGCTTGGGTGCAACACATGGTGAAATCCATGAATAGCACCGGTCGTATGACTGTAGTGCTGCCGCATGGCGCATTATTCCGTAAAGGTGCTGAAGGTAAAATCCGTAAAGAGCTACTTGAGCAAGATATGTTAGAAGCCGTAATTGGTCTAGGCCCTAATGTGTTCTACGGCACCCAACTAGCCGCCTGTGTCATGGTCTTCAAGAAAAATAAAGAAGAAGAGAAAAAAGGCAAAGTATTATTTATTGATGCTTCCGATCAAATCCGTGTAGGTAGAGCGCAAAACCATCTTGAGCCAGAACACGTACAGCGAATACACGAATGGGTACAAGGCTACGCCGATGTAGAAAACTACGTAAAAGTCGCCACTATGGATGATTTAGAGGAAAACGATTTCAATCTCAATATCCCTCTCTACGTAGAGAAAATTATCGAAGACAATCTACCTAGCGTTGAAGAAGCCATGGCTGATCTAAAGCTGGCTTGGCAAGAAAGCTTAGAGGCTGAAGAAAAATTTAAAAGTGTTTTGAAAAGGTTTCTGTAAATGAATAAACACTTAAACATCTTTAAAACTTATGCCAAAGGCAATCGCAGTTATCAACTAGAGAATGATTTAACTAGAGCCTTGGCTATATGCTTACAAGAAGATGCTCTATTTTTTCATGAAGTATTGAAAACGATTATTGATGATGTGGGTTTATACAATCAGTTATTTGAAGATCTTGATGGTGAAACAGATATTCAAATAGAGATACAAAAGCAAACCAGCAAAATTGAGGAGTTTGACAAGGTCTTTGCTGTGTCATTAAGTGAGAGCTTAATGTCTGAATTCTGGCAACAAACGCATAACTCAGAATATGACCCAATCTGTGATTTAGTCATAACCATAAACGATATATTGATCGTTATTGAAGCCAAAAGAGACAATATTGATTGTACAGCGCAGCTGTATAACCAAATCCTTAATATTTTTAATAATCAGAACAAAAGCATTGATGACTATAAAGAAGCCATAACTCCATTTGACTTAAACTGGAGGAGACTCATGGCTATTACTGTAAAAGTTGCGAGCTTTGAAAAAACGACAGGCAACAGCAACAGATTTCTAACTGATTTTATTCAATTAGTTAAAGGCCATAACTTCAGCTGGCTGCCTGAAACACCAATAGGTTCATTAAAAAACATTAGCCGCAATGCGATTTATCGAAGAGTTGAATCTGCACTTACTGAGTTTTGTAACAACAATGCAGACATAGAAAAATTACCCTACAGAGATAGATTAGGAACCACCTTCTCAAAAGGTTGGGCAAATGAGCTTCTATTTAAAATAGACGCTGACTCTGGCGATTTGGTGATAGAAATATACCCCGGGAATACTAAAGGCCAGGGCTATCATATCTTCTATAAAGAGCCTCAATTTAATGAATCATTAAACATTAATGATGATCTTTACACTACAAGAAAGTGTTATCACATAAAAATCATGGGCCAATCTTACATTACAGGCCTATGGCTAACCGACGATGATTTCAGTGAGTCTCTTTATACCAAGAAAAATTTCAATAAACACACAGGCAGAGTAAAAAGAGCCAATTGGGGAGAGGTTGAAAGCTTATTAGATCAACACATAAGCTCTGATTGGAAAAGCCAGTGTAAATGGCAAGATAAAATCATTAACTCCAATCGTTCACAGTTTAATATTTCTTTTGGTTACCAAATTTCATTTCGAATCCCTTTCCAAAAGCTGAGACTGCTAGATGTAAATCATAACGATATTACGCCCCTAGCGAATTTGATTGAAAGTATTTACAACGCTTTTGAAGAAAACCTAATTAAAGAAGCCGCATAATGAAACACCAAGAATTAGACCAAAAATCCCTAGAGAAATATCTCTGGGGTGCGGCTACTGCCTTACGCGGCACCATCGATGCCGGTGACTACAAACAGTACATATTCCCGTTACTGTTCTTCAAACGCATCTCAGATGTTTACGATGAAGAGTTTGAAAATGCCCTAGCCGAATCTGATGGCGATATGGAATATGCGGCATTCGCTGAAAACCATCACTTTCAAATACCCGATGGTGCGCATTGGAAGGATGTTCGTGAAACAACGGTAAATATTGGCCTAGCACTGCAAAACGCCATGCGTGCTATAGAGCAAGCAAACCCTGATACTTTGCACGGTATTTTTGGTGATGCTAGTTGGACCAATAAAGATCGCCTATCCGATGCTATGCTCACCAACCTGATCGAGCATTATTCACAGCAACAATTGAATCTCAGTAACGTGCCCGATGACAAACTCGGTAACGCCTACGAATACCTGATTAAAGAGTTTGCAGATGATAGCGGCCATACCGCTGCGGAGTTTTATACCAACCGTACAGTGGTCAAGTTGATGACCATGATTATGGACCCACAACCGGGTGAGTCAGTTTACGATCCTACCTGTGGTTCAGGTGGTCTGCTATTGAACTGTGCCCTGCATTTAAAAGACGAAGGCAAAGAATACCGTACGCTGAAACTCTACGGCCAAGAGATTAATCTGCTCACCTCAGCCATTGCCCGTATGAATATGTTTATGCACGGTATTGAAGAGTTCGATATTGTGCGTGGTGATACGCTGGCTAATCCAGGCTTGTTAGAAAATGATGAGTTGAAGAAGTTTAATGTGATTCTGGCTAACCCTCCGTACTCAATTAAATCATGGGATAGAAAAGCCTTTGAAAATGATCCGTATGGTCGCAACCTTTGGGGCATACCTCCACAAGGGTGTGCGGATTATGCCTTTCAGCAACATATTCAAAAGAGTTTGGATTTAGGTAATGGCCGTTCTATATCACTTTGGCCTCACGGTATTTTATTCCGAGATGCCGAAACGGATATGCGACGTAAAATGATCGAGGATGACCAAGTTGAATGTGTGATCGGTCTAGGTCCCAACCTTTTTTATAACTCGCCAATGGAAGCGTGTTTGTTGATTACCAAAACCAACAAAGAGAAAAGCAAACAAGGTAAGGTGCTTATTATCAATGCCGTTAAAGAAGTGCGCCAAGACAAGAATATTGCTTACCTAGAAAACAGTCATATCGATCGCATTTACAACGCTTACACTGCATATCAAGATGAAGATGATTTCTGTAAGGTTGTAAGTATCGAAGATGTACTTACTCATAACGCAAGCCTCAATATGGCGTTGTATGTGAGTAATGTTGATAGCTCAAAAGAAGAGATCAGTTTGAGTGATGCTTTAGATAATTGGGGCGAATCTTCCGCTCAGTTAATTTCTAACATGAATCAATTATTTAAGGAGCTAGGTTAAGCATGGCTGTAGATAATATTGATCTAAATAACTTAGATAAGTCCGATTGGAAAACCTATCGTTTTGATGAGATTGCTCAGAATATTTCTGAGCGTATTGATCCTAATAATACAGATTTAGAAGTCTATATTGGCCTTGAACATATTGATTCAGAGTCACTGCATATCAAACGTTTTGGTTCACCTGATGATGTGAATGGACAAAAGTTGAAGTTTTATAAAGGGGATATAATATTTGGACGCCGCAGGGCTTACCAGCGTAAAGCAGGTATAGCTACATGCGATGGCTTTTGCTCTGCTCATTCATTGGTGCTTAGAGCCAACTCTGAAGTTATTGATCCTGAGTTATTTCCTTTCTTTCTTCATTCTGACCTTTTTATGAATAGAGCAGTAGATATTTCAGTTGGGTCTCTTTCTCCAACAATAAATTGGGGAACACTTAAGCATCAAGAATTTTTAGTTCCTCCAAAAGGCATTCAATTAAAGCTATCAAAACTTCTTTGGAAGGCAAATGAAACGGTCGAAAGCGAGGTGCAGGTAGAAAATAGGCTTGAGATACTGCGTAAAGCTTATATGAAAAAGTTTCGAACGCCTTCTTCAGATTGGAAAAAATATAAAATCAAAGACTTAATGAGCTTTAATTATGGAAAGGCATTAAAGGAGTCTGATAGAGTTGAAGGAGAATATCCTGTAGTTAGCTCTTCCGGTATACAGGGAATGCATAACTCTAGTTTTGTTAATGGTCCTGGAATTGTAGTTGGACGAAAAGGAAATGTTGGAGAAACAACTTGGGTAGATAAAGATTTCTGGCCTATTGATACAGCTTATTATATTGAGCAAAAGGAAGGCTTTAAAAACCTACCATTGAGGCTAATCTTCTTTCTTCTTCAGTCCACGGATTTCAAAAAGTTCTCCATAGCTACAGCGGTTCCTGGACTGAATCGTGATGATGCTTTAGCAATGAATGTGTATGTTCCTAATGACACTATAATTCCTACGATATTAAAAGATATTGATCTTATTGATTGTCAAATAACGTCAGTGAAAAAAAAATTACAGAGCTCAAAAATTTTACATAAAACTATAATGAATCAGGTATTTTAAGGATGAGTTTTACCGAATTAAATAGTGTAGAGCATTACATCATCAATCAATTGACGGGGGTAAATCTCAATATTGGACATGTCGCTGAAGCTCCTATACAGCCTTGTGGTGCTGAATGGCAGTTTCAATCGCCTGAGCAGCTTGGCCGTGGTGTTAATGAGGTGTTGGTTGAATCACAGGTGAAAGAGGCTTTGTTACGCCTTAATCCTGAGATACAAGCTAAGCCTGAACTGGCTGATGAGGTCATCTACAAGCTACGCGCTATTTTAATTTCGGTGAATCAAATTGGCTTGGTAAAAGCCAATGAAGAATTCTTTTTATGGTTGACGGGTGAAAAGACCATGCCCTTTGGCGAGAATAATCGCCATGTACCTGTACGCTTAATTGATTTTGAAAATCTTACTAACAATCAATATGTGATCACCAATCAATACCGTATTCATCATCGAGAAACCAAAATTCCTGATATTGTCATGATGATTAATGGTATTCCTGTGGTGGTGGGTGAAGCCAAAACGCCGATACGCTCCTCGATCAGTTGGTTAGATGGTGCGCATGAAGTCCACAATATTTATGAAAATGCTGTACCGCAGCTATTTGTGCCGAATATTTTGTCGTTTGCTACCGAAGGTAAAGAGCTGTTTTATGGGGCGATTCGCTGCCCATTAGAGTTTTGGGCACCTTGGCGCTTGGAGAATGATGACAACCAAGTGGCTAAAAGCCTTGGCCTGGGTGAAGTGGGTAAAGAACTAAAAGATTTACTTAAGCCTGCTCGCTTGCTGGATATCATGTGTAACTTCTCCTTATTCACCAGTAATAAGAAAAAACAGCGGATGAAGGTGATACCGCGTTTTCAGCAGTATGAAGGTGCTAATAAAATTGTTGAGCGTGTGATTGAGGGTAAGGTTAAAAAAGGCCTTATTTGGCATTTCCAAGGCTCGGGTAAATCGTTATTGATGGTGTTTGCTGCACAAAAGTTGCGTCGTGAAGCAGCATTGAAAAGTCCAACGGTTATTGTGCTAGTTGATAGAACTGATCTAGATACACAAATTACCGGTACATTTAATGCCGCTGATGTGGCCAATGTAGAAAGTACAGAGAGCATTAAAGATTTACAGAAAATGCTGGAGCGGGATACCCGCAAAATTATTATCTCAATGATTCATAAATTCCGTGATGCCAAGCCGGATATGAATACTCGCGATAATATCATTGTGTTAGTGGATGAGGCTCACCGTACGCAAGAAGGTGATTTAGGGCGTCAGATGCGTGCAGCTTTGCCTAATGCATTTTTGTTTGGTTTAACGGGTACGCCTGTCAATAAGGCTGATAAGAATACCTTCTGGGCCTTTGGCGCTGAAGAAGATCAAGGTGGCTATATGAGCCGCTATACCTTCCATGACTCTATTCGTGATGAGGCAACGCTGCCTTTGCATTTTGAGCCGCGCTTGGTGGATGTGCATGTTGATAAAGAAGCGCTTGATAAAGCCTTTGCTGAATTTAAAGAAAGTGCAGCACTTACCGATGAAGAAGCTGATGCGCTAAATCAGAAGTCGGCCAAGATGGCTGCCTTCTTAAAAGCGCCTGAGCGTGTGGCTAAAATTGCAGAAGATATCGCTGTGCATTTTATGGAGAAAGTTGATCCTCAAGGCTTTAAAGCCATGATTGTGACACCTGATCGACATGCCTGTGTGCAGTACAAAGAAGCCTTAGATGAGCACTTCCCAGAATCAGCCAGCAAGGTTGTTATTTCGACAACGGCCAATGATGACTTCGACTTCAAACAAAAATGGGGTGTTGATAAAAGCCAGCAAGAGAAGATTGTTGATGAATTCAACGATGCGACTTCAGAGCTTAAATTCATCATCGTTACCGCTAAGCTATTAACCGGCTTTGATGCACCAATATGCCAGACCATGTATCTGGATAAATCGATTAAAGACCATACCTTGTTGCAGGCTATTTGTAGAACTAACCGCTTATACCCAAATAAAACCTTTGGCTGCATTGTTGATTATTTTGGTGTGTTTGATGATGCCGCCAAGGCATTAGAGTTTGATGAAGAGAGTGTACAGCAGGTGATTACTAATCTAGCTGAGCTACGTGAAAAATTACCTCAAGCCATGCGTGATGCCTTGGCACACTTTGCTGGTGTAGACAGAAGCTTAGAGGGTTTTGAAGGCTTAGAGGCAGCCCAGAACGCCATTAATGATGATAAGAAGAAAGATGCTTTTGCCGCTGATTTCAAATTCTTAGCAAAACTGTGGGAGTCCTTATCACCTGATAATATGCTGGATATCTATAACGAAGATTATAAATGGCTGGCTCAAGTGTATGAGTCAGTAAAGCCTGCTTCGGATAATATCGGCAAGCTGTTATGGATGACCTTAGGCGCACAAACCACGCAATTGATTCACGATAATGTGCATGTGGGTGGCCTGCATGTGTTGGATGAGTTTGTGATGGATGCGGATGTTATTGAGGATATCTTTAATAACCCCAACCCTAGTAAAACCAAGCAACTTGAAAAAGCATTGATAGAGCGTTTCAAAAAGGCGGGTGATTTACCGGCTTTTAAATCACTCAGCGAGCGATTAGAAGCTTTAAGAGATAAAGCTGAGAAAGGTTTAATAGCCTCCATCGATTTTGTTAAAGAGCTTTGTAAAATTGCTAAAGAAACGGTTCAGGCTGAGAAGGATTTAGAAGCCGCAGTTCAAGAAAAATCGCCTAAGGCTGCGTTAACAGAGTTATTTTTAGAGTTGAAGACTGATCAAACGCCTGCTGTTGTTGAGCGTATTGTTGAAGACATAGATGCTATTGTGCGGGTCGTTCGTTTTCCTGGCTGGCAAGATACGAGTGGTGGTGAACGTGAAGTGCAGAAGTCACTACGTAAGGCATTGATGAAGTATAAGCTGCATAAAGACCAAGTTCTGTTTGATCAGGCGTATGCGTATATCAAAGAATATTATTGATAACCCACACATACGATAGAAATAATAATGAAGCTTATATCCGATTTAGCAAATTCCTTGCAAGGGAATGCTCAAGCCAAACTAAGTGACCCCTTTATAGGGGCATATTTTACGAGTTTTATATGCTGGAACTGGAGCGACTTCCTGTTGCTGTTTTTTGGTGGTGAACCCTTCGATCAGCGTGTTTCAAATACTATGGCAGCTTTTTCTCATGCTGGGCCGCAGGCTTATTCTTCATTTCTGGTCCCGTTGTTGTTTACCTTGCTCTATGTATTTGTATTCCCTTGGGTTTCTATTTTTATTTCGCGCCTTACTTCTAAGGCGGTAATAGCAAAGCATGCGGCTGCTGTTGATATTGAGCTGGAGCAGGCAGAGAAACAAAAGGCCTTAAACGCCGAGAAGCTATTGGCCAACCCCGATAAGGAGTTCCTCTCCAAGCACGTAGATATCCTTCTCGGCAACGAGAAGGCAAATGCTGAAAAACTGACGGCTGAGGCGGAAGCACAGAAAGATGCTGCGCGGGAAGCGAAAGCACGGGCTGATAAGGGTGAGCTGGATAGGAAGTCCGCGGAGAAGAAGTTAGAAGAGTCTAATGCGAAGGCGGAGCGGGAAAAGGCCGGCTTAGCGCAGGCGAGAAGAATCCATAATGCCTCTGCGCAAATGAATGCCTATATTGGTTCATACTCCATTTTAGAGTCCATATCGCGTGAATTGGCCGATTCGGGTGTGGCTATACCTATTGCCACTCTAGGGGATGTTGTCGCTGCTGTTTTTGGCTATGAAAGTTATCTCGATTTACTGAACGACAAATCATTTACTAATGCCACCTTAAGCAAGGTTAAGTATCTTGTTAGGGATGACGAGGTGATTGCCGATGCAATCGGGGGTATTACATTGCCAGAAGGTTTTGACCATAAAGATACTACCGGCTACCTGCATGACGCTTTATATGGCGTTTTTGAAGATATGCCCTTTGAGTTTATTACAGAGGAATATTTAGCCCAAGCAATCTTCGATGAGGTTGAACCAGATTCATATAGATTTACTGAGTCAGAAGCCGTTAGTAGCGCGCAGGCTAATACAGATACGATTCTAGAAGGGGCTTACATAGAGCCTATGAGCTCTTATTGGGACGACGATAATTTTATAGTTAGTATGAACGGTCAAGCCAGTGGCCACCATCGTAAGGAAGAAGGTATAGAGGGGCAGAGTGTCGACTTTGTTGTGCAGGTAGTTGCAAAGCCCATGCTAGGAAGTCACTGTTTCAATGAGTATGAGGTGAAAGTCACCAGTGCCAGTGTCCATTATGATGAGCCAGAGCCAGAGCCAGAGCCAGAGCCAGAGCCAGAGCCAGAGCCAGAAAGCAGAGAATATGAATTTAAACCGAATATTTGAGTGGTATATGCCGGTCAGTAAAGAGCATCCCGTGCAGTATTTGAGCTCAGAGTAAGAAACTGATAAATCAGTGGGGCAATGGCACCGACAAGGCGGCAGAGGCACTTTGCAAGAGTTGGCCCGATCTTGAGGCTAGTATCAATACTGCAGGGTAGTTAATTCTGCCCTGTTTGCGCCTCATGCTTCAAACACTCCAACAACCTCTTAGTCACCACCCATTTCTCTTGCTGGCACTTACTTTTTGCTGTGTCAGTAGATAAGGCTAACTGCTGCCCATTGATCATCAACTGGGCGCTGGCGGTGATGGCATCGGTTATTCGCTCGGTGGCAAAGTGGCGGTACTCGATAGGGTCAATCACATACACCTTATTACCGCAGCGCAGCTTGTGATCGCCAAAGCCGCCGCCGCGTTTGTTTTTGGCAGGCATCACTGGTTGATCTTTATCGGTGACATCGCAGCCGTAGTAGGAGAAACCATCGTTGGCGAGGTCTTGCGCATACTCACCCTCGCTTGGCCAGAGTAGACTCCATCGTTGTTTGGCTGTGTCCTGTTGAGAGGAGGAGTGCTGGTAGGGGCCTTGGTAACTATCGGCGACGTAGTAGTGTTTGATCGGGCTATTGATCGCTGCTTTTGTATCCTCTTTGAGCTTGCTGAGTATTTGCGCTGGCTTCAGTTCTTTACTGCTTTTAAGTGTGTCGCACACGTCTTTTTTTGTCACTTCATCGAGGTAAACCACTCCGGCCGTTGGTTGCGCTGTGTCATCACCGGCCCATTGTGCATAGCCCATGATGGGGATCTGTTGGCTGTCGAGGTTAAAGCTGTACCACTCGTCGAAGTTATCCCTATTCATCAACCGTGACGGATGAAAAATCGGTACCACATGGGCGGGTACGGCCATGTCTTGTACAAAGTGCAGCATCGCACCGATGGCGGGGGCGCGATCGATGCCTGTGTTTTGTAAGGCGATCTGTTGGCTGAGGTAGCTATACCACAGGCTAAAATCGGGTAGCACGGCCATGCTCTTATAAATGTCGTCACGGTGGCGCAGCTTGGGTGAGGTGTTATTGCCTGTAGCTCGATCGAAATGCCACATCAGCCGTTTCTTAAGCAGCTTATCCTGGGCGAGGTTGTAGTCGACATAGGTCTGGACCAGTTTTTCATCGAGTGGACTACCCTGGCATTGTTCGATCAGTGCGGCGGCACTGCGGGTGATCAGTTCGTGATTGGGCACGGAGTAGGGCAGGCATTGGGTGCTCATTAGCATCGCTGCGCCGCATAGGGTGGTAGTTAGCCACTGTTTGAGGGGGAACATCCTGTTTTTACTCTTATTTTTAGATGCTGATAGTGTCCGGCGATAGGGGCTGTTTGTCAAACCTTGGGGCGATGTAGGTATCGCGTGGCGACTGGCGATACCAGCCCAGAGCCATCTTCAGCAGGGAGGCTGAAGCTGAGCCTACAGGGAGGTATTGACGGCGTGCTCTGGGATGGTGTCGGTGGCGGGTTTATGGATAGGGGGTCAGGCTGTGGCGCTCCGCAGCGCCGCTCCGTTAGCCACAGCCCGCTCCTGTCGCTGCGCTTTTTGAAGTCACGGGCAATGGCTAACTGCGTGGCTTGAAGGTTTGGGTTTTCAGAAAGGTGGAGTGTTTTATGTTTTTAGTCATAACTAACTGAATTGCTTATTATTACACTCTGTTTTAATCTTCATGCAGAGTAACGGTTTAGATGGTTACTACACTCGAATTGTTTATTAACTCTACGTCAAAGGATGGACGTTATGGATAGTAATAATGGAGATTTTCGCCAGCGCTTTAGCAACACTAACTTAAGTGCGGATCAGGTGAGTAATAATGGTTACAAACTCTTTCTATCAAAAGAGGCGCAGCAGGTTATAGATGGTGCAGGCTCATACGAAAGCGCTCGGATTAATCAAAAACTGCAGTCATTAATCGCCATGCCACGTCCTGAATCAGCGGGTAAACGTATAGGCGGTGCCGATGGCTATCGGATGGCAGTGGGGTATTACCGCTTCGATTATGTTGTTTTTAGCGGCGAGATCACAGTCACTAACGCTAGTTTTGACCAGACTGATGCAGATACAGCGAAAAGGGAGAAGCCGGGGCTCTATCGCATTAGGAAGTCTAGGGATGGATGGGGCCCAGTTGCAGTTCGTGTCGAAGCGGTAGAGACATCCCATGCGGCTGTTAATGGCATGCAGAATGATTTGATAGCAGCAACGCGATTAATGCCCCTGCACATCGAGAGTGCCTTTGGTAAAAAGGTGAATACCTTTACGTTGTACCATAATCCATCGGTCGGCTTCTTTGGAGATTTGTGGGAGTCATCGAGGGATAAGTTGAGTATTACAACGCCACTCGCTAAACATTTGGCTGCTATTCTAGATGATACCCAAAAGAAGAAAAAAGAGGTTAAATGGGTGGTGCATAGCCAGGGCGGGGCTGTCTTCGTGCAGGCGGTCAATTATCATAATAAAACACGGGCCAAGCCACTGGATATGCATAAGGTGAAGTTCCATTCCGGGGCAAATAATGCCTTAATCAGTCAGCGTATATTAGATAAGGCCAGTGTTGAAAAGGTTGGCAAGGATAACAATCACCCCTATGACTTGGTGCCTAACGTCATAGGCATGAACACCATTAACCCTGTTAGAATTGTTGGATCGATAGTGGCTGCCCCGGCGTTATCATCCAGCGGCCCTTTAGCGCATCTTAAAAGCCCGCACACTCTCCCTAATAAAAGGGAAACTTGGAAGTTTTGGCAATGGAAAGATTAAGCGATGTGTTTCGGTATTATGGAATTACAGCATGGGTATTATTTATGACGATGTTTTTCAGTGTCTTCACACAGGCCAAGGGGCCTGATTTCGATAATATGACGCAGCACAAGCTTGATCTGTCTGGAACTGTCATCAACTACGAACTGCCGGGGCGTTTGGACAAGCGATTCCCGCTGAGGGGTGGGCAGACCAGGGTTAATATCTTTGATGTTGGCAGGTATGACGGCCTATTCTATGATTCTTTACTGCTGGAAAGAAATTGGACATATCGAGGTTTTTTCTGGCAAGGCTCTGGTAGCTACTATTGTATGAGCAGCCTTCGGATTCTCCTCACAAGGTTACCAGAGCCCTCAGCAGAGGGTGCTATTCTTCAGGTGGTAGAAGCTGCAGAAACGAAGGCAGTTGATGATACGTATCGCGAGCTGAATCTAGAGTTTGCTAAGACCTTCAATTATCAATTAGGTTTCTCGAAAGAAGACTTAAACGGCTTGCCAGTTTTGGTGGCAACTGAGATAGATGCTCGCACAAATGGTAAAGTGGTGAAGACTAGTTACCATATCCCCATTGGTGACAGTCATTATCTCAGTTTTCAATTCGATGCAGCGATGGTCAGCGATGCCAGTAGGGAAAAGTGGCTGGGTGAAGCCAAGCGAGATATGCGTCGGATAATGGAGTCAGTTGTTGTTAGTGATTAGTTGGCTCTAGGTTCTACATGCTTTAGTTTAAAGGCGGTCAACACATGTTCACCGCCAAACAATACATCCAATCCCCCATCCCCTGCGTACAGCATTACGACTTTATTGATTAAGCAGGAGCCTAGGATGAAAACGGTTAAACTCAAGCAACTCCCTCGCCACAGTATTGATGAATTACAAATTTTGTCACTTTGCCAAAGCTTATATACCGTCAGGATGATGGTGGCCGGTATTGAGGTGCAGGTGTTGAAGGGTCGCGACCCGTATCGTGCCCTGTCTATTGGCCAGATTTATCAAGATTTTTGTCGCTGCGATATTAAAAAAATGACCCTGATACAGGACAGCGCCTACGATGAAATGGTTGGCCAGCCGGTGTGCGATCACCCTAACACACTGAGTATTGCTGCCCCCATCCATGTCGATATGTTTGATGTTAGGCCTCAGCCTGGTGCCCATTAGTTCACTATGGCTGTGAGCATTTGAGCGTACTGGCTAAGGAGCAGACCTATGGATGAAACCTGTGTGGATGTGGTGCAGGCGCTGCGAGTGTTTAATTTAGTGCTTAGCCAGGGTGTTCGCCAAGGTGATGAATACTCTTGGCAGGGTTTAACCGCCAGCAGCGACTTTGATGGCTATAACGTCTGCCTGCAAGATGCCTTGGTGCGTTTGGATATTCACTTCCATAGCAGCTTTCATTTAAACAGCCCCAGCCGCCGCGCTTTAACGCTGTTTGTCAGCCAGTTGCAGGCTCTGGACGCGCAATACCACTAAACCGGCTATTGCTATCGGTGGTGGGCTGTTTACACTGATAAACTGGACTGTTGGACATAATAAAATAGGAAGTACTATGAAAGCATTATTTGGGGCGATGTTGGTCGCCGGTATGATCTCTGCACCCGTTTACGCTGTTGATTACAAAGGCCTGGCTGACTCTGTTGATACAGAGAAAGCTGCAGATTCTGTCGACCAAAAGAAGTTGGTTGAGGCGGCCACCAGCGAAGAGGTCGATTACAAAAAAGCCTATGATTCGGTCGATAAAGAAAAAGCTGCCGACTCTGTCGATGTCGACAAAGCCACAAAGGCGCTGCTGACTCAATAGCAAACCCAGCGGCCTGAGGCATTCGCCTTGGCCGCTCGTTGATTGGCGTCAGTTAATACACAAGCAGCCACTCTCCTTGCTTCCTCTGCTACAAATAGCCCAGCTCGTTAAACACCAGACGTAAATTCTCCACCGGCATGCAGCCCGATTGCAAATAGACTTTATGGAAGGCGCGATCCAGCTCGTTGCTGTTCAATTCTTTTCGATTTGCCTGCTGTATATCCTGTTTTAATTGCCACACCAATCGATTGCCTGTGAGGTAACTCAGCGGGTAGGATTGCTCGGTGCTGTACCAGTTTAACTCGGCCTGCACACGGCCATCGGTAAAACCGGTGGCTTCTTTTAACAGCTTGGCGGCGTTAACAAACACATCGTCACTGTCAAAGTCTAAATCCAGTCCAACGTTTAAATAGTCTTTGTTGGCCGTCATAAAATAGAGGTCGATACCCACGCGGGCAACCAAACGGGACATTTCGCGTTTGGCGATAAAGCGTACCTCGTCAACTAAATCATCGGCGATATAACCGACATCCAGCATGTAATCCTCCAGCATGGTTGTCCATCCCTCGGCATGTTCGTTAGCCGAAAAGATGCGACGAATAAACGACGGGTGCTGGGCGGCGGTGGCAAACTGCAGGTGGTGGCCGGGGATGCCCTCGTGAATCATCATCACCGGAATGCCCAGGGCGGTGTGTTCGGCCAGTTGGTCTTCTTTCAGCGTTAAATAGACCAGGCTGGTCTTACTGCCGGGGCGCAGTGCCAAGGGGGGCCACATGGCACCGGCGGGAATAACCGGCTCTAGAAACCCCGGTGTTTGCAAAATCTTCATCTGTTGCTGCTCGGGCAGGGCGAACAATTGCCTGTCGCTGACAAAGTCGTTGATGTCGCTGATTTGATCGGTGTAGTGATCGAGTATTGAATCCAAGCGACCATCTTTCAGCGTGGCGGCAAAGCGTTGGTTAAGATACTCGTGCAGCTCGGCCTCGGTGGTGGTCTCGGCCAGTTGGTACTTACGGTTCAGCTTAACCGTTAGCTCGGCCAGCAGGGCTTTTGTCTCGGCCATAAAAGTGGCGGCCATGGCGGCCAGCTGTGCTGGTGATTGCTGGATATTGCGTAGCGCTAATAGCTGGCAGACTTTCTCTTCACCGATGGCAAAGTTGGTTTTGGCGTCGCGGCCGGCTAAATCGGCCAGATAGCTGTCGAGGGCGGTATTACAGGCGATAACGGCGCTTTTTAAGGCGCCCAGCTGTGGGTAGGTCTCTGCTGCAGCCCAATCGACGATGGTGGCTAACAGATCGGCAATGCCGGCACCCTGATCAAGCTCGATATCACGCCAGCGGGCAATGGGCTGGGTAATCACCTCGGCCTCAACGGCGAGGTAGTGCGGCGCCTGTAATAAGCGGCTGAGAATGTTGTCTAACCGCTGTTCGGCGGGGCGCTCGTCGTTGACGAATAACTGAAAAATACCGGCGCTGATGCCGTCTACGCCTCCGGGTGCGCGGCGACGCTGTGGCTGGCCGTGCTGTTGTAAATCATCAAAGAACAGCGCTTGCTGAAGATAACGCTGCATTAAGTCGAGATCCAGCTGCTGGTCAAAGCCTTCTGTCTCGGCGCTCTGCAATTGTTGCAGCAAGGTTTTAGCCGCCTCATCTCGGGTTTTGGCCGCCGCCAGGCTGGGGTCGCCTAACTGGCCAAGGTGGTCGGTGGCGCCCAGTGCCATGCTGGTATCGGCATCGGCTAATACAAAGTCTTTAAATTGTTGCTCTATGGTGGCGAAGTTGGTCATTGTTGATCAGCCCTGTGATAGCCGGAAAAAGGCTATTTTCGCGTGCTTGCCCGATACTGTAAAGCACTGCTCACCACTGACAAAAATGTAAGCATAATACAGGCCAGTTTTCGTGTTTATGATGGCTTCGACGTCGTAAACGTAAAATAGTTTGTCGATTAGTTGCTCTGCCTCGTCCATTTGGACGAGTTATGGTGGTCGCTAGGCCGCTACTATGAATTTAACCCTGAAATCTATCAGGTTATTAGCTGCCTCTGATGCTTCTGCCACGGTTGGCCGAGCAAGAGGATTCGCGTAAGGAGACGATAATGAATAATTTATTTCATCAATTAGTCGACGATCATAAACACATTGCCCGTGTCTTACGGGTGTTAAAGGCGGCTGTTTATGCCTATGAAGATGTCGACCAAGAGCATGACTTACCGCTGATTCTTGAAACGCTGGATTATATACAGGCCTACCCTGAGCAATATCATCACCCCCTCGAGGAACGAGCCTTTACCTACCTGCTACAGCACTCCCTAGGCGATGGCGATGTGATTGCCCAGCTGCAACAGCAGCACACAACGCTGGAGCGAGAAACCCGAGATTTGCAGCAAAGTTTCGACGCCATTGCCAATGATGCGGTGGTACCGCTGACGACGATTCTGCGTCAGTTTGATCATTATTTAGATGATCAGTTGGCTCATTTGGAAACCGAAAACAAGCGTATATTCCCTGTTTTGGCCAAGCTAACAGATTCTCAGTGGTGGGTGATAGCCAGCGATTTATATGTCGATGATAACCTCGACGAGGCGGTCAATATCAGCCGTGATCACTTTTGCCAAATGGCGGCGGAGATTGAAAAACAGGGCAGGGCTATTGCGGCCCACTAGGCCGCAATAGGGTGACGCAGATCGGTGTCATGGCCTAGCCGAATTCAGCAAAGGCGAACTTGTTGCCATCGGGGTCGCGGAAGTAGGCGCCGTAGAACATATCGGGGATGCGCTGGCCAGGCTGGCCGTCACAGGTACCGCCGAGGCTGATGGCTTTTTGGTAGAGAGCATCAACCTGGGCTTTAGAGCCGGGGTTGATAGCAATCATATTGCCGTTGCCCGGCTGTGGGTCGCCCTCATCGAAGGGCACACAGATGCTCAGCATGGTACCGCCGTCTTCGGTGCCGATAAAGGCAATACGGCCCATATCCATCATCAGTTTTGCGCCGAGGTCTGCCAGCAGTTCAAGATAAAAAGCCTTGGCTTTTTCCATGTCACTAACACCAATGGTGACGTATCCAATCATAGTATTACCTATTTATTCGCTTATTGAGTGCGCTTAATGTGACAGATGCCAACAGGCTGTGCAACCGCTATTGCGCTGGATATGAGCGCGTGGCAGGACGGTGGTTAACGCATATCATGGCGGCCTATCGCCAGCAGGATATGCTCTCGCACAGTGAGGAGGCTTTACTGAACCTAATGTTTAAGCCGCTGGTGCAGGCTCACAGTCATTTGGGTTTCAGCGATTCAAAAACCAGATACACCGCCAGCGCTTTCTGATCCTCCTCGCTGAAGCTGTAGTTGGGCATCGGTGGCGTGGGTTGTATTAGCCGCTCGATGATCTGCTGATACTGACGTCGTTGGCCTATGCTGGCGAGATCTAAATTGCTGTTGGGGGTGGCGGTTTGATGACACCTGAGACAGGGCCGTTGAGCTACAATCGCTTGGCCTCGTTGATACAGCGCCTCGCGGTTATCATCGGTTAGCCAGCTCGGTGTGGTTAAGCTGATCGGTGTTAGCGCAGCCGAGGTGGCTGGTGCGGTAGCTGTTGAGGTGGCGGCATTCTGTTGGTTGTCGTTACCATCATACACCAGGCGATAGATGGCGCCGGCGTAATCGTCAGAGATATAAATGGCCCCATCGCTGCCCTGAGCAATGTCCACTGGGCGGCCTATCACATCAGCGTTTTTCTCAAAGCCACTGATTAAGTCGCGGCTAACAATTTCCCCCTGTTGCCAATGCAGTGAAACCACCTTGTAGCCGTCGGGTACCGAACGGTTCCATGAGCCGTGCAGAGCGACGAGGGCGGTTTTTTCAAAACGATCAGGCAGTGTGGCTGCGTCGATGAAAGTCATGCCCAGTGGTGCGTTATGAGCGGGGAACTCAAACGCCGGTGGTTGTGCGCTGCTGGCCAAGGCCTTAGGCGCCTCAGGGAAATCCGGGTCAGCCTGGTTGGCACCGTTAAAATATGGCCAGCCGTAGAATTGGCCAGCTTCAATTAAGTTGAGTTCGCAGGGCGGGTAATCGTCGCCGAGCATATCGCGGCCGTTATCGGTGCCATAGAGCGCGTTATTCCACGGTGCCCAATCAAAGCCCATGGTATTACGCAGGCCGGTGGCAATCAGCTGTTCACCACTGCCGTCGAGTTGATAGCGGCTCATGGTGGCGCGGCGGCTGTCCTCTTCTAAACAGACATTACAGGTCGAACCCTGAGAGAGGTACAGCATACCATCGGGGCCAATCTTGATTTGTTTGTAGGGGTGATTACCGTCGTCGGTTAGGCCGCTGACAAGGGTTTGATAATCGCCGCTGGTCGATGCCGTTGCGCTGTCGAAGGCAATACGACCAATGCGGTTGGCCTCACCAATATAAAGCCAGCCCTGGTGTATTGCTATGCCGGAGGGACGGGTCAACCCCTGTATTAGAATGTCGCGCTGGCCGCCGACAGTCTTGTTCTGTTGATCGGGCTGAATCAACACCACGTCGCCCTGGTGGGGCCTGCTGACCAGTATTGCCTGGTGTTCGCTGATGGCCATAAAGCGGGCATTAGGTAAGTCGCCGGCATAGACATTCAGGCTGAAGCCATCGGCTAATTGAAAACGCTGATCTAACACCTGCTGTTGTGGGGTGTCGATACCACTGCCGGTGAGGGTGTTCCACAACACCGCGACACTGGTAATAGGCACCAGACCGCCACCGATGATAATGACCGGGGTCAGCGCCAGTAAAAGGATGAACAGGAGTAGCCATTTTTTCATTATTGTTATGCTCTTATCTTTGGTCGTTGGTCATCAGTTAGACTTGCCGAGGTGAGGCTTTCTTACCCCAAATAAGCTTGTGCTCATCACCATATAATAATTATCATGGTGAGCATAATAATTATCGCCGATACCATGGAAGTGTTTGCTAATGTTAAAAAATTACCCGCCCCTGATGGCGGCATCAGCTTTTCTTATGATCGCTGGCTGTTCGCCTGCGGCTATCAATAACGCGCCACTAATGGCTGACACTGATTTTCCTCAAGGCGTCTATCGTATCGAGCTCTTTGCCCACCAGCGCTGCGCCCAGTCGGCAGTACCGCTGGTCAAAGACAAAAAATATCGGTTGACGGTTGTTGCTAAATCTCGCCTGCAGGACAGTGATATAGTGATTAGCCGGCCACCAGCGGCGACGGTTGAGCGCTGCCAAGATCATACGTATAGTGACCAAGACGCAGAAGGGGCTATCGATGAGACCGGTTTCTGCAATCAGTCACTGAGCACTTCTACCTTTATGTCACATTTTAAACAGTCTAAAAACCATGAGTGGTTTGAGTTGATAGTGGCGACGGACGAGTGCGCCAAGGATTCTATGATTGCAGTCTCGGATATGAGCAAACTGACCGATCAGCCGGCCAGCTATCAATTTACCGCCACCAAGAGCGGTAATTTCAGTGGTTTTGTCAATGATGCGGGTTGGTTTTACGGTAATAACAAAGGGTACTTACTGCTTGAATTGGAGGCTGTTCAGTGATGCGTTATATAGCGGTTGTGGTAATGCTTATGGCCCTGGTTGCCTGCTCAAGCTTTAAAAATGGTCAAGGGTTTCTGGGACAGAAGCCGGATGACAGGACTAAGTCACAAGACCAGGGTAAGAATAAGTCGTCCGATGTTTTGCTGGTGACGACAACGACCGAGGCTGCACGCGTGGATAGTGTTTTCCGCCTGCAATTCTGTAAAGAGCTATTTTTGCGTCACGGCTACGATGTTACCTCCGATAAGAGCACGAAACTGGATGCCGCATACAAAAAGTGCACCAATGCGCATACTCCCCCTAAACGTTTTGAAACCGATAGTTATGCCTTGGCGCTTTCGGGGGGCGGGACCCGAGCGGCCTCATACTCGATGGGGGTGATGAAGGCCTTGAATGAGGCAGATCAACTGGAGAACTTTGACTCAATCTCCTCTGTGTCCGGTGGCGGTTACACCGCTTTTTGGTATTTCATTCATCGCTATTATCAATATCTGCCAGATGATAAAGGCTTAGAGTATTACTCGACATTGCTCAATGATGTTGGGCCTGATGGCGACCTGAATAAATTTTGCCAGCGTATCGAACGACAACAATATAATTATTCGTTAGATGATATTTTTGCGACTAGGGAAGAGGGCTCTATCGTCGCCAAAACCGCGGCGCAGAATCATATCGGACGTCAATCTGACATCATCAACTATTCAACCTCAAGCTTTGTGCAGGGTGCAGAAACCACAGGCTTGGTAGCCACTCATCTCGTCACTCTGCCTTTTTACTGGGGCACCGATCTGTTACTTGATACTAATATCTATAATGGCTCGGTTTTTACCAACGCCTATCGCAAGGGGTTGGAGCGTACTTATGGCTTGGTGACCAACCCAGAGTACAGCGATTATGTGGATTACTTTAACTACGACAGAAAGCAGTATTACAACGGTGTCAACGGCGCATTTATGTTTTGGCGGCCGAACGCGCGTATTGATGAGTTAAAGTTTGGCCACTACCGAGATTTCATGACAGCGTATAACCACTGTGCTAATGAATCCCAGCAGGCTATTGCTCCGATGACATTGCCGATTATAAATACCAAGCGTTCTGACCGCGCTTCGTTGTTTGACAGCGATGAGGCCTACGATGACTTTTCACTGACCAAAAGTGTTTATAGCTTTACGCCGTTGGCCTATGGCAGTGACTACAGCGGTTATATTGACGATGCTGAACTTTGGTCTCCCAGTTATATGTCAAAAATATATGCCACCTCTGGCGCAGCTGCGGATAGTGGTGCACAGCAGGTATCGGGTCTACTTGATCCACTGTTAGCTATTTCAAATGCCAATCTGGGTTATAAAATGAGAGATCCCAGCAGTCAGCAAAGCTTTTGGGGGGGGATGCGATTTTGGAGCGATAAAGTAATCGGGGGCTTTCCCTTGGGTTTGTTAATGCCTGAGGATTATAAAACCACGCTGCGATTAAGTGATGGTGGTCATGCAGAGAATCTTGGCCTGTTTTCACTGATTAAGCGGGGTACGAAAAAAATAGTGGTTGTCGATGCGGAACATGATCCCGAGTATGGTTTCGATGCGTTAAATCGCCTGAAAGTAAAGCTCAAGCACGAACTTAACCTTAACCTGTCATGTGGTGAGACTGGCGAAGAAACCTGCCCGCTTGCCAGTGATTTTAATGCCCTCCAAGCCGCCCCGGTATTTTCACTGACAGTCACAGGTTTCCCTGGCAGGGAACAACTAGACATTCTTTACATAAAACTATCGGTCAAGAAGGATTTATTGAAACAGCGCTGTGATGGACGCCTACCGTACCCATCGGACATTGAAACGTTGTGCCGTGAGCAGCCAGGTTACCCTGAAAATGTTAGAGCGTACTATCAGAGTGAAATAGAGAAGCAACAGAATAGCTTTCCACATAACTCGACAGCCGATATTTGGTATAGCGAGGCGCAGTATCGCGCATACCGTGACTTGGGTTCTTATAATGCAAAAACATTTCTTGTCGATAAGATAAGGCGATGGGATGAGGATATCGAACGTCAGCGTAAGAGTGAAAAGGCATTTTACGATTCATTGGGGCCGAAAAAATAGAGAGGGCAATACCGCACCACCGTTGCGGTGGTGCGGTATTGGTTTTCTTTAGGCTTTAGCCCGCCAGAGTGGCTTTGTCACTGCGCATTTTTATTATTGCCTTGATGAGCATGTAAACCCCGCTGGTGATCAGGCAAATAGCCAGATACAGCAGCAGGCCTTTGTCGATATTACTGCTGACTTGGAAGGCCAATAACGGACCGAATACCGAGCCTACGCTGTAACTCAACAGCATGATTTGAGTGGTAATCACTATTTTGCCGACTTCTAAGGCATCACAGGCCAGCGTGATGGCAATCGGGTAGAGGGCAAAGGTACAGGCACCCAGTAACATATATCCCACTGCCAGCAGGGCAAAGCTGTTGGCGATAACAATAATAGCCACCGCCGCAACGCCGATCAGCGATAGCGCCGACATGAGAAATTTCTTACTCATTACCGGTGATAACAGGCTGATAATAGGCTGCACCAACATGCCACCGATAATAATCGAGGCCATTAGTATGCCGGTTTTATCGGTGCCTATACCGTCGCTGATAAACACCGGCATCAGACCGTAAATCGGCGCCAATAACATGCCTGAAATGAAACACCCCAGCATGGCGGCCCTGTTGATTTCCTTCAGTTGGGCAAAGCTCAACGGCTGTGCCTGGCTGTGTGCCGGCTGACCCTTGGTCACCATCAATGGCGGCATAATGGCCATTAATAGTAATGTGATAACCACTAAATAAGGCACCACACCCTCGATACCGACAGGGCCAATACCCAGCTGGCCAAGGGCGGTACCGCCGTACAGTGAGGCCATATACAAGCCGAGCCGCTTGGCCCGTTGCTTGGCGGTATTTACCATTAACAGCCAGGATTCAATAGCCACAAAGACACCGGCGACGGCAAAGCCGGCAATCAGCCGCGCTACCAGCCAAACGGCGGCCGAGGGCAGGGCAATCATCGCCAGGGTTGTCAGCAAAATAATGCTGAGAAACAGTAGCAACGACCGACGGTGGCCAAGTTTGCTGATAATGCTCTCAACCTGTGTCGCGCCCATCAGTAAGCCAAGATAAAAACCGCTGACCAGCCAAGGTGTCAGTGTCTCGCTCAAACCGAATGAGTGCAGTGACAGCGGAATCAGGCTCATTAAATAGCCCGATGCCATTGCGTAAAATGATAAACCCAGTACTGGCACAACAGTGCTGTTTTGGTCGGGGACGACGGCGGTTATATCCACCTTTTTTACTCCAATAAATACCGCATAGTAATGAATGTTGATTGACAACAGTGTTTGTTAATATAACCCGAGGGGCTATTTCGGCGCACTGTAAGGTCACATTCCATCAATGTAAACAACTTTTTTAAAAAAATTATATTTTTGTTCTGTCGTTGATTTTATGTGGTGGTATTTACTTATAGCTAACTGTTGAAAGGGGGTGTGGCAGTTTATTTTTTTAAATTTTATCCTTTTTGTTTCGCCTTTTCGCCGTGGGTTGGACGAAAAGGCGGTGGGGTTTTTCTATTTAATCGACGACACAAGGTAGTCGATAATTGCATTGCTTTTCGGTTGCACCGCAGCGATGGCGGGTACCTCATATTTTGGCGGGTTGATAATACCGCGTTCGATCAGCGAGCTGAGCGTATCGATATAATCTAAGCCGGTTTTGCCGACCAGCAACGAGGTGATGTCACGCTCTTTATACAGCGACAAAACATCTCTAAAACCGCGCAGATAGAGATAATCCTTGGTGAAGCCACCACCGCGGAAGACCCGCATGGTCTTGGTAAAGGCCTGGTCATCGCTGAGCCCATAGTCGGTGGTTAGTCGGTTAAACACCTGGCGAAAATTAAAGCCTTTGACCATCATGTCGACGGCCAATACCCGCAGTGACAGCATTCTCAACCGGGTCATGTTGAGGTTGCCCGACAGGTACTCGGCCAGAATGGCGATGCCCTCCTGGGTATAGGTATTTCCCGGCAACCCTAATTTAAACACCTTTAAAGGCTGTTGATTGGCGTTTAAGGTGGTCACCAGGTGAACACCAATTTCGTGGTGAATAAGCGCGTTGACATTGGTTTGGGTCAGCATCGCATCGCGATTAATCAGCACTGTTTTTCGGTTGTTATCGACCATGGCCTTGGCGACGATTTTTGATGAAATCGACACCTTGCAATCGAGTTTCATCTCGGCTGCGGCCAGCTGAAACATCTTTTTTGCCTGTTCGGCATTGATGTCTTCTGGCTCGTCGACAAAGCCTGGCAGTTCGGCTGCGTGCAGAAAGAACTCGGCGTTGGCAATATCGTTGGCACTGGGCTCACCGTAGTAGCGCATCGAGTTGTATAAAAACTCCGGCGTGCCCACCTTGCTCAGCATTTCAGCCTTGGTGGCGTAGCCGTTAATCACATCGCGATACAGGGCTCTCACCGTCGGGTCTTGAATGTCGGCCACGGGCAGGCTATAGAGCTGCTCTTTGAACTCATAGGGGTCTATGCGCAGTTGGTTGTAGGTGAACTGCGGGTCGTAGTGGCGGCGACTGAGAAAGCGTCGTTTTTCCTGACTGAGGTTGGTCGGGTTGACGTAACTCAGGGTGGCAAAGTTTTGGGTGAGCTTATGCAATGCCTTGTCGACGGCAATTAAGCCGCGGTCGGTATGAGTGGGCAGTAATTGTGATGGCGATAGCTTGGCTCGCTTAAATTTATCATTAAAAGCCGATGCCGCCGCTAATACGGCTAAATACAAACCTTGATGAATGGCGTCCAAGACTAATGGAAAGGCCTCGCCGGTGTATTCATCCATAAAAATCTTTTTGATTTCTAACGGGATTGCATAGGTGTTACCAAAATTACGGTTGATGAAATAGCTATGATAACCATTGCCCATAAACACCACATCACGCTGCACAGTGGTTGCAATATTGGGCAGTTCAATGTCGGCCAGCGTCGCCTCAAGCTGTTGCAGAATGCTTTTGCCGCGTTTGGTATTAATTCTGGCGGTGCCAATATTGAATACCGGGGCGACGGGGTAGTCTCGTGATTGCCAGTTGTAAGAGTGCACATCCATTAATAAGCAGCCACCAAAACGCAGCTCTAAATGACTGAGAATCGCTTTCAGGATGCGGAAGTAGCGGTGGTGCTTGGCCAGGCTGGTTCGCTTTTGTTCGGCGCTGATCGGCTCCGCCCATACCTGCTTGCCCCAGGCCGCTTGGTAAATGGCCTGGTCGGGTGCCCGGTTAACATCGTACTCGTAGCGCGAATCGTTAACACACAGGGTAATAGGGAACGAGGTGATCAGCTGGTCGGTGAACAGGTCTTCCTCGTGCTGACGCTCGTGGTAGCTCAATAAACAATTGGCCTGCAGCTCATCACGCAGGCGTTGGCCTGCGTGAATCGCCGTGCAAATATAGGGCACATACTCTTCAATCTTGAGGGTTAAAGAGTGGTCGTCCAGTGTTGCTTCAAAGCACTCGCCAGCGTCAATTGCCGCCAGCATTTGGGTTTCAGACAGCGTCTGCATCTTCGATTACCTGACGGAATTGACTTTTACGGTTACGAACGAGTTCCTTGGCGCTGACCACGCTTTCGACAAAGTCGATTACCTGGCCTTGCAGTTTCACTCGGTTGAGTTTATTGATTCGGGTAATACCCCCGGGGCTGAGCACGTTGATCTCTAATAGTTTTTCACCAATCACATCGATGCCGGTAAAATAGAGTCCATCGCGGACCAGTTTCGGGCCAATCAGGCGGCACAGTTTGCGCTCTTGCTCGGTCAGCTTGTGCTTGACGACCCGGCCACCAGCATGCACGTTGGAGCGTACATCGCCATCGGCTGGAATCCGCCGCATGGCGCCGATGGGTTCGCCATTGAGCATTAAAATGCGTACATCGCCTTGCTCCGCGCCGGGCACGTAATCCTGCAGGATGACATAGTTGCCATTCTGGCCGTTGGAGTCGCCACCAATGTAAAACTCCAGTAAGGACTTAAAACTTTGGCGGGCGTTTTTCTCAACCACAATGACGCCGCGACCACCGAAACCATCGAGGGGTTTGAGTATCATTTTCTCGCAGTCTGATTCATCGAAGATACGCTCTAAATACTCGCGGTTCTTGGACACGTGGGTGGCGGGAATAAACTCGCTGGCGGCATCGTTGAAAGAGGCGGTGTATAGCTTGTTATTGGCCACGCGTAATCCGTCGATATCGTTCATGATAAAGGTGTCATCACGAACAGAATCTAAGAAATTGAGGGCCAGCGTATCCAGCGGTGGATTGGCTCGCATAATAATGGCGTCAAAGCCGGCCAGCGGCAGCAGGCAGCGGCGAAACACGGTATTGCGGTAGAAGCTGATAATATTATCGGTCTGCTTGGTTTTCTTGCTGATGACGTCGCAAAAAGCACTGGCGGTATTATCGCGAATGGTGAGGTTTTGTAGCGTTGCGATGGCCACAGTATGTTGACGAGCAAAGCACTCGTGTACTAGTCGTAGGGTGGTATCGGTCTCGGCTTCGACGCGTTCCCAGGGGTACATAATAAAGCAGATTTTCATAGCCAAACTCCTGATAATAATAGGCTGGTTAGCCTGTGCAAAATACCGTTCTAATAACGAGAATAATCTCGATGAGACGCGATTTTGGCGAATTTATCGTATAGTTTTCGGCTGAGCAACTTATTTTTAATAAAGAATTATATTTTTATTTTTAGGCGTGCTTCGAGTATTGTATTTTTCGATAATTATCTGTATTAAACAGTATCTTAGTTTGTTTTCTGTGAGGGATTTTAGGGGCTAGGTAATTGTACTGACTCGGTATTTTCAGCCAATTTTTACCGTTATTTTTTTAAAAAATGGCGGCGTCTGCCGCCATGTTGATCAGCGCGGAAAGCTACCGTTGTTGAGATCGATGATGGTGCCGTTTAAATAGCTGGGGGCATCGGTGGCCAGCCAGACGATAGTCTCGGCAACTTCTTCGGCCTCGGCGAAACGACCGGCAATGGTATTTTGCTTGATCGCGGCCTTACGACTGTCGTCGATCGACGCCAGCATATCGGTATTGACTGGGCCGGCAGCCACGGCATTGACCAGCACATTATCGCCGCCGAGCAGCTTGGCAAAGCTTTTGGTGGCATTGATCAGCCCGGCCTTGCTGACGCCGTACCAGATATCGGGGTGGCCAATATGCCCGGCTATCGAGGTGTTGTTGATAATGCGTCCGCCGCCGCGTTGGCGCATTGCAGCGGATACCGCAGTAATCAGGGCGACGGGGGCGGCGATATTCAGTTGTAGTGTCTGCTCGATGGATGCCTGAGGATAGTCATCGTAGGGCAGTGACAGCATAATACCGGCATTGTTGACCAGTACATCGATGGGGGGCAGCGAGTCAATTAACGGTGCAATGGCATCGATTTGGCTGAGGTCGAAGGCGATGGCTTTGACATCCGGATGATCGGCCAGCTCAAACTCGTCGACGTTGCGCGCCAGAATAATCAGGCCAAAGCCCTTGTCCAGCAATAGCCGGCTGACAGCCAGGCCAATACCCTTGTTGCCACCCGTTACCAATGCTAATTTTTTCATGCCGTAAACCCTTATATAAAAATGCCTTTTAGCGTCGCCACAGCCTAACAGAGTTGAGCTGTCGGGTTTAACGTGCCAGATCAAAAGAGGGTGACATTACTCACCACACCATTATCACGTTACTGACAGATCAACACAGTCTTGCCGGTGATCTCGGCATTATCTATTTGGCGATGCACCTCAGCGGCATCGCTCAGGGGGCGACGATCGGCAATCACCGGTTTGAGCTTGCCCTCTTTAAGCCAGCCAAATAACTCTGCCATATCCTCTTTGAATTCTTCAGGGTGACTGATACGCCGCTGTTGAATGTTGAAGAAGCAGGAGTGCTTACCGTCGGGAATCAGTTTCCAGCCAGCCAGTAATTTGAAAAATCCCCACAGTAATGAAGGTAGTTTCTCTTCACCGGAGGTGAGCTGATAGGCGCCGAAGCCGATCAGCGTGCCGCCTTTTTTCAGGCATTGGTAAGATCGTCCCCAGTTTTTGCCGCCGATGGTATCGAAAACAACATCGACACCCTGGCCATCGGTAAGCTGATCGACGCGGCTGACAAAGTCTTCGTTTTGATAGTCGATGGCCTGGCAGTTGAATTGCTGTAGCAGCGGATGTTTACCCTGGGAGGCGGTGCCGATCATGTTGATGCCGAGTAATTGACCGAGCTCGCACATAGCAGAACCGACAGCACCACCGGCGGCATGAATCAGCGCCGTGCTACCGGTGGGAACAGGGCACACGCGTTTAATCATCTGGTAGGCGGTGCCGTAGGACAGTATCATTGCCACCGCCTCGGCAGGGTCTAAGCCGTCGGGTGCCGCAATGGCCTGTTGCTCATCGACGGTAAGGTATTGAGTGTAGCCGCCGATCATCGATAAGTCGGCGACGCTGTCGCCGACCTTGAAACGACTGACATTGTGGCCAATCTTATCGACCACACCATACCAGTCATAGCCGGGCACAAAGGGCGGCTTTTCTTTGTTATCGACATATTGGCCCTGGCGAATAATGGTGTCGGTAAAGCCGGTGCCGGCACTGAGTACCTTGACGCGTATCTCGTTGGCCTTGGGCTCGGGGAGTTGCAGTTCCTGCTTGAGTTTTAACACCTCGGGGCCGCCAAACTCGCTGACGATGATTTTCTGGTAAGCCATGGGCTTTATTCCTGCATATTATTGTTGTTCACTGCCGTTGCTGTAATGTTGTCCATCGTAGACAGTGTTTTTGTTACCTCTATAGTACGGTGATTGGTGCCAAACAGATGAATGTTTTGGCGCTATTTCGTGTTAATAGTTGGTAAGGTGGATAAAGTGACAACTGACTGGCAAAAAGGTTTGCAGCGACCGGTCTGTTATCTTAATGTGTTCGGTGTCACCTGGCTGTCATTGATCACTGCTAGTGTGCGACCTATATATAATAATGAGAGGCATGGAAGTAGATGAAACAGATATCACGTCGACATTTTTTAAGGCTATCCGCCATGGGCGTTGGCGCCGCGGTTGTTTCCACCGGCTTGCTGGGTTGTGCTGATCGCGATAGCGACGACGATAACAACGTCAGTTTTGCGCAAGGTGTTGCCAGTGGTGACCCGTTGGCCGACAGCGTCATTCTTTGGACGCGAGCCCTGCCCAATGACACCGATGCAGTGGTCACGGTCGATTGGGAAGTGGCCACCGATAGTGGTTTCGACGACCTTATCCATAATGGCTCGACCACCACTGATGGCAGTAAAGATTTTACCGTTAAAATTGATGTGCAAAACCTGTCATCGGGCACTGTTTACTATTACCGTTTCCGCGCTAATGGCACCACCTCTGCCGAGGGGACAACCAAGACGTTGCCCGAGGGCAGTCTAGAGCAAGCCAAATTGGCCGTGGTGTCCTGTGCTAATTTCCCCGCCGGTTACTTTCATGCCTACGGTGAAATTGCCGCCCTCGATGACATCGATGCGGTACTGCACCTGGGCGACTATATCTATGAGTATGCCGATGGTGACTATGCCACCGAAGATGCCGAGGCCTTGGGCCGTCAGTTCGCTGCAGGCAATGCCGGAGAATGTATTGAACTCGACGACTACCGCAACCGCTATGCGCACTATCGCGGCGATGAAAATCTGCAGGCACTGCATCGTAAACAGCCTTTTATTACCATCTGGGATGATCATGAGGTGGCCAATGACAGCTGGCGTGAGGGTGCTGAGAACCATAACCCAGAGGCCGGTGAGGGTGAATACCTCGATCGTAAATTAGCCGCGCTGCAGGCCTGGTTTGAATGGATGCCCGTGCGCCCGGCCAGCGAGGGTGATGAAGAAATTATCTATCGCAGCTTTGAGTTTGGTGACCTGCTTAGCTTACACATGCTGGATACCCGAATTATCGGCCGCGATGAGCAAATTGATTATACCGATTACCAGTTGGATGATTATAACGCGCCCGATTTGGCGCGTTTTAACAGCGATGTGCAAAGCAGCGATCGTACGCTACTTGGTGCCACACAGTTAAACTGGTTGCAGACGGCGATGCAGACTTCTAGCGCCACATGGCAGGTGTTAGGCCAGCAGGTGTTGATGGGTAAGCTGACGCTGCCGGTTGAATTACAGTCGCAGATACTAGACCCTAACCCCGATACTTTATTTCCTGCGTTTATCGAGCTTGCCGGCTTAAAGCAGCGCTACATCGATGGTGATGTGACACTGACCCAGGATGAAATAAAGCGTGTCACCACGGTGGTTCCCTACAATCTCGATGCCTGGGACGGTTATGACGGTGAGCGTGAGGCTATTTATGCCACGGCCAAAGACAGCGGCAAGAATTTGGTTGTACTGGCTGGCGATAGTCATAATGCCTGGGCTAATGATCTGGTCAACAACAACGGCGATACCGTCGGCGTTGAGTTTGCCACCGCCTCGGTAAGCAGTCCGGGTCTGGAGGAATATTTATCCCTGGGTGATGATTTGGGCGTGGCAGGCGTGACAGAGGGGTTACTTAAGACGCTGGCCGACGACCTGCGTTATGTCAATGTCGCCCAGCGTGGCTTTGTTATCACCACCTTTACACCGGATGAGGCGACTTCTGAGTGGTTTTTTATCGACACCGTTAAGAGTGAAACCTATACGCTGGATGATGACCGCAAGCAAGCGATGAAAACAGTGGCAGGTACGCCAGAGTTGGTGTTGCTTTAACGGTAGGATAACGCCTGTGCTGCCGGCATAAAAAAAGCCCTGTTAGCATCTGCTGACAGGGCTTTTTTGTGTCACTGAGCCTGGCGGCTCAGTGCTATCGAGATGTCAAACGCTGACGCTTAGTTGCTCAGCGTCATTGTCTCGCCAATCTGCTGTGCTTCGATATCGCTGGCGCAGAAGGGCATATCGACCCACTGCTTTGCACTGTACATTTTGGTTTGATCGTCGAAGTAAGGCGAGTCTTCATTGACCGATTGCGAGTAGGACAGCAGTGCATTAGCATCGGGGCAGTCGCTGCTATCGAAGCCAACAACCTGCATATAGCTGTTGCCGTGTTCGATATTGCTATAGCCTTCGCCATCGATTAAGTCCGAGATAATAACGCTGAAGCCAACACCGTTGGAGCCATGAATAGCAATTTTATCGCCATTGCGTTCGCTGTACTGTACCTCACCCCAAGGGCGGTCAAGCGGAATACCAGCTTGGTTGAGCTCTGCCACAGAAGCCAGCAGGGCTGCACGGGTATTCGCGATGACTGTCGCATCGCCACTGTTCATGGTATTGGGTGTGGTCACTGGGTAGGCGGGGTCGAAATCGTTCTGCCAGAAGCCGGCTTCTCGGTCGAGTTCAGCCCACAGGCCAATAAACAGCGCGTGGCCGACACTGTCGACATCGGATTCACGGTCCCAATCATCGAGTATCTGACAAGCGTGCTCTGCGTCAGCCGCCTCGCTGCCCCAATCGGCGCTGGTGGTGTTAGCGCAAACATCGAGCACGCCATCGAGAATCAATTCGGCGGCGTGATTTCGGCTGCCAAACATAATGTCTCTGACATTTTCGTTGGTAAATTTATCGCCGCCAGCCAGGCCGTCGTTATCGTCGAGTCGGTCTTGTAGTTGTACAAAGGCCAAGCGTGTGCGGGTCGATTGCTCAACTTCTTCGTTACCGATAATTGGCGAGAAGCCGGTCAGCAGGCTGTCGGGGTTGCTCAGCCAGTAGCTGTCGTTAGAGTTGGCAGCATAGTCGCGGTTTTGTAACACCGGTAGCTGACTCACCCCCATGACGCCATCGGCGGGAGAGTCTGCATCGGTGGCCCACTCACAGCTTGGGTCTGAGCCATCGAGAGTGGGGTAGCCTTCATCGGTCAACGAGGGGGCTGCCAGTCCTTTGACGCAGTTGTCGAAATGCCATTGGGTGATGCCGGGACGGGTGCTGATATCGCCATACATTGAGTTACCCTCACGGTCGACGGCAATGGTATTGGTCCATGGGTTGCCCATCTTTGCGGCAGCCTCGGTAACCTCATCCAGGTTCTCTGCCTGGCCCATACCGCGCCAAGTATCGAAGCCCCACGTGTTGTAGAGGTTGACGTCGCGAACAGTAAACACCGACTTCAAAATAGTTGGCCAACCTTCGAGTAGATCGCTGACGCCACCGAGATCGACAATCGGGCCATAGTGGGAGAAGTACAGCGTCTTTTCGACGGTCTCGATACTGCCATCGTCACGGACCTGTTCAGCAGTAACCTGTTCGCTGGTAATGTCGCGATAGATGTCGGCACCGGCATCATCCTGACCATAGACATATTGCATTGGGTTGTCAGGGTTGAGTTGCAGCTCGAAGAAGCTGAAACGACGACCGGTTGACACCGTGTGTGTCCAGGCGATGTCCTTGTTAAAGCCGATGTTAATCAGTGGGAAACCGTGCAGCGAGGCGCCCATGACATCGTATTCGCCATCGATGGTCAGGTGGGCCATATACCAGCGCAGGCGTCCAGACCATGGGAAGTGAGGGTTGCCGAGTAGCAAGCCACTGCCATTTTCGGTGACGTTGCCGCCGAGGGCATAAGCGTTGCTGCCCATCTGTTCAGGCTTGGGCATGTCGAAGGCATCGGTATTGAGGGCAAGTTGTTGAAACAGGTCGGCCATTGGGGCGTTGGCGACGCTCTCTGCCGGGCCGTTGACCGCCGAGATAAAGGGCGCGAGCGGGCCAGTACTGGCACGGATCAATAGCTTGTGCAGTGCCTTGTAGTTATCTAGCTGGTTGAGTGGTCGCACCCAGGGCTCGCCCTGACAGCTGCCGGCAATATTGTCGACGCCGGTATCCTCTATGTAGCGGTTGATACCCAGGGTATAGCCATCCATTACATCACGGGCATCCTGGTCCAGCTTGTCGATAAAGTTGCTTTGAATATTGGTATCGCTGTTGTAGTAGCGGTAGACAAAGTCTTCGTTGATATTGCCATCCAAATAACGGGCAGACTCGCCGTTGGCGCGCACGACTTCCTCCATCAATACGCAGAGGTTTTGCTTGGCGTATTGGTAGCCATAGCCGTAGCCCAGGCTGCCCCAGTCTTCGGCGTTGATGTGCGGGATGCCGTGTTCGGTTTCGGTGATGTCGGCACTGTAGAGAGCCGTACCGAACTCAGGGGCTGAGTCGTTGACGTCAGAATCACTGTCGTTGGAGCAGCCGGAGAGCGCCACGGCAAAAACCGCGGCACTAAGGAGTTTCATTTTCATTGTTATGCCTTGTAAAACTATTGCGTCGTACGCTTTTATTGTTAGCCACTTGGTCAAAAATGGCTGTAAGTTTACAGTTTAAACATACGTCCGTCATAAATCCATAGGCCGCTGTCACAAAGGCTGTCAAAAAGTGTTTTGGGTGCCATCGCTCTGTTCTGCGACGGCTATCAAAAGGTATTGGGGTAGTCCTGCCAGTAGTATTGGAGGTGTTGGTTTTTCCAGTCCTTATAAATGTTTGACCAATCGAGGTCGTCGATACGCCAGCCGTGATGAGGCTCGAGGTTGAGTGACCACAGCGGTGCCCCGTAATCACAGAATCGGGTATCGATGCTCAGCCTTGCCGCCGATTGGGCGGTGTTTGGCTCGGCCTTATGGACGCAGCACGAATGGAAGATAATCACGTCGCCTTGGCTAACGTCTGAGGTGTGCCAAAGAGTCTCGTCATCATAAATTTCACATTGTATGCCGCCAACCCCCTGCGCCTCAAAGACAGGTCTGACACCTTTTTTATGGGAGTGGGGCAATAGCTTGAGTCGGCCCATTTCAGTGGTGACATCGTGCAATGCCACCCACATGCCAGCCATGGTTTCTCCCGCTTGATGTGAGTGGGCGTCTTGATGGGGCGGCGTTTCATAGCCGATTTTTTTCGGTGTTGCCATCCGCGCCATTTTCATCGGGTAGACAAAGGGCTTGTCGCCGGCAACGATCTGCATTAACTGGTGCAGATCCGCTTGATGGAAGAAATCGTGAAACGCTTCCATCGACTGGATTTTTGGGTAGAGCTGATCCCAGATGGGGTCGGTCTCGAAAAACGGTTCACCGCCCAGTGCCGGTAGCCCGGTCTGCGGGTCGAGCACAATGTGGGGGGAGAGTGCGTCCAAAAACTGCAGCATTAGCTGCTGACACTTTTGCTTGTCGACATGGTTTTGAAAATAGAGATAGCCGTAATGTTGGAAGCGCTGCTGCAATAATACTGCGTCTTCATCACTGCGGGAGACGACGAGTGGCTGATTTTGGATCTGCAAAGTGTTCGGCAAAATAGTGTCCGTCATTTATAGCGTTGTTAATTCGCCCAGTATAAGGACAAAAGCCGAGGGTCACAAACGCATCCGCTGAGCGGTGTCGATGGCTAACTAACGGAATTGTTTTGTTGCTGTAATTAAAATCGCACTAATTGAAGGCTTTTTTTGGCACGGAAAATGCTTTATATCTGTGCGTAAACGGGCGGAATGCTCTATTAAAAACAATTAAAGCGTAATAAGTGCCTCAAATAAGAGCGGCGCACCGATAGAAGAGAGTAAAAGCGACAATAGTCCGTTTTTTTAACGAGACTGTCACCCATTGGTCGATAGGTTGGATTGATGGTGGTGCTTTATAATGGTGCGTAGTGCAACGGTTTGGTGCAAAGCTAAGGGTGGAAATATTTTGGATATTACTAGTGCAGTAGAATCGTTGGTATCGAGCAGCAATACCTATTTTATTTTAATGGGCGCGATCATGGTCTTTGCCATGCACGCAGGTTTTGCCTTCTTGGAAGTCGGTACTGTCCGTCTCAAAAACCAAGTGAACGCCCTGGTTAAAATCATGACTGACTTTGGTGTCTCTGCCATCGTCTACTTCTTTGTTGGTTACTGGGTTGCTTATGATGTGACCTTTTTCCAGGGGGCGCCAGCACTGGCCGAAAACAATGGCTATGAACTGGTTAAGTTTTTCTTCCTGATGACCTTTGCCGCTGCCATCCCGGCCATTATCTCCGGTGGTGTGGCTGAGCGAGCCCGTTTTTATCCAATGCTGATCGCCTCGGCCATTGTGGTAGGCCTGGTCTACCCCTTCTTCGAAGGCATTATTTGGAACGGTAACTTTGGCTTCCAGGATTGGCTTGAGGCCACTTTTGGCGCGCCATTTAATGATTTTGCCGGCTCTGTTGTCGTACACGGTGTCGGTGGTTGGATTGCCCTGTCTGCCGTCATTGTCCTGGGTATGCGACGTGGCCGTGAGCGCGATGGCCGTCTGATTGCCTTCGCCCCCTCCAACATTCCCTTCCTTGGTTTGGGTGCCTGGATTCTCTGTATCGGTTGGTTCGGCTTTAACGTGATGTCGGCTCAGACCTTAGACGGTATCAGCGGTCTGGTGGCGGTTAACTCATTAATGGCCATGGTCGGCGGCATTATTGCGTCGATGATTGCCGGTCGCAAAGACCCTGGTTTTATTCATAACGGTCCACTGGCCGGTTTGGTTGCAGTCTGTGCTGGCTCTAACTTAATGCACCCCATTGGTGCCTTGGCCACCGGTTTGGTTGCTGGCGTGTTATTCGTCATGATGTTCTCTTACATTCAAAACAAGCTACACCGTGTCGATGATGTGCTGGGTGTGTGGCCACTGCACGGTGTGTGTGGCGCCTGGGGCGGCATTGCAGCGGGTATTTTTGGCCTTGAGTCTTTCGGTGGTATGGGCGGTGTTACCTTTATGAGCCAGTTGGTTGGTACCTTGGCCGGCATTGGCTTCGCCGTTGTGGCAGGCTTTGTGGTTTATTTTGTGATCGATAAGGTCGTCGGTATACGCCTGAGCGAGGAAGAGGAGTATATGGGTGCTGACCTGGCGGTTCATAAGATCAGCGCGGTGAATAAAAGCAAATAAAGTGTGACATAGGTCACGCGATGTGGGAGATCTCTCACGTTGCGTGACCGTTATGTCTAATGGCATATAAACCTGGTTAAGCCATAATTAAGACGTACCAAGGAGGTACGTGCTAATACGGATGTTGGCGATGACTAGGGATGTTACGAAAGCCGCAGATGCGGCTTTTTTTATGGCTGATTTTTACTGTCGGCTCTTTGATTAATCCTGTTCGATCAGTAGGGTAGGCACTTTTTCTGCTCGCTTCAGGGGGTCTTGTTATCCACTTAATATTACATGCACTGGTGCCGCTGATTGTTGCCGTGTTGTTTTTTCGCCGCGATTGGAAAAAGGCCTACCTGATCATGATGGCCACCATGATTGTCGATGTTGATCATCTGTTGGCGACACCTATTTATGACCCGCTGCGCTGCAGTATCGGTTTTCATCCGCTACATCAAACTGTGCCTATGCTGTTGTATGCCGTCGCCTGTTTTATCCCTAAGTTGCGGTACGTCGGTATAGGCTTGGTCATTCACATGGCGCTCGACGCTATCGACTGTCAGTGGACTAACGGCATCTGGATGATGTAACCCGTTTTTGTTGATAGGCCCCTGCTGTGCGTCATATCACCCCGCCAGGCTTCACAGCCTCGGCCAGACGTTATATTCTGGCCAGATATGAACAGAGGATCAGGATTAACCCCATGACTCAGACAGTGTTAATCACCGGTGCCGCCAGTGGTATTGGTTTGGCTATGACGCAACAATACTTGGCACAGGGCAATCAGGTGACGGCCTGTTGCCGTAGTAGCAGCGATGCATTGGCCGCTCTCGACTGTGAGGTGGTTACCGATGTCGATGTGACGCAGCCGGAATCGGTCGACCGGTTAAAAAGTAAGTTGGCGGGGCGCAGCATTGATATTCTGATCAATTGTGCCGGCTTGTTGACGAATGAGAGCCTCGACGATCTGTGTTTTAATCGCATTCAGACCCAGTGGGAAGTTAACGCCCTTGGCCCGTTGCGAATGACCGAGGCGCTGCTGCCCTGTCTTAATGAGGGCAGTAAAATAGCAATGATTACCAGTCGTATGGGTTCTATTGGCGACAACACCTCGGGTTCACGTTACGGTTATCGCATGTCGAAGGCAGCACTCAATGCCGCCAGCAAGAGCCTGGCCGAGGACTTAAAACCCTGCGGAATAAGCGTTGCCATTCTGCATCCGGGCCTGGTATCGACAAGAATGATCGGTTTCAGCGGTGATATTTCGCCAGCAGAAGCAGCGCAGCGTTTGATGGTGCGTATCGAACAATTGGACTTGACCAATACCGGCACTTTTTGGCACTCCAACGGTGATGTTTTACCCTGGTAGCAGATGGTAACAATATTGCTGTCGACTACTACCGCCCTTGGGGCGGAGGAGTGTGTCGGCTCGGTAGAGGGCCGGCGGCGCTGGGGTTTGCCGGGCCGAGGGTTTATAATGCTCGCTCCATCCTCATCGACGCCATGTTATGCCCACCGATATATCCTCGCAGTTTGTTGCCATCAGCGCGCCAAAACTGACGCCGCGACTGGCTGAAATTCATCGTCAATTAGTCGATAATCAAGCGCAGCAGCAGTATCACAGTGTCTGGGATTGTTGCTGCGACCACGGCTACCTTGGCTTTAATCTCGTCGCCAGTGCCTTGTTTCAGCGCTGTTATTTCGTCGATCAAATCCCCCATATCACCGAGGAATTATTAACGGTTTTACAGCGCCATGGCGGCGACAGTTACCGGGTCATTACCGCCGATGTGGGCGAGCTACATTTCGATGGCAGCATCAAACACTGCGTGATCATCGCCGGTGTGGGTGGTCGAGCAATTATTGAGATGTTGCAGGGCATTCAAAAAAATAATGCGGCCGCCGAACTCGATTTTATACTCTGCGCCACCAATTATGTCTACGATTTGCGCCGATACCTCGGGCAGCAGCGGATGTCGCTGGTAGAGGAGGTTATTGTCGAGGACCGGGGGCGTCAGTATGAGTGTCTTTACTTGCGCGGGACACCTGTGGCAGGCGCATCAATAATCAGCCCTGTCGGTGCAATGTGGCAGGCTGACAACGCCATGCACAGACGCTATCAGGCGAAACTGTTAAAGCACTACCGCCAGCAGCAACGCAGCCAGGACAGTGAGTCGCTGCGTCAGACCATTGTCTATTACCAGCACTGCTTTGGCGCCGATTGGAACGAGGTTACGACTTAGGGCGATAGAGTCCCTTGCCAGTGATTTTGGCTAAGTCTAACGCCGCCACCATGCCCAGGGGGTGGTTGACGACGGCAGGAATGGCGTTGACGATGGCTGTCGCCGTCTGAATAACGCCGGCGACAGCATGATCGCCGTTTTTGTCTTCCATCTCCATGCTGATTTCCATTTTCGGCTCGCCCTCAATAATCACCTTATAACCCTTGCCATGGGGCCAGGCTGGGGCTACATCGTCACAGAGGCGGGTGATGTGCTCGAGTACGATGGCATCGCGGCCATCGATGACACCACGGACCTCGAAACGCATGGCGCCAGTGGTGCCTTTTTTGAACACACCCATGGCGTTTTCAATATCATCTTCCAGAGGTAATCGCTGGTGCACCTCATAAACGCGGTCGAGTTCGACGCCAAGACCGGCGGCAACTGAGCGTACCGAACCGCCCCAGGCCATGGACAGCATATTGGGTTCAAACAACATGCAGGGATGGTCGATGGGGTGGCCAAAACCCATTACCTCGCGAATAGTATGTTCCTGCTCATAGGTGGCGTAATTGATAATTTCTTGCATTCTAATTGTCTGCCAGTATTCACTGAGACCAGTGAACAACAGCGGCATCGTATCGTTGGCAAAGCCGGGGTCGATACCATTATTAAAGCAAGTACTGTTACCTTGTTGACAGGCGGCCTTGATCGGGTCGGCGATAAAGGCAACGTCGGGGTTGTCAGGGTATTGCAGCATAAAAAGGGAGGAGGCGACGACATTAATGCCGGCAGCCAAACACCTGGCTTGATCGGCGGCCGCCTCTATTAATCGCGTTTCAGAATGTGCGGTATAGCAGACACAGTCGGGCTGTAGTGCCAATACCTCATCGATATTGTTAGAACTGATAACGCTGGTAGGCTGTTCCAACCCAGTGAGTTCAGCAACGTCTTTGCCGACCTTTTCCTCACTGCTGACAATGTGTCCAATTAATTCGAGTTCGGGGTGATTAATAATAGCGCGGACGGCATAGCAGCCAACGTTTCCTGTGCCCCAGGTGACGACTTTGATACCCATAGATGACCCATTTATTCATTTTTTATTATTGTGCGGCGCAAAAAAACAAACCGCTATTTTGTTGATAATACATTGTGTATACAGCCTATCATGGCGGTTAAAAAACACCGACTTTTATGTCGGTAATGTAATGAATATTGATATCAAATAGTGGTGTCTTTCCATAAACTGTTGATCAAAGAGACTGACAATAGAAACAACAAGGAGCTGCGATGAAAATAAGTTTATGCCTGCCTTATATGGAAAAAGAGCTGGATCGAAGCCGTATTTTACAGTGGTGTAAGCGTGCCGATGAGGGGCCATTTCACGCCATATCCTGCGGCGAGCGGATTACCGGTTACACCCTCGAGATGCGAAATATGTTGGCCTTTGCGGCGGCGGCCACCGAGCGGGTTAGAATTGTTCCCTCACTCTATGTACTGCCAATGCACAATGCGGTTTGGGCGGCAAAGGAGATCGCGACACTGGACGTGCTGTCCGGGGGGCGAGTCTCCGTGGTTGTTGGCGTCGGCGGGCGCGAGGCTGATTACAATACTGTCGGCGCCAGTTTTACCCGTCGCCATCAACGTATGGATCAGCAGATTGCTGAGATGCGATCGATCTGGCAAAGCGGTTACCACGACAGTGAACAGGATGGCAGAGTGGAGGTGGGTCCGACGCCGGTGCAGCAGCATATTCCGATTCTTGCTGGTGTCATGGGTGAAAAACCGATGGCGCGGGCGGCCGAGTGGGCCGATGGTGTCTATGCCTTTGCCATGGATGGTGATGCCTCGTTAACCCGTCACTTTAAGCGGATGGCAGAGCAGAAATGGCAACAGGCAGGGCGACAGCAATCGCCATATTTTGCCGGTGGTTTTTGGTTTTCTCTGGTGCCGGGCAGCGAGCAGATCTTACAAAATTATGTCTACCACTATTTGCTGACCTTTGGTGAAGAGCAGGCTAAGCAGACGGCGCAGTCGATGACCCGCCACAGTAATGAAGCCGTTGCTATCGCTGTCGAGGCATTGGCAGAAGTGGGCTGTGATGAACTATTTATGGTGCCGGCCTCGGCGGAGGTGGCCGAGCTAGAGCAACTACAAACGCTGTTACAGCGGGCGGGTATTGCCTGAGGCGAGCCAGCGGTGATTGGTGGTCAGAGGTTAATCGGTGATGAACTCGAAATTAATTTTGGCACCATCGATGGAGTTTAGGATCTCGTCTTCCTGTTCATCGAAGATGAGCTCGGGAGAGATGGTGACACTCTGTTGCCGCTCTTGCTTGATAAACAGATTGCGCAGCCGATAGGGGGCGTCTTCGCTTAACGCGGCATTGAGCACGTGATCAATATTGGCCGGCAGCTTGAGGTTGAGCGGCTGTGATATTGGCTCGGGTTCTATGGCAATGGGTTCGACGTAGATTGGGGTTGAGGGCATTATTGCCGGCTCATTAGTGCGTGGCGGGCGCTGAGCTGGCAGTAACGGGGCAATAGCAGGCATAATCGCGGTGCTAAAGCGGGATTGCAAACGCTGCCGCTGATCCTGATCGAGCAAGAACAGGCTACCAATGATGGTTAGGCAAAGCAGGGTCAGCAAGGTTAATAGTCGCTTTCTCACCGGATGAAAACCTATTGCAGGGTATAGCCGGCACCGTCTTCACTTTCAAGATCGGTGATCGGGTCAAAGCCAAGAGACTTGGCATCCTCGAGGTTGTCGCTGGCCACCTGATGCAGATAGATATCCAAGGTTGGACCACCGCACATGGCAATGACAGCCATCTGACTTTTTTGACCGGTTTTCGAATCGCTGACTTCGACGCCGTGTGAGTTCAATATATCCGCGGATTCATCGATGCTCATGCCGCTGTCGGGCTCGCATTGTAGGGCGCCGGTATCGCTATAGACCCATAGTTTATCGAGCACAGCATCGGGGTCGGGGTGTTGCTCCGGCGGGTTGTTGGCGCAGGCCGTCAGCATCAGCACAGCCATAACGGTGATGATCTTGTTCATTTTATTATCCTTATAGGTGCTCGGCGACAAGAAAGGCCAGTTCCAGGCCCTGCTCGCCGTTTAAGCGTGGGTCACATTGGGTTTTATAACACTGTTGTAGATCGGCCTCACTCATCCCCTTGATGCCGCCAATACATTCGGTCACGTGTTCGCCGGTAAGCTCGAGGTGAACGCCACCGGCGATACTGTTTTCGGCCTGGTGAATGGCAAAAAACTGTTTGATTTCACTGAGGATGTTGTTGAAGTCTCGGGTCTTATAGCCGTTGCTGGTAGACTGGGTATTACCGTGCATGGGGTCGGATATCCAGCTGACATTGCGGCCCTCTGTCTGAATATCACGGATGATTTTGGGCAGGTGATCGGCGATCTTGTTGGCGCCCATGCGGGTAATCAAGGTGATACGACCCGAGCGATTATCCGGGTTGAGGCTATCGAGCAACGGTAAAATCTCATCGACGGTGGCTGTCGGCCCCACCTTGATACCGACCGGGTTGATAATGCCGCGAAGAAACTCGACGTGGGCGCTGTCGATTTGACGGGTACGCTCACCAATCCACAGCATATGGCCAGAGCCACCGTAGAACTGACCGTCGTGGTCTTGGCGAACCAATGCCTGTTCGTATTCCAGCAGCAGCGCCTCGTGGGAGCAGAATAAATCGACTTGATGCAACGAGGGGGTATTACTCGAATCGATGCCAACCACCGACATAAACTCCAGTGATTGCTCAATTTTCTGGCTCATCTGCAAATAAGCATCGGCGGCACGGCTGTGATTAAGAAAGTTTGGGTTCCAATCCTTGACCTTGTTGAGGTCGGCCTCGCCGGAATTGGCCAGCGCCCGCCATAGATTGAGACCGGTGGCCGAATATTGATAGGCCTGCAACATCCTCATTGGGTCAGGCTCACGGGCACTGCCGGTAAACTCGATGCCGTTGATAATGTCGCCGCGATAGCTCGGCAGGGTAATACCGTGCTGAGTCTCGCTGTCGCTGGAGCGAGGCTTGGCGTACTGGCCGGCAAAGCGGCCGAGTTTGACCACCGGTTTTTTCATGCCGTGGGTTAATACCACGGCCATCTGTAAAATCTGCTGGAAGGTTGCGCGTAGTTTACGCTCGCCAAACTCGTTAAAACTCTCGGCACAGTCACCTGCCTGCAATAAAAACGCCTCGCCGCGCTCGACGGCGGCAATTTGGCCCGTGAGGCGACGAATCTCCTCTGGCAATACCAGCGCCGGCATATCGCCCAGGGTTGCCGTGGTTTGCTGTAATAGAGTTTGATCGGCGTAATGGGGCATTTGCCGGCCGGTGTGCTGTCGCCAGCTGTCGGGCTGCCAGTGGGGCGTGGTATTGTTCATTATGCTCACAGAAATCGGGATATTCAGAGCTATAGTGTAGAGCGAGTGCAGGGTGATAAACAACGACTATCAGCGCGCTGGCGATAAATTAATGCATTGCGCTGGTGATCAGCCGACTGATCTTGATTTATAACAATTAATCGCAATATGGAACCGCGACGATTATGCTAGGTCAAAGTATTTTTTGCGGAGTATCAGTATGCAGGATCGTTCAACCCACTCAGTATTTCTTGGCTACATTATTTGGATCTTTGGCTTCATCGGTGCCCACCGTTTTTATTACGGCAAGCCAATCAGTGGCACGCTGTATTTTTTCACCCTGGGTTTCTTCTTTATCGGCTGGATTATCGATTTGTTTCTCATCCCCTCGATGCACGAGGAGGCCAATACCCGCTTTGCCGTCGGTGAGTGTGATTACTCGGTGACCTGGCTGCTGCTTACCTTTACCGGCATCTTCGGCCTGCACCGCCTCTACATGGGCAAGTGGGTCACAGCCATTGTGTTTTTCCTCACCGGCGGTTTGTTTCTGGTCGGGCTGCTCTATGACTTCTGGACCATGAACCGCCAAGTCGATGAGCTTAACCGCGGTATCATTGGCTAAGCGGCATTAGCCAGTGGGCGTATTACTGCGCCGCTGGCTGCTCGAGCTCGATGCCGTGTTGCTCGATCAGCTGGCTGATTTTCATGGTCAATTGGTGTCTGGCGATAAAGAAATCGCGCTCGATGGTCAGGGTCAAATAACAGCGTACGCGCAGGATGATACCTGAGCGGTGAAAGCCTTCGGCACCAACAAACAGCCACTTTCCATCGACTTCACTCTGCTCGTTTAGCATTGTCGTAATGGCCTCAGAGGCATCGGCAATGGCCTGTGCTGCGGTGCTGTTGGCGAGGTTAATGTGTAAGTCGACCAGGGATCGCTCCTTGCGTGTCTGGTTGCTGATAATATCCTGCGACACCATATTATTGGGGATGATGACGACGGTCTCATCCTCGGTGCGTATCTTGGTCGAACGCAGGCCAACACTTTCAATAAAACCAATATGATTGCCAATCGATATTTTATCACCGGGGCTGAAGGGGCGGTCGGCGAGAATCACTGCTGAGCCAAAAAAATTGGCAATGGTGTCGCGGGCGGCGATGGCAAAGGCGAGGCCGCCAATACCGAGACCGGCAATCATGGTTTCATAGGGAATACTGAAAATCTCGGCAAACATAATGGCACCGGTGATAAACAGTATCAATTTGGTCAAGCTGCCCACCAAAGTGACCAGGATGTCGTCGAGTACGGTATTGGTGGTCTGGGCCTTCGACAACAGAATGCGCTGTACCTCGTTGACGATAGACAGCGCCAACCAGATGCCACCGGCAACAATCAGCGAGTGACTGACGGTGCGGACCAGGGTGAATAAGTAGTCGGGAATGCCGAGCAGCACAAAACCATTAGACCACAGGCTACCGCAGATAATTAACATGCTGGGGTAGCCAAATTTACTGTCATTATCGCCGGCACTGTTCTGCAGGGTCAGGGGAAGCCGTTGCAGTGTTTGTGTGATTATTCGGCCGCTATACAGGGCGGTAAAAAAACCCATTAGGATAAAAATAATGGCCGCAATTATCTGCCATAGTTCGAGTAGGAAAATGTTGACTGTCAGTATCGGGGCGACACTGTGAATGACTCTTCTGAGGGTGAAGTAGAACGCCATATCATCGATGCTCACGGCGCCTTGCACCTTGGGCAGGGGCTCCAGCGTGTCGTACAGTTGACGGATTGTTGTCAGGGTGTCGGGGGTGAACTGCCAACGTTTTTGGCCATCGGCATCGACAGTGGGTGCGATGACAATATCGCCACGTGGGTGACTGAAATAGACATAGGGCTGGTCGCTGTCGGGGTTGTTCGGAATTTCTTGCCAGATTACATAGCTGATGCGATCGATAGACTGTTTCAATGACTCGGCCAGTATGGGTGTTTCCCACTGACGAATGTTATTCGGGATATCGCTTAGATCGAGGGTTTGGCGAACGTGCTCGCTGCCACCGCTATGCCATTGGGGGAGTTGCTGTAGAAAAGTCCGCATGGTGTCGCGCGGCGTACGTAGTTGCAAATAGGCCTGGCTATTGATCTCTCCCTGGTCGGTCAGCTTTAGGTAGTCGTCGAGTTGTTGTTGCAATATATCGAGGTCGGGGAGGAATATTTGCCACCGCTGACCCACTCGGTCAATTTGCAGGTAAAAGGTCAGACCGCTGTGGCCCAGTTTTAGTGGCAGGGTGAAGTGAGAGGCATCGAAGCCATCGCTGGCCGAGAACACCCGTAGAGTCGATTGGTCGATGATGCGCAGCAGTAAACGCGCTCGCTGGGTATAGCTATGGTATGAATCTCCCGAGTCGTAGTCGATCTGCAGAGTCGATAATAACTCGTCCATCAAGTTGGCCTCGCCACTGCGGACTTTGTTGCCGAGGGTTAAAAAACTACGCAGAGTCTCCCGCGGTGAGGTGGTATTGGTGTGGCTGCTACGCGGCGTGATTTGTCGGTCGACCAGTTTGCCGTTCCACCACTCGCCGTTATCAAAGCGACCCGAAAAAGTCTGTTGGTCAGGGGCGAGCACGAAAATAAAATTGCCGTTGGCGTTTTTCTGGGTCCAGACACCGGTTAGCGTATCGCCGTCGATAGTCGCCTGGATATAGCCATCGTACGGCTGGTAATAGCCAGTGACACCATTGCCGCTATCTTCCAAGGTGATCTCGGCGCCTCCATCGCGCCATACTGAGTCCCACCGTCCCTGCCAGGGTGAGTCGGCGAGGGTTGGCATGCTGCACAGCATGAATGTGGTGATAAAGCCGCAGCGTAGTAATCGGAACAGTGGTTTCATGGGGTCGATTTTATTAGGGTTGTCGCCGGGATGGACTTTGTGTTGATCGAGGTCAAAGCGCCTGAAAACAACCGTCGTGGATTGGTAAATATCTGTTAATCTTAACTTTAGTCTAGTTGCACTAATAATGTCGAGTGTTGTCTTATGGGCGTCAACAGTCCCGTTGCACAGCTTTTGCTTCGAGATCTGATCGAACCGCTATAATTATTTGGCCTTGAATCTAACCCTGCGAGAGAGCGTCCTATGTCGAAAACACGATTATTGAGTAAGTTAATTACCGCCACCGCCGTGTTCGGCGTCGCGCTGATCACAGCCTGTAGCAGCCAGCCAGAGGGTGAGGGGATGAAAGCGATTGAAACCGTTGTTGTGTATCGCGAGAAAATGGCATTACCGCCCAATGCCGAGTTGACGGTGAGTTTTTCAAATGTGGCGAAAATGGATGTGGCGGCCGAACTGATCAGTTCGGTGACACTGACAGCGCCAGGTAATCCGCCGTTTGATGTGACACTGCCCTATGAAGAGGCCAAGATCGACGAACAAGGCCGATACTCGGCACGAGCTGTGATCAAGGTCGATGGTCGTCTGATGTTTACCACGACCACAGCCAACGATGTTTTTGCGCCCAATGATGACGGTAAAACAGTATTGATGATGGAGCGGGTAAGCCACCGTGCCGCCGCCGCAACGGCACCGAATGCCTCATTAACCAACACCTATTGGAAGCTGATGACGCTCGACGGCAAGCCCGCACCGGTGGGAGCAGATGACCGTGAAGTCTATTTTCAAATGATGGAGCAGGATAATGCTGTGCGTGGCTTTGGTGGCTGTAATCGTTATATGGGCACCTTTAGTTTCGATGAGAACGGCCTCAATCTTAGCCCCTTGGCCAGCACTATGATGGCCTGCCCAGAGGGCATGGACTTAGAGCAACAATATCACCAGGCACTGGCTAAGATGAAGACGGTCTCGGTAGACGGTGAAACCCTTACGATGCAGGATTCCGCCGGCGTGGTCGTGGCAACATTTGAATCCCGCTATATGCAGTAGTATATTAAAATTAATAGATTAATTACCCTCACTCAGGAAGAACTATGAGAAAACTAGCCACTGTTGCAATATCGGCCAGCCTAATGACCCTCCTTGCAGCCTGTAGCAGTCAGCCCGCTGCAGACGATGAGCAAGAGCTCACTCTGGATGTGATTGTGCAGGCGGGGCGTGATGCCGCCGATACGATAATTGAAAACAACAGTGTTGAGACCAAGACCGATGAATATCTCGATTTAGAAGGCACGCAAAACAGTATGATTGAGTTGGGCTTGGTACACGCCAGCGATAATGTTGCGCTGGCCCGTGATAATGCCGATATGGTGTGCCGCTATGAACTCGACCATCGTCGTGGTATCGAGCTGGGTTTGATCGATCACGCCGGTGCTACTTACTATGGCCAGTGCGCGGAACTCGTCGCACAGTCGATCAAAGAGCAGCCCGCTGAACAGCAGCCCCAGTAATAGTGTCTGCTGTGCGAACAAACGTCTGCTTGCAGGCGTTTTTTTTTGTTATCGACAGAGAATGAGTAGATGACTCCCGCGTCAAAGGCGGCCAAGAGAGCCGGTATAGCGTTTCAATTACACCGTTACCAGCATGATGCGGCAGCTGCTTCCTATGGCTTGGAGGCGGTGGAAAAACTCAACTTGCCGGCTTCACAGGTGTTTAAAACGCTGGTGGTCGAACTGTCGTCCCAGGCGTTGGTCGTTGCAGTACTGCCGGTGGACCGGCAGCTAAATCTCAAGCAATTGGCCGCTTTATTGACGGCAAAAAAAGCGAAAATGGCCAACCCCGATGACGTTAAGCGCAGTACCGGCTATGTGTTGGGTGGCGTCAGCCCATTGGGGCAACGCAAGGCTTTGGCGACGGTGATTGACCGCTCCGCCTTGGCCTTTGACACTATTTTTGTCAGCGCCGGCCAGCGCGGCCTAGAAATTGAGCTCAGTGGCGAGGACTTACGGGATTTAACCTCGGCCACGGTGGCCGATATCGGCAGTGTCTGAGTTTTCACAAAGCCGGCATACCGATATGTGTTCGCAGGCAACATTGACCCGGTCGTCAAAAAAGTGTCTAACAGTGTTTTCATACCGATAAAACCTGTAGAATGCGCCAACCATCAATGAGTAGTGCTTTGTAAAACATGTTTTTAAAACCATATTACACCGAGCTAGAGGCGGGGCGTTTTTCGTTCACCCGTCAGCAGTCTAGCGATTTTGCCAAATTAATCTCCAATGACTTTAACCCTCTACACGATGTTGAGACCAAGCGTTTCTGTGTGCCGGGCGATCTTTTATTCGCCAAGATCCTGACCAGCAAAGGCTTATTTTCAAAGATGAAGGTCAGCTTTAGCGGCATGGTTACCGATGGCGTCGAGCTTGATTCGGTGGTGGATTCCGCTGAACGTTTGACCATTAACGATAGCAAGGGCAAAGAATACCTTGCCATTGAGCACAACGATCAGGTCACCCACGATTTGGCGCTGATCGAGCAGTTGGTGCGCAGCTACGTGTCTTTTTCGGGTGAAAACTTCCCCCACGTGCTGGTGCCGTTAATGCATGAGCAGAACGTGATGATTAACCCAGCGCGTCCGTTGATTATCTACGAGAGCATGTCGGTTGAGCTCGACACCTTGGATTTGGTTAAACCGGTATTGAAGGCGACGACATCGGAGTTGAAAATTGACGGTAAACGGGGGCGTGTGACCCTGAACTTTGCCTTCGAAGACGAGGGTAAGGTGGTCGGCAAGGGCAGCAAGTCGATGGCGCTGGCCAATCTGCGTGAGTACGATGACGCGGTGATGACTGCGCTGGTTGGTGATTACAATAAAGCCAAGGATAATTTTACCGGCTAGGCGGTGAACTTGCCGGGTAATACAACCCTAAGGTGTTATATTTTAAAAGGTCGTTTGCTTTGCAGACGGCCTTTTTTTATGCTGATACACCGCTTGGAAGTAGCCACGAGATAACCATGAAAAAGATTTTTGCCTACGGTTTATTGCAGTACCCCGATTTGTTGAATGCGTTGATCGGCAAAGCGCTGCCGATAGCGTCAGCTTCGCTGCTGGATTACCGTCGACGCTCTATTGATCACCCTGCAGTCTCTACCATTGCAATGGCCGTTGAGGAACCGGGACATCGTATAGAGGGGGTGGTTATTTCGCAGGTTGATGCGCAGTCGTTAGCCATACTCGATGCCTTCGAAATGCTCGATGAGGGCTGGTATAGTCGCCGCTCGGTCACCGTACAAATGGACGATGGCACAGAACAGCAGGCTGAGCTTTACTGTGTAGGTGCCTTGGCTGCCGGCAATATTGGTGGTGACTGGCCGGAAGAACAATTTTACCAAGCTAACTATCAGCACTATATTGAACACATTATCCCCGATTTCTTGCAGACGTTGGCCAGTTAAGCACAGGCCGCCGATCCGCCTTTAATCCGCATTGAAAGCCTAACTTTGAGAGCGACTATGACAACGTATAGAGCCCTGCAAACCGTAAAAACCGACCACGGATTCACCACCGACATGATTGAATTGCCCGCGTTGGAAGCCGGCGATGGTGAGCTGGTTGTGGCCGTCGAATACTCGTCGGTCAACTATAAAGATGGCCTCTCTGCCGCCGGTAACCCCGGCGTCACGCGACAGTTTCCCCATGTACCTGGTATCGACGCCGTGGGCAGGGTGCTGCAGTCCAATGACGATGGCTTTGCCGTGGCTGAGCGCGTACTGGTCACCGGTTATGATCTGGGGATGAATACCGATGGCGGCCTCGCCGAGCAGTTGAAGATACCGGCGAGCTGGGCGTTGAAGCTGCCGGCCGATTTATCGGCACTCAATGCAATGGCGTTGGGCACTGCCGGTTTAACCGCCTACCTCTGTCTCGATCGCTTGGAGCGGGCTGGGTTGCAGAAGGGAGCCTCTATTATTGTCAGTGGTGCAGGTGGTGGTGTTGGCTCCGTGGCTGTCGCGCTGGCCAGTAGTCGGGGCTACCGGGTGACGGCGTCCAGTGGTAAGGCCGAGCAGGGGGAGTGGCTGACGGCGCTGGGGGCGGCGGAGGTTATCGACCGCAGCGAATTGTCGGAGGAAAACAAGCGTCCTATGCTCAAACCGCGTTGGGATGCCGGTATAGACTGCGTCGGTGGCTTTACCCTGGCCAACATGGTCAAGCAAATTACCTACGGCGGCCATGTCAGCGCCTGTGGCTTGGCCCAGAGTGCCGACTTACCGTTGACCGTGCTGCCGTTTATTCTCAACGGTGTTGGTCTGTTGGGGGTGGATTCGGTCGAGTTGCCGCTGTCGGCCAAGCAGGCAGCGTGGCAGGCCCTATCCCAGATCGATGATCAGCTGGGCTTGGAGAAACTGTTTAAAGTGATTAGCTTAGAGCAGAGTGTTGATGCACTATCCGAGGTGTTAACCGGCTCGGTTTTGGGGCGGACAGTGGTCGATGTAAACCGTTAAACAATGATTGAATGCATAAAAAAAGCCAGCGATTGCTGGCTTTTTTTATGCTTGATTGAAACTACTTCATGGTTGGCATGGTGAATTCTGCCTGTAGGTTTTCTGGCCAGCGAGCCGTCACAGTCTTCATCCGGGTGTAGAAACGAACGCCGTCTTGGCCGTGCATATTCAGCGGGCCAAAGATGGAACGCTTCCAGCCACCAAAAGAGTGGAAGGCCATGGGCACAGGGATTGGCACGTTAATACCGACCATGCCGACGTGAATACGGTTGGCGTATTGACGGGCGGCGCCACCATCACGGGTGAAGATGGCGGTACCATTGGCGTATTCATGGCTGTTGATCAGTGCAATCGCGTCCTCGAGAGTGTCGACACGGACCACGGCCAATACTGGACCAAAGATCTCTTCCTGATACAGGCGCATGCCGGGCTTAACGTTATCGAACAAACAGCCGCCGATGAAGAAGCCATTGGAGCCATCAGTGGTTTCGACACCGCGGCCATCGACTACCAAGGTGGCGCCTTCGGCCACGCCCTGATCGACATAGCCGGTGACTTTGTCAAGGTGGGTCTTGGTCACCAGAGGTCCCATTTCCATTTCAACATCGTTACCAAGACCATTACCAACACGGAGTGCCTTGACCTTTGGTGTTAGCTTGGCGATCAGCGCATCGGCCGCTTCATCACCGACGGCAACCGCGACAGAGATTGCCATACAGCGCTCGCCAGCAGAACCGTAGGCGGCACCCATCAGCGCGTTAACCGTGCCGTCGATATCGGCATCGGGCATCACGACCATGTGGTTTTTGGCGCCGCCGAGGGCTTGGGCGCGCTTGCCATACTTGGCCGCTTGCTCGTAGATATACTGGGCAATAGGGGTGGAGCCTACAAAGCTTACCGCGGAAATGTCAGGGTGTTGAATCAAGGTGTCGACGGCAAACTTGTCACCGTTTAAGACGGTGAAGACGCCATCGGGCAGACCGGCCTCGGTGAGCAATTCAGCGATGCGAATAGCAACTGATGGATCGCGCTCCGAAGGCTTGAGTACAAAGCTGTTACCACAGGCGATAGCGACAGGGAACATCCACATTGGCACCATGGCGGGAAAGTTAAACGGGGTAATACCGGCGACCACACCCAGCGGCTGCATCAATGAGTAGGAGTCGACACCACGGCCGACATCGCTCGAGTGCTCACCTTTCTGCAGGTGTGGAATACCGCAGGCGAATTCGACCACTTCGATACCGCGGGTTAATTCACCCATGGCATCGGAGAACACCTTGCCGTGCTCACGGGTAATCATGGCAGCAAGTTCATCGGCGTGCTTCTCAAGCAACGCCTTGAACTTGAACAGTACTCGGCTTCGGTTCAGCGGTGTGGTGGCTGCCCAGCCAGTAGAGGCCGCAGTCGCCGTGGCGATGGCAAGTTCACAATCTGCGGCGGTGGCCAGCGATACCTGGCTGGTCACGTCACCAGTGGCGGGGTTGAATACGTCGCTGCGGGCGGTGCCGCTGGAGGCGTGGTGTTGACCGTTGATGTAGTGACCGATAGTGGTTGTCATGATGAATACCTTAACGCTTTAATAAAATAGAGTGAAACCACCGCTTATGCGGTGGCTTGGATGACCTCGGCAAGGGTGCCGAACAGTTCATCGATATGGCTGTGTTCGATAATTAATGGCGGACTCAGAGCAATAATGTCGCCGGTCACTCGAATCAATACGCCGCGCTTATAGCACTCGGTAAAGACTTCAAATGCGCGTGCACCGGGGGCACCGTCACGGCTCTTGAGGTCGATAGCGGCTACCAGGCCGTAGTTGCGAACATCTTGAACGTGTTCTAATTCTGCCAGGCGGTGAGCGCCATCTTCGAAGTACTGACCGAGGCTGTGGGCCTTCTCGAAGAGATTGTCCTTCTTATAAATGTCCAGGCTGGCCAGCGCCGCAGCACAGGCAACCGGGTGACCTGAATAAGTATAGCCGTGGAAGAACTCAATCATCTCCTCGGGCCCTGCCATAAAGGTGTCGTGGATCTTGTCGCTGACGAAGACTGCACCCATTGGCACGGCGCCGTTGGTCAGGCCTTTGGCTGTGGTAATAATATCGGGTGTGACGCCAAATTCTTCGGCGGCAAAGCAGTTACCAATACGGCCGAAACCGGTGATCACCTCATCAAAAATGAGTAGAATGCCATATTTGTCGCAGATATCACGCAGTGCCTGTAAATAGCCTTTGGCAGGCAGAATAACACCGGCAGAACCCTGTAGCGGCTCGACAATAACAGCGGCAATGGTCGAGGCGTCGTGCAGGCCGACAATGCTCTCGAGTGCTTGTGCCAGCTCGACACCGTGCTCGGGCAGGCCACGACTAAAGGCATTGAGATCGATGTTAAGGGTGTGCGGTAGGTGATCGGCACCGGGTAATAGAGGGCCGAACATCTTGCGATTATTGACCAGACCACCGACGGAGATACCGCCGAAGCCGACACCGTGATAGCCTTTTTCGCGACCGACAAAGCGGGTGCGACTGGCTTCACCACGGATGCGGTGATAAGCGACAGCAATTTTTAGTGCCGTATCAACCGACTCGGATCCCGAGTTGGTGTAAAAAACCTTGTTAATACCTTCCGGGGCCAGTGCGACTAAGCGGTTTGCCAGTTCAAACGGCAGTGGGTGGCTCATCTGAAAACTGGGGGCATAATCGAGCTGTTCAATTTGATGTGAGACCGCCTGGGTGATCTCTGAGCGGCTATGACCGGCGTTACAACACCAAAGACCAGCGGTACCGTCGAGAATCTGACGGTCATCATCGGAGGTGTAGTACATCCCCTTGGCCGCTTTCATTATGCGAGGTGTTTTTTTAAATTGACGGTTTGCCGTAAACGGCATCCAATAGGCATCCATCGTGTTTTGTGGGGTATTAGCCATGGATTTGCTCCTCTTATAGCGCTCTTCTGGGGCGCTTGATAATGATATAAAGTTCTGTCTCTATTAGTAAAATTTGCTAACCTAGTGTTTTCTGCTGCGGTTTAGCTTGAGACGGTGAAGTAGAGCATAAGGGTGTTTAATAAAATTTACAATTATTAAATTTGATGCGATATAATTTACGCCCACTGTAAAATGTTTTTGACACCGGTTAAAATCTTAAGCACAGTGGATTTTCCTTATAAAAAGGCATCAAACAGGCCATCGATAGGCGGTTTGTCTAATAAGAGACGAGGAGACAGTGTGGATATAGGTGAGCGGCTAAAAAATATTAGAAAGGACTATGGCTATTCTCAGCGAGAGCTGGCCAAGCGAGTTGGGGTGACTAACAGTACTATCTCATTGATTGAGCAAAACAGAGTCAGCCCGTCGGTGGGGTCGCTGAAGAAGGTGCTCGATGGTATTCCTATGTCGCTGGCCGATTTTTTCGCCGTGGACGCCGGTGAGAAAGATCAGCAGTTCTTCTATCAATCCAATGATTTACCCGACCTTGGTACCGAGGGTATTCAATATTTGTTGGTGGGCGCTAACCGCAACGACCGTCAGATGTCGATTATGCGTGAGGTTTATATTGCCGGCAGTGATACCGGTGAGGAATTACTCAGCCATGATGGCGAAGAAGGTGGCTTTATTGTCCAGGGCCAGCTCGAATTAACCGTTGATGGCGATGTGCAGCTGCTCAGTGAGGGCGATGGCTATTATTTTGACAGTCGCAAACCCCATCGCTTCCGCAATATTGGCGAGCAGGACTGTGAAGTGGTCAGTGCCAATACGCCGCCGTCTTTCTAAGGTAAACCAGGCACCACAACAGTGGTGGCTGGGCGTGTAGGATCCAGTAAAACGAATAATAAAAGAGATGTAAGGTATGGCGGTAGAAAGAAATCAGGCCTATTGGCTGCAGAAGTTAACAACACTGAACATCGAGGGTCGTGCTTTTATTGCCGGTCGCTATGTCGATGCAGCCGCGGGTGAGCAGTTTGATTGCCACTCGCCCCGTGATGGCCGGTTGTTAACGGCAGTGCAGTCCTGTCAGCAGGCGGATGCGGATATTGCCGTGGCCGCTGCCAAAACCGCCTTCGATAGTGGCGTTTGGAGTGAAACCAGTCCCAAGTATCGCAAGAAAGTGATGCTACGTTTTGCCGATTTAATGGCGCAGCACCAAGAGGAGTTGGCGTTGTTAGAGTCTCTGGACATGGGGAAGCCGGTACTGGAAGCTGAGAGCATCGATATTAAGGAGTCGATTGCCAGTATTCGTTGGCACGCCGAGGCCATCGATAAGGTCTTCGATGAGGTCTGCCCAACGTCCCCCGATGTGCTGGGCATGGTAACCCGCGAGCCGCTGGGTGTGATTGCCGCCATCGTGCCGTGGAACTACCCTCTGTTAATGGCCTGCTGGAAGTTAGGTCCCGCCTTAGCGACCGGTAACAGCGTGATCGTTAAACCGTCGGAAAAATCACCGCTGACCATGATTCGTGTTGCCGCCTTGGCCACCGAGGCCGGCCTGCCCGACGGCGTATTGAATGTCTTACCGGGCTTTGGTCATACCGTCGGCCAAGCCCTGGCACTGCATATGGATGTCGAAGGTTTGGCCTTTACTGGCTCCACTGCCACCGGTAAACGCCTGTTACAGTTTGCCGGTGAATCGAACATGAAGCGCGCGTTTATGGAGTGCGGCGGCAAGTCGCCGAATATCGTCTTTGCCGATGCGCCCAATCTCGACCAGCTCGCCGTCCATGTCGCCGAGTCTATTTTCCACAATCAGGGTGAGGTCTGTACCGCCGCCTCACGACTGTTGATCGATGCCTCGATCAAGACCGATTTCGTTAAAAAGGTGGTGGCTGCGGCCGCCGAGATGCAGCCAGGCGACCCGCTGGACGACGACGCCTTCATGGGCGCCATCGTCGACGATATTCAGCTGGCCAATATCCAGCGGATGGTGGCGATGGCCCTTGATGAGGGGGCCGAGTTGCGCTGTGGTGGCGAGCAGGTGAGGGCCGATACCGGCGGCTATTACTTCGCCCCGACCATCTTCGACAATGTCGATAACCGCATGAAGATCGCCCAGCAGGAGGTCTTCGGCCCGGTGCTGACGGTGATTGGCTTCGATACTGAGGAGGAGGCGATTGCCATTGCCAACGACACCATCTACGGCCTCGCCGCTGGCGTCTGGACCACGGACCTCGGTCGCGCCCACCGCGTCGCCAAGAAAGTTCGCGCCGGTTCGATGTGGGTCAACACCTGGGACGGCGGCGATATGACCACGCCGTTCGGTGGCTTCAAGCAATCCGGCAACGGCCGCGATAAGTCGCTACACGCGATGGAGAAGTACACCGAACTGAAGTCGGTTTGGATTAACTTGGATTACTGAGTTGAATGCTGACTAAAAAAGGCGAGCTATTGGGCTCGCCTTTTTTAGTGTTGGGAAGCGGTGCGCCGGTGCTCGCCCTCGCTGCGTCTATTCCCCCTGAGATTCAGTAACAGATATTCTTCATCTCAACATGAATAGACGCCGCCGCCGGTTTAACGACTGGGGTGGGAGCCTCGAGAGGTTGTCTCGTGAGTCGCCAACTGTCTGGCCACTCTGTCACTGCAAAAACAACCTGTTCAGTGTATAACTACGGCAATTACAGATTTGTTTGGAGTTTCCGTTAATGACGGTGAAACGCAACACGGCTTTAATCACTGGCGCCTCGTCAGGCATTGGCGAAGCCTTTGCCCGGGTTTGTGCGCAGCATCAGTATGATGTCATTCTGCTGGCCCGCAATCAGCAAAAGTTAAACAGCTTGGCGGTACAGTTAAGTGCTGACTACGGTGTTGAGGTGACGGTTAAAACCTGTGATCTGACGGCACCGGACGCCGTCAAGGACTTAGTCGAAGAGCTGCTGACCGAGGGCAAAGAGGTTGATCTACTGATTAATAATGCCGGCAGGGTAGAACATGGTGCCTTTGTGCATATCACACCTGAGGATCACCAAAACATTGTCCAGCTCAACGTGGCTGTTGTGACGGCGATGACGGCCCATCTATTGCCGCGGATGATTGCTCGTGGCCAAGGGCGGGTATTAAACGTCGCCTCAATGGGGGCGTTTCAGCCGATGCCCAGCGTTGCCAGCTATGCTGCCACCAAGGCTTTTATTCTGTCGTTGTCTGAATCCCTTAGCGAAGAAGTAAGAGGCACGGGAGTCACGGTGACGGCACTGTGCCCAGGTCTCACCGCCACCGATATGGTAGCCGGTGCTCAGCAAAAGAGCCCGGCGCTGACCCATATTCCCCGGGCCGTTATGGCTGATCCTTATGCCGTTGCTCAACAAGGTCTGCGTGGCTGCCTTAAGGGCAGGGTAGTTGTGGTGCCCGGCGCCAAAAACTGGATTGTCAGCGTGTTATCGCGGGCCACGCCAAAGTGGTTGGTGCGACGGATTATCGGCCTGGTTGGTCGAGCGACGATATCGCCATAGCCTGCTGCCAATGCTTGTGTCGTTAGCATTAGGCCATAAATCGATATTAGCCTTGTGTCTGTAGTTTTTTCTGCTCACAATACGCCTTTTAAGTAATGCCTATCAGCTGTGCTTATTTTAATCATTTAATAGAGACCCACGAGTATGCCCAGCAATGTTGTTATAGAAGCTATTGCTTACGAACTCCCGAGTACAATCATTACATCACTGAGTATTGAAGAGCAGATTGCTGACAACCTGGCAAAATTTGGTATCCCGCTTGGCAGCCTAGAGATGCTATCGGGCATCAAAGAGCGGCGTGTTTGGGATGCCGGGACAGAACCCAGCAATGTCGCCACCCTGGCGGCGCAGAAGGTGATCGATGAGTCTGGTATTAATGCCGATGACATTGGCTGCATCATCAACACCTCGGTCAGTAAAGACTACATAGAGCCCTCTGTAGCCTGTCTGGTTCACGGTAATCTGAAGCTCTCTGCGCACTGTAGAAATTATGATATTGGCAATGCCTGCCTGGGCTTTGTTGATGGCATGTCGACCATGATGATGATGATCGAAACTGGCCAGATAAAATACGGCCTGATCGTCAATGGTGAAAGCTCTCTCGGGCCTATGGATCCAACCATGGCGCGATTAAAAGACCCCGAGCTAACGATGGAAACCTTCCGTGATAACTTCGCGACGCTGACGCTGGGCTCCGGTGCTGTCGCTATGATTCTCACCCATAAAGACAATTCTCAATCAGGCCACCTGATCAATGGCTCAGTGACCCTGGCCGATACCGATAATAATCGCCTGTGCGTGGGCACACACGAGGGCGGTATAACAGATCCTCAAAAACTGCTGGTTGCCGGTGTAGAGCTCGCCGGTAAAACCTGGAAAACATGTGAAAGAGACCTGGCCAATTGGAGTGATAGCGCGATAGATATTTACATCCCGCATCAGGTGAGTATGCCGCACATCAACAAACTGTCGAAGGCCTTGGGTATGTCGATGGATAAGATATTCCTGAACGTCCAGACGTTGGGTAATATCGGCCCTGCCGCCTTACCGATTACCCTTAAAATGGCGGAAGAAGCGGGTAGAATGAAGGCTGGCGATCACGTCGCGTTATTAGGTATTGGCAGCGGTCTTAACTGCACCGGCATGAGTGTGACCTGGTAGCGCCGTCGCCGGCGCCTCGGTGGGTCGGAGCAATTATCGCTTGCGGGCCGACCATTCGCCATAGCCGGTAATAAACATCTTCAGCGTATTGTCGCTGCACTCGCGGTAGTGCTTGTTGCCGGGCTTGCGGAAGAATGCGCTGATCTCATGCTTGCTGAAGTAGATGTCTACCTGCTGGAACACCTCTAAGATATCCTCGGCGTGTAAATCGAGGGCGATTCTCAGTTTTTGGAAGATCTTATTGTTGTTGAGCTGATCGACCGGCTTGGGTTGTTCGCCCTCGCGTCTGCCGCGGTTGTGGTTGATAAAGCCATTGAGAAATAGCGCCAGCTCCGTGTCGCTGATTTTGAGGTAGGTCTTGTCGCCGTCCTTTTTTGACCAGCCTGTGATCTGCTCCAGCGATGCTGCGAAGTCCGCCAGGGCGAAGATTTCGGTCATGGCGTCATCATTAAGCTCAAGTGTGCTGCGTATCAGGTGCAGGGTTTCGTTGTTCGTCAAAATAATTCCTAGGCTAGGGTAAGGCCAGTACAATCAACACGATTACTGGATGCCCCCATTTTAGCAGAATCTACTCTAAGCCACTATTGGCTATCGGGCTAATAACCGTCGTTTATCCCGCTTGAGAAGGTGAGTCGAGTCCGCCCGCCGATCGATCGATACCGTCGCGTAGTCGGTCATTCCCCTCAACTTCAAAAAGCGCAACGGCAAAGACCAGCAATCACGCCAACGTCTGGTACCAATCATATTCCAGTTGGCTGATGTGACGTTCGAAATCGAGTCGTTCCTCGGTTTTGATTTGGCTGTAGACGCTTTGAAACTCTGCCCCTAAATATTCGTGGATAAACTCGCTGTGTTGAAAATAATGCACAGACTCCTTCCAGTTGCAGGCAATCGACTCGCGCTGCTCTTTATAGGCGCTTAACTCGGTCTCGCTGGGTAGTGGCAGATTGCCATGATCGAAACCGTAACAGATGCCGTTGATGATACAGGCCATGACCACGAAGGGGTTGGCATCGGCGCCGCCGATGCGGTACTCGATACGGGTGGCCGAGGGGCTGCTGAGGGGGATACGCAGCGCCACAGTGCGGTTGTTGTGTCCCCAGCTTTTGTTGATCGGCACAAAGCTGCCCGGCTGAATGCGGTGATAGCTGTTGGCGTGAGGGGCAAAGGCCAGCAGGCTATCCTGCATGGTGGTAATCAAGCCGCTCAGCGCCTGTCGCATCGCTGGATTAATGGTCTCGTTGGTGATCAGTGGGCTGACATCGGGGCTGAAAATATTATTTCCCTGTTGATCTAGCACACTGATATGCACATGCATGCCGCTGCCGGCCAATTGTTGGTAGGGTTTGGCCATGAAGGTGGCTTGGTAGCCGCAGGCCTTGGCGCAGCCCTTGATAATACGTTTAAGCAACAGAGCCTGTTCGCAGGCCAGCACCGGATTATTAATGTGTTGTAGATTGATCTCGAACTGGCCGGGGGCGAACTCGGCGATTGCCGCGGTGGCGGGGATATTTTGTGCCTGGGCGCTCTGTTGTACCAGGGCTAAGAAGTCGCCATAACTGTTGAGGTCTTCAAAGCTATAAACTTGAGTTTCGCAGTCGCGCCTGCCGCTGTCCGGTGAAATAGGGGGCTGGGGCTGACCCTGGGCATCGGTTTTTACATCGAGCAGATAAAACTCAAGTTCAACGGCAACCACGGCACTGTAGCCGTGGCTATCCAACCGTGTGACGGCGTCGGTGAGCACGGTTCTGGGGTCGCAGCGCAGGCCGCTGCCATTGGCTTCGACCATATGGCTGAGCAGTTGCGCGGTTTTAGGTTGCCAGGGACAGGGTGCCAGTGTCTTGGCTTGTACCTGACAGAGGTAATCACGGTCGCCGGTGGCGTCACCGAGTTCAGTGGCCTCGGCTGCCTCACCAGTGATTTTATTACCGAAAATAGAACGAGGTAGCAGAATGCCTTCGGTGATGACTTTTTCGAGCTGATCAATCGGGGTGCGTTTGCCACGTAGTACGCCATTACTATCTGCTAGCATGATATCGACAGTTTCAACGTCGGGGAACTGAACAGCAAAGGCTTGATCGGGGTGGTGGGATTGCATATTTTTTTCTCGTAAGTCTATGATAATTTATATTAAATGTTTATTTATCAATTATATTAAACTGGGTGTTGAAAAAAATAAACACCACTTGTAAGGTGTAGGCTTATTATTAGGTTGGAATTTAACGTGTTTGGAAGATTTTACGGGTATTAAAAAATGGCTATACAGCGAAAACCGGTCGTCTTAGTTTGTGCCGACCGCAAGATGGCAGGCGTACACCCTTTTCACATGGCGGGTGAAAAATATATCAAAGCCGTCGTTGAGGGGGCGGGTGCTATTCCTCTCATTCTGCCCGCCTTGGCACACAGTCAAGACGTTATCGATTTGCTCGATCAGGTTGATGGATTTTTATTGACCGGTGGCTATGCCAATATCGAGCCGCATCACTACGGTGGCCCAGCCGCCCCCTCGGAAGAAATTATTGATCCGGCCAGAGATTCGGCCACGCTGCCTTTAATCCCCGAGTTGGTAAAACGAAAAATTCCATTGCTGGGTATTTGTCGTGGTTTTCAAGAAATTAACGTCGCCTTTGGCGGCTCTATTCACTACCGCGTCCACCAGGTGGAAGGAATGGCTGACCACCGTGAAGATGGTGAGCTGACGTTGGATCAGCAGTATGCCGTGGCGCACCCCGTGACGACAACTGAAGCGGGCAGGCTGCGTGGCATAGTGGGCCAGACATCTATTATGGTCAACTCACTACACGGCCAGGGTATTGACCGGCTGGGTGAGGGGTTGCTGCCGGAGGCAACTGCCGATGATGGTTTGATTGAGGCCGTCAGTGTCAAAGATGCCGAGGCCTTTACCATGGCTGTGCAGTGGCATCCTGAGTGGAAACTGCAGCAGCACCCACAATATTTATCCCTGTTTGAGGCGTTTGGTAATGCCTGTCGTGAGCGTGCTAAAAGCCGCTAAAACGTAGAGACACCCCTTGGGGGGTATTCTTTTAGTGGGTAAAAGCCCGTATAAAATTAGCTTCAAATAGGTGAAACCACATGTCGATGTTAGAAATTAAAGCCTGGTTAGAAAAGAATAATATATTAGATGTCGAGTGCCTTGTGCCTGACATCACCGGCAACGCCCGCGGTAAGATTATCCCGGCGGATCATTTCGTTAATGAAGAGGGTATGCGACTGCCTGAAAGTCTGTTTGTACAAACAGTCAACGGCGATTGGTCTGACGATTGGGATGAGTTAGTCGATGGTGTCGAACCCGATATTGTGATGACGCCTGATTTGGCTTCTATACGCGTCGTGCCTTGGGAGAAGTCTACCGCCCAGATCATTCACGACGATAATGAACAGCTGGACGACTCGCTGCTCTGTCGCTCGGTTCTCAAACGCATCTTGGCTCTGTATGACAAAGAGGGCTGGGTACCGGTTGTGGCGCCAGAGATGGAGTTTTATCTGGTCGCTAAAAATATTGATTCGAACCAAACTATCGAGGCGCCAGTTGGCCGTTCAGGTCGACGCGAAACAGCCTGCCTTTCTTACAGTGTCGAGGCGGTCAATGAATTCGGTAAATTGTTCGATGACATGTACCGCAATTGTGATGCCATGGGGCTCGATGTCGACACCCTGATTCACGAATCGGGCACCTCTCAGTACGAACTTAACTTCAAGCATGGTAATCCGCTACAGCTGGCTGACGAGGTGTTTACCTTTAAGCGCCTGCTGCGCGAAACAGCGATGGAATACGATGTTTATGCCACCTTTATGGCCAAGCCGATGGATGATCAAGCCGGCAGCGCCATGCATATCCACCAGAGTATCGAAGACAAGGACGGCAACAATATTTTTGCCGGCGAAAAAGACGGTGAATACACCGAGTCGTTCTATCACTATATCGGCGGCCTGCAAAAGTATCTGCGTAAGGCCACTGCTCTGTTTGCCCCTAATGTGAACTCTTATCGTCGCTTTATGCGTGATAACTCCGCGCCGATTAATCTGCAATGGGGTGTCGATAACCGTACTGTGGGTTTGCGAGTGCCGATCAGTAATCGACGCGGTACCCGCGTTGAGAACCGCCTGCCTGGTGCTGATGCCAACCCTTATATTGCCATGGCAGTCACCCTTGCCTGTGGTTATTTGGGCATGAAAGAGCAGTTAAAACCGACGGACCCCATGGACGGCTCTGCCTACGATGAAGACTTCGAAATCCCTCGCAACCTAGAGTACGCACTGCGTTTACTCGATGGCTGTGATGAATTGAAAGACGTATTAGGCGAGCGTTTTATTAAGGCTTACAGTTCGATCAAGGCAAAAGAATACGATGACTTCTTCAGTGTCATCACCCCTTGGGAACGTGAACATTTACTGCGCAACGTCTAGTTGCTGCTGCGTCACGGGACCGTTTTAAATAATAATTTTTATAGGTAGATTCGACAATGAACCAGTCACTGGATAATAAAACCCTCAAACAAATGGATCGCGACCACTATTTGCATCCGTTCAGCAACCTTACCGAGATGAAAGAGACCGGTAGCCGAATTATTGAACGTGCTGAAGGGGTTTATTTGTATGACAGTGAGGGCACCAAGACCCTCGATGGTTTTGCTGGTTTGTGGTGTGTCAACATTGGTTATGGTCGTGATGAGTTGGCTGATGTTGCCGCCGAACAAATGAAACAACTGCCGTATTACAACAGTTTTTTTGGCACGACTAATCCGCCGGCGGCTGAGCTAGCGGCGTTGATAAAGGATGTGACGCCAGAGGGGTTCAATCACGTATTTTTTACCGGCTCAGGCTCTGAATCTAACGATACGGTTGTGCGTATGGTACGCCGCTATTGGCAGTGTCAGGAGCAGCCATCGAAGAAATATATTATCGGCCGTCACAACGCCTATCATGGCTCGACGATTGCCGGCGCCAGTTTAGGTGGCATGGGTTATATGCATAAACAGGACGAGGGACTGCCGATGCAGTTTGTCGACCATATCGAACAGCCTTATTGGTTTGCCGAGGGCGGCGATCTTAGCCCTGAAGAGTTTGGTCTTCAGCGAGCACAAAAGTTAGAAGAGAAAATTCTAGAGCTCGGCGCAGAGAATGTCGCCGCCTTTATTGGCGAGCCGCTGCAGGGTGCCGGCGGTGTTATTATCCCACCGTCTACTTACTGGCCTGAAATTCAGCGGATCTGTAACCAGTACGATATTCTGTTGGTCAGCGATGAGGTCATCTGTGGCTTTGGGCGTACTGGCCAGTGGTTCGGTTGTCAACACTTTGGTTATACCCCTGATTTGATGTCTGTTGCCAAGGGGATGACCTCGGGTTATTTGCCCATGGGCGGGGTTATTGTCGGTGATAAGGTGGCCAATGTATTGGTCGAGAAGGGCGGCGATTTCAACCACGGCTTTACCTATTCGGGGCATCCTGCGTCGGCGGCGGTGGCGGTGGCGAATATCAAGATTATCCGCGACGAGGAGTTGGTCGAAAAAGCAGCTAACGATACCGGTAAGTATTTCAGAGAGCAGTTGGCAACCTTTGCCGACCACCCGGTTGTTGGCGAGGTGCGCAGCATTGGCTTGGTCGCTGCCATCGAGTTGTGTGCCAATAAAGAGACCCGTGAATTTTTCCCTAATCAAGGTGATACTGGTAGCCTGTGCCGTAACTTTGCTTTGCAAAATGGCTTGGTTCTACGTGCCACGGCAGATACGATGCTGTTCTCTCCACCGTTGACGATTAGCCGTGAAGAGATTGACGAATTGATTGCCATTACCAAGCAGAGTTTAGATTTTGTGGCAGAACATTACGGCATGAGCAACGGTTAGTGCTAGTGTTGACTGTTAAATTATTAGTAAGCGCAAGAATAAAAATTACATCCAGCATCATAATAGGGGTTAAGTAATGTCAGATGGTTCCAGTAACCAACGTGAAGTTTGTCTTCAAATCAAAAATGTCAGTAAAAATTTTGATGATTTCACCGCGGTAGATAATGTCAGTCTTGATATTTACAAAGGCGAAATTTTTGCACTACTTGGCGCCTCTGGCTGTGGTAAGTCGACACTGTTAAGAATGATGGCCGGCTTTGAAAACTTAAGTGCTGGTCATATGATACTCGATGGCGATGACCTAAGAGAGATGCCACCGTATCAGCGTCCTATTAATATGATGTTCCAGTCCTATGCGCTGTTTCCTCATATGACAGTAGAGCAGAACATCGCCTTTGGTTTAAAGCAGGATAAGATGCCCAAGGCGCTTATCCGCGATAAGGTGGATCATGTGTTAGGCATGGTACAGATGACCAAGTTTGCCAAGCGCAAACCGCACCAGCTCTCCGGGGGGCAGCGTCAGCGTGTTGCCCTGGCGCGTAGCTTGGCAAAAGAACCTAAGTTGCTGTTGCTCGATGAGCCAATGGGGGCGCTGGATAAGAAGCTGCGTACCCGTATGCAGCTTGAGGTTGCAGAGATTATTGAAAACGTCGGTGTTACCTGCGTTATGGTAACCCACGATCAGGAAGAGGCGATGACCATGGCCGACCGGGTCGGTATCATGCACAAGGGTATCATCCGTCAGGTGGGTTCGCCGCACTCGGTCTACGAGCAGCCAAACAGCCGCTATACCGCTGAGTTTATCGGTTCGGCTAACGTCTTTGATGGCAAGTTGGTTGTCGATGAGCGTGATCATGTTGAAATCGATTCACCGTCGTTAAGCAGCAATATCCTTGTCGGTCACGGTGTGGCTGGACGTATGGGAATGGACTTGGCCTATGCGATCAGGCCAGAGAAAATTTCGATCAGCAAGACCAAACCTGATCAGACTTACAATGTGGCCAAGGGTGTGGTCGAGGAAATAGCCTATTTAGGCAGTCATTCTATCTACCATGTAAAATTATCCTCTGGCTTTATCGTCATGGTGCAGTCTAGCAACAGCCATCGCCGCATTGTTGGTGACGGAGAAGACGCTGCTATCACATGGGAAGACGAGGTGTACATTAACTGGGAGCAGAACAGCGGGGTGGTGTTAATATCATGAGCCATTCACGCCCTTTACTCGATAGAATAGGTAGCGGCACTGTCTTAGGTATTCCCTATCTTTGGTTGCTGGTCTTTTTCTTAGTTCCTTTTGCTATTGTGTTGAAAATCAGTTTTGCTGAATCGATTCGCGCTCAGCCGCCAGTGACGCCACTGGTGATATGGGACAGCATGGAAGAGGTATATCAGCTAGCACTGAATTTCTTTGCCTATGTCGACCTGTTTCAATATGAACTCTATTTAGACGGTTATTTAAACTCACTGCGTATTGCCGCGACCTCTGCTTTTCTGTGCCTGTTGATTGGCTACCCAATTGCCTATGTGATCTCTAAAATGCCAGAGTCAACTCGCAGCGTTGCCCTGATGCTGGTTATCCTGCCATCGTGGACCTCTTTTCTGATACGTATCTATGCCTGGTTAGGTCTGTTAAAAAATAACGGTTTGATTAACCATGCGTTATTAAGTATCGGCATTATTGATCAGCCAATACATATGTTGCATACCCCGTTCGCCGTCTATGTCGGTATTGTCTATGCCTATTTGCCCTTTATGATATTACCGTTGTACACCAATTTGGTGAAGCATGATCAAAGCCTGATTGAGGCGGCCAGTGATCTTGGTGCCTCACCTGTGACCACCTTTTTCAAAATTACATTGCCGCTGTCGCTTGCCGGTATTGTTGCTGGTGTGATGCTGGTGTTTATCCCTGCGGTAGGAGAATTTGTTATTCCTGAATTACTGGGTGGTCCAGATACAGTCATGATCGGTAAGTTATTGTGGCAAGAGTTCTTCAGTGCGCGTAATTGGCCTGGTGCTGCAGCGTTGGCTATCTCCATGCTACTGGTATTAATCGTTCCTATTATGATTTACCAATATGTTCAGGCGAAGGAAATGGAGAGTGCAAAAAATGACTAAATCTAAAGTAGCGTCATTCAGTGTGCTGTTTTTTGGCTTTCTATTTCTCTATGGCCCGATTTTCATACTGATGTTTTATTCGTTTAACGAATCTAAGTTGGTAACCGTTTGGGGGGGGTTCTCAACCAAATGGTATGCCGAGCTGTTTCAGGATGAGGCAATGTTGCGGGCGGTATGGAACAGCCTGCGCATTGCGGCAATGAGTGCAACCAGTGCGGTAATTTTGGGAACGATGGCGGCACACGTGCTGATCAATCGTCGCTATTTCCGCGGCCGCACGTTGTTTTCCGGCATGGTAACGGCGCCACTGGTTATGCCAGAGGTTATTACCGGTCTATCGCTGTTGCTGTTGTTCGTGACCTTTAATATGGATCGCGGTATTACTACTATTACCATTGCCCACATTACTTTCTGTATGGCCTATGTGGCGGTCATCATGACGTCACGTTTGACCGAGTTGGACAAGTCAATCGAAGAGGCTGCACAGGATTTGGGCGCAACGCCGGCACGCACGTTCTGGTCGATTACGCTGCCTCAAATTACCCCGGCCCTGGCCTCGGGCTGGTTGCTGTCTTTCACGCTGTCACTCGATGATCTGGTTATCTCAAGCTTTGTTTCGGGTCCGGGTTCTACCACTTTGCCGATGTTGGTTTTCTCCAGTGTTCGGATGGGTGTCAGCCCTAAGATTAACGCCTTGGCAACGTTGTTGGTATTGGTTATTTCGCTGGGTACATTTATCGGTTGGTGGTATATGCGTCGACAGGAACGCAAACGCCAAGAGGAAATGAAGCTGGCCTTTGCAAATGACTAAAATGATGTAACAAGATCCGCGGGGTAAGCATGATGCTTCCCCCGTATTTTATTTCAACAGTGGGCTGACCAGAGCAGGGTAGAGAAAGGCACGCAGTTGTTTTTCGGTTTTTAAAATACGACTAGGGTTGGTGACGAAGGAAACCACTACCCGGGTAACCCATTCGACCATCAGCGCCAGCGTGACACCGGGACGAAGTTGATTATTTACTTGGGCGTAGCGATAAAACGGCGTTAGCATTTGTTCGCCAAGCTCTTTGAAAGCATCTTGTGACAGCGTCAGCCGACTGGTTAGGGCGGCGGAGTGCTCGCCAAACAAGATCACTGACATCGCTCTTTTGGGAGTTTCTCTCAGAATCAGCAATACACCCTCGACAAAATACTCCTGCGCATTGGGCTGTTTTTTGATACGAGTTTGTAACAGTTGCTGCAACTCTTCTAAATCCTTGATCACGACTTGGGTGAGCACCTCGTCTCTGTTACTGAAGTGCCGATACAATGTCGCTCGGCCGACACCGGCAGACGTGGCAATGTCGTCCATGGTAGTCGATAGAATACCCTGTTGCTCGTAGCATGATAGTGCCGCACTCATTAATTTCTTTCGAGTTAGCTGGCTTCTGGTGCGCCGTTTATCGGTATTAATTGGTGTGCTAGTCACTGGTTTATCCCTCTGATTTAGCGTTATTCTATCAGTTCGGCTCGTCATTCTAAAATGGCGCTTTTTTGAGGCGGTGATGGTACAAATTAGTGCGTAAAAAATATGTAAATATGTGTAAATAATACTTAACAGTAGCGTTTTGTGTTGATAAGCTGATTAAGTATTTTGACTGTAAATATTCATTCAAGATTAGCTAAATTTGATGGATTAAAATTCTCTTAAGCTAGACCCAACGAGGTTGAAATGAAAATAATAAAACACGCGATTGCAACAGCTATCCTAGCCGTTACAGCCACCACGGCCATCGCCGAAGAAGAAAAGATTTTAAACGTATATAACTGGAGCGATTATATCGCCGAAGATACCCTGGCCAACTTTGAAAAAGAAACCGGCATTAAAGTTATCTACGATGTATTCGATAGTAACGATGTGCTTGAAGCGAAGTTAATGGCGGGTAAGACCGGTTATGACATCGTAGTTCCCTCATCAGTCTTTATGGCTCGCCAGATTCAAGCCGGCGTTTTTCAGCCGCTAGACAAATCAAAAATCCCTAATTACAAGAATCTCGATCCTGAAATGATGGCCCGTCTTGAGAAGATGGATGCGGGTAATGCTCACGGTATTCCCTACCTTTGGGGTACGACTGGCATCGGCTATAACGTCGATAAAGTCAGAGAGATTCTTGGCGAAGATGCACCGGTAGATAGCTGGGATCTGGTTTACAACGTTGAGAATATCTCTAAGCTGTCTGAGTGTGGTGTCGCCATGCTCAATGCCTGGGACGAGATTATCCCTACCACGTTAAACCACCTTGGTGAGGATCCAAACGACCACAGTATTGCCTTAACCCGTGGCCCAGTACTGGATAAGCTGCTTGAAATTCGCCCGTATATTACTTATTTCCACTCATCACAGTATATTAACGATTTGGCCAATGGTGACATTTGTCTAGCTGTTGGTTGGTCTGGTGATATCATTCAGGCTATTGACCGTGCTGCAGAAGCAGATAACGGCGTTGAAGTTGCCTACACCATACCTAAAGAAGGTGCTGGTCTTTGGTTCGATATGCTGACAGTGCCTAAGGATGCTGAGCACCCTGAAAACGCGCACAAATTCCTCAACTATCTGCTGCGCCCTGACGTGATGGCCGGTATCAGTAACTACGTTTGGTATCCAAATGCAGTGCCTGCTTCTAAGGCGATGATTGAAGAAGAGATCTTAAACGATACTTCAATTTATCCTGATGCTGAGACTGAGGCGAAGCTATTCCCTTTCCTTATCACACCGGATAAGTATGACCGTGCAGCGACCCGTGTATGGGCTCAGGTTCAAAGCGGTAAGTAAGTCTTGATGCAGTGCTTATAAAAAGGGCGAAAGCCCTTTTTTTTCGTCTGTAAAAAGTGAAGGTTAAGAACTGTTAATCCGTTCTACAATGATTGTTGGAGCTTGGTTGTTGAGCTATTATCATCGCCTGAAATTGGTTTTTAAATGATTAGGTTTATTATGTTTTCATCAGCGGTAAAGACGGCGATTGTTGCCTTGTCCCTCAGTTCTGCGGCCAGTGCATTGGCTCAGCAGCAGACGTTAAATATCTATAACTGGACCGATTATATCGGCCCCAAAACAATAGAAAAGTTCGAGGCGCAAACCGGTATTAAGGTAGTCTACGATGTCTTTGATTCCAATGACACATTGGAGGTCAAGCTACTGACCGGCCAGAGTGGTTATGATTTAGTGGTGCCGTCACACAACTTTATGGCACGGCAAATCGAGGCCGATTTGTTTCTGCCGCTCGATAAGAAGCAGTTAACTAATTATTCTCAGCTCGATCCGATTCTGATGGCACGATTAGACGCCGTCGACCCCGGTAATACCTACGGTGTGCCGTATCTTTGGGGAACCACGGGTATTGCGATTAATGAAGATATGGTCAAGGCAGCCCTCGGTGAGCACGCAGCGCTCGATAGTTGGTCGTTATTGTTTGATCCGGCGACTACTGGCAAGCTGTCGCACTGCGGTATTAACCTGCTGGATGCCTGGGATGAGGTAATTCCCTCAGCGCTCAGCTATGCTGGCGCCGATGTCACAACGCACAGTACTAAGGTGATGAAGAGTGAGGCCGTGCCAGTGCTCAACAAGATTCGTGGCGATATTAAAACGCTCCATAGCTCGAGTTATATTAATGGCTTAGTTGGTGGTGATGTCTGTGTCACCATGGCCTGGTCGGGCGACGCGCAGATGGCTAAAGATCGCTCTGCAGAGGCCGAAACAGGGATGAATATCAGCTATATCATTCCTAAAGAAGGTGCCGGACTGTGGTTTGATATGATGGTCATTCCCAAGGATGCGCCCAACCCGGAGGCCGCCCATCTGTTTCTTGATTACTTAATGCGCCCAGAGGTGATTGCCGAGGTGACCAACTATGTTGGCTACCCCAATGCGATACCGGCGAGTTTGCCGCTGCTCGATGCAGAGATCCGCGACAATAAGGGTGTCTACCCCAGCGAGCAGGTGATGAATAATCTTTTCATGTTCGAGGTTTATCCGCCGGCCGTTGATCGTTTTGGCTCTCGCTTATGGGGGCGATTCCGCGCTGGCCGTTAAAAGTCTTGCGAGAAAAGGATGATCATCAACAAAAAAGCCGACATTACAGTCGGCTTTTTTGTTGATGTCGTAGCCTTACAGGCGATCGCGCAAGGAGTAGTACAACATGCCGGCGACGAGCCCGGGGTAGCGCAGCAGGGTGCCACCGGGGAATTTTTTCATCGGTGCGTTGCTAAGCAGATCAAAACGCTCGGCGGTGCCGGTTAAGGCTTCTGCAATCAACTTGCCGGCAAAGGCCGCCAGTACCACGCCGTGGCCAGAGTAGCCTTGGGCATAGAAAACGTTCGGCGCCAGACGACCAAAGTCAGGCATTCGATTCATGGTAATGGCGAGGGTGCCGCCCCAGGCGTAATCGATGCCAACATTGTCGAGTTGAGGGTATATCTTCAGCATATAATCACGCACAAAACCCTTCAGGTTAGAGGGGAAGGCGTTACGGTAGTTTTCGCCGCCGCCAAATAGTAGGCGATGATCTGCCGTCATGCGCCAGTAATTGACCACAAAGCGAGTGTCGTAAACAGCGGCATTGTTTTTGATTAACTGCTCAGCACGTTCCTTGCCCAGTGGTTCCGTGGCCAAGACAAAGTTGTTAATTGGCATGATCGACGAACTCAGGCGCTTTTCAGTTTTGCCCAAATAACCATTACAGGCCAGTACCACGTATTTTGCCTTGACCTTACCCTCGGCAGTATTAATAGTTGTCGGTGTCTTGTCATCGTAACTGAGCACCTCAGAGTGCTCAAAGATGTGCGCGCCCGCATCAACGGCAGCCTTGGCCAGGCCGAGGACGAAATTAAGAGGGTGAAGATGCCCGCTGCGTTTATTGTAAAGACCGCCGTGGAATTGATCACTGGAAACCGTGTTGTTAACGGTGTCTTTATCCATATACTCGATAAAGTCAGCATCATAATCTTTGTGCAGTTTATCGAGGTAGTGGCGGTATTCACTGTCGTATGACGCTTTGTGGAAGCTATTAATAATGCCATCCTGCCAGTCACAGTCGATATTGTGCTGCTTTATTCTCGCCTTCATATCGTCGAGGGCGGCATAGTTCAAATCCCAGTGACGGTGTGCATCTTCAACGCCAACCAGTTGTTCTAATTCATCTACGCCGAGTCTCGGGTCGCCGCCAGCCTGACCACCATTGCGTCCAGTGGCGCCCCATCCGATATGGTATGACTCTAACAGTATTACCTTAAAGCCTTGTTCAGCCAGATTAAGTGCCGCACTAACACCGGTGAATCCGCCGCCGATAACACAGACATCACAATCGTGTTCTCCCTGTAGGCGTGGGTGTTCGGGGCGTGTGTTGGCACTGGCTAGATAATAGGATTCGGCAGCGTAATGATTTTGCATAAGAAGGTTTCCGCAGTTAAAACTGTTGTCAGCATTATGCGGTTATCATAGCTCGAGTGTTAATTATTTTAAACGATAATTGTGGTTTTTTTTACGCGTTCGTTGGTCACATCATTGGCAAAAAAATGACCCTACGATAATGGGGAGGGATCGTAGGGCCATAAGCTACCGCACATTGGAAATCAAAGAGGTCAGTGAATAGGAATCGTGGCGTTGGCAATGTCCTTTGGTGTATGTGTTGATAATGAATTCTGATCGAGTGTGCTAATCGTGGTCGCAAAATCTGCGCCACTGGCCAGGGCGACAAGGGCTCCGTGAAATAACAGCTTGGCTTGCTCGGGTTGTTGGTTAACGGTGAGAAAAATCGTCAGCGCCTGATGGTACTGTTGCGTTGCTCTATATTGGCTGCAGCTCGATAGCCCGTGGAGTAGCAGGGCAATCATTTTCGGGTGTTGATACATCTTAGCGAGCAAAATGGCGATGTTCTGGCTGTTGTTGTTCTCTAGCCCGCCGAAGTGGCTGAGGCTGTCGAGCTGTTTGGCCGCCTCCTCCAAGCATTGACTAAACCACTGTAGCAATAGTTCACTGATCAGCGCGTCACTGTTTTCAAAATAGTTGTAAGCGGTGGTGCGAGTGGTTTTTGCACGCTTAACAATGGCTTGAATATTCAGCTCATGGAGTGTGCCGGTATTCGCCAATTCAAAGGCGGCGTTCAATAGTGCTTGTCGGCGACGCATCTTGGTTGGGCTGAGTCTTTGTCTGTGTGACGATTGTTGCAGTGCCTGACTAACGAGGCTGCTATAGCTTGTGCGTGAAGAGCTGGATACATAATGGTTGTCTAACATGCCTAAAGTCTCGCTGTGCCGCTTTCTCTGAGGGGAAATTTCAGAGTAGCACAGCAATGTATTTTTGCTGTCAGCCTGTTATGTTTTCGCGCCCGGCTTTAATTAATCGGTGACGAATATTGTCTACCAACGCATCGGTAACAACACTGGTTTTTTCGTAGAGATCATCGACGGCCAGTGCTGGGGTGTTGTTTTCAGTGCGGGGAGCGGAGATTGTTTGGGTGATATCAGCAATCGGTTGGTGACAACTCGCAGGCATATCTAAGCTGCTATTTAGATCAATTAATTCTTTATTGATGGCCAAGCCTAATTTGATGACTTGCTGGGTTAGCTCGTCACTGGGTAGCTCGGCATCGGAAATTGTAGCGCTACAAAGCGCTCGAAATTGACCGATCTTTTCTACCAGTAGCGGTGCAGATCTTAGCAGGTGGTAAAGTCTGTTGTCGGCGGTGGTGCAATCGAGTTGGCTGTCTATGCTGACAAGGGGAATAGCTTCGAGCAAGGTTTTAATCAGCAGGCAGTGGCTGTTGATATTGTCGAGTGTTGTCAGCACTTGCCAGTGATTACTTAGGCTTTGCCAGTCGGCGGTAAATGCGTGCCAAACGGCGCTGTTGAAAAAACTAATGGCGCTGGAGAAATCCGCGTCAATACAGGCAATATTGTGATCGATGGCTTCACGGGTTTGCTGAATCTGACGTTGTAATGCCGGCTTGCCCGATTCTTCTCGGCTGCTGAGGCTACGGTGTTGCTGGATAAGCTGCATTGTATTCAGCAGTGCGGCGTTAGCTTGTAGGCCCTGTTGTTGGCGATATTGTTGTTGCTTGCCCTGATGGCGAGAGAAATAATACAACGCGGCAATGGTGGCGATAAACCCAGTGGACAGTAGCCACACAGTGGATAAGCTAAACATCGTATAAAACCTTTTTTATAGTTATTTTATCGATACGTCGTTTAATTTAGCTTATAACAAGCTTGCTTAGTGTTCTATAGTCAGTGAACGTAAATACCAAGTTTTTTCAATTGATTGAAAAATAACAAATATTAGGAATAGAAATGAAGGCGATTGTCTGTGAGGGTGCGGGTCAGGCCAATATTATGCGGTGGCGTGACGTCAATAAACTCGCTGAGCCTGGTGAAAACCAGGTGATAATTGCGGTCGCGGCGGCGGGGGTTAATCGTCCCGATGTCTTTCAGCGCATGGGGTTGTATCCGCCACCACTTGGCGAATCTGAGGTGTTGGGGCTTGAGATATCGGGACAGGTGGTGGCGGTTGGCCGTGGCGTTGAATGGCCTGCACTGGGCGATCAGGTCTGTGCACTGGTTGGCGGTGGCGGATATGCGCAATATTGCCTGGCGACAGCTGACCACTGTATGCCGATCCCTTCAGGTATTGGTGTTGAACATGCGGCTGCGCTGCCTGAGACGGTGCTGACGGTTTGGCATAATGTATTTCAGCGCGGCAATTTGCAGCCAGGTCAAACACTGCTTGTGCACGGTGGCTGTAGCGGCATTGGATTGGCAGCTATTCAGCTAGCGCTGGCCAAGGGGGCTAAGGTGATTACCACTGTTGGTGGTGATACCAAGCGACAGTTCTGTCAGCAGCTTGGCGCAGAGGCGATTGATTACCAGCGGACTGACTTTGTTGAGCGGGTGGGGGAGTTGACTCAGGGGCGAGGGGTCGATGTGGTTCTCGATATGGTTGGGGGTGATTATATTGAGCGTAATATACAGGCGGCCGCTTTCGACAGCACGATTGTCAGTATTGCTTTCCTTCGAGGCGCCTCGGTCACAGTTAATATGATGCCGATAATGCTAAAGCGTATTAACTTAACGGGTTCGACGCTACGTGCCAGAGATGGGCTGTTTAAGGCGGCGCTGTGCCGCGAAGTCGTTGCGCAGTGTTGGCCTATTATTGCTCGCGGCGATTTTAAAATTGTTGTCGACAGTGAGTTTGCCATGGCCGAGGCGGTACAGGCCCACGAAAGGATGGAATCGAATGGCCATATCGGAAAAATTGTTTTACTGACCTAGCGTAAACCCTGCGACGGCCGGGTTATTTACCGGCCTTAACATCCCGTACGATCATATAAAGCACACCGGCAATCACCACGGTGGTAGCGGCAATGACTAATAGTCCAGCAACAATGGTTTCATCAATATACATGGCTATCTCCTTATTTATAGTATGGTTATAGTAGCGCGATAATGCGTGTCGAATATTGATCTATATCATCCCTACACTTGCTGGGGTTATTCTCTAGCGGTATTCATCCCGTTGGTTAAAAAATTGGCTGAAAAAGACCTTGTTAGAGCACTTTTCCCCCGTCAGCCCTGTCTGCGGTCAGCGCATAAAAAATACTACATATAGTCAATCCGTAATATCGACCACTATATATAGTGGTTTAATGCCTAAGACAGTCGTTGACTCTGTGATCCAGTTGTGGTTTTTACGGTCTATTGAGAGTAGCCACTTACGGCTCAGCAAGCATGGTAGCGAGTCAGCCCATTTTAGTTGTTTTTAGTGCTTGCCGACGTCGAATAAATTTGCGAATATTTATTTCAGACACACAAGATGTAGTGGTCGAGAGCACGGATGCCCACCAGCAGGGCGATTTTGCTGATTTTCCCTCCACGAACCTATTTTATTTTACACAACGACTGTTGATTGAACGACAAGGACCTTTTCATGCCTGCCACCCTTAAATCTGTGCCGAATACTTCTGAAGAAATTACTCTCCAGGATGCTTCGCTTGATATTTGGAACACCAAGTATCGCCTCCGTGCAAAGAACGGTGAAGCTGTCGATACAGACATCGATGCAACGTATAGCCGTGTGGCTAGAGCCTTGTCTGATGTTGAGGACAAAAAAGTACGTAAAGAGTGGTATGAGAAGTTTCTTTGGGCATTAAGACAGGGTGTTATCCCCGCCGGCCGTATTATTTCAAATGCCGGAGCCAAGGAGCACAAGCCTGCTACCTCGACAATTAACTGTACGGTTTCAGGCACCATCAGTGATTCGATGGACGACATTCTCAACAAGGTGCATGAGGCGGGTTTAACGCTGAAGGCTGGTTGTGGTATTGGCTATGAGTTTTCTAGCCTGCGCCCCAAGGGTGCTTATGTTTCCGGTGCCGGTGCTTATACCTCAGGCCCGCTGTCCTTTATGGATATCTACGACAAGATGTGTTTTACCGTCTCGTCTGCCGGTGGCCGTCGCGGTGCACAAATGGCCACCTTTGATATCTGTCACCCCGATGTTGTCGAATTTATCCGTGCCAAGCGTGAAGATGGTCGCCTGCGTCAATTCAACCTGTCACTGCTGATTACCGAAGAATTCATGGAAGCGGTTAAAGCCAATGCTGACTGGCCACTTTCTTTCCCCGTAACCGAGAAAGAAGCCAAGCAAGATGGCTTGGAATTAAACGACAGCAGCCAGGTTATCTGGCGTGATTTCCCGGTCAAAGATACTTATATCACCGATGCAGAAGGTCGTACTGCCTGTAAGATATACAGCACGATTAAGGCCGAGAAACTGTGGAACGTCATCATGACGTCTACCTACGATTATGCCGAGCCTGGTTTTATTCTGATCGACAAGGTTAACGATCAAAACAACAATTGGTTCTGTGAAGACATTCGTGCGACCAACCCTTGTGGTGAACAGCCTTTACCGCCATACGGTGCCTGTTTGTTAGGCTCGGTTAATCTGACGCGATTTGTTCGTGAGCCTTTTACTGACAAGGCCTATTTTGATTGGAATGCCTACGCTGAAGTTGTTGCAGTCTTTACTCGAATGCTTGACAACGTGGTTGAGATCAATGGCTTGCCATTGCCGGAGCAGCGCGCAGAGATCGAGCGTAAGCGTCGCCATGGCATGGGTTTCCTCGGTCTTGGTTCAACCTTGACGATGCTGCAAATGAAATACGGTTCTTCCGATTCTGTTGCCTTTACTGAGGAGGTCAGCAAGCAGATGGCGTTGACCGGATGGCGTGCAGGTCTCGATCTTGCTCGTGAGAAGGGAGCGGCCCCAGTGATGACAGAAGAGTTTACCGTCACTGAAGAAATGCTACGCCACCGCCCAGAGATGCGCGCCGACGGCCACAAGGCTGGCGATGTGTTAAAGGGCCGTGAATTGCTGGCCAAGTACAGCCGTTATATGCAGAAAATTGCCGAGGCCGACCCTGAATTGATTGCGGCGTTAGCGACAGAGGGTAGCCGTTTCAGTCACCACTCATCGATAGCTCCAACCGGGACGATCTCTCTGTCGCTGGCCAACAATGCCAGTAATGGTATCGAGCCAAGCTTTGCTCATCACTACAGCCGTAACGTTATCCGCGAAGGCAAGAAGAGTAAGGAGAAAGTCGATGTTTTCTCCTACGAGCTGTTAGCGTATCGTGCCCTGATTAACAACGATGCGATGCCTTTCAGTACTGACGAGGCCACCAAGTTGCCGGAATACTTTATTGCCGCCGACGATGTTAAGCCAAGCGAGCATGTGGATATACAGGCGGCGGCGCAGAAATGGATCGATTCATCGATCTCCAAGACCGCCAACGTACCGACTGATTTCCCCTATGAGGACTTCAAAGATATTTACATGTATGCCTATGACCAGGGTCTCAAGGGCTGCACCACTTTCCGCTTCAACCCTGAGGCCTTCCAAGGGGTCTTGGTGAAAGAGGAAGACTTAGAAAATACGCTGTATAAATTCACCCTCGACGATGGCTCGACCATTGAAGTGAAGGGTAACGAAGAGATCGAATATGACGGTGAAACACACAGTGCTGCCAATTTATTCGACGCCTTAAAAGAAGGTTATTACGGTAAGTTCTAAATCAATTAATAAACGCCGCCGCAAATGTTAATATACGGCGGCGTATAGCAAGTATCAGTGAGGAAGGCCGCATGGCGACCAAGATTAGTAAGAAAATTGTTGGCTATAAAGTAGTTAACGCAGAAGAAGAGAAAGCCCGTACGGAGCAGGCGCAGGCTGTTGCAGAGCAGGAAGCGAAAGATCAGGCGATGGCCAATGTTGTTCACATGCATGAGAGCGTTGACCGCCCTGAGATGCTGCTGGGCTCTACCTACAAGATTAAGACGCCGCTTTCCGAGCATGCGCTATACATTACAATTAATGATATTGTGTTGAACCCCGGCACAGAGCACGAGATGCGCCGTCCTTTTGAGATGTTTATCAACTCTAAAAACATGGATCAATTTCAGTGGGTTGTGGCCTTGACGCGGGTTGTTTCTGCTGTTTTCCGTAAAGGTGGCGATGTTACCTTCCTGGCGGAAGAGTTGAAGGCGGTGTTCGATCCTCAGGGTGGTTATTTCAAGCGCGGCGGTAAGTTTATGCCGTCGTTGGTTGCCGAGATTGGTGAGGCTATCGAGTCGCATATGCGGATGATTGGTCTGATTAAGAATGACGGCCTTGATGAGACGCAAAAGAAGTTTATCGATGCCAAACGTGCTGAGTATGAAAGCGCTCAAAATCCGGGTAGTGCCGATGCAACCGAGGGTGATGCTGCCTTTCCATCCGCTGCGGTGATGTGCAATAAGTGCTCTAATAAAGCGGTTATCCGTATGGATGGGTGTAATACCTGCCTCAATTGCGGCGATTCTAAGTGCGGTTAATCACTGTTGTGTGTCACCGTAAACAAAGCCCGCTATGACGCGGGCTTTGTCTTGTATGGCTTCTGTGTTTAAGTCATTAAACCTATTATTAAGTGAGAACATTCGATGACAACAACTGTTAAATTCAAGCGTTTGGGTGATCATCTCCTGCCACTACCGAGTCGTGGTAATGAGTTTGCCGCCGGTATCGATCTGGCCTATGCCGGTGAAGATACTGTGATTGCTGCAGGGCAGAGAGCGCTGTTGAAATCGGGTTATGCGGTGATGCTCCCGGCTGGCCACTATGGTCGTGTCGCCCCGCGCTCCGGCTTGGCCTATAAACATGGCATTGACGTGATGGCCGGGGTGATCGATATCGATTATCGTGGTGAGGTTGGCATTATCTTGTTCAACAGCAGCGAGGTCGATTTCAGCGTTAATTTTGGTGATAAGATTGCCCAGCTAATCATCGAAAAAGCCGCCTATTTTGCCCCCGAGCTAGTCGATGAGTTACCCGAGACCGATCGCGGCGAGGGTGGTTACGGCAGCACGGGCAGCTCTGCGCTGTAAAACCTGGCAATGAATAAGATTGTGATCGCCGCTATCAGTCTCGTACTGTTAGCGGCGTTATTTTATGGGCTTAATAGGCCGACAACGCTGCAATTAGTCGTGGTCAATAATAGCCCCCGAGCCGTCGATAGCTTTGTCTTAACGGGTTCGGGTATTACCGCGGCTAATGGTCAGTCGGTGCCGGCGATACCGGCGGGTGGGGTGGTCGAACAACAAGTCGATTTACAACCCGTTGGGCGTCTACGCTTTGTCGCGAAGCAGGGCTTGAACCGTGCCAGCGGTATTCTGGTTAAGCGAGTCGAGCGCTGGCAGCTGTATCAGATAATCATTACCGTCGATGGCAATAATCGCTATCAGATCGAGCAGCAATAGCGATTATGGCGAGCTGGATTAGCTGTCTCGGCGCTTCAGGTAGACACCGGTTTCCATGTGATGGGTATAGGGAAACTGATCAAAAAAGGCCAGTTTAACCACCTCGTGTGTTTGATTAATAGTGGTGAGGTTTTCGGCCAGCGTATGCGGGTTGCATGAGACATAGAGTATGTTGTCGAAGCGCTGTACCAGCTTGACGGTTTCGCTGTCGAGGCCGGCGCGGGGTGGGTCGACTAAAACAGTCGAGAACTGGTAGCTGTCGAGATCGACACCTTTCAGCCGCCTAAACTCGCGCTCGCCGTTGAGCGCCTGGGTAAATTCCTCGCTCGACATGCGAATAATGGTCAAATTATCGATGTTGTTTTCGGCGATATTGTACTGTGCCGAGTGCACCGAGGTCTTGGAGATCTCGGTGGCCAGTACCTTATCAAACTGGCGAGACAGCGGCAGGGTAAAGTTGCCGTTGCCGCAATACAGTTCGACCAAATCGCCGCCATTATCTTTGCTGGCATCGACGGCCCAGTTAATCATACTGCAGTTCATCTTGGCATTGGGTTGGGTAAAGCCACCCTCTACCTGTTTGTAGCTGAACTCACCCAGGCTCAGCGGCAATTTTTCGATCACAAAATCGCGATCGAGGCAGATTTTCATCTTGCGGGCACGGCCAATAATATCGATGCCGAGGCGTTTTTTTAGTGCCGTTGCCTCGCTGATCCATTGGTCGTCGAGCTGGCGGTGGTAAATCAGAGTCACCAGCATATCGCCGGCCAAGGTCGACAGAAATTCAACCTGAAACAGTCGATGGCGCAGCGTGGTAGAGCTTTTAAGCTCCTCGATCAGCACCGGCATCAGTGTGTTAATGGCCTCGCCGGCGACGGGAAAGCTATCGACTCGAACCGGTTTTTTTGCCGCCGCAGGGTTAAACATCACGTAGTAAAGCTCATCGTCTTGGTGCCAGACTTTGAATTCGGTGCGCATACGGTAGTACTGCTTATCCGAGGCAAAGACTTCTGCCTCAGGCATGGCGACATCGTCGAAAAGGGCGCGGGTGGTGGCAACCTTGTCGTTGAGTAATTGATCGTATTGTTCGGGCTTAAACTGGCTGAGTGGCATAGCAAATAAACCAAGTGATGAGTGAACTGAAAAACGTCGCGATTATAACTGATATCGTGTGAGTGCAATATGTTAGAGTGAGATAAATTGTAGGTGACAGAATTTTAGGAGAAAAGTGTGAGTATTTTGGTGACCGGCGGAGCCGGCTATATAGGCAGTCATACCTGTGTCGAGTTGTTACAGTCGGGCTACGATGTGGTGGTAGTCGATAATTTAACCAACAGCTCAGCGGAGTCCTTGGCGCGGGTGAAAACGATTACCAATCAATCGCCAACTTTTTATCATGCCGATGTCCGCGATAAAGCCGCCTTAACGGCTATTTTCACCCGGCATGAGATTACCGCCGTGATTCACTTTGCTGGCCTAAAAGCCGTCGGCGAGTCGGTGGCACAGCCGCTGCGTTACTACCAAAACAATGTTGCCGGCACATTGGTATTGTGTGAAGTGATGGCTGAGCATGATGTTTTCGATCTGGTATTTAGCTCATCGGCGACAGTGTATGGTGACCCGGAAGTGCTGCCGATTACTGAAGATAGTCCGCTGTCCGCTACCAACCCTTATGGTCGTTCAAAACTGATTGTAGAGGAAATGCTAGGTGACTTACCGGTGGCTGATTCGCGCTGGAATACTGTGCTATTGCGCTATTTCAATCCGGTGGGAGCACACGAGAGCGGTCTTATTGGCGAGGATCCCAACGGTATCCCCAATAATCTGACGCCGTTTATTACCCAGGTCGCCATCGGCAAGCGGGATGCTCTGCAGGTATTTGGTGATGATTATGACACCGTCGATGGCACCGGTGTGCGCGATTATATTCACGTAGTCGACTTAGCCAAGGGGCATTTAAAGGCGGTGCAGAAGCTGGCTGAGAAGCCCGGTGCCGTTGCTTATAACCTCGGCACAGGCAAGGGCTATTCCGTATTAGAGGTCGTTGCCGCTTTTGAACAGGCCTCGGGCAAAGCCATTGCTTATACCATTGCCCCGCGTCGCCCTGGCGATATCGCCAGTTGCTATGCAGAGCCTGCCTTGGCCTTATCTGCTTTAGGTTGGAAGGCCGAGCTGGGTATTACCGAGATGGCGCGAGACGGCTGGCGTTGGCAAAGCCAAAACCCGGATGGTTACCGAGGCTAATATGTCGATCACAGGATGCCGATTAGCCATCCTGTTTGATGCGGTTGGGGTTGCGCTGCTGCCAATAGGTCTCGGCTAATCGATAGGCTTGCTGGTGATCGTCGGCCTTGCCCAGCTGGTGTAATACCAGTGCGATGGTTCCTAGGATGGCTTTCTCGCCATAGCTATCGTGCTCGCCATGCCAAACCGCGGCGAGTCTGTCGACATCGAGGCTTTCCAGCTTCGGCATACGCTCTTCGGTCAATCTGGGCCAGCTTTGTTCGCTCAATTGACTGTCATCCACGCTCAGCAAGGCGCAGCTGGCATCCGGCTTGCGCTCAAATTCACCCGCTTCCCCCTTGATTACCAGCGCGTGCTTTTGCCTCAGAATCTGTGCGGCGCGCTGATGGCTGGGGCCATAGGCGGGATGGAAGATGCTCTGCAGGCTGTAATCGGCCGCCAGTGGGTTGAGCAATCGGCTGAGGGTGTGTACCGGCGTTCTCAGCCCCATGACATTGCGTAGCTCGATAATGCGTTGCAGTGGCGGGCATAAAGTTTGTAGGGACATAAAAGCGAAGTTGTCGCTGTCAAGTTGGCTGCCAACCTGCTGCCAATCTGTGGCGGCATCGATGCCTAAATAGGCCAGCACATCCTCTGAGTAGATGCGGCCGGCAGTGTGGCCCTTGGCGCCATGCATAAAGACCCGTAAACCGCTGTCGGCGAGGCATAACGCGGCTAATAAATACCACGGTAGCTGACGGCGCTTGCCGGCATAGGATGACCAGTCGAGGTCGACAGCAATTGAGGTGGGTGCCTGTATGTGGTTGCGGGCGGCGGTGACAAAGCCAGCCAGCTCCTCAGGGCTCTCTTCATTAACGCGTAGCAAGGCCAGCATGGCGCCGAGTTGAAAGTCGGTTACCTGGCCATTAAAAACCATGGTCATGGCATCAACAGCCTCGTCATAGCTGAAGCTGCGAGATCCTTTCTTGCCCTTGCCAATCACTCGAATATATTGCGCGAAAGGGTGTTCGTCAGGACGGGCGACGAGATCGATTTTTCTTTTTTTATTCATGTGGTTGTGGCTCTGTGTTAAAGGCAGTTGTCGGGCTTTGGCAGGCCTGCAATCTTGCTGCCGAGCTTGGCAGGGCTCTGGGGGAAGAGCGTCAGTAAGTAGAGGCTGTTGCCCTTGTCATCGCCCAGTTCCTGTTTGATAAATTTGATCAGCGGGCGCATTGCCGGTGATAGCTGAAACGTTTGATAAAAGCGTCTCAGGCAGTAGATCACCTCCCAGTGGGCCTCGGTGAGTTCAACCCCTTCGCTGGCGGCAAGCTCCTTAGCAACCTGTTCAGACCAGTCGTCAAGATTGGCCAAAAAGCCGTGTTTATCGAGCGTTGTCATAGGGCTTAAAACCAACTGATGGAGCGGGGAGTATCACAGCTCAGGGTGACAAAGCCGGGGTAGTCGACGGTGTCGAAAGAGGGTGTAAGCCCCCGTGTTTGGCTGTCGTTGTCGAGTATCAGTACAGTGGCGTTGATGCTGGCCAGTGACTGCTGCCAGTCCCCTGTGTCGGCATAGACGCCATCCTCTATTAGTAGCAGAATGTCGTCGTCGGCGATGACATTGAGGCAGTTGCTCAAGCAGTCGCTTTGATAGGGTGATTTGCTGACGATGTGTAGGGTCATATTAAAAACTCAATACCGTGTCACTGTTGGCAATGATCTGTTGAATGGCGGCTCTATCCACCGGCTGTGCCTCGATATTCAACTGCTCAAGGCTGATGGCCCTGCTGCTGAGGGCGGAGTTATCGACATAAATCTCGTCGACATCATACAGTGGCAGCGCCTGCAGATTGGCCTCGATGGATTTCTGTGTGCTACGGTCGACGGTCTGCTGTTTTAACAGCTGCCAGACAGCCTCGCCGGTGAAATACAGCTGTACCTTTTGTTCAAACACGGCGGCAGCCAGGGCGGCATCAATGGCCTCCTTGGCCAGCGAACTGCCATAGGGAGAGTGGCTGAGTACAATCAATAGTTTGTTACTCATTTTAATCTCCGAAGGTGATGTGGCGGTCAGCTTTAATCGTCGCGTCGACCAGCTGGCCCAGGCCTGAAAGCGTGAATGATTCGGCGAGGTTGTTGCCAGGCTTGCTCCAGCGTTCGGCCTCATCTTGATCGAGTACGCCGCGTTTGAGGGCGGCGGCAACACAGACCACCAAATCTATATTGTGGTCGCGTGCCAGTGCCTGCCAGCGTAGATAAAGTGCAGGTTCATCCTGGGGTGGGGTGGTAAATAATGAGGCAGTTTGGACGCCGTCATGATAGAAGAACACGCGGTAGAGTTCATGCCCCTGCTCGGTGGCCGCCTCGGCAAACTGGATGGCGCTGATACTGGCTGCGCTGCTGTAGGGAGCTCCATAGATGGCGATGCTGAAGATCATAGAAAACCGTTGTTAATATTCAGGAATAAAAAATGGCGACCTAAGTCGCCATTATAACTGATTAATCAAGCCGCCGGGCCGATTAATCGTCGCTCATCACGCCCAGAATACTCAGCAGGTGAACAAAGATATTGAACACGTTGAGGTAGAGTGACAGCGTGGCACGGATATAGTTGGTCTCACCGCCGTTGATGATGCGGCTGGTATCAAACAAGATCAGGCCAGACATGATCAGAACAATGGCAGAAGAAACTGCCAAGCTCAGTGCTGGGATGCCGAGGAAGATATTGGCAATACTGGCAATAACGGCGATAACCAGGCCGACCATTAAGAAACCGCCCATGAACGAGAAGTCTTTGCGGGTGGTTAATACATAGCCGGACAGTGTGAAGAAAATCAGTGCTGTGCCGGCAAGCGCTTGAAACACAATCTGTGGGCCGTTGGCCATGGACAGGTAGTGGCTAAGCATTGGGCCAATAGAGGCGCCCATCAGGCCGGTAAAGATAAAAATCATGCCGATACCCTTGCCGCTGTCCGCTGTCTTGTTGACCACAAACAGCATGGCGAAGCCGCCGAGCATACAGCCGAAGGCAGCCATCTGGCCCATGCCAATAACAATGGCAACAAAGGCGGTAAAGGCGCTGAACAACAGGGTTAGGCCGAGTAGCATATAGGTGTTTTTAAGCACTTTATGAGTGGGAATAGTCGCCTGTTGTGTGGCGGTGCTATTCATATAAGGCGTATTAGCCATTGTCCTGTCTCCAATAATTGAGCAATTTAATCATTTCATCATACTGAGCCACAGTATGAAAGCAAGTGCCTGTCTATTAATACTGGTTAATCAATAGGCTAGCAAAATAAGTCATGTTAATGATTATGGGGGCAAGGGGGCTGTTTTTAAAGGGCTAAAATCCCAGGCATAAAAAAAGGCCGATCAGCTAAGCTAATCGACCTTTTAGAATAATGGCGGAGGAGTAGGGATTTGAACCCTAGAAGGGCTATTAACCCTTGCCGGTTTTCAAGACCGGTGCATTCGACCACTCTGCCACTCCTCCGCAGCAAGTAGGGGCGCATTATACGGACAGGGTAAAGGCTGGCAAGCCCTTTTCAGCAAAAAAACCTGTTTTTTACGTTTATTTTTCAAGTGATTAAAAAATAAACACCCGCAATGAGGATAATATTGAGCAATAAAAAAGGCCGATCTGCTAATGCGGATCGACCTTCTAGAATAATGGCGGAGGAGTAGGGATTTGAACCCTAGAAGGGCTATTAACCCTTGCCGGTTTTCAAGACCGGTGCATTCGACCACTCTGCCACTCCTCCGCAGCAAGTAGTGGCGCATTATACGTATCGATTGAATCAGTTCAAGCCCTTTTTATCGATCAAAGCAATTATTCTGCCGTATGTTTGCAGTGGCAAAATACGGTCGCTGAGGCAGACTGTCATTATGCCGGTTGTTGGCTACGCTGTTGCTGCTACAAGGAGTATTGGTTGAATAGAAGATAAACTTTGTTAATATTTTGTCAGCACTGTGGGCAAGTTTTGCCACAGTGATTTAAATCAATGTTTTTGGCGCTGTAATATGAAAAATGGCAGGCGGAAAACTAAAGGCGTGGTCTTTGGCTGTGATTAAAAGAAACGGGGAATAAAAAATGGCTGTAGCAGGTACTACAGAAGCAAACTTTATGCACTGGGGGAGTCGTTTGACGTTTATCCTTGCTGCGACAGGTTCGGCAGTGGGGTTGGGGAATATTTGGAAGTTCCCCTATATGGCGGGTGAGAATGGCGGCGGCGCCTTTGTCTTGATGTATTTGGCCTTTGTCGCTCTGCTGGGTGCGCCAATGTTGATGAACGAAACCATGATTGGTCGTGCCATGCGCAAAAGCCCCATCGGCGCACTGCAGTCCTTGACCGAACAATACAATATCTCTAAATACTGGCGCAGTATTGCCTGGATGGGCTCGCTGAGCGGCGTCTTGGTAATGGCGTTTTACAGTGTCATCGCCGGCTGGTCGCTGGATTATATTGTTAAAATGGCCACCGGTGTTTTTAATGGTGCCAATGCCGAGTTTGTCGGCAATCAATTCGGCGGCGAACTCTTGGCCAATCCGGGCAATATGCTGTTTTGGCATTTTCTGTTTACGGTGTTGACCGTCGCGATTGTCGCCGGTGGCGTGGTCAAGGGTTTGGAGCGTAGCCTGCGTTTTCTGATGCCTCTACTGTTCGTACTGTTGCTTATCATGGTGGCCTATTCATTGGCCACCGGTGATGTTGAGGCCGGTATGCGCTTCCTATTCACCTTTAGGCCGGAAGATATCACCTCTGCCAGCGTCTTGGCGGCACTGGGTCAGGCGGTCTTCACTCTGAGTTTGGGTTGTGTCTCGATGATGGTTTACGGCAGCTATATGGCGCCGGGGCAGGATCTTGGTAAAACAGCGGTGGCAGTGGCTGCGTTGGACACCATGGTTGCCATCTTAGCGGGTATTGCTATCTTCCCAATTGTATTTGCCAACGGCTTGGAGCCAGGTCAGGGACCCGGTTTGGTTTTTATCAGTTTGCCATTGGCCTTTGCCAATATGCCGGGTGGTCAGTTCCTTGGCACGCTGTTCTTTGTCTTGATTGCGGCGGCGGCGGTCAGTTCGTCGATCTCGTTGATCGAGCCGACGGTTGCGCGCTTGGTTGAGAGCACCAAGTTGGGTCGTGCCAAGGCCACGGCTGCGGTTGGCATGTTTACCTGGGTGCTCGGTATCGGCTGTGTGTTGTCGTTCAACGAGTGGTCGGGTTATACCGTTGCCGATAAGAATTTCTTCGATATATTGGATTATGCCACCGCCAACGTATTGATGCCGTTAGGTTGTATGATGATAGCGTTGTTGATCGGTTGGGGTCTGCCCAAGCACTTCGCCCGGGAGCAGTTATCCGAGATGTCTCCGACGATGTTTAGCCTCTGGCGTATGATGACGCGCTATGTTGTCCCAGTCGGCGTCGGTGCGATCTTCTTGTTCAACCTGTTCTAATTCGCCGAATACCCAGAGCGAAATAAAAAAGCCCAAGTTGTCATGACTCGGGCTTTTTTTATGCTCGTCCTAACGTCCTAACGTCCTAACGTCCTAACGTCCTAACGTCCTAACGTCCTAACGTCCTAACGTCCTAACGTCCTAACGTCCTAACGTCCCAACGTAATTGAGTGGTCGTAGCAAATACTGGTCATTAGTGTCTACGGTTGCGGTGATGTGATTTATTTTTTGACATAAAAAAAGGCTGCCTACTGGCAGCCTTTTTTATGATCAACCCGCATTGCTTTGGGTCGATGAGCGGTGGTTACGCTCTGTTGTTACGCGGGTCGTTCGAGGCGCGAGCCTTTGACTTGCTCGGTGCTTCGATCGCTTCAAGCGGTGCCAAGTCATCCTGGCCTGTGTAGGCAACGTTGGTTACCTCAAGCTTGGTGACTGGCTTTGACTTGGCGCGGGGGTCGTTGGACGCTCGTGCTGGTGCTGCTTTAGTCTTGGGCGCTTCGACAGCGACTTCGGCTTTAGGTGCTTCGACGGCAGCTTCGGCCTTAGGTGCTTCGACGGCAGCTTCGGCCTTAGGTGCTTCGACGGCAGCTTCGGCCTTAGGTGCTTCGACAGCGACTTCGGCTTTAGGTGCTTCGACAGCGACTTCTGCCTTAGGTGCTTCGACAGCGACTTCTGCCTTAGGTGCTTCGACAGCGACTTCTGCCTTAGGTGCTTCGACAGCGACTTCGGCCTTAGGTGCTTCGACGGCGGCTTCGGCTTTAGGTGCTTCGACGGCGGCTTCGGCCTTAGGTGCTTCGACGGCGGCTTCGGCTTTAGGTGCTTCGACAGCAGCTTGAGCCTTGGGTGCTTCGACGGCGGCTTCAGCCTTGGGTGCAGCGGTAGGCGCTGGTGCAACAACGGCAGGTTGTTGCTTGTCAGTAGAGACGTTCTCTTCTTGTTTGCGGTTCTCTTCGCTCATGCGTTGGCCGCGACGGCGTTGCTGAGGCGAGCGATTGCGCTTATTAGACGGGCGACGTTGAGGGCGGCTACCTTCGTTGTTGCTGTCTTCAGACTCGTTTTGACGGGTGTCAGTGTTTTCAGTTTTAGGCTGTTGCTGGCGGTTGTCGTTCTTGTCGTTACGGTTGCGGTTACGCTGTGGTGCGTCGTCGCGGTTGCGCTGCTGATTTGCTGGACGCTCACGCTTGTCAGCATCTCTGCGGCTGTCGTTGCGATTGCGGTTGTCGCTGCGCCCATCATTGCGGCTGCGGTCTTCGCTACGGCTGTCGCTGCGTCCGTCATTACGGCTACGGCCTTCGCTGCGTTTATCGTTGCGCCCGTCACTGCGGTTATCACTGTTACGATTGCGGTCGTTGCTGCGATTACGGTTGCGGTTACGGTCGTTGTTACGATTTTGACCGTTATTGTTGCTGCGACGATTATTGGTCTGAGGCTTTTTCGGTTCCTCTTTCTTTTCTTCTTCGGCGCTAAACAGTGATGAAATAGCGCTGCCGAGACGGGCAAACAAGCCTGGAGCTGCTGGTGCGGCTTTTTCTTTAGCCTTGGCTGGCGCTGCCTTGGGTGCTTCTTCGTTGGCGGCTTGGGCGACAGGGGTAACTGTCTGCACGGCGGCAACCTGCTGAGTGGGGACGACAGTGCTTGGCTTGTAGTCCTGTACTTCTTCGGCTTCGAGGCTGATTGAGTAGCTCAGTTCCTGCACGCTGGCGAGACTGTTATCGTCTCTGAGGCGCTGTACATCATAGTGCGGTGTGCGCATATCGGGGTTGCCGATAACCAGTACGCGGGTGTTGTTATTGACTTCGATATCGTGAATTAGGCCACGCTTCTCGTTAAGTAAATAAGTAGCCACTTTCAGGGGAACGATGGCGCGGATCTCTGCGCTACGCTCTTTGTTAGCCTCTTCCGCCAGTAGGCGCAAGATGGAGAGTGCCAATGATTTGGTGTCGCGAATAGTGCCCTGGCCATTACAGCGAGGACAGACTTTGGCGCTGGTTTCGCCAAGTGATGGGCGCAGGCGCTGACGAGACATTTCCAGCAGGCCGAAGCGGGAGATACGGCCTACTTGGATGCGAGCACGGTCCATGGCGAGTGCATCTTTGACGCGGTTTTCAACTTCGCGTTGGTTACGCTGGCTCGACATATCGATAAAGTCGATGACGATTAAGCCGCCGATGTCACGCAGTCTTAGTTGGCGAGCAATTTCATCTGCTGCCTCAAGGTTGGTTTGTAGTGCTGTTTCTTCGATATCGCTGCCGCGGGTCGCTTTGGCAGAGTTGATATCAATAGATACCAAGGCTTCTGTTGGATCGATAACAATAGAGCCGCCAGAGGGTAGGCTGACCTCGCGTTCAAAAGCAGTTTCGATCTGGCTTTCGATCTGGTAGCGATTAAACAGCGGTACCGGGTCGATGTATTGCTTGATGCGGCTCTGATACTGAGGCATAACCTGAGAGACAAAGTCGAGGGCTTCTTTGTGCGCCTCGGGGCTGTCGAGCATAACTTCGCCGATGTCTTCGCGTAAATAGTCGCGAACAGCACGGATAATGACATTACTTTCTTGGAGTAGCAGTGTCGGTGCTGGATTTTTCTGTGCGGCGGTAGTGACTGATTTCCAAAGGTTGAGTAGGTAGTTGAAATCCCACTGTAGGTCTTCGGCTTCACGGCCCACGCCGGCGGTGCGAACGATGACGCCCATGCCCTTTGGCATGTCGATAGAGTTCAATGCTTCACGTAATTGAGAGCGCTCATCACCTTCGATGCGGCGAGAAATACCGCCGGCTCTTGGGTTGTTTGGCATCAGTACCAGATAGCGGCCGGCGAGGGAGATAAAGGTGGTAAGGGCGGCGCCTTTGTTACCGCGTTCTTCCTTATCGACTTGTACAATAACCTCGGTGCCTTCTTTGACCACATCTTTGATGCGTGGACGGCCGCTTTCAGACTTCTTGTAGAAGTATTCGCGCGATATTTCTTTCAGCGGCAAAAAGCCGTGGCGTTCGGCGCCGAAGTCGACAAAGGCTGCTTCTAGGCTGGGTTCTACGCGGGTAATTTTACCCTTGTAGACGTTGGATTTCTTTTGGACGCGAGTGCGATTCTCGATGTCTAGGTCGTAAAGGCGTTGGCCGTTAACCATTGCTACGCGCAGCTCTTCGGGTTGAGTTGCGTTAATAAGCATTCTTTTCATGTGTGCCACTTTCGTTTAGGCATGCACGGAATGAAGACGGCTTGATAGCAGGTGTTGATCAGAGTCTGCAGCTGTAAATATACAGTGAATTCAGCAGCTTAATGGTTGTGATCTAAGCGCTTAGTGCAATGTTTGAGCTCAATAGGTGAACGCTAATTCAGCGTATCATCGCTTTGTTTCACCGTCTCAATATTTAAATACTTATCTATAGGTCTTATGCGTTGGCAGCCTAATTGTTGCAGTCTCGAAAGGCTGCGCAGTATTTACTCTAATTTTGCCTTTTAGCAAGCGGGCTTAAACCATACTTTGCTGTTAGTGCATATATTCCCTCGAGCTAATCGCCTTACCCAAAATGCGGGTTGAATCATCGATGGCTCAAACAGGGAATCTGTAATAAATCGTTTTTGCTTCAGCTGCGCCTCGTGCTTCTGGCCAATAATCGGTTCCAGGCCGGGCTCGCAGTAGTAGCGGAATATTGTTCGGCTACCACAGATTGTCTATTGTTTCTGCTTGAAGACCGGCTGATTATAACAGCAATCATATTTCCCTTCAATTGCTTATGGTCGTGTTATCATTGTGTTCATGAATGATGAGAAGCCGGCACCGGGCACAGGTGTACAATTTTTTGAGGTTGACTCGGAATATGAGGGTCAGCGTGTTGATAATTTTTTGCTTTCGAGGCTCAAGGGTTTGCCCAAGTCTCGCTTGTATAAACTGTTGCGAAAGGGTGAGCTGCGGGTTAACAAAAGGCGGACCAAACCGGATTACAAATTGGTGGCGGGTGATTTGATTCGCGTGCCGCCGATGCGTCTGGCTGAGCGGGGTGAGGTTGCCCTTGCTGGTGAAGGCTTGAAGGCTCGATTGGCTGAATCAATCCTGTACGAGGATAATGGTATTTTGATTGTTAACAAACCGTCGGGTTTGGCTGTTCATGGTGGCAGTGGTGTTAGTTTGGGTTTGATCGAGGCGTTGAGGCAGATGCGCCCAGAGGCCAAGTTTTTGGAGTTGGCGCACCGCCTGGATCGCGATACCTCGGGTTGTATTATTGTGGCAAAAAGGCGCAGTGCGCTGCGTGCGTTACATGAATTATTCCGCGGTGTCGGCATGGATAAGCGCTATTTGGCATTGGCTGCAGGCGAGTGGCCGCAACGCCGCTCGACGGTTTCCGTGGCGCTGAAGAAAAACGAACTCAAGAGTGGTGAGCGTGTCGTCAGGCCGGCCGCTGACGGTAAAGAGTCGCTGACCCGTTTCTCTATAGTCAGGCGGTTAAAAGGTGCCACGCTGATTGAGGCCAAGCCGGTGACCGGCCGTACTCACCAAATCAGAGTGCATGCGCAATATGCGGGCCACCCATTGGTGGGAGACGATAAATATGGCGATGAGGCCGTCGACAAGAAAATGCGTGAGCTGGGTTCCAAGCGTCTATTTTTGCACGCCTGGCGCCTTAATTTTGAGCTCTCTGGCAAGCGCGTTCAGGTAGAGGCTAAACTGCCTGAAGAGTTGAGCAAGTTGGTGGATCGGCTGAACAAAGATGAGCGGTAATCCTGAGCTTTATATCTTCGATTGGGATGGCACCTTGGTTGACTCTGCCGCTAAAATCATTACTGCGATGCAAGCAGCTGTTGATCGACTGTCGATGCCTTATCAGAGTGATGAACAGATTCGTCAAATTATCGGTCTGGGCTTGCCCGAGGTGATGGACGAGCTGTTCCCCGAGGCTGATTCGGCGTCTAAGCTGGCGATGCAGCAGGGGTACCAGCATGAGTATCGGCTGTTGGATAATGCGGCTCGCTGTCATTTGTTTGATGGCGTCGAGGAGACGCTGGCGGCGCTGAAAGAGAGTGGCGCAAGTTTGGCCATTGCGACGGGAAAAACGCGGGCGGGTCTGGATAGGATGTTATCGGCGCATGGTTTGGTGCATTATTTCTCTGCTACCCGCTGTGCCGATGAGACCGCGTCCAAGCCGAACCCGCAAATGCTCCATGAGCTACTGGTGGAGATGTCGGTGGTATCATCGAGGGCGGTCATGATTGGTGATACCGATTTCGATTTAAGGATGGCGAATAATGCCGGTGTTGCTGCTATTGCCGTCGATTATGGTGCGCATTCCTTGGCCAGGCTTGAGCTTTGTCAGCCTGCCCGAGTTATTTCATCGATTAGGCAGTTGTTGGACGTATAAAAAAGACAGTTAGAAGGGTAGGTTTGATGTCGGAAGAAAATTTAACGCAAAAGCAGTGGTCTTTACTTGAGAAGCTTTTGCTGGAGCAAACAGCAGAGCAAAAAAAGACCCGTCGTTGGGGGGTCTTTTTTAAGGTCTTGGTGTTTGTCTATATTTTTGCTGGCCTGGCGGTGCTGTATCCGCGCATTCAGCCATCGCTGTCGGTGGGTGAAGAGCATGTGGCGTTGGTGCGTGTAGACGGTGTGATCGCCGCGGATAAACCAGCTTCGGCAAATAAAATTGTCACGGGGCTGCGTCGTGCTTTTGAGGCGGAGAGTAGCAAGGCGGTTATCGTCGCGATTAATAGTCCTGGCGGCAGTCCGGTGCAGTCTGGCTATGTCTATGATGAGATTGTTAGGCTAAGGGAATTGTACCCTGATAAGCCGGTGTATGCCGTCATTGCCGATTTGGGTGCATCCGGAGGCTACTATATTGCGTCGGCAGCGGATGAAATTTATGCCAATAGAGCCAGCCTGGTTGGTTCTATTGGTGTTGTGTCGGCGGGCTTTGGCTTTGTTGGCCTGATGGATAAGATTGGTGTCGATCGCAGAACGTATACAGCTGGACGTAATAAAAGCCTGCTAGATCCTTTTCAGCCGCCCAAGGCCGAGGATAAGGTTTTCTGGCAGCAGGTACTCGATACCACCCACGGTCAGTTTGTCGCTGCGGTAAAACAGGGTAGGGGAGATCGTTTGGTTGTTAGTGATGATTTGTTTACCGGATTGATTTGGTCGGGTGAGCAGGCCCTATCCCTCGGCTTGATTGATGGCCTTGGCAGCTCAGGGTATGTGGCACGGGATGTTGTCGGCTTTGAGGAAATTGTGGATTACAGTGACAAGGGCAGCCCCTTTGCGCAGTTGCTTTCGGGTCTGGGAATGTCCGTTGGTTTGGGAATGGCAGAGGCGATGGTTGAGAGTTCCCAGTATGGCGGTCTTCAGTTGCGTTAGCGCCGCTGGGTGCTGCCTATAATAGCGGGGAGATACCTTCGTTTTTTAAGAAGGCCAATAGTCTTATCAAGGGGAGCCCGATCAGACTGTTGTAATCCTCACCTTCCAGGCGTTCAAATAAGCTGATGCCCAGGCCTTCGACCATAAAGGCGCCGGCACAGTTGTATGGCTGCTCGGTTGTTAGGTAGTTGGTGATCTCTTGGTTGGATAGCGGTCTGAAGTCGACACGGTATTGTTCGCAGCTGAGTTGATGAGTGTTTATTTTGCTGTTGTATAGTGCGATACCGGTATAAAATGTAATTGGCTTGCCGGCGCATTGAGAGAGCTGTTCGAATGCTTTGTCGAAGCCGCCAGGTTTGGTTAGCTGTTTGTTGCCACAATAGGCCACCTGATCGCTGCCAATAATCAAAGCATCGCTGTGTTTGTGACCGATTTCTTTGGCCTTGGCCAGGGCAAGACGTTGGCAAAGTTGCTGTGGTGTTTCAGAACTCTTAGGGGTTTCGTCTATATTTGGGCTGATACAGCTAAAATCGAGTCGTAAAGATTCGAGCTGTTTCTTGCGGTAGATAGAGGATGAAGCCAGAATTAACTGCATTGTTCGCCTATGTATATGTTAATGCTATCGGTTATTTTCCCGTTAAGTATTATAAAACTATACAAAGAGAGCAATATCTTTTGACAGAAGGCTCTTAGAGCCCTATGATTGCGCGCTTATGTTAGAAGGGGTACTTCCCAAGCAGGCAGATTTACATAAATTTGCGGCTCAGGGTAAAGAAATAGAAGGGCAGTTGCCGATATCGAAGATGTCTAGGCTGCTGCTTTCGCTAGCTGATGATAGCGGTACGGTAACGTATTCATTGAAGTTTGAGTTTGAGCAGGGTCGTATTCCGACTGTGCGAGGCAGGCTTCATGCGAACGTACAAGTGACCTGTCAGCGCTGTTTAAAAGCAAAGCCTCAGGAGTTAGATCTTGAGATTGCGCTCGGGGTTGTTCGTAACAACGAACAGGCTCAGCAGCTACCGCGCTCGCTCGATCCATTAATGGTGGCAAGCGATGAAACGGTGGTCTTGCTAGAGGTGATGGAAGATGAGCTGATTATCAGTGTACCAGCGACCAACTATCACACCGAGACAGAGTGCGAATCATCTGTTGGCTTTACTTCACAAGATGACGACTACATCGAAGAAGTGCCAGAGGAAATTGATAATCCATTTAAGGTTTTAGCGAGTCTTAAATCTAAACGTGACTGAGGAGTTAAACTCACCATGGCAGTACAAAAAAGTAAGGTTACACGTTCACGCCGCGGCATGCGTCGTTCACACGATTCTTTAACTGGCCCAACATTATCTGTTGACGCTACTAGTGGTGAGACTCATCGTCGTCACCACGTGACTGCTGACGGTTTCTACCGCGGCAAGAAAGTTGTCGAAACTGGTTCTGACGACTAAGTTTGATTTGCATCGCCGTCGATGCAATGGGCGGGGACTTCGGTCCTCGCACAACTGTTCCTGCATCTATAGAAAGTCTCAAACAGGATGATAATCTCAAGATTGTTTTGTTTGGCGACCAAGCTCAGATAAGTCCTTATCTAGCAAGTATTCCCCCTGTTATTAAAAAACGTCTCTCTATTGTTCACTGCGAGCAAGTTGTCGCTATGTCTGACAAACCTTCGTTTGCGCTGCGGCATAAGAAAAGCTCTTCTATGCGTCAGGCCATTGAATATCTTCATCAGGGTAAGGCTGATGGCTGTGTCAGTGCGGGTAATACCGGAGCCTTGATGGGCATAGGTTGCTATGTGTTAAAAACCTATCCGGGGATAGACCGGCCGGCAATATGCACAGCAATACCAACGCTTGGCGGTCACTCGTATCTATTGGATCTTGGGGCTAATGTCGATACTAACAGTGATAACCTGTATCAGTTCGCTCTCATGGGCAGTGTTCTGGCCTCGGCTGTCGATGGTTTGCACAAGCCCAGGGTGGCGCTGTTGAATATCGGTGAGGAAGAGGTTAAGGGTAATGGCCAGGTGAAGCACGCCTCGGCCCTGTTGTCGGCTCAGGGTGAGATTAATTATACCGGCTATGTTGAAGGTGATCACTTATTCTCAGGGGTTGCCGATGTCATAGTTTGTGATGGTTTTGTCGGTAATATTGCTTTAAAAACCAGTGAGGGAGTGGTTAAATTCATCGCCAGCCTCAGTGAGCAAATGTTTGGTGGTGGTGCGGTCAGTAAGCTACTAATGGCCGCTGTTAAACCACTTTTTGATCGTCTGCAGGCTAGGATCGATCCGCAGCAATATAATGGCGCTTATTTTCTCGGCCTGCAGGGCTTGGTGGTGAAAAGTCATGGCAATGCTAATGTTGAGGGGTTTGTGCAGGCGATTAGCAGCGCCGGCCATTGCATCAAAAAAGACATGGTAGTACTGATGGAGGAAAGGCTCGACGAGCTGCTCCCTTAGTAAATTATAAGTATAGGATTTTATTGTGAGCAATTTGAAACTAGCATTTTTATTCCCAGGCCAAGGATCTCAAAAAGTCGGTATGTTATCCGAATTGGCGGCTGCTTATCCGATTATTGAACAGACTTTTTCCGAGGCCTCTGAGGTGCTTGGCTATGACCTGTGGGCTTTGTCACAGCAAGGGCCTCAAGAAGAGCTAAACCTGACTGAAAAGACACAGCCATTATTGTTGACCTCAAGCGTTGCCTTGTGGCGTGTATGGCAGCAGTTAGAGGGCGCAAAGCCTGAGGTTTTGGGTGGTCATAGTCTGGGTGAATTCTCGGCACTGGTTTGTGCTGGCGTGCTGGAGTTCAAAGATGCGGTGAATCTGGTGCGTCTGCGCGGTCAGTTCATGCAGACCGCCGTGCCAGTGGGTGAGGGAGCGATGGCAGCTATTATTGGCCTGTCAGATGAGGCCATTGAGCAGGCTTGTCAGCAGGCTTCGGCCACCGGTGTGGTGCAGGCTGTAAATTATAACTCGCCGGGGCAAGTAGTTATCGCCGGTCATGTGGCTGCTGTTGAGGCTGCCATTGTGTTGTGTAAGGAGGCTGGTGCCAAGCGTGCCCTGCCACTGCCGGTTAGTGCTCCTTTCCATACAGAATTAATGAAGCCTGCCGGTGAAAAGTTGGCTGTCGAGATTGACAAGATCACCTTTAGCCAGCCGCAGATTGATGTTGTTCATAACGTCAATGCCAAAACAGAGTCAAATCCTGAAAAGATTAAGGCGCTGATGGTTGAGCAGATTTACAGTGCTGTGCAGTGGACATCCTGCGTAGAGACTATGCTTGAGATGGGCGTTGAGGTGACGGTTGAGTGTGGTCCGGGTAAGGTGCTGGCCGGTTTGAGTGGTCGTATTAATAGGGCGTTAAAAGGCAAGGCGTTCGCTACGGAAGATCAGGCGAACCTCGATAAAGCCTTGGCGACATTTCAGTAAGAAGTAATCAATATTAAGAGTGAGTATTGTTATGAGTTTGCAAGGTAAGATTGCCTTAGTTACAGGTGCCAGCAGGGGTATTGGTGCTGCTATAGCTGACGATTTGGGTCGTTTGGGTGCTACCGTCTTAGGGACAGCGACGACCGAGTCTGGTGCAGAAAAAATCACTGCTCGCTTCGCTGAAGCTGGTATTTCGGGTCAGGGCTATGCTCTCAATGTAACAGAGGCTGAGTCAGTCACTGCGGTCATCAAGCAGATTACTGCCGACTTTGGTGCGCCGGTCATTTTGGTAAATAATGCAGGGATTACCCGCGATAATTTAATGATGCGGATGAAGGATGCTGAGTGGGATGATGTTGTTAATACCAATCTCAGCGCAGTATTTCGTGTTACCAAGGCTTGTTTGCGTGGCATGACCAAGGCCCGTTGGGGCCGTATTATTAATATCAGCTCTGTTGTTGGCTCTATGGGTAACCCTGGCCAGGCAAACTACTCGGCCACAAAGGCCGGTGTTCAGGGGTTTGCGCGTTCGCTGGCCTGCGAGATAGGCGCTCGAAATATTACAGTTAATTCTGTTGCCCCAGGTTTCATCGATACCGATATGACAAAAGAGTTGCCTGAAGAGCAGCGAGAGGCGCTACAATCAAATATACCGGCGGGACGCTTGGGGCAGCCCAGTGAGATTGCGGCGGTTGTTAGCTTTCTTGCGAGTGATGGCGCGGCTTATGTTACTGGTGAAACCATTCAAGTAAATGGTGGAATGTACATGTCATAGGGTTGGCAACAGCCAAAAAATGTGTAAAATCTCGTTCTATATTGAATTATAGCAATTACAACGCTGTGAAATACGAGTACAATTCGGTTTCGCATTTATAGCAATAAGTATTTAATTATTGCAGTGAAAGTTTCTAACTAGGAGTTTAAAACTACCATGAGTAGCATTGTCGAACGTGTTAAGAAGATTGTTGCTGAGCAACTAGGTGTTAAAGAAGAAGAAGTTAAAAATGAATCATCTTTCGTTGACGACCTTGGCGCCGATTCTTTGGACACAGTTGAGCTAGTAATGGCTCTAGAAGAAGAATTCGAAACTGAGATTCCTGACGAAGAAGCAGAACATATTACTACCGTTCAGGCTGCTGTCGATTACATCGAAAAGAACCTAGCGTAAATCTATATCTTAACGACATAGATTGAAAAGCCGTTTCTATGTTTGCATAGAGCGGCTTTTTTTGTATTGTGAAAGCAATAATAATTTTTTAGGAGGATTGTCTGGTGTCCAAGCGTAGAGTAGTAGTCACCGGTTTGGGCTTGATTACTCCCTTAGGTAATACTGTCGCCGATACATGGAACGGTATACTTAATGGTAAAAGTGGCATTGCGCCTATCGAGCACTTTGATGTCTCATCGTTTACGACACGTTTTGGCGGGTCGGTGAAAGATTTTGATGTCACGCAATATTTAGCCAAGAAAGATGCCAAACGAATGGATATTTTCATTCAATACGGTATGGCTGCTGCTATCCAGGCAATTGAAGACTCTGGTTTGCAAGCGACAGAGGAAAACGCACCTCGTATTGGCTGTGCTATTGGTTCTGGTATTGGCGGTATTGGCTCGATTGAGCAAGGTCGCGATATTATCAACAATAGCGGTCCTCGCAAGATTTCCCCATTTTTTGTCCCCGGCTCTATTATCAACATGATTGCCGGTAATATATCGATTAAATATGGCTTTCAAGGCCCTAATATTGCTGTCACCACCGCCTGTACTACGGGCACGCATAATATTGGTATCGCGGCTCGTATGATCGAGCACGGCGATGCTGATGCAATGGTTGTTGGTGGCGCTGAAATGGCGACAACCTCGGTTGGCTTAGGCGGTTTTGCTGCAGCCCGTGCACTGTCTACCCGGAACGACGACCCGCAAGCGGCCAGCCGTCCATGGGATAAAGATCGCGATGGTTTCGTGCTCAGTGATGGTGCTGGTATGCTGGTGCTTGAAGAGTATGAGCAGGCCAAGGCCCGTGGCGCAACAATCTATGCTGAGCTTGCCGGCTTTGGCATGAGCGCTGACGCTTATCATATGACGTCTCCGACGACGGATGGCAGTGGTGCTGCGCGTTCTATGAAGAATGCCATCGTTGATGCTGGTATCGATACCTCGCTTATCCATTACGTCAATGCTCACGGTACATCGACACCGGCGGGTGATGTCGCTGAAAGCTTGGCGGTGAAATTGGCAATGGGTGAGGCTGCTGCGGCAAAGGCTGCCGTCAGCTCAACCAAGTCGATGATCGGTCATTTGCTCGGTGCTGCGGGTTCTGTCGAGGCTGTTTTCTCAGTATTGGCTATTCGTGATCAGGTGGCTCCGCCGACCATCAACTTGGATAACCCAGACGAAGGCTGTGATCTTAATTACGTGCCACATACCGCGCAAGAAATGAATATTGAGGCTGCTGTTTCAAATTCATTTGGCTTTGGTGGTACCAACGGTAGCTTGTTGTTCAAACGAGTATAGCCGTCTGCCGGCGACTATCGTCGCCGGTCTTATTTACCTTCCGGTTAGAATTATGGCGTTGATTACTGGCTGTGTTGTTATCAATGGAAAGGTTGTTGATCAGCTGGCCGTGACAGATCGTGCATTGGCCTATGGCGACGGCTTGTTTGAAACAATGCCGGTGACCGGCGGCAGGATTGTGTTGTTGGATTACCATCTGGCCCGCCTAACAAAGGGTTGTCATGCACTCGGCTTTTGTTCGCAACAAATAGTACTTATTGCTGACGAGATCCAGCGCATTGTCGCTGACATGCCCTCGGAACCTTTCATTCTGAAATTGATACTCTCTCGTGGCAGTGGCGGGCGGGGTTATCGGCCGCCAATAGAGGCGCAATACAGGCGTGTTTTTCAGTGTCTACCGATGGTGGATTATGGTGTTGAACAGGGCGGAATATCGGTCTTTCAGTGCCAAACAAGGCTGCCAGAGGCCTTCGCGTTAGCCGGGCTTAAGCATCTCAACCGACTGCCACAGGTATTGGCAAAGCAAGAGTGGCATGATGACGCCATTGCCGAAGGCATTATGCTCGATGGACAGGGATATGTTGTTGAGGGAACGCAGAGTAATGTTTTTTGGTTGCGAAATAACACGCTGTATACCAGTAGTCTCAAACGCTGTGGCGTGGCAGGCGTAATGCGCCAGTTAATTATTGAAAAACTGGCAAAAAAGTTTAATTATGATGTGGTGTTCGAAGAAATATATTACCGCCAGCTTTATCATGTCGAAGCGGTATTTGTCTGCAATAGCTTGATGAGAATTTGCCCTGTTGATTGCCTGCTTGATACCGATAAACGCTTGCCAATAGAGCTCAATAGTAGCGGTCACCCAGTAGTTGCTCAGCTGCAGCATGCGTTGATCGATATTTACCCCCAATAATAATGTAAGAGTAGTGAATGATAATTTTTAAACGTGTATTGCTACTGGCTGTTTTTGTCGCAGTGCTGGTTGGTTTTGGTGCCCAGCAGTGGTTGCAGCGTACGATGCATACCCCACTGGCAGAGCAGTTTATCGGTTCTAGTGTCGTTGTCGGCAAGGGCTCGAGTTTTAGTGCTGTGGCAAATCAGCTGCAGGCTGATGGCATAATAGAAAACGCCCGTGTTTTTGTTCTCTACGCGAGATTTTATGAGCTGACAGATATCAAGGCGGGAGAGTATGCGATCTCGGTCAATGATACCGCCATTACGCTGTTGGATAAGATGCGTAAAGGGGCGGTAAAGTATTATCAAATCACGTTGACGGAAGGACTGACGCTTAAGCAACTGCTGGCCAAAATTCATGCGAATACACTGATAGAGCAGACGTTGCAGCTGTCTGAATTACCGGTCTATATGAGTGAGCTTGGCTATGGTGAGCACGACAACATTGAAGGCTTGATCTTCCCGGATAGTTACGCCTTTACCCGCGGTCAAACCGATCGTGAGATCATTGCCGTCGCCGCGGCGAGGCTGCAGACAGTCTTGCAGCAGCAGTGGCAGCAGCGACAAAAAAATCTGCCCTATAAAACCCCCTACGAAGCCCTTGTTATGGCCAGTATTGTTGAGAGGGAAACCGGTGTTGCCAGAGAGCGGGGTGAGATTGCCGGGGTCTTTGTTCGTCGCTTGAAAAAGAGAATGAGGTTGCAGACTGACCCGACGGTTATCTACGGCATGGGTGATCGTTATAACGGCCGGATTACTCGGGCTGATTTACGTCGAGATACTCCATACAACACATATACCCGCAACGGTTTACCGCCGACGCCTATCGCTGCTGCTGGTAAAGAAGCGATACACGCAGCGCTAAACCCCAAACAGGGCAGTAGCCTGTACTTTGTCGCCAAGGGTGATGGTACGCATCAGTTTTCAGATACCTTAGAGCAGCATAATAAGGCCGTCAGAACCTATCAATTAAAGCGCCGTGATGATTATCGCAGCTCACCGGCCAATGAGTAGCAGCATGAGTTTAGAGACAAAGACCAAGCCCTTGTTTATCACTATCGAGGGTGGTGAGGGTGTCGGTAAAACCACTAACGTCGAATACATTAAGCAGTTGCTCAATGCCAGCGGGACAGAGTTTATTCATACCCGCGAGCCGGGGGGGACGCCATTGGCGGAAGAATTGAGAGAATTGCTGCTGAGCAAGAGAGGGGAGCAGGTTGATGAGATGGCTGAGCTGTTGTTGGTGTTTGCCGCCCGTTCGCAACATCTCAATACCAAGATTTTACCAGCACTAAGTCGTGGCGAATGGGTGCTGTGTGACCGCTTTACCGATGCCACCTATGCCTACCAGGGTTGTGGTCGTAATATGTCAACGGCATTGATTGAACAGCTAGAGCAAACCGTTCAGCAGGGTGTGCAGCCTGATTTGACGTTGCTATTGGATGTGCCTGTTGAAATTGGCATGGAACGCGCTCGTCAGCGCGGGGAACTCGACCGCTTTGAATCAGAGCAGCTGGCATTCTTTCATCGTGTCAGAGAGGGCTATTTACGCCGTGCAGCCGACAACCCTCAGCGCTTTGCTGTTATTGATGCCTCACAGCCACTGGCCGATGTGCAGGCGCAAATCGCCGGTGTCATCTTGCCAATGCTCGCGAATACGCCATGATATACCCCTGGTTGGAAGATCGCTGGCAGCAGCTGATTGAACAGGTGGATGCCGGCATCTTACCCCATGCACTGCTAATCACCGGGTCTGCCGGGCTTGGCAAGCTATCTCTGGCCAAGGCCCTGGGCATCTATCTTCAATGTCATCAGCCTGTCGATAAGCAAGCCTGCGGTAGCTGTAAAAGTTGTCTATTGCATCAGGTCGGCACCCATCCGGATTATAAGGTACTGACATTAGAGGAGGGCAGCCGGCAAATTAAAATTGATGCGGTGAGGCAGGTCTCAGATTTCGTACTCAAAAAGAGTCAGCAGGGCGGCTATAAAATTGTCATTATCGACCCAGCCGTGGCGATGAATGAAAATGCCTCAAATGCGCTGCTCAAAAGTCTGGAGGAGCCTGGCGAAAGTACGGTCATTATTTTGTTGGGCGTCAGTAGCCAGCAGGTGTTGCCAACTATCCGTTCCCGATGCCAGTTGTTGCAGATTAGGGATATAAGTTTTGAGCAGGGTGAGCAGTGGCTGGCACCTCAGGTGGGTGGACTGGAGCGGGCAAAATATTTATTGGCTGTGGCCAAGGGGCAGCCTACCCTGGCGTTGGAGCTGGACCAGAGTCCCAAGCTTCAACTGCGCGAGCAAATTCTGGCCGAATTGACCCAATTGCTAGAGGGGCAGACAGACCTGGTCGTTGTCGCTCAAAAGTGGGCTAAAGCCGAGCTTGGCGAAGTGGTGGGCTGGCTGTTGGATTGGTATATTGATTTGGCTAAGTGGACGGCCACCGGAGGATATACAGCAATGGCGGACTGCCAGGTGCTGTACCGGTTATTAGCTTTAAGGCTTAATCCGCAGAAACTACATCAGCAGGTAGATAAATTGACTAAACTAAAGGCTGTTATCACCAAAGGTGCAAGCCCCAATAAACAGCTGTTGCTAGAGGGTGTGCTTGCAGATTTAAGTCATTAATAACTAGTGGAAATAGTGCTTCTTTACGGTTATTCTTCGGTTATAAAATAAAGTTGTGTTGTGCTTGGAAATGTTGGAGTAAGTGATGTCTATCGGTGGTGCTGGTGCTAAGGCGGGGGCAAGAAATGGTATCTTGTCGTTAACAATCAAAGATGCTTCTGTGCTCTATGCAGCCTATATGCCTTTTTTAAATAATGGCGGACTTTTTGTACCAACTACAAAGGCTTACAACTTGGGTGATGAGGTTTTTATGCTGATCACATTGATGGATGAGGCCGAGAAAATTCCGGTTGCGGGCAAGGTTGTCTGGTTGACACCTGAGGGTGCGCAGGGTGGCCGTGCAGCCGGTATTGGTGTTCAGTTTGCCGATAAAGATGAGATAGCGGTGAGTAAAATTGAAACCTATCTTGCCGGTTCGTTGGCATCAGATCGTCCCACGCATACTATGTAAATCGGCGACAACGCCGTATACTGCACGGCAAATTTTTATGAAAGTATTGTTATGCCTGTTCAAACCCTCCCGCTTGTTGATTCTCACTGCCACCTAGACCGTTTAAACCTTGAGGGGTATGACGATGGTATTGCTGGCGTGATAGCCCGTGCCCGTCAGCAGGGTGTCGGTAAGATGCTCTGTGTGGGTATCGACCTCGAAAACTCTTTAACCTGCTCTGAGATTGCCTCCACCTATTCTGAAGTTGTCGCCTCTGTCGGTGTGCATCCCTTGAGCGTCGATGAGACGCCGCTCGATATAGAGCGACTACGTCGGTTAGCCGATAGCAAGCATGTTGTCGCGATAGGTGAAACTGGGCTGGATTATTTCTACGAGTCTCAATGTTTGAAGCAGCAGAGACAAAGCTTTGTTGACCATTTGGTGCTGGCCAAAGAGCTTCGTAAGCCGGTGATTGTTCATACCCGGGATGCCAAAGACGATACCATCGAGTTGATAACAGGTCATGGTTGTTTGGAGTCTGCCGGCGTGCTTCACTGCTTTACTGAGGATTTGCCGATGGCTAAGAAAGCCCTGGACCTCAATTATTACATCTCTATTTCGGGGATAGTCACCTTCAGAAATGCCGATGCTCTTCGTGATGTTGTTAAGGCGTTACCACTCGATCGTCTATTGATTGAAACAGATTCGCCCTATTTGACGCCGATGCCCCATCGCGGAAAGCCTAACGAGCCGCAGTATGTCAGTTTGGTTGCGCAATATATCGCCGATTTGTTGGCTATTGATGTGCAAGTTTTGGCGGAAATTACGACGAATAATTTTTATCGGTTGTTCGGTAGTGAATAAAAAAATATACCAAAAGACATATTTAAAAAATAATATTATGTGCCGAATAACATATTTATAGTTCGTGAAGTTTGTGCTTTTTTCTAGTATTTTAGCTGAAAATAAGCGCGCTCGGTTCAATGCATACATTCTTTTTTAAGGATGAAAAAGCGCAGGCCGAGGAATGGATTTAGGACGAAATATAAATCAATGGCACGTTTGCCTCGACTCAACCTGATCAATATCCCTCAGCATATCGTACAGGTAGGCCATAATAGTCTGCCCTGTTTTTTTTGTGATGATGATTATGCTTTCTATTTGCAGAGCCTGCGTGCGGCGTCGGACCAGTATAAGGTAGATGTCCATGCGTATGTTTTGCTGCCAAGTATGATCCAAATAATCGCAACCCCTAATATTCCCAATGGCATCTCTTCGATGATGCAGTCTTTAGGGCGCCGCTATGTACAATATATTAATCACCGCTATAAACGCTCAGGCACCCTGTGGGGTGGTCGATACAAGTCCAGTGTCATCGACTCGACAGCCTATCTTTTAACCTGCTATCGCTACGTTGAATTAAGGCCGCTTCATATGGGGCTGGTTGATGACGTTGAAGATTATCGATGGTCTAGTTTTCCTCACCATATAGGGCTCTGCAATGACTCGCTGATCATTGATCATCCGTTGTTTTTAGAGTTGGGCGACAGCCGTAAACAACGTTGTTATGCATATCAGCAGTTGTTCAAATATGAATTCGGTGTCGCGGTAATGGATTACATAGCCGAGACGGTAAGTGTTGGGCAGATACTCGGAGGTGATGGTTTTAAGGACCAGATAGAAAAGATAGCTAATGTGAGAGTTCGTCCTTTGAAACGTGGACGCCCCAAAAAATCATCGGCGGCGCGTTAAATCGTGCCGGAGTCGTTTTTTTAAATCACCCTTGGTGCCACGATCCTTGTTGGGATATTGATAATGATGTTTTAATGGTGTCAGAGTGGATTTTAAAAGTGATGGTTCTTGTTTTAAAAAATAATGAATATGCTTAAATGTTTGTGTCGCCGCTAGCTAGTGGTAAAAAAATTTTTAAAATTAAAAGGACTTATTGTTATGGCTATTTACATGAATTACAACGGCAAGACTCCAGCGGGTAATGTTACTGCTAAGGGCTACGAGGGATGGATTGAGGTTGATAGCTTTTCTTTTGGCGTCGGTCGCGGTATCAGCATGGAAGCCGGTCATCTGTCTAATCGTGAAGCAACTCGCCCAAGCATCAGTGAAATCACTGTGTCAAAGGCTATGGACGCGGCCTCAGGTGGTTTATTCAAGCAGTCTGTCACCGGTGATGAAGGTATTCAGGTCGAAGTACATATCGTACAAACAGGCGCAGCAGGCCTTGAAAAATATGCCACGTATACCATGGATGACTGTTTGATCAGCTCATACAGCGTTGGTGCCAGTGCCGGTGGTGCGCCACAAGAAACAGTATCGATCAGCTTTGCCCGCATTGAGGCAAACCTTGCCCATGCAGATAAGAGCAATAAGAATCCTAAGAATGTATTGGTCGGTTATAACTTAGCGACAGCTGAACCGATTTAATCTATTCGTTGTTGACGTGTTAATGAGGCTGGTTACAATTTTCTGTAACCAGCTTTTTGTCGTTTGTGTAGTAACCCAAAGGAATGGTGTATGTCAGAGGTTGAACTAGTACAAGAGCATAGGCTGGCCAAGGTGAAATCCGGCATTACTTCGGATGTCATCGTGGTCAATGTTGCTGGCTTAGAGTCTATTTCTGCTGAGTTCGAATTTGATGTTGATATATTATCTGATGATCACAGTATCGATGCTGAAGCATTAATAGCGACGGCAGTAGTACTTGAGGTGGCGATAGATGATAGTAAAAAAAGAGTGATAAAAGGCCTTGTCAGTCATTGTTCAATTCATGGCGTCGATGAGAGTGGGCTAAGGCATTATCGACTCAAGCTGGTATCTCCGCTCTGGTTTATTCAATACTCATCGAATAACCGTATTTTTCAGCAAAAGACGGCTAAGAAAATCATCGAAGAGGTGCTTGCCAAATATGGCTTTGAGCTGACGGTGTCGTTTCAAACACAGGCTCAAATGCTCGAGCGGAACTACTGTGTTCAGTACGATGAATCTGATTATGATTTCATACATCGATTGTTAAGCGAGGAAGGGGTAGGCTACTTTTATATTCATACAGACAGTAAGTTAGAAATAGTGTTTTACGATGCCTCCAACAGCTATCAAAAATGCGCACCTTACACGGTTGAGTACGCCCCCGCCGGCACAGCTCCCTTTAGCAATACCGTTAGTCGCTGGCATAGAGAGCTAAATTATCGTCCAAAGAAATACCATATCAGTGATTACAATAGCTTTAGTTCAACAGCCGAAACGCTGAAGAAGTCGAATGTCTCGTCATCATCCATGGGGGGGGTGACCGCTGTTGAGCCGACAGTTGATGCTAGATTGCCCTCCAAGGCCAAGGAGGCATTACGCACTGAAACACCAGCCAAAGAGTTATCGAGCTATCTTGATCGTTGGTTAGAGAGCGAAGAGGCCCGCTTTGAGGTTGCCTACGGAGAGAGTGATTGTAGTTTTTTGAAACCTGGTTTTAAATTCAAGCTAAATCACCCGGTCGAATCAGAGGCCAAGGAATACCTGGTTATTGAGGTTGTCCACTCACTGCAGGATTCAAATAATACTGATACCACTTACAGCAACCGATTCAAGTGTATCTGTGCCGATCAAACATACCGGCCCAATCCTCGTCACAGCGAGCGGACACAGGTTAATTCACATATAGCCTTTGTTACACAGGTGGCAACCGAAAAACATAAAGACCCTTACAAACAGGTCAAAGTAACCTTCGCCTGGGACAATAATGCCGAAAGTGTCTGGTTGAGAAGTGTTCAACCCTTTGCCGGTAATGATTGGGGGGCAGTTTTCGTGCCTCGGGTGGGGCAGGAGGTTGTTATCAATTACATTGGCGGCAATGTTGAGCGTCCTGTTGTTTCCGGTGCAGTCTACAACCCCAGTAACCAGTTCCCAGCTTACACTCAGACCCAGAGTGGCTTTAAAACAAAAGACGAGGGGATGCATAACGAGTTGCGATTTGATGATAAAAAAGATGCAGAAGAAGTTTATTTTGAAGCAGGTAAAGACCATAACTTCTTAATCAATAATGATCAGAAAGGTGATATTAAGGGCCTGCAAACAGTGGCCATTGAAAAGGACCGAAACTATACCATCAAAGGTAATGACACATTATCCATTGAGGGTAATCAGGGTGAGTCGGTTAAGGGTAATCAACAGCTGACGATTAAAGGTAATCACGCCGTCAAGGTGTCTGGTAATGACAGCACAGACGTGACGGGCAGTATTAAAACCAGCAGTAAATCAACAATTAGCATACAGGCAGCCACCAGCATCGAACTGAAAGTGGGTGGCAGCAGTATTAAGCTCTCCAATGCCGGTATCGACATTAAGGCCATCAAGATCAGTGCCGCCGCCAATGCGATGGCTGAAATTAAGTCCAGCGGTATCTTAACGCTGAAAGGCTCTCTAACACAGATCAATTAGTAGGTAATCGTAATATGCAAGCGTCGATAAAAATCAAGGCAAAGCAGACTGCCGATATCATAGCTAATTGTGAGGTTGGCGAGGAGGCAGAGAAAATCATTCGCCCCGAGATGCCTCCTGCTGAGACTATAGGCCTGTTAAGTGATAACTGTTGTTTTTATGATGCGGTGAAGATTTTGGCCCATGGCCTGCCCAAAAGAGAGGCCGTTTGGTGGGCGTGTTTAGCGACACGGCAAGCGCATACACCGGAGACAAATGAAGACAATATTAATGCATTAACAGCAGCGGAAACCTGGGTGCAGAAGCCGACAGAAGAGCATCGGTTAGAGGCGTTTGATCGCGCTAATATGACCAAGTTTGAGACGCCGGCAAGCTGGGCTGCAACAGCAGCATATTGGAGTGCCGGCAGCATAGCGCCCCAGGGGCAGCCAGATGTAGCCCCACCAGAATTTTTATATGCACATGCCGTTGCCGGTTGTATCGCGTTGGCTGCGGTGGCCAAGGATGAGCAAGACCCCGACGCGTATTATAAGCAGTTTATTGCACAGGGGATGGATTTAGCCGCCGGTGGTCGCGGTAATATTTAGGAGTCATTATGGGTAAGCCTGCGTCAAGAATAACAGACATGCATGTCTGTCCAATGGTAACAGGTGTGGTGCCACATGTGGGAGGGCCTATTGTGGTACCGGGTGCTCCAACCGTGCTGATTGGTGGTTTGCCGGCAGCAGCGGTAGGCAGTATGTGTACCTGTGTGGGGCCGCCGGATTCGATTGCCATGGGTAGTGCCACGGTTTTAGTGGGTGGCAAGCCTGCGGCGAGAATGGGCGATTCCACATCCCATGGCGGCACCATTGTATTGGGCTTACCAACGGTATTGATTGGTGGCTGAGAATTGAATAAGCCACTGGCGCATTTTACGTCAGCGGCTTATTGACGGTTCTAGCTGATTACATAACCAAACTCACCATCCTCTGTGGTACTGATGTGAATGTTACTGATTGGCTCTTCCTGAGCGAGTTTTTGTAGGCATTCGCTGGCCAGTTGCGGCAGTATGGTTTTATTCAGAATATTTTCTATATTCCTCGCCCCGGTATCGGCCTCCTGACAACGGGCGACTATTTGTAGCAGGCTATCCTCGTCATAGCTAAACTCTGCGCCGTAATGACTTTTGACCCTGTTTTCAATCTTGCCCATATTGATCTTGGCAATCTCGATAAGATTTTCATCGTCCAGCGGGTAATAGGCGATGACATTGGCGCGACCTAGGAATGCTGGCTTGAAGCATTGCAGTAGGTACGGCCGAATATTGTCGACCAAGACATCGGGTTCTGGTTTCTCTTCTACCTGGTTAAAAATGGCCTTGATAGCGTCTTCGCCAGCGTTTGAGGTCATAATAATCAGGGTGTTTTTAAAGTCTATATCGCGCCCTTCGCCGTCTTTTATGGTGCCCTTATCGAATAAGTTATAGAAAATATCCTGTACACCTGGATGGGCCTTTTCCATTTCATCTAACAAAATCACAGAATAAGGCTTACGCCTGGCCGCTTCAGTCAGCACGCCGCCTTCTCCAAATCCGACATAGCCTGGTGGAGAACCGAGTAGCATCGATATTTTGTGCTCCTCTTTGAATTCAGACATATTGATGGTGGTAATATTATTTTCACCGCCGTAAAGCGTATCGGCTAATGCCAGTGCTGTCTCGGTTTTACCGACGCCACTGGTGCCGGCAAATAGAAACACGCCGACGGGCTTGCGGGGATCGGTGAGGCCGGCTCGGTTTGTTCTTACAGCCTGGGCCACGGCTTCTAACGCATGGGGCTGACCAATCACTCTATGGCCTAGTGTGTCTGCCAGTGTCTCAATAGCGGTAATCTCGTCACCAACCATCTTGCCGATGGGGATGCCGGTCCAGTTAGCAATAACATCGGCAATGGCCTGTTTATCTACATTGGCGTTGCTTAACGGGCGCTGCTGCTGAATGTCCTCTAGCTCGCTGTTCAGTTGTTGTAGTTGCTGCTGTAACTCAGGCATGGCATTGCCGAGGTCAAATTGTTGTTCTATCTCAGTCCGTAAACCATCAATTGAGTCAATGATGGCTCGCTCGCGGGATAATTGATCGGTTAATTCTGTGAATAATTGCTGGGCCGCTGAGATCTCGTCATCAAGCTCTGTCAGCTGTTCTTGATGCTCTGATGTCGCTGCATTTTCTCTGGCTAACCGTTGTTGTGTTCGCTCGGCGGTTTCTATCCGTCTTGTGGCGTCTTCAATCAATGCGGGGGTAGAATTTTGACTCAACGCAACTCGGGCGCAGGCGGTATCCAGTAGGCTGACAGATTTATCCGGTAACTGGCGAGCAGGGATGTAACGATGGGATAGCTGTACAGAGGCGACAATCGCTTCGTCGAGTATTCTAACGTTATGGTGTTGCTGCAAAGTCTCGGCTATACCACGCATCATATTGATTGCTTTTTCTTCATCGGGCTCTTCGACTTTTACCACCTGAAAGCGGCGTGTCAGCGCTGGGTCCCGTTCAAAGTATTTCTTATATTCAGCCCAGGTAGTCGCAGCAATCGTTCGCAGCTCACCCCTGGCAAGAGCGGGTTTTAATAAATTGGCGGCATCACCTTGTCCCTCTTTGCCGCCCGCTCCAATCATTGTGTGGGCTTCGTCGATGAATAAAATAATTGGTGTAGGTGAAGCCTTAACCTCATCAATAACGGATTTTAATCGGTTCTCGAACTCACCTTTAACCGAGGCCCCAGCCTGTAACAACCCTAAGTCCAGCGTTCTGAGCGCAACATTGCGCAGCGGAGGAGGCACATCACCCTGGCTGATTTTTAGAGCAAAACCCTCAACCACCGCCGTTTTACCAACACCTGCTTCACCGGTCATTATCGGGTTGTTCTGACGTCGCCGGGTGAGAATATCGATGCATTGACGGATTTCTTCATCGCGCCCTAATACCGGGTCGATTTCACCGTTGACTGCTTTTTCAGTCAGGTTGACAGTGTATTTATCCAGTGAGGGAGACTTGCTTGCCTTAGCCGTTTGCTTAGCCGGGTCGGTATCCGCTGACAGGGCAGGGCTTAGGTTTGCAGTCTCTGCTGTTTGGCCAAAAATAGCTCCGGCAGTGTTACGCAGGGACTCTGCTGCTAACTCTCGCAAGGCTGGACAGTTTTCACACAGCTGTCGGCGCTGTTGCTCGTCAAGTAATACGGCGGCGAGTAAATGGCCGCTGGTAATAATGTGTTGTTGGTACTCAACAGAGGTGAGCAGCCAGGCATTCTTGCTGGCGGTGACGACATCGGGAGAGAGTGCTGCAGGCCGAGATGAACCGGATTTAAAGCGACTGATCGCGGTGATCAGTTGCTTGTTAAGACGCTCAAGATTGATCTCATGTTTCTCGAGCAGTAAATATAGGTCAGAGTCTTGCTGCTCCAAAAGCTTAGCAACCCAGTGTTCAAGCTCGACGTTATATTGGGTTTGTGAGAGGCAAAGCCCGGCGGCGCCCTCGAGGCTTTGCCTAAGCGTTGGTGTCATTTTATCAACCAGCGACTTTAAATTTACACTCATCATATGATGCTAATCCTTTAGATATTGATTTATTGAGGGGAGATCAGAACGTTGGTAACTTTTTTGTTGCCGTCATCATGCTGGCTGAGGTGGGTGTTCCAGCCGAGAATAGGGCGGTATTTTTTGTCGATCAGCTGGGCAGACTGGATGGTTGTTTGATCAACAGTAATAGAGATGTCGAAATCTAAATCAACACCGGCTGCAAGTTTGATCATTGCGGTGAGTTGCTTCATCTCTGCGCTGCCCGGTGTCAGTTGCATTTGACGTTGATAATCTAATGGCTCGACATGTACTCTGAATCGATTCTGTAGCTGCCAGCTGTTTGAGCCAATGACGACATTCTTACCGAGTTGATTATTTAACCCGTTGACACAGTCAGCGGATGGCAGCCTTGTTTGAACGCGGGGGTCTATCGATTGCCACTGCCCAATAAACTGCTCAACGGAGACCGTCAGACCGAATTGATGTTTGATCATGGCTGCCAGGCTGTCGGCGGTCATTGTTGTTCTGGCAAGCAAACCGGAAACACCGGCAACACTGTCTGCTGACAACGGCCACAGGTGTTGTTGATTCTGATTAAAACCCGCCAGTGAGCACAAAATGTCACTATAAATATCAAGGCCTTTTTGATTGGCCAGGTGATGTCGCTCTACCGCAGCAGGAAGGCGGTGCTTCTGCCAGGACTTATATAACAGTGAGACATTTCTATGGTTGAAAATATCAAGATAATCCTTGAATGCACTGTCTTTCTCGCGCTGGCGAAGTTGGATGATTTCACTTAAATAATGTGGAAGAACGCCTTGGCTGCCAGCCAAACCGGTAAAATTAACCTCCATTGAGTACTGTTCTGGCCGAGACTTTGATGGCCCAATCTTTTGTATATCCGCAGCGTTAAAGGTCAACTGACTCCGGCTGCTAAAGCGAACAACCTCTTTAGACGGTGGCGCACCTTCGGCGACCAAACTAGTACCATTGTTAGCTGACATCCCCGCTCTTTCAAGTAGCCGAACCGCTTGGAAGAATTCAAATTTAAAGGGTTCTCTTGCAAGCCTCGCCATCAAAGCAGGGCTTTTTCTCCTGCGCGAGGTGGCCATTGTTTAAACTCCTTATTAGTATCGCTGAATTTCACAACGAGCTTAGAAAATGAATTAATCGAACAATATAGTGCTAAGAAGCGCTCTAGCACGGATGTAAAGATTAAAATACTGGTGCCCTGCAGCATTTGCTTATTGAGTGTCAGTGTTACCTCTGTGCCGCGGCACATGGCTGTTGTACCGTCGATGGTAATAGGTGCGGTATAGGGGCGCGTATACAGTGACACGATTGATTTAATAATATTGCGGGTGCTGGCACTGTCACTGAAATTGTAAAGGCTGAGTATTTCGCGCAGTGCCTCACCGGTCTTATCATTGAGAGACAGATGATTTAAATTTAAGTGTGAAAATAAGCGCCAATATCCGCGCTCTTGACGAGCGGGTCTATAAGTCGGTGTGAAGGTGGTGATGCACTGTATTGATTCAGCGGCGGCATCGATATCGACAAACTTGAAATGAGGCTGACCGGATGAGTTAGGCAGTTTTTTAACGGTATTACGATTAAAACAGGTGATTGTACTGCTCACTAGCTGATCGTTGCTGTGATGAGGGTTGAATGAAAGGTCAACAAAATTTAGCTCAATATCGGTGGCTTCCTCGTTGCCATGCTGGCCTTCAAATACATCGACTCGATTGGCATGCCAATAGGTTCGCTGCTCGCTTTGGAAATGCTTGGCGCTATAAAAGGGTAGATATTGTGTCGAATCACCAAGATGGTTGCTGGCGTGAACACTGTCAATGCTGAAAATCTCTAAGTGACTACGCTGACGGTTGTCTGCCGATAACGGGTAGTTAAAGCTCTGATGTTTTAAGCTGATAGGCTCTGCGCGTTGCTCAAACAGGTTAATGACAGGAGTACAATTGAGTGCCAGATTTTGATCAGAGAACTGATGCTCTAACTCAATGTCTGACTCTGTTAAATAAATATAGAGATTGATCGTATTGCGATAGTTCTTGGTCAATTTATCGGCAATGCCGTTCATCTCAAAGAACAAGAATCGATCCGGGAAGCAAAAATATTCTGTCAGTAGCCGATAACCGCTAAAGACATTATCGGGGTAGGGCAGGATATTATCAGCAATGTCGAGTCCGGCCTGTTGTAATATCTCGGCCTCTAAAATGATTGGCTCGTCATCGGTATTACTGTGTGCTATCACGACCTTAACGGCTTTGGTTAAGATTAAATCGTAGAGTTGATGACTTTGCTGGCTCTGCCCCTTGAGAAAAAATCTGAGCTGGTTATCCATTGCTTCGTAGAGATTACAATCACTGTTCAGAGTTTCTAACGAGATAGATAATACGCTGGAAGCACCGTAGATTTGGTCGCTGGCGGGCGCATGAAACGGACGTGATTGCAGGCTGGCATGACTGACTTTGTAGGGTGCAATAGTGCTGTTATAACCTGTTCTGAAGCGACAGCTGTTGCCATCGAACTCATGTGTTTCAACCTCGCTGCCCGCTGGCACGGTTTGTATTTCTTGTAAATCCTGTGGCGGCTGGTGCTGGATAATGGCCGAGGGGGGGATCGGGCGCTGATAATGAGGGTAAAGACTGCCCATTAAGGCATCGGCAACCTGGGGGAAATCATCACTGAGCTGCTGCTGTACTCTGGCATTCAAGTAGGCAACTCCGGAGAGCATTTTGGCCACTAACGGATCGTCTACAGTGTCGCTGTCCAGGGTCAGGCTGCTGGCAACTGTGGGGTGTCGTTTGGAGAAATCACCAGCGGTTTGCTGTATAAAAGCAAGTTCGCGTTCGTAGAATGGTAGTAGTTTGTCGCTCACTAAAACACCTCGTTAACAGCAACTAATTGAGTAACTGGATTTAGGCTCGAATCAAAGACAATGGTTTCCGGCGCGGGATTGGCAAAAAGCTTTGCCTCAACACGAAAGCGGATGGTTGGGTCGTCAGTGTCAATATTGCTTTCGGTGGTGACTTTGACGCGTCTAATCCGCGGGTCAAATTTCGTTATTGTTTGTTCTATTTGGCGACAAAAAGCATTGCGACCAAGATGATTGCTGAGGTTGATGGTGGAGAGATCCGGTAGGCCATAATTGATCAGAGATGACTGCAGATTGGTATGTTGTTGCCCGGCGGAGACACAGCGATAACGAGTGTTTAATAGACACTCGAGATCATAGCGAACACTTTCTCTCAATGTTTGCAGCAGCATATTAGATGATGGCATGCCATTATTTTCACCGGTTAGACGGCTTAATATTGGGCTGGTGATTTTCTTGTTTTGATGATTCATGATTAGCTACTTGTCGTCATGCCGAGGCTGTTAATCTCTGTGGTGAGTGTTAACTCTGAAACCAATTGGTCGACAATATAATGGGGCTTTAGATGGATGGCACATTGATAAACACCACTGCTGCCTGCTTTATCACTGACTCGGACACGGGCTTCGTTTAGCGGATATTTCGCCATTGTTTCCCATTTCAGGTTGTCGCCACCGGTGGCGTATTGGTTGAGCCAGGCTTGCAGTTGCCTCTCGCAATCATTGGCCGAGAAAAATGAGCCGACCTTGTCGCGTATCATGACCTTTATATAGTGAGCGAAGCGGCTGGCGCAGAGCAGTTGTTGTAGCATGGCACTGATTCGTTCATTAGCACTGGCCGATTTACTGCTGTATACCTTGGCCTTGTGTACGGTGGAGGCGCTATAAAACGCTGCAAAAGGTGTGTCATAGCAGCTGCAAAGTGGCAGGAAGCCAAGATTTGACAACTCTCTGTCCATGGCATCTGTTATCAGAGTCGATGTTAGAATCTTATTGGTTTTTATCGCCTCACTCTGATTGGCGGCAAATGCTGTTACCAACCCGCCGCCATACTGGTCACGGGGTACTCCCCTAATATGAGAAAACCAACCAACATCTTTGAACTCACGGATTAACACGGTCGCCAAGGCGAAGGCGCTGTTGCCCCAAAGATAATGCTCACTGTGGCTGGCCGAGACTGATTCCGAGAAATTAAGGCTGCTATTGGCTGTTTGATGAGCTGGCTGGCGGAGTAAAATATTTGGCAGTGTAATGGCCAAAAATTTTGAGTCAGCCTTATTCCTGAGTGATTGCCAACGTATATATTCTTTGCCCTGAAATACGCGCTCAAAATCAATCGATATATTGAGTTGTTCAAAATGATCGACACCGAACAGCGATGGATGGGCAGCACAGATAAAGGGGGCAAAAGATGCCGCCGCTACTTGAGCGATGCCGTTTAACGTGTGGACATCATCATAGGGATGGTCGGTACTACTGATATGGCTGACTTGGTAGTCGCCGATCAGTACACTGAACGGTTCGCCGCCAGCAATGCCAAATTCTGCACTATAAACAAGGGCGAATAGTGCGCTCAATTCTGCCTCAGAGGCTCGCTGTTGGTCTTTTGTGATGGTGCGCCAGCATGCGTCTAGAAAACGGATTTTAATTGATGGGTGCTTGCCGCTGCAGTCGGTCAAATACCAAAGGGACAGCCAACTGGCCTCCAGTTTTTGGAATTTTTTGTGGTGAATAATCGCATTGAGTTGGTCCTCAATGAGCTCATCGATAATGCTTATTTGTTGGCTAAGCCAGATGAATATATTGGTATCCTCAATGTATGCCTGACAAAACTGGTTATCAAGCCAAACACTGAGCGTCCTCTCTAAATCGGCAGTAAGCTCTGCGCGAGAGAAGAATAGGTTGTCGATACAATATTGGTCGTTATCTGTGCTGGCCTGAATGCAGCTCTGCTCAATCGTTTGTTCGTCGGTAGTGGCAAGCTTGGACATGCAATAATATTCTCATGGCAGGCAGGCTTATTACTGCTAATAAGCCCGCGCGACTAATTATCCCTGAGAAGGAATGTTAGCAACCATACGTAATGATGTTGTTAACTCTTCCATTTGTAACCACGGGCGCAAGTAGGCAATTGCACTGTATGAACCGGGGGCACCAGGGTTCTCTCTGACTTCTACGCGTGCTTCGGCAAGAGGATACTTGGCCTTCATCTCGGCGCTGGCTTCAGGGTTGGAGTTGGTGTAGTTCGATATCCACTTATTCAACCAACGTTCGGCGTCCTTTGCCTCCATGAACGAACCAATCTTGTCGCGCGCCATCACCTTGAGATAGTGGGCAATACGAGCAGTTGCCATGATATACGGTAGGCGTGCTGAAATACTGGCATTGGCTGTCGCATCTGGGTCGTCATAGATTGAGGGTGATTGCGAGGTTTGAGCACCAAAGAAAACGGAGTAATCAGTATTCTTATAGTGGCACAGAGGCAGAAAGCCTTCATTGCTTAATTCAGCCTCGCGACGGTCAGTAATGCCTATCTCGGTAGGGCATTTCTGATCGGTATCACCATCATCACTTTTAAAGATGTGGCTGGGCAGGCCTTCTACTTTACCGCCGCCTTCAGCACCACGTATGGCGGTACACCAGGAGTTTTCAGCGAAGGCCTTGGTCAGCGTGGTTCCCATAACATAGGCAGCATTCATCCAGCAGTAGTCATCATGTTCGACTGCCACAGACATGCCAGAGCCATCGAGGGGGAACTCTTCGTAATTAAATGCTTCAACCGGCTTGGTTTGCTCGCCGTAGGGTAGACGCGATAACACTCTCGGCATAGTCAGTGTGACAAAGCGTGAGTCATCGCTGTCTCTGAAGCTGCGCCATTTAATATACTCTTGTGATTCAAAAATCTGGCCTAGATCACGGGGTTTTGATAGCTCGGTGAATTCATCGAAACCGAAGAACTCGGGGCCAGCTGAGGAGATAAACGGACAAAAACCAGCGGCGGCAACATTGGACATATTGCTCAGCAGATCGATGTCTTCAGGGTGGTTGGTGAACTCGAAATCACCAATCATAGCGCCAAACGGTTCGCCACCAGCGATACCAAATTCTTCTTCGTAGACTTTCTTAAAGGTTTGGCTCTGGTCGAACTCAACCGCCTTATCCATATCTTTGAACAGCTCTTTCTTGCTGAGATTAAGCATACGAATCTTCAGCGTGGCACTGGTTTCACTGTTCATTACCAGGTGGTTGAGGCCGCGCCATGAGCCTTCTAACTTTTGGAATTTATCATTGTGCATGACAGCCGCAAGTTGCTTAGAAATAGCCTCGTCAATGGCATCAACTGCACTGCTAATAGTTTTGGTCAGGTTTCTATCCCAAGTGACTGTCCCTTTGAGAACCTGCTCGGTCAGGTTGTTGAGAAGATCTTGAGCATCTTCTCTTTTCGTTTGGCGGGTGGCGCCAATCGCTTGCTCAAGTAAGTTGACTGATTCTTCGGTCGCCGGTGCCGCTTCTGCTGCGACTTGATTTTCAAGTTCTGCACTCATTTTACTCGTCCCCACTTTCGCCATCGAGGCCTAGTTGTTGAGAAATCTCTGTCACTTTGTCAGTGTTCTTCAGGATGTCTTCAAGAAGTTCTTCAAGCTCTTCAGAGCGGTCTGCCTTACTCATCAAGTCGCGAAGTTTGTTGCGCGCATCCAACAGTTGCTTGAGAGGCTCTACCTGCTGCACGACGTTTTCAGGGGTGAAATCGTTCATGTTCTGAAAATCTAGGTCGACAGCCATCTCACTATTATCATCGGCCAGCGTATTCTCGACTTTCATTTCAAGCTTTGGGTTAACCTTGGCCATCGCATCATTGAAATTGTCGCGATCAATTTGAACGAACTTGCGGTCTTTCAATGATTTTTTGTTCGCCGTATTATCGCCGGAATAATCGCCCATGACGCCGACAACAAAAGGCAGTTCTTTTTTCACTTCCGCGCCATTGGTTTCTACGTCATAGGTAATGTGAACACGTGGCTTACGAACGCGCTTTAACTTGTCATGAATGCTTTCAGACATTTTAGTCTCCTTGTGGTTATTCCACGTTATTTAATGATAATCCTGATGCGGCTATTACCAGCCGCCACTGCTTTCGGTATCTGCTGCGGGTTCACCCCATGCAGTGTCGGCAGGCTCTGCTGGTGCGGGTTCGTCGGCAGCCGCTACGGCCTCCGGCGTTTCTTGCGGTGCTGCTGTAATATCTTTGTTGTAGGTAACATATTTGTCGGTTGCAGTACCATCGAGTTTTACGCCTGTCAACTGTGAGTACATAGCCCTGGCATTATCATCGGGCATGAGTTCCATCATCAACTGAGCTACAGGTAGGCGGCCCCACTTAATCGCTCTGTCTATGGTCGAGGCGATGGGTGTGTGTGGCTCATAAAGACGGAAAAAATCGGCGGCTTTCTTTAGCACAATTAATGCTTGCTCACGGGTTACGATGTCATCTGTCACAGATGGGTGTTTGGTAGAGCTGCTGGCTATTGTTGTTGCCTGCGAACTATCAGCCTCGGGGCTTGAGGGTTCTTCAGCGTCATCCTTGTTTTCATCTAGATGCGATAGTTTTTCTTTGGTGGCAAAACGTAGTGTACGTAACACCTCTTCGACAAGGTTTTTGATGTTGCTGCTGGGAGGTGTCTCGTGTTTGCAGTGCACTTTAAGTGTGGCATTGAGTTCGTTGAACTGGCTGAGGGCATTCTCAATGGCAGAGAGAAGCTTGACATAGAAGTCGTCCGGGCCGGCTTGAATCGCTTGTTCTATATCGTCCAGATGGTAGCCGAGGCTGTCGTAACGCTTTTGTTTGTCTTCCTCGTCAGTGATACGTGAGGCTTCTTTTGCTTGATGATATTGCCAAAAGGTATAGACAATATCGCTGTCATTGGGAACGATGGGGCAGTTTCTAATAGGCGTCAGGAGAGTGCCTTCGCCTCCGTCACCGTTGAGCCCTGTAATAGGAGCGACGGTGGTTTCAATGCCGTCTTCATCCGGCAGGGGATATATTCCGGCCCAAAATTGTTCGACAAGCTTGTTCAGTAATTGAAAGCCTTCGCTGAGACCATGATAACCATGGAAGCGTATCAGTGATTCTATATACCAGCAGCACACTTCAATATCTTTGCCTGCTGACGTCAGAATACTATTGGCTGTTGTTGATACGGGTTTCCACAGCTCAAGAATTTCAGCATTATCGCTGCTGTCGAAACGATTGGCTCTTTCTGCTGCTCGCGCGTTATTGCGTGCATCTTTGACGGAGTAATAAAAAGATGCGGGATCTCGGTCATCTCGAATGTCGATGCCGCAGGGTAATTCGCCATCAAATGGCTGTAATAAAGCATCAAAATCTAAAGCGGGCTCGCTCATTTATACCGTCGTCCATGTTGTTGTTTGCTTGGTGTCGATTATTCTAGCGCAGTTGATTGCTGTTTTAATTAATTTTTTTTTTATTGTTTTTGGCATATTTAAATAATCATTTTAGAAAACGTTGATCCACATGGTAGTCCATCATAAATGAATGATTTTTCTGGCTTTTCTTTATTGTGCCAAATGGATTGAGAGGATTTTATATTTGACGACCGATATAATAAAGAGGTGGTTAAATCCGAAATATTATTGTCTTGGTTTAGTCTGTGTTCTTTGTTGTCTGAAACTAAATCAAATCTTTTGTTTAGCGATTGTGATTGGCTGATCAATTTTTGCTCTATTTGCTGAATAGAACTTTTTGGATCCAGTGCCGATATAGCGATGGCTTCAATGGCATCGAACCAGCCCGATTGATTGATTGCGCTATATATATTGTTGCTGACCAGCTGTTGAGCAATGGCGAAGGGGAAATAACGACCCACAGAATCGACACTGGGAATGATGACGCCAGCCCAGGCATTTTGGTCAAGCACACCCTCTGATAGCGCAAAGCGCCAGCTATGACTGTTGAGATAATGGTTCAGCCATTGCTCTTGTAGCTCTTCACGGCTTACGGTTAACACATGTTGCAGCCATTGACACCAATTGTTGCGAAACTCAACGGGCAGGTTTCTATCAACAAAATCCCCGTGTGATGGCAGCTTGCCAAAAATACCTGCATTCATAACGGTTACAACCTTTCCGGGCAACGATAGCGGTTGAAAGTTGATCTGTTAAATGGGTTTTTTGCGCTGATGGCGGTGAGTTTGAAGTCGGCCTTTCGTCCGTCCTTGTTAAAGGTGATCGCAAAGTAATTACGTGTCGCACCAGGGCGGATGTTCGCCGCATCCAGCATTCTAAATAGAGCCCAATCACCTTGGTATTGTTCGTTTCTGCCCGTATTGTTGAGGTCTTCAAAGTGAATGCGTGCACCCATATCGATACCACCTTGCCAGTCAAATCGAGTGGCGATTCGAGGGCCATGAGAATACTGCAAAGAGCTGTTGCCAATCGAGACCTCAAATTGGCGAACCGATGAATCGAGCTTTGTCGGCTCTAACTTAAACCCTACACTGGCTTCATCACCTTTTTGGTATAGCGAATTTCGTATTTCTGTGGCATTTTTGAACTGTTTCAAACTGGCGGTTGCGATATTAAGGCTGCGCCCATCAATCACCTTGTTTTGCCATTTTTGTGTGTTAATAAAGGCGGATAGGTTTTCTGTTACAAATGTCTTCTCGATGCCGCTGGGTGAGAAATAGCTATTGAAATCATCAATGGGGATTTCATTACTGGAATTGGACAGCGGGTAGCGATTGCTTAAATAGCGTTGGTAGTTAGTAAAAACCTGCCGTTTCCAGAGTTGATTAATATGGCTTTTTGCATCCGCTAGAATAATCTTCCAACTGTCATCTGCAATTTGTTTTAACCATGATTTAACCGGCTGTGGAGCTGTTCTCGCTTCGATCATCAGTTTGTTGAGCGGCGTCTTCTGGCCGCTATATCGCGCCTTTGCCGCCTCAAAAGAGGCGAGCTGTCTATCGGGTGCGCTGTCTATCTCTGCCAGATACATCTGTACATTGCCGATGACTGTTAAGTAGTGTGAAATCTTGGCCGGTTGATTACGCTGGCTGACAGTCAGTTGTTGTAACTTACTAAAGTTATTGTCGACCGGTGTTGGCTGAATTTTACTATTGACTAACTCTGTCAGTTTATCCGCGGCCTTCATCTTACCCTCAAGCGGGTTGTTAACGGCCGGCTGAAGCTGTGTGTTGGCGGTCGCTGTTTCGAGGCTGGTGAGCAGTGGTGAATATATGGGGTCGGCAAGCACATTCAGCGCTTCAACAGCCTGTGACATATTGCGCAATCGCTGAAGTTGAAGAGCGTCCAGATATTGGCCCCATGTATTATTGTAATCGGAGAAATAGAGCTTCTTGAGTTCATCCGATAGCCGCTGTTTATCTGCATCGGTAAAGTCATCGATATTTTCGTCGCCGTATATCCATCTATCCGCCGACATATTGTTGATGAGGTCTGAGTCGGCGGAAAGATCCAGTTCTTTATAACCCTGCTTGGTGAACAGGTAAGAGGGGTTTAGGGGCTTGCTCTGTTGATTAAGGCTGAAGGCAAGCTGGGTATCAGGGCCAATCTTTGAATACAGCTCGGTATTAATATCACGATATTGGCTTTTTAAATTGCTATACAGCCGTTGTGAGGCAGGGGTGGTCTTAAGTTTACGGCGGGCGCTGGCAATGACACGCGGGTTGCCGCCATATCTCAGGCTAGGCTGAGCTAATAAGTTGCTCAAGTGTCCTTGTAGCTGGTCTATCTCGCTGGCTTTTCCACTGAGGGTCGACTGCCAGTGGTTAACCAGCCATTGCTGAACACTGTCATTGGCGCCAGGCTTGTTTTCAACAAAGCCAAGATAGGTTTTAAACAGATCTAAAAGTTCATCTTCTTTAGCCGTTAAACTGAGTAGTTGCGCCTCCATCGCATGATTAATGCGGGGCAGCAGCAGTTGCCTCAGTTGTTGTTGGTAGAGTCGATTGGTTGACTCCTTTAGGCTGTTGTCATAGAGGCCAAAGTTGGCAATGATAGGGTGGTTCTGTTGGTTGTAAATATCGGCTGCTGCGCGATAACTATTGAGGGCATTGAGTGTTGATAGGGCTGTTTTATCGCCAGTCTGCGGTAAGTGGTTCTGTGCCGTGGCGATGTGTTCGTCGACAGTAATAATTTGTGATTTGTTTAAGCCAATGCTGCCAAACCAGATGACTACTGCGGCGGTAAAAACAACCGCTATTGAGGCAAAGCTCAGATACCTTAGGCTGCTGATCGTACGCTCGACCTTTTTGTCGGCGCCAACTATCTCGGCCTCATGAAATACAACCCGTTGTAACAGCGTTGATAGAAAAAAGCTTTTTCCGGCGGCAGCCAGTTGCCTGGGGGCTTCTCGATCGAGACCAAAACTGGCGCTGACAGAGGACATCATGCGGTCAATAGGGTGTCCCTGCTGTGTCGCGCTGGTGAAATATACCCCGCGAAGCCGTGTTGTCTGGCTATAGTTGTTGGTTGCAACTATTTGCGCAAGAAACTCATTTAAAACCCCGGATAAGTCTTCCATTCTGGCGGGAAAGTTGAGTAAAAGGCTGCGTTTTTCGATGTCGCGCTCTGCATGTGTCTTATTAATCAGCTGGCTGTTAAGCCGGGTGAGAATTTCACTGTATTGCTGTTCAAACTGCTGCTCAATAGCTGTGTTTTGTTGGTCGTCAAAGGTGACGCCAAGTACCTGCTCGCGCTGCTGCTGATTAAGATCGCTAAAATACTCACTGAAGCCGGCAATGAGGTCACATTTTGTAAAGCAGAGGTAACAGGGGTAGTCGATACCCAGTTTTGTCTGTAACTCTTCCAGCCGAGCTTTGATTGCTTGGGCTGTTTGGGCTCTCTGGCTGGCTGTTTGTACCATCAAGTCTTGGATACTGATTGCGATAATAGCGCCATTAATAGGGCGTCTTCGGCGATATTTTTTCAGCAGGGCTAAGAAACTATGCCAACCTGTGTTGTCGATGGCTCGATGGCTGTCCTGAGTGGTAAACCGCCCAGCAGTATCAATCAGCACGGCCTCATTGCTAAACCACCAATCACAGTCTTTTGTGCCACCCACACCGGATAATGGCTTAATGCCGCCGTCGGCCATGGGGAACTGTAAGCCTGAATTAATCAGTGCCGTTGTTTTGCCTGCCCCTGGCGGTCCAATAATGATATACCAGGGTAGTTGGTAGATGCTTTTACCCTTGGCATTACTGCTTAATTTTCTCTTTTTAAGGGTGTTGAGGGCGTCAGAGAAACGTTGGTTAATATTATTTCGCTCTTCAGTTGAGCGGTTATCATCATTTGATGTATTGTCGGCCTGAATCTCTTCGGTAAATGCTTTGTTAGATTTTCTTTCGAGCAGATAGGTAGAGAGCTGCCAGACAAACCAAGTCAGTGTGACAACACCGATAATGAGCAAGCGAGTGCTGGACGCAAGAGTTGTATTGTTCTCACCAAATTTAATGAAATCACTGCCAAACCCTATGACGCAAGCAAAGGCCATCAGCCCGATGATGCCCAGGGTCCATTTATGTGTGAAAAAGTTGATTATCTTTTGACGCATAGATTGTCTTAATGCTCGCTGTTATCAGTAGGCGTGATGAGAAAGGATTCAATATGTTGTTTCGATTGTGCAGTGTCTTGGTGTAGCCAATATTGGAAGCCGGAAAAGCTGAGCACTAAGAGGGCGCCGGCAATGCAGCCGATCACCCAGATTGGTGTTCGGGTGAGCAGACTATTTTTGCTCTTATAGCTCGATTGCCATTGCCCCGATAATTCCTCGGCCGATGGTGGGCGTTGGTTGTCTATGGTTTGTCGTAGGTTGTCTCGAATCAGTTGCAGTTGTTCTGCGCCCCGTTGTTCGATTCGATATTTACCTTCAAAGCCCAGGCTGAGGGTGTAGTAAAACAGCTCCAGTAGGTCGACGTTTTGACTCGGGGTAACAATCACTTGTTTAAGAATGGAGAAATACTTTTCTCCACCAAAGGTTTCGTTATGAAATATGCTCAGTAAGGAATGGTTTGCCCAGCCACAAGTTGCCCCCCAGGGTGTTTTGAGTACAGCTTCATCGAGGGTTGAGCACAGTATGTATTGGGCGCTTAATACTTGCCGCTGCTCAATGCCTTGTTGGTTGGCCTTGTTGGAAAAGGCCTTGATTTCATCACATAGGCTACGGTGTAACGATTTGAAATCGTTGTGATTGACTGTTGTGCGAAGTTTTATGATCACTGTCAGCAGGTTTGACGCGGTGTTTACCAGCGGGCTAAGACCCCCGTGGACCGATACCGGTTGAAAATTATGATCAGCCACCTTGTTACTCTGTGCTGCCTGTGCGCCATGACTTTGCGCACCGCCTGGTGTGGGTATAATCAGTGTTTTATCACTGTCTCCACCGGGGAAGTTGTTATTCATGGTTAATCCCTGATTGCCCAAAGTTCAATGGATAGCTCGGGGTATTCACCACTTAAGTGAACGGCAACGCCTCCTGAGTTATGGAGGGACTTAAAATGCTCGTTGCTGCGGTCTAGCTCAAAGTAATTAAATCCTGCGTGATATGGGACTTGTCGAGGTGCAACAGGCAGTGGCCTGATGTTGATGCCCGGTAATTGAGTGGTGATTAACTCTCTTATTCGTTCTACCGCAGCAATTTTACACTGTGCAGGCAATGTATTTCTGATTGCCTCTGTGGGCAGTGCCGTTTTTATCGCAAGTACAAAACTGGCCGTCTTGACCAGGCTTGGATCAGTGATTGGGGCGACATAAATACCGTATTTCCTCTCGGCGAGGTTGAGGGATATTGCCGATTGCTCAAGTACCATTGACAGCTGTTGGCGCAGGTGGCTAAAGCATTGATGAAAGGTCTGTTGCAGCGAGTCATGGTGGTAGGTTTGTAAGACAGGGCTTCTTTTAGAGGGTGTGGTAAACGTGGCTAGTTCACCGGTCATCTGTACTAATTCGGTATAAAAATCGATCGGGTGGAGGGAGTCCAGTGAGTGTAAATGACTAACCAGTGGCTCAAGCCTGTTGATCAATTGCAGTAGCATATAGTCAGCCACTTCCGCAGAGCCGGCTCTACCGCTATCGCTAAGTCGGTGGCCAAGTGCTTCACCGCGTTGATTAAACATGCCTTTTAGTTCTTCAAAATAAGCAGAGAAGATAGCTGATGCCTTGCAGTTGATCAGGGGTGGAATAAAGCTCTTGTCCAGTTTTACAGGGTTATCGACGGTTTTCTCTATGATGCGGGTAATCGCAATAGAGGCATAACCACTGCGGTCTTGTGAGCCAAGTTTGAGGGCTAGACGTAGCTGTCCAATTTGTATTTCAGTCTTGTCTGCTGTTTCTGATGTCGAATTTCTGGCGTCAAACTGCTTGGAGCGATACCGCGCCAGGCCATTGTCGTCATTAATGCTGGTGTCAACAGCTCCGTTTCTTCGCAGCGGAATACACAGGTAAATTGTCTCTTCGCCAAGTCCATCTGGGATGTCGAGAACCGGCGGGAGGGTTTCATAGTCCGGAGCGCTAAAGGGCGTGCCGTCGGGGAATATACCTGAGATTTCAGTAATGGAAACCTTGCCAAGTTTGAGCGGTTCTTTATCGATGACGAGTTGAGATATGCCCCAGTAATAGTTACCCAGCCCCTCGAGTCGCCCCGCAACATAGCGCTCCATATAGCGGTCTTGTTGCTGAAAATGCTGCGGGCGAAGAAACATTCCCTCGCTCCATATGACTTTGTTACCAACAGACATTGATAATACCTTTAACTTTTAAGTGGAGTTATCGCTCTGCTGTGACAGCAAACTCATTGAGAGTGATATGCAGCGAATTCTTCTTGTGCGGGATGATGGGCAATATCAACATGGTGTCTGCTTTCTGATACTGCGAGTACTCAGCCAGAATGCCGATATAATTGACGTCAGCGGTTAGCTCCAGTGTTTCTTCACGACTCTCACCAGGAATAAATTCTTTAAGTAATGTTGTATCGATGAGATCTTTCCCCAAGTTTTGCTCAGCATGTTGGTATAGGCTGATGAATTCTTCACGCGAGAATTGGCGGTTATCCGCCAGTTGGTATACCCGAACAATAATCGGTGAGGGGCGATTATCCTGGTCAGGATTGACCTCATTGCTGGCACTTATATTTAATATCGCGGATGTATCGAGATTGAGTATTTCTCGGGTACTGCTGCAGCCGGCGACTAAAATGAGGGCAGCGATGAAAATGGTTGAGAGCAATGATTTCACAATTTAATTCCTAATGTGTTGGTGTTGGGTGATTGAGCGTGTGGCTTTCAAGTCTGCCAATTGTTGTTCGTAAGCATTGGCAAAGGTTTCACCAAAGATAGTGTTATAGGTTTGTTCTTTGTCTTGCTGTAGTTGCCGGTAGTGATGTTCAAACCCCTGCCAGTTTTGGGCGTCTTTACTGGATAAAATACCGCCACGTTTTTGTCTGTGTAAATTTTTAATGCGTTCTGGTGAAAACTGCTCGAGCATAAACTCATAGGCCGCTTTCATCCCACTCATGACGGCGACTTGATGATCGGAGATATCATTGAAACCATCGGCCACGGCAAGGTGAGGGGGCATAAATGATTGGGCCTGTGCGCTGAACATGACGGCAAGGGCATCCTCAGCTGCGACAGAGAACTTGAGGGGGTTGTTGTTGTTGTTTTCTATCATCGTGCGATCGACACGAAGCTCATTTTTGATGCTGCTTCTGGCGCGTAACAAGTCAATGAGCCGATTCAATGTTTCTTTAACAATCAGGGCAAGTTCCGGCGATAACTGTTCAAGCTGTTCGTCTGATAAGGACTGCAATCCCAGGTCTCGTGCGATGTCTGTATTGTTGGAACTGGCAGTAGGTGGTGATGAAAACTGGCCAGGGGTATGTGTCGCATCGTTAGTGATTGAAGCCGGTGCCGGCGAGAACAGATCGGGAGTCTGCGTTGGTTGGGGGGTTACTGTGAGGGCCTGTACCGGTGCCTGTTGTTGAATTGCTTGCACTGGTATTTGTGGTTGAATTGTTGGCGGTGCTTGAAATTCGGGGGTGGTATTTTGAGCGGGCCAATCGGCAGTGCTCGGGGCATTTAATTGCGTGTCTGGCACTTCTATCGCCTGTGCCAGTGGGTCAGAGTTATCGGGCTCAGATGTCCACCAATCGTCATTGCCAGTACTGGCTGGCTGGTCAAAAGCTGAGGGTGACGAGGCCAGAATGTCGTTTGTGGCTATCGGCGCCATCGGGTCGCTGGAACCCACTGGCATTTGAAATAGAGCATCATCTACCATGGCGCCACTGGAACCCCAGTCGTTAGAACTCGCTGAGCTGCTATTGCTGATCGGTTGTTGTGGTATGTCAGCGGCGCTTGCCTGTTGCGGTGATAGCCAGTCGTCAAAGGCGTCGCTGTCTGATTCTTGAGCCAATGCGCCTGGGTTAAATTGCGTTTTATCAGACTGATCCAGGAAATCAACGCTTTCTAGCCCGTTAGCCAGTGCCGGCGAATTTTCAGCAAACGCCACGCTGAGTTCGAAATCGCCAGCACAGATGGTGTCGCCATGGCTTAGGGTGTGTTTGTTGTTGGCACCTAATGCTTGTTCACTGCCATTGATGAAGGTGCCGTTGGTGCTTAAATCTACCAGCAGGAATTTGTCGCCCTGCTGTTGAATTTTTGCATGTGTCGATGAAACCACTCTATCGATATCGGGTAGCATCCAATCATTATCAGGCGAGCGGCCAAAGCTGCCGCCGGCCTGGCTGAATGTTTTGGTATGGTCTTCCATGTTGGCGGCGCTAGGCCCACTAATCACTGTTAGTACTAAGTCCATTTTATTCAACTTGCATAATGTGTTTTAAATAGTCGCTAGTCATATAAAAAGTATTTTTTAAAACTACAATAATTTTTTTATAAAAAATATTTATTTATGTGAGATGTCGCCAATCCTATATTGTTTGATTTTGATTTACCATTTAAAATTAAGCACTATTTTCATCTTAAGGAAAAAGATGTGATGTTAATTTTAATGGATTTTGTTTATGCCGGATGACCTAAATAAAAGTGAAGATAGAACGATTGTTGTTGGAGGTTTTGATTCCGACAATGTAGCGGGTGTGTCGCATGTTGGTGATGCGACGGTGCTTGTCTCGTCGCTGGCCAGTGACCCCGCGCCTGTTGCAGCTTCATCGGTTGCCGCCGTGGACGAGGAGCCTACGCTGGCATTGTTGCAGAATCGCTTTGAGTTAAAGCAATTGCTCGGTGCTGGCGGCATGGGTGCGGTGTACCGAGCGCTGGATAGGCGCAAGGTTGAGGCGAGTGATAGAGAGCCCATGGTGGCGATCAAGGTATTAAACAGCGACTTTAAAGACCATCCCCAGGCCATTGTTTCGCTGCAGCGGGAGGCGCGAAAATCACAGCAGCTGGCACACCCCAATATTGTTAACGTCTATGACTTCGACCGGGACGATGATGTTGTCTATATGACCATGGAGTATATGGACGGTGCGCCCTTGGATGAGTTGATTCGCGAAAAGTCGGGCATCGGCTTTGAGCTTGAGGCGGCCAAGACGATACTGAGTAATATCAGTAGTGCATTAGACTATGCGCATAAGAAGAATATCATCCACTCTGATTTTAAACCGGGTAATATTTTTGTATTAAAAGACGGCTCGGCCAAGGTCTTTGATTTTGGCATAGCGCGAGCGGTATCGAGTCAAAATGTGGTTCAGGGTACGGGTGTTACCACCTTATTTGATGCGGCTTCGCTAGGTGCGCTGACGCCAGCCTACGCTAGTTATGAGATGCTCTCAGGTGGTGAGCCTTCTCCCTCTGATGATATTTATGCTCTGGCCTGTGTTGCCTATGAATTATTTTCTGGGCGTCATCCCTTTAATAAGGTAGCAGCGGATAAGGCGAAAGAGCAGGGGTTAAAGCCTGACCGGTTGAAGAACCTCAGTCGTCGTGAGTGGAAGGTGTTGGCGAAAGGGCTGAGTTTTCAGCACGGTGATCGCTATCACTCGGTGGCGGACTTTTCGGATAGTTTTTATGGGCGGGGGCGATGGCAGGTGGTGGCCGTTGTTTCTGCGATTGTTTTGTCGTTGTCGTTGTCGGCGTCGGGGTATTATCAATATGTGAATACAGTCGATGAGGAGGTGTTGCGTGAAGATATAGCGGCGGATATGAGCCTTAAATTTGAGCGGGATCGGGTCAGTAAGGAGTTGCGAGACCTGATTAAAAGTAATCTTTTAACGGATGCCTGGGACAGTGAGATAAAGCAATTGCTGGCCGAGTATGGAGAGTTGGCGCCATTAGATACAGCGCTGGCACTGGAAATCCAGTCTGCTTTGGCCGCCGCATATCTGGTCGAGGCCAATGGGTTAATTGATCGCGGTAGTTTAATGACAGCCGAGCGTTATATCTCCAAGGCAGAATCCTGGGGGGATACTGTGAATGCCCATGCGATCAGAAACCAGCTCGACGAATTACAATCAGCAGAGGTCATCAGAGTTGCAGAGCAACAAAGGATTGCCCAACAAAATATGCTGGAGGCCGAGTTGATTAAACAGAAAAAAGAGGAGCAGGCGAGGGTCAGGGCGGCTCGCGATCAGCAGATTGCGCAACAGAAAGCAGCGGCAATGGAGCGAAAGAAAACGATTGCTGCCGCTGGTCAATCATTGACCTGCAATGGTCTCGATATCCAGAATAATGCCTCCACTAAAATTACGTTACTTAAGCAGCGGTACCCTGATGCTTACAAGTCGGCTGAGGCTGGCTTTATCGAAAAAATACTCGACTGTGTCGACAAGCAACAAGTCACCAGGCCCAGCGAGGCCGAGATGGTCAAGCGTCAGGCTATGGCGCTGTTCCCAATGTCGACAGCATTGGCGAAGCAGACCATCGATTACTGCCTTCGTTTAAAGCCGGGCAGTGGTGGTCGTAGTAATCGTAATATCTGCAAGGATCGTATTACATCGTCGCTTTACTCTCCTGTTATGGTCAGTGTTGCTGAAAACGATCGACGATTTGCTATTGGTAAGTATGAGGTCTCAGAGAGAGAGTTCAGCATTTACTGTCGGGATACCGGTTGTGGTCATTCGGCGAGTAGTAACAAGCCTGTTACTAATATATCGATCGAAGAGGCTCGCGGGTATCTGGGCTGGTTATCGCGTAAAACAGGCTTTAGCTATCGCCTGCCAAATTATGCCGATTGGTATTTATCTGCGTCAGCTGCAAACAGTAAGATCGATGCAGATAGAAACTGTTATTTAAGGTATGCCGGTATTGAAAAAGGTAATGTTTTAGTCGACGTGAGCACTGGCAAAAAGAACCGCTTTGGTTTGGTGAATGCTGTTGGTAATGCTCAGGAGTGGGTGATGGATGGTGACTCAGTGGTGGCGGCAGGCGGCAATAGGCGGGATGCAATGAGTGAGTGTTTGGTGACTACTATGCGCCCGCACAGCGGCCAGGCTGATTCGCTGACGGGGTTTCGCTTTATTCGTGATATTTAATATAGTTCGCTGGTCAGGGCTTGCGGGGCATGGCTGATTTCGGCAATGCCCACGCTGATGTTGTCCTTGCCGCCTGCATTATTGGCATCATTGATGAATCGATAGCAGCATTCAAGCGCAGGCCTATAATTGGCAAGCAATTGTTCTATGCTGGCGTCGGTGACATATTCTGTTAGGCCGTCAGAGCACAGCATTAAAATGCAGTCATGGTTGATGCTGAAAAGGTTGAGTGTGGGAGTGACGCTGTGGTCGACACCCAGTGCCTTGGTCAGTTGATTTCTCACCTTGCAAGTGCGTGCGGTCTCTTCTGTTAAGCTGCCGCTGTCGATCATTTGTTGCACGACTGAGTCGTCACGAGTGAGGCGCCGTAGACCGGTTTTATCCCACAAATACGCTCTTGAATCACCAATGTGGCCAATCAGTAAGTGTTGTTGCCAAATTACCGCGCAGACAACGGTGGTGCCCATATGTTGGAATTCAGGGTTGATTTTTTTCTTTTCTAGGATGGCACTATTGGCGGCAACAATGGCTTGATTAAGTTTGGTTTGTAAAATCATTGCCTGCTGATCTGGAGAACAATGAAAGAAGGTGGTCGATACCAGGTTGATCAGTTCTGCTTCTATTACTGAAATCGCCGTTTGGCTGGCGAGTGCCCCGCCATTGTAACCGCCCATACCGTCGGCAATAACTAAAAATGAAAAGGGTAGACTAGGGTGTTTATACCAATTGATGCTGTCTTCGTTTTCATTTCTGACCTGGCCGATGTCAGAGCGGCCATTGATGGCGGTATGCGTACGATGCAGCATTAGCAATAAATTCCATTTTATTATTCATTTGTTTTTTGATTTTATAATAAACTAGGGAAATTCTAAACCATTGTGATGTATTTGGTTCATCTTCTACTTCACGTATTCTTTCTTTACTGTGAATATTTATGTCTCTCCCTATTAAAGCAATACTTCCAGAGGTATTCGAAAGCCTTCTGGTGAGTAATAAACTGGTCGTTATCGCTGAGCCGGGCGCGGGTAAAACAACGGGTCTGCCGTTGGCACTGTTGACGCAGCCGTGGCTAGGCGATAAAAAAATATTGGTGATACAGCCCCGGAGGTTGTCCGCTCAAACTGCAGCAGAAAGAATGGCGCAATCACTTGGTGAGAGCGTTGGGCATACGGTGGGTTATCGCACAGGTACCAAAAGTCAGTGTCGCTCATCCACTGTTATTGAAGTTGTCACCGAAGGTGTCTACATCAGAATGTTGCAATCGGACCCATCGATGGAGGGTTGGGGCGCGGTATTATTTGATGAGTTCCACGAGCGCAATGCCAATTCAGATTTATCATTGGCCTTGACTTTAGAAGCTGTCTCGCTCTTTTATGAAGATAAAACTTCACCAAAATTAATCGTCATGTCGGCAACGATGGAGGCGGAGCCTATCACTGAGCTCGTGGGCGGCTGCGAGGTGATTAGAAGCAAGGGTCGACAGTTTCCTGTATCGGTTCGCTACATGCCGTCGCCTTCAAGGGCGAGCTATTTCCAGCGCATGGAATTTATGGCTGAGGTGGTTGTTCAGGCATTGGCAGATTACAGCGGCGATGTTTTGGTCTTCGTGGCCGGGGTTGGCGAGATAAGTTGGCTGCTGAATGCGTTGTCCTCTGTAGATGCCGATGTCTATCCGCTGCATGCCAGCCTAGCAATAGAACAGCAACGGCGAGCTATCGATCCCTCGGCAAGACGTAAAGTTATTATCGCCACCAATATTGCCGAGACCGGCGTCACCATCGATGGTGTTGAAGTTGTCGTGGACAGTGGTTTTGAAAAAGTGGCAGAGTTCGATCTCAATACGTCGATGACCCGGTTAGAGCAAGTGGCAATATCGCGGGCTTCTGCTGATCAGCGCAAGGGTCGCGCAGGGCGGACAGCCGCGGGCTATTGTATTCGCTGCTGGTCGCAAGAAAAAACCTTGTTGGCTGCAAGGCCGGCAGAACTGATGCGTATCGATTGTTCTTCCACGATGCTTGAATTGGCAGCCTGGGGAGACAGTGATTTCAGCGCCTATCGATGGTTACAGCAGCCCAGTTCGGCCGCGGTTGCGGTTGCCGAGCATTCATTGCTCTCTATAGGTGCCATTGACGGCGAGACTGCGGTGACGGCATTGGGGGAGCGTATTACCCGTTATGGTGTTGAACCGAGAATTGCGGTCATGTTGGATTACGCTCAGCGTCAAGATGGTGGAGAGGTTGTACAGCAGGCGCTGACGCTTTGCGCAATATTGAGCGAGGCTGATATTATCGATCAGCAGCAGGCTGGGTCGGGTAGTCTGTTGGCTCGACTTGAGGTTGTTGCCTTCGGAGCGGGGCCGTTGAAAATACATCACAATCGCCTGGCTCGGGTGAAGCACCTGGCTAAGCAGTTGGCCAGAAAAGTGGGCGTGACGTGGCAGTACACTCATGTTGAGCCAGCTATTATTGCAGAGCTGTTGTTGCAAGCTTGGCCGGGACGCTTGGCTCGCCAGCGCTCTAAAGGGGAGGGCGAGTATTTGCTGGCCAGTGGTCAAGGCGCGATGTTGTCGGATAATGAAAAAGCACAATGGCTGTTTGCCCCTGTCATCATCAGTAGTCGCGGCATCAATCGTATAGGGCAGTTCTTGACGCTTTCAGATGATTTTATTAGCGAGCATATAAGGCCGCGAGCGACGGTAGCAACACGCTTCGAATTTGATCGCCAGTCAGAGTCTGTACGGGCCCGCCGAGTCACGCATTTTAATGCCATTGAACTGAGCTCAAGCTCTGAGGTTGATGTCGATAAAGATGCGCTGAGTCAGTGGTGGCAAAATTATATCGAGCAGGTGGGGGTCGAGTGTTTGCAGTTGTCACGACTGCAGGATTATCAGCAGCTAGTGGCAAAATTGGCAATATATCGCCAATATCATGACGATTTACCGTTGTTAGACTCGTCTTGGTTGATTGCACATTTAGACGATTGGTTTGTGCCGTATATCTCGGGGGTGAAGTCTCTGGCGCAGCTGCGAGCTGTACCCTGGTCTAGGCATATTCAGTCGTCATTAAGCTGGCAACAAATGAACATCTTGGAGAACCTGATGCCGGCCTCTTTTTTATTGCCCAGTGGGGAGCCGGCAAAAATTGACTATATTAATGAGGCTGGGCCCATTGTGCGGGGGCGAATACAACAGTTTTTTGGTCTCGACCGCTCCCCTTCATTGTTCAATGGCAGGCTGGCATTGATTGTCGATTTGTTGTCGCCGGCTAGGCGCTCACTTCAGATTACCTCCGACCTTAAGGGTTTTTGGCAGGGTAGTTATGAGTCGATAAAAAAGGAAATGAAGGGGCGTTATCCTCGGCATTATTGGCCAGACAACCCTCTAGAGGCGGAGCCAACCAATAGAACAAAGAAATCTGATGATCAACGGCGAAAGAAGCGATGATGGCCTTTCATTTGATTTCATGATCTAAATCGCTTCGCTCAATTAATTAAAGCTGGTATAACCTGTTCGTTTACAAAAACTTGTCTTGGAAAATGACTATGAGCGATGAATGTTTGAATACTCCGTTGTCACAACTGCATATTGAGCTCGGTGCCAAAATGGTGCCATTTGCCGGTTACAACATGCCGGTGCAATACCCTCTGGGTGTAAAGAAAGAGCATTTGCATACTCGCCAACAGGCGGGTTTGTTCGACGTATCGCACATGGGTCAGATCAAATTAACCGGCAGTGGCGCCGCCGCCGCTTTGGAAACCATTGTCCCGGTCGATATTATCGGCCTTAAACCGGGGCAGCAGCGTTATGCCTTTTTTACCAATGAGCAGGGCGGCATATTGGATGATTTGATGGTTTGCGCCGTCAATGATGGCTTGCTGGTCGTTGTTAATGCGGCTTGTAAGCATCAGGATTTAGCATTGATTACGGCAGCCATGCCAGACAGTGTCAAAGTCGATGTGGTAGATCGGGCTCTGATCGCCCTGCAGGGCCCCAAGGCTGTTGAGGTTTTGAGTCGATTCAATCCGGCCATCAGCGATATGGTCTTTATGGATGGCGGCTACTTCGAGTTGATGGGGGAGCAGTGCTTTGTTACTCGCTCTGGCTATACCGGGGAAGATGGCTGCGAAATCTCTGTCTCCAATGAGTTGATCGTAGCCTTTGCCAAGGCGCTGTTAGCTGAGGAGGAGGTTGAGGCAATTGGCCTCGGTGCGCGAGACTCGCTGCGTTTAGAGGCGGGCCTGTGTCTCTATGGGCACGACCTAAATGCCGAGACGACTCCGGTTGAAGGCGCTCTGTTGTGGGGTATCTCTAAAAATCGCCGTAAAGATGGCGAGCGCGCTGGCGGTTTCCCCGGTGCTAATGTTATATTTTCACAAATAGAACAGGGTGTTACCCGCAAGCGGGTTGGTCTTTTGCCAACGGGTAAGGCGCCAATTCGTGAAGGTGTTGAGCTGTATGATGGCCATGATGTGTTGATTGGTAAAGTCACCTCTGGCGGATTTGGTGCCAGCCTTGGTAAGGCTGTCGCGATGGGGTTTGTCACCTTTGATAATGCAGCCATAGGAACTGAAGTGTTTGCCCTCCTGCGCGGTAAGAAAGTCCCTGTTATCGTCAGCAAAACGCCCTTTGTGCCTCAGCGTTATTATCGAGGCTAATGAAAAAGCTTCACGGAGCCCCAGTAATGGAAGGAAAGCTAACCGGGATTATTGAGGGCTTCTATGGCAGGGAATGGCCATGGCACTGGCGAAGCCAGTATGCCGAATTTTTAAAACAGCAGGGTTTCAATAGCTATATCTATGCGCCAAAGAGTGATATTTGGCTGCGAAAATCATGGCGGCAACCGTGGCCAGCGGAGCGCTTTGATGCGCTGCTGATGCTGCGTAATGAATACCGACGACAGGGGGTCAATTTCGGCTTGGGGTTCTCCCCGTTTGAGCTGTATCTCGACTTCAATGCTGAGTCGAGGTTACAACTCGACAAAAAAATTAAGCAAATCAATTTATTATCTCCCGATATTTTTTGTGTCTTGTTTGATGATATGCGGGGTGATCTGCCTAATCTAGCGACCACGCAATTAGCTATTATCGATTACATCGCCAGTCGAATAACGGCGACTCGGTTGGTTGTTTGCCCCACTTACTATTCATTTGACCCGGTGTTGATCGACGTGTTTGGGGCAATGCCCGACGGTTATTTGCAGCAACTGTCTGCCGGACTTGGTGACAATGTTGATATTTTTTGGACGGGAGAGCGCGTCTGCTCGGTGAGCTATACCGTTGAACACCTCAACGAGGTTGCTTCACTATTGGGTCGCAAGCCACTGATCTGGGATAATTATCCCGTCAATGATGGGCGCAAGACGAGTCGATTTCTTCACCTTGCCAGTCCTCAGCGCGGTCAAGTGTTGGCCCGCTCAAGTGGCTTGTTCGCTAATCCAATGAATCAGCCTGCTTTATCATCGCTGCCGCTGGCAGGATTATCGCTCAGTTTAAATGCTGCCATTTCTGTCAGTTATAATGACAATAGTTTTGTTAGTCATGACTTTAAGCGGTGGTTGTTAGACCATAAAGAAAGATTTGAGGAAGTTGGTCTTGATGGCTTGGATAAAGGGCTGTCGGCATCTATGCTAAAAAATCTTGAGGGATTTGATGAGCCCGCAGCGACTGAGGTATCTGAGTGGCTGAGGGAGAAGTATCGATTTGATCCCAGCTGTTTGACAGAATAAGTGCTTGTAATATGTGTTGTCGCTGTTAACATTCTGTTCAGCTTGCGATCTCAGGTCTGCAAGAATAAATATATTAAGTACGTGTGCCGCTAAAATAGTTGGGATGTTGAACTATTTTGTGGTGAAAAATCCAGCGCCCCTGCGAGAGGTGTTTTTTATGAGTTATCAGGGTAAGGCCATCACGCTTTCTGCGTTAGAAAATGGCATTTATGAGTTATGTTTCGACCTACAGGGAGAGAGCGTTAATAAGTTCAATGCGCTCACTCTTAATGAATTTGGCGACGTTGTTGAGCAGTTGCAAGCAACCGCCGATGCAAAAGGCCTTATTGTAACCAGTGGCAAGGGCTTGTTTATTGCCGGTGCCGACATCACTGAATTCGCCGTTATGTTTGCCGGTTCAGAAGATGATTTGAAGGCTGGCAATTTAAAGATTAACAGTATCTTCAATGCATTCGAAGATCTGCCTTTCCCCACCGTTTGTGCAATCAATGGTATTGCCTTGGGTGGCGGTCTAGAAATGGCTCTGGCCTGTGACTACCGCGTGATGAGTGCATCAGCCAAGGTCGGTCTGCCGGAAGTTAAGTTAGGTATCAACCCGGGTTTTGGTGGTACTGTCCGTCTGCCGCGTGTTATCGGTGCCGATAACGCCATCGAATGGGTGTGCACCGGTAGCGAATACCGTGCAGACAGAGCGCTAAAAGATGGCGCTGTCGATGCTGTTGTTGCTCACGAAAGTGTCCGCGAAGCTGCGCTGGATCTACTTGCTGATGTCCTTGCGGGTGATTTCGATTATGTTGCCAAGCGCCAAGAAAAACTTGAGCCGCTTAAACTCAACGATATCGAGCGTATGATGGTATTTACCTCGGCCAAGGGTGTTGTTATCCCGCAGGCGGGTAAGTTCCCAGCGCCAAAGCTGGCGTTAAAATCGATGGAGCGTAGTGCTAACCTCGATCGTGCCGGAGCTCTTGATGTTGAGGCTGATTTCTTTGTGCAGTTGGCGAAATCTGAAATTTCCAGCGCATTAATCCAGTTATTTCTTAATAATCAGGTTGTCGACAAAGTTGCTAAGGGTTTTGTTGGTGATTCTAAGTCTGTCGAGCAAGCGGCTGTTTTGGGTGCTGGCATCATGGGTGGTGGCATTGCTTATCAGTCCGCTGTTAAAGGCACGCCGGTATTGATGAAAGATATCAACGAAGCTGGTATTAAGCTTGGCCTCGATGAGGCGAAGAACTTGCTGGCCAAGCGTGTTAACCGCGGCCGCATGAAGGCTGAGAAAATGGCCGATGTGCTCAATGCTATTCGCCCAACGCTGAACTACGAAGATTTTGGCGGTGTCGATGTTGTTGTCGAGGCTGTAGTTGAAAACGAAAAAGTTAAGAAGGCAGTTTTGGCCGAGTGTGAGACACACCTTGCCGAAGATGCAGTTTTAACCTCAAACACCTCAACCATTTCTATCACGCGTCTTGCTGAAGACTTGAAACGTCCAGAAAACTTCTGTGGCATGCACTTCTTCAACCCTGTACACGCAATGCCTTTGGTTGAAGTAATTCGTGGTGAGAAGAGCTCGGAAGAAACCATCGCACGCACGGTTGCCTTTGCTCTGAAGATGGGTAAAACACCGATTGTTGTTAACGATTGCCCAGGTTTCTTTGTTAACCGCGTGTTGTTCCCATATTTTGCAGGCTTTAACATCTTGGTTGCTCAAGGTGCAGATTTCCATAAAGTCGATAAGGTAATGGAAAACTTCGGCTGGCCAATGGGTCCTGCTTACTTGCTGGATGTTGTCGGTATTGATACGGCAGATCACGCTGGTAGCGTCATGGCGAATGCCTTCCCTGATCGTTTGAAGTTCGATCTGGATCAGCAAAGTGCTGTGGATGTGATGTATCAGGCCAAGCGTTTCGGGCAGAAGAACGACAAGGGTTTCTATGCCTATGAGCTAGATCGCCGTGGTCGCAGCAAGAAAGTAGTTTGTGAAGAGGCAAACGCTCTGGTTAAGAGTGTCGGCGGTTTCACTGCTGAGTTCTCTGATGAAGAGATTATTGCTCGCACTATGGTGCCAATGGTTAATGAGGTCATGCGTTGTATGGATGAGGGCATTGTGGCCTCGGCAGCAGAAGCAGATATGGCTTTGATCATGGGTATTGGTTTCCCAATGTTCCGCGGCGGTGCACTGAAGTACGTCGATGCTATGGGTGCTAAAGCGTTTGTAGAAATGGCCGATAAATATGCTCACCTAGGCGCGTTGTATCAGCCTACCGATTCGCTGCGTAACATGGCGGCAAACGGTGAGACTTTCTATCAGGCAGGCGAGTAATAGAGCGGGGATATTAAAGTGACTATTTTAGATAATGATGTTGTCATCGTTGACGGCGTACGTACACCGATGGGTCGTTCTAAGAACGGTGTTTTTAGAAATGTTCGAGCGGAAAATCTGTCGGCTGATTTGGTAAACGCGTTGATGGCTCGTAACCCGGGCGTCGATCCTGCGTTAGTAGAAGATGTAATTTGGGGCTGTGTTAACCAGACCGAAGAGCAGGGGTGGAACATCGCCCGTATGATGTCGGTGATGACGGTTATCCCTCATACCTCGGCAGCTCAAACTGTCAGCCGTCTGTGTGGTTCTTCTATGTCTGCGCTGCATATTGCTGCTCAGTCTATCGCTGCTGGCTATGGCGATGTATTTGTCATCGGTGGTGTTGAGCACATGGGCCACCTGCCGATGAATAAAGGTGTCAGTCCTAACCCGGCTGCTAGTAAGTCTGTGGCCAAGGCTGCGGGTATGATGGGTTTGACTGCCGAAGCCCTTGCTATGTTGCATGGCATCGGTCGTGAGCAGCAGGACGAGCTTGCAGCGCGTTCGCACCGTCTTGCCCATGCGGCGACCCTCGGTGGTGGTTTTGCTAATGAAATCGTGCCTATTGAAGGTCACGACGAGAGCGGTCTGCGCAAGTTGATTAAAGTCGATACAACGATTCGTCCAGAAACCACGGTGGAAAGCTTGTCGCAGTTGCGCCCAGTTTTCGACCCGCGTAATGGTACCGTGACTGCCGGTAGTTCTTCACAGATTGCCGATGGAGCCAGCGCCATGCTGATCGTTTCAGGTAAACGCTGTAAAGAGCTTGGCTTGAAGCCACGTGCTCGAATCAAAGGTATGGCTGTTGCCGGTGTTGATCCATCAATCATGGGTTATGGTCCTGTACCATCGACGCACAAGGCTTTGGCTCGTGCCGGTTTGACCATGGCTGATATGGATTTTGTTGAGCTTAACGAGGCGTTTGCAGCGCAGGCAATCCCTGTTCTGAAGGACCTCGAGTTGCTTGATAAAGTTGATGATAAGGTCAACTTGCATGGCGGTGCTATCGCACTAGGTCATCCGTTCGGCTGTTCAGGTGCTCGTATCACTACGACACTCATGAATGTGATGGAGCAAAACGATGGCCAATTTGGCCTGTCGACGATGTGTATTGGTCTCGGTCAGGGTATCAGTACAGTGATTGAGCGCCTATAGCGCTCAAGCTGATGAAAAGGCGGCGTAAGCCGCCTTTTTTGTGCCAAAATTTCAGTGCTATAGCACGGCATTTTGCTATCATAGCGGCGAAGAAGATTTTGGATTAGGTAATGACTGTTAAACCGCAGCTGATAGATGTTGATAATGTAGAAGTATTTATTGCTGAGCATAGAAACCGTCATGGTCTCTATTGTCTCGAGCAAAAGATTGTCTGCGAATGGTTGACCGAAACCCCTGAGGTTCGTGTTGTCGCAATTGTGGCGATTGCTCAAGACCAGGTTAGAGTGGCTGTGGTTGAAAAGAGCGTCGAATTTATTTTGCCCGCTGAGGGTGATTTTGTCAGTCTTGTTGCGGCAGTTGGTGCTGTCTGTATTGATTTGTCGAAGCCGCTACAATTATCGCCGTTGTTTATTCCCAAGCCTTGGGGGCAGGAGATTTGGTATACCGGTGTTGAGCAGCGCGGTGTTTGTGCCTTTACTCAGCGAGGCGGTAGTGTCGCAATCCCCTATCTGCTGGCGTTGTTTCCGTCCGCCTTCAATGAATGTAGGCAATTGGTTTTGTTGAAAATCCTTGATCCGCTAGCGGAAGAGGTGTTTGGCGACTTGTATTTTGAATTGCATACGAAAAAGCAAGAGGTTTATGTCGTTACTCATATTGATAAAGAGAGCTGGCCAGCCGGCCAGGGCGCCATTCGCTTCGGCTTTAATCAGCAAAAACTGGCCCAGTATGCCTCCGAGGACGCCTTTAGATCTGGCTATGCTGATGCGGTAAAACAGTACCGTCAGGTCAGGGTTGAGGTCGATCGCCATATTGATAGCATGCGTGATGCTGATGGCATTGCTCTAGATGAGCCGGTGAGTGCTGAACAGTTGAAGGTGTGGATGCGCTCTATACCGGCCGAATTGATGGCTAAAGAGCTATCAGAGCGCCGTCAAATGGATGCCTTTACGCAGTTAAAGCCTCTGGCGGTTGGGGATGTGGTGAAAGTCCCTTGTTACACCCCCCATGCATTGCAGCATGGCGTCCGAACGATTGAATTTCAAACGCCGGTCTACGAGCGGTTAATCCTCTCTTTTGCACAGAAAGTGCTTACTCAGCAGCATTGGGATAGCGAGCGTGCTATCGAGATGATGGATATTGCTGTGACCAATACAGAGCGGTTTGAAGGTTATGACTTCGTCAGTGATCACTGTGGTGAGGTGATTGTCGATTACGATGATTTCTATGTCGTCAGAGTGGTTCTTGGTGCAGAACAGACGCTGCGAATTGATAATCTTGGTGATTACATTATTGTGATGTCAGTCGATCAAAAAGTCTGTGTTAATCAGGCAGAGTTGGCGTCTGAGCAAGCCGTCTTGTTGTCGGCTTTGGTCGATGCGGTACAGGTGGACGCAGGCCACAATGACGCCACAATGCTTATTTGCTTCCCTAAGTAGTGCTTGTAGTAGAGACAGCGGTTGAACCGCTGCCTTTGTTGTGGCACTATGCCGACCGATTTTATTGATCCTGCGGCTGTTGTAAATTGTCAGTATGCAGGATTTATTTATTTGCCGCCTCGTTTGACGATGGCGCGCAATTGCTGAATTACAGCAAGGTTCTGTCTTCCACGATGAAAGCGCAGAAGTAATTAATACTATAGATATTCAGCCGATAGTGAATGATTATTGGCCGATGAGGAATTTTCATGCAAGTTTCTATTGAGACGACTTCTGGACTTGAGCGCCGTATGACTGTTGGCGTACCTGCTGAGCGCGTAGAAGTTGAAATCGAAAACCGTCTTAAAAAAGTTGCCAAGCAAGTTAAGATCGACGGCTTCCGCCCTGGCAAAGTCCCGTTTAAGGTTGTTAAGCAGCGTTACGGTGCCGGTGTTCGTCAGGAAGTTGTCGGTGAGGTAATGAGCCAGACTTTCTATGAAGCTGTCACTCAGGAAAAAGTTCAGCCAGCTGGTCAGCCAAGTGTTGAGCCCAAGCAGCTAGAAGCCGGTAAGGATCTTGAGTACATCGCGACCTTCGAGGTTTATCCTGCCGTTGAACTAGCGGATTTTTCTTCCATTGAAATCAGCAAGCCGGTTGCGGAAGTGACTGAGGCTGACGTTGTTAAGATGATCGATATCTTCCGTAAGCAACAGGGCACTTGGGATGCTGTTGAGCGTGCTGCCGCTGAAGGTGATCAGGTTAACATTAACTATGCTGGCACCAAAGATGGCGAAGCCTTCGACGGTGGTACCGCTGAGAACTCTGACCTTGAACTTGGTTCTAAGAGTATGATCCCTGGCTTTGAAGACGGTATTGTAGGTCTCAGCGCCGGTGACGAGAAGACGCTTGAATTGAGCTTCCCTGAAGATTATCACAACGAAGACTTGAAAGGCGCTGCGGTTCAATTCGCCGTTAAGGTTAACGCGGTTAATGAGCGTACAGAAGCTGAATTGAACGAAGAGTTCTTCGCTAAGTACGGCGTGAGCGACAATGGTGAAGAAGGCTTCCGTGAAGAAGTTAAGGCCAATATGGAGCGTGAGCTTGCTAACGCCACCAGCAACAAAGTTAAGACTCAGGTAATGGATGCTGTTCTTGCTGCCAACGAAGTTGATGTTCCTAAGTCGCTGGTCGCCGGTGAGATTGAAACGTTGCGCAACCAGATGTTCCAGCAATTCGGTGCCGGTGCTGAAGGTCTTGATAAGTCAATCCTTCCGGATGATATGTTTACTGAGCAAGCTGAACGTCGCGTACGTTTAGGCCTGTTGTTGGGTGAAGTTATCAAGGCTGAGAAAATTTCTCCAGATGCTGACAAGGTTCGCGCTAAGGTTGAAGAAATTGCTTCAACTTATCAGGAGCCAGAACAGGTTGTTGAATACTACTACGGTAACCAAGAGCAGCTTCAGGCAGTTGAGTCAGCAGTTCTTGAAGACCAAGTTGTCGAGACCATCCTAGCGAAGGCGACGGTAACCGACAGCGAAGAGAGCTATGAAGACGTGATCGCACAGCAGCAACCAGCCGCTTAATCACCCTTTTATATCTCAACAAAATTAAAGCAAGCGGCTACACTGCAAGGGGTAGTCGCTTGCTTTTTTTGTGGCTGTAGAATACTTTACTTATAACTTCTTGTGTTAGATAGGAATAACAAATAGTCATGTCTAGTTATAAAACCGGTACACCTTTTGATCACACTGTAAATAGCGTCGGTTTAGTCCCCATGGTTGTTGAGCAAACAGCCCGTGGAGAGCGCTCTTTTGATATATACTCACGACTGTTAAAAGAACGCGTTATTTTCTGTGTAGGCCCTGTCGATGATTATATGGCTAATTTGATCGTTGCTCAGTTGCTGTTCTTAGAGTCAGAAAACCCTGACAAAGATATTCATTTGTACATTAACTCGCCCGGCGGCTCCGTCACTGCGGGTTTGTCGATTTACGACACCATGCAGTTCATTAAGCCAGATGTTAGCACGATGTGCCTTGGTCAGGCCTGTAGCATGGGAGCGTTTTTGCTCTCCGGTGGTGCAAAGGGTAAGCGCCATGCCTTGCCTAACTCTCGGGTTATGATTCATCAGCCTAGCGGTGGTGCTCAGGGACAGGCGACGGATATCAACATCCAAGCTCAGGAAATCCTGATTATCCGTGAAAAGCTTAATGCCTTGATGGCTGAACATACGGGGCAGACCATCGAAACTATTGAGCGTGACACCGAGCGTGATAATTTTATGAGTGCTGAGGCCTCTGTCGAATACGGATTGATTGATTCGGTGGTCGGTCAGCGCGATTTAGCGAAATAACATCGTGTAGACCCTTGTATTATGAGCTTAGTGGCCTTATCTCTAAGTTCATAAACGTTTATAAAGAATTTATGAGGTATTAGATGACCGACGAGACTAACGGCAAAGGCGAAGATGGCGGCAAGCTACTTTACTGTTCCTTTTGTGGTAAAAGTCAGCATGAGGTGAGGAAATTAATCGCCGGACCGTCTGTCTTCATCTGTGATGAGTGTGTCGATCTGTGTAACGACATCATCCGTGAAGAAGTACAGGAGACTGCGCCGTCTGATGATCAAGAAAAACTGCCTTCTCCCCGTGAAATCAGCGAAACCCTTGATGACTATGTGATAGGTCAAACCCGTGCCAAGAAAGTATTGGCCGTTGCTGTTTACAATCACTATAAACGCCTCCGCTACAGTGGTTTAACCAAGAAAGATGAGGTTGAGCTAGGCAAGAGTAATATCCTGTTGGTTGGCCCGACAGGTAGTGGTAAAACACTATTGGCCGAGACATTGGCTCGTCTGTTGAATGTACCGTTTACCATTGCTGATGCCACAACGCTGACGGAAGCTGGTTATGTCGGCGAAGATGTCGAAAACATCATTCAGAAGTTGTTGCAGAAATGTGATTACGATGTCGATCGTGCCCAGCGGGGCATCGTGTATATCGATGAAATCGATAAAATTTCACGCAAGTCTGATAACCCCAGCATCACCCGCGACGTTTCGGGTGAGGGTGTACAACAGGCACTGTTGAAACTGATTGAGGGTACCGTAGCTTCTGTGCCTCCTCAGGGTGGTCGTAAACACCCGCAGCAGGAGTTTTTGCAGGTTGATACCTCCAATATTCTGTTTATCTGTGGCGGTGCGTTTGCCGGCCTAGATAAGGTTATTCGCGACCGTTCTGAAAAGGGTGGTATTGGTTTCGGCGCTGAGGTCAAGAGTAAGGATGAAACCAGTAATGTTGGTGAATTGCTGAAAGATCTCGAACCCGAAGACCTAATTCGCTTTGGCTTGATTCCAGAGTTTGTTGGTCGTCTTCCGATGATTGCAACACTAGAGGAACTCGACGAAGATGCCTTGATTCGCATACTTACTGAGCCGAAGAACTCGTTGACCAAGCAGTATGACAAGTTGTTTGAGATGGAAGGTGTTGAGGTTGATTTTAGAGAAGATGCCTTGCTTGAAATAGCCAATAAGGCTGTGGAGCGTAAGACGGGGGCGCGAGGCCTGCGATCTATTCTCGAAGCGGTATTGCTGGATACGATGTACAAGGTTCCCTCTGAGGGGGCTGTCAGTAAGGTTGTTATTGATGGCAGTGTGATCAAAGGCGAGTCAGAGCCATTGATTGTTTATGAAGCCAGCGAGCAGCAAAGCAAAGCACTACCTAAAGAGTAAAGCTCTCTTAAGCGCCCTTGCCATGCAAGGGCGTTGTCATTTTAAGCCCTGCTGGGCGATGCTCAAATTAATGACAATTATCAAAATAATGATGCGGTCGACTTCTGTTGCGCCGCAAATGAGGTAATGACAATGTCAGAAATTAACAATATTCCTCTCTTGCCGTTGCGTGATGTTGTTGTTTATCCGCAGATGGTTATCCCTCTTTTTGTCGGCCGTGAAAAATCTATTGCAGCGCTAGAGCAGGCAATGGAAGGTGATAAGGAAGTGTTGCTGGTCGCACAGAAAAACGCCTCTGAAGATGATCCCGGAGCCGCAGATATTTTTGAAATCGGTACCGTATCGACCATTGTACAGCTGTTAAAATTGCCAGATGGCACTGTCAAAGTGTTGGTTGAAGGCGGTCAGCGTGCTGCTGTCAGCAATGTTGTCGAGGCCGATGGTTTCTATAGTGCGACTGCGAATGTTATTGCGTTACCGGACTTGGCTGAGAAAGAGGCTGAGTTACTGGTTAAAACAACGATGAGTCAGTTTGATCAGTATGTTAATACCAGTAAGAAAGTGCCCTCTGAAGTGATGAGTTCGCTCAATGGCATCGATGAGCCGGGTAAGTTGGCCGATACAATCGCTGCGCATTTGTCGTTAGATGTGGCGCAGAAGCAAGAAATACTAGAGCTGGCTGATGTGCATTCGAGGATTGAATTCATCATGGGGCTGATGAGCTCTGAGATTGATTTGTTCAATGTCGAAAAGCGTATCCGTGGGCGCGTTAAAAAGCAGATGGAAAAAAGTCAGCGTGAGTATTATTTGAATGAGCAGATGAAGGCCATTCAAAAAGAGTTGGGCGATCTTGATGATGTACCTAATGAAACTGAAGATCTCAAGGCCAAAATCGATGCCGCGGGCATGCCCAAAGAGGTGAAGGATAAGACATTAGCTGAGCTCAATAAGCTTAAGATGATGTCGCCTATGTCGGCTGAGGCTTCTGTCGTACGCGGCTATATTGACTGGATGGTGGGCGTGCCGTGGAAGAAACGTTCAAAGGTTCGTCATGATATCGCCAAGGCCGACAAAGTACTTAATGATGATCACTACGGCTTGGAAGAGGTTAAAGATCGTATTTTAGAGTATTTGGCGGTCCAACAGCGTGTTAAAAAGTTGAATGGCCCAGTACTTTGTTTGGTTGGCCCCCCGGGCGTCGGTAAAACCTCACTGGGAGAGTCGATTGCCAAGGCAACCAACCGAAAATTTGTTCGCATGGCCCTAGGCGGTGTGCGTGACGAGTCTGAGATCAGAGGTCATCGACGAACCTATATCGGTTCAATGCCGGGTAAGATCGTCCAAAAAATGTCTAAGGTAGGGGTTAAAAATCCGCTGTTTTTGCTCGATGAAATCGATAAAATGGGCATGGATAATCGTGGTGATCCGGCCTCTGCTTTGCTGGAAGTGTTAGATCCAGAACAGAACAGTACCTTCAATGATCATTATCTCGAGGTTGATTATGACCTGTCCGAGGTCATGTTCGTGTGTACGTCGAACTCGATGAATATCCCGGGTCCATTATTGGATCGCATGGAAGTGATTCGGATTCCCGGTTACACCGAAGACGAGAAAGTGAATATTGCCGATCGATATTTACTGCCTAAGCAGATTAAGAAAAACGGCTTGGCAAATGCCGAGTTGGATTTAGGTGAGAGCGTCATCCGTGATGTTATTCGTCATTATACCCGCGAAGCCGGTGTTCGAGGCCTTGAGCGTGAGATCGCCAAGGTTTGTCGCAAGGTTGTTAAGAAGGCGCTGATTGATAAGGCTGAGTCAACTGAGGTCGTTTCCGAAAATCTTGAAGACTTCTTAGGCGTACAAAAGTTTAACTATGGTAAGGCGGAGGCAGAAAACCAAATTGGTCAGGTTGTCGGTTTGGCGTGGACCTCTGTCGGAGGCGAAATTTTAACCATTGAGTCGGCGGCGGTCGTCGGTCGCGGTAGACAGGTTAAAACGGGTAAGTTGGGCGATGTCATGCAGGAATCCATCCAAGCGGCGACCACCGTCGTGAGGGGGCGTTCACAATCGCTGGGTATTCCAGCCAACTTCCATGAAAAATATGATATCCATATTCACGTGCCTGAGGGAGCGACGCCTAAAGACGGCCCAAGCGCTGGTGTCGGCATGTGTACTGCACTGGTCTCGGTTTTAACTAAGATACCGGTTAAATCAAATGTGGCGATGACTGGAGAGATCACTCTGAGAGGGGAGGTCCTCGCTATCGGAGGCTTGAAAGAGAAGCTTCTAGCAGCCCATCGCGGCGGTATAGATACCGTGGTCATTCCCCATGAGAATGAGCGAGATCTAAAGGAAATTCCTGACAACATCAAAGCGGCGTTAGATATTCGTCCAGTAAAATGGATAGATGAGGTGTTGGAAATTGCTTTGGAGAGGGTTCCTGAGCCGATTTCTGATGAAGAATATATGGCTGGTTGGGATAAACCGGTCAGTGAAAACACCAAATCGACTACAGACGGCAGAATTAGTACGCATTGAGGGTGCTCTGTGGCTTGACCGCTATTCTAGCACTTGGTATAAAGTGTTCTGTGCAAGTGATTCAAGTCCGGTGCTGTTGTTTGTAGCCTGGAATTTTTAATTATATTTGTAAGTAAAGTAAATAGTCTTTTTTAAGGGGAATAATGTGAATAAATCTGAGCTAATTGATGCAATTGCTGCTCAAGCAGACCTACCTAAAGCTGCCGCTGGTCGTGCACTAGACGCTATGATCGACAGCGTATCTGAAGAATTAACAAAAGGTGAGCAGGTTGTTCTAGTTGGTTTCGGTACCTTCAGTGTTAAAGAACGTGCTGCACGTACTGGCCGTAACCCACGCACGGGTGAGCCAATTGAGATCGCAGCAGCGACTATCCCAAGCTTTAAGCCTGGTAAAGCTCTTAAGGACGCTGTAAACAGCTAATCGCCTTAATATCTTTTATGAAAAGCGTATCTAACGGGTGCGCTTTTTTTTTATCTGTATAGTTCCATACCCTAGGTGTAGGAGGGGTTTCATGATTCAGAATATCCGGGATAATTCCCAAGGATTGATCGCCAAAATTATAATAGGCATTATGATTGTCCCTTTGGCTTTTTTTGGTGTTGATGCACTGTTTAACTCAGCGCCAAGCTCAGATGTTGCCACTGTCAATGGCGAGGCGATTTCAGAAAATGAGTTGAGTCGTGAAGTTAACCAACAGATGCAGCGACTAGCCTCTCAAATGGGCGAAGGCTTCGATATTAACAGTATCGATAGCGCTATTGTGCGAAAGCCTGCGCTTGACCAGCTGGTAGAAAACAAGCTGCTGTTACAAAAGGCATCGGAAGAAAAGTTCCGAGTATCTGACAATTTCATCGACCAAATTATTCTGCAAGATAGCACTTTCCATGAAGAGGGAGTATTTTCGCGTACTCGCTTCGATGCTATTTTGCGTCAGGCCGGCCTAACCACCGGCGGCTACAAGGCGTTATTGTTTAAGCAAGTGTTGATGTCTCAGTACGCCAGCGGTGTTGCCTACAGTGATTTTGCCACCAGTGCAGAGTTGGCTGCTGCTGCGCAATTGTTAAAGCAAAAGCGTGGTGGTGAATATGTAGTGCTGTCGGCTGAGCAGGTAAGGCAGCAAGTAAATGTTAGCGAAGAAGAGGCGCAAACTTACTACCAGGAAAATGCTGCGCAGTTTATGACCGATGAAGCTGTATCGGTGAATTACATTCAGCTATCTGTCGAGGACCTCTTTAAGCCTATTGACGAAAAGGTACTACGCGACAGTTATAGCGAACAGGTTGCTTTGTTTAATGCGGGTACTGAGCGTCATGTTGCCCACATTCTTATCGAGGTGAACGATACGCTGAACCAGCAGCAAGCCATCGACAAAGTTGGCCAAATCAAGGCCCGCATTGAGGCCGGCGAGGACTTTGCAGTTGTTGCTGAAGAGTTATCTGAGGATATTGGCTCTGCTAGCATGGGCGGCGACCTCGGTGTCACCGATGGAACAGCCTTCCCCGAGGCCTTTGAGCAGGCTGCTGCTGAGCTCGATGTTGATCAGCTGTCAGATGCTGTCGTCACAGATGCCGGTGTTCACTTGATTAAGTTATTGGCCGTCGACAAGATTGAACCACCAACATTTGAGCAAAGCCGCGCGGAAATAGAACTGACCATTCAGCAGCAGAACTCTCAAACAGAATACATTCAGCTGTTAGAAAGCCTGAAAGATTACACCTTTAATGCAGAGGATCTTGCCGGTCCTGCGAAAGATTTAGACTTGACCGTAGCGACCAGTGAAGCTTTTACTCGCCAGGGTGGTAATGGCATTTTTAGCAATGCAGCAGTCATTAAGGCGGCGTTTAGTGCTGATGTTCTCACCGGAGGTAATAACTCTGATGTTGTCGAGTTGGATGACTCGACAGCCGTAGTCATGCATTTGTCCAAGCATGACAAGGCTGAGCAGATTGCCTTTGCAGAGATCCGCGCAGATATCGTCCAAATACTCACTGATCAGAAAGTTGCCGAAGAACTCGATACACTGTCACAACAATTGTTGTCTGGTAACGCCGACAATCTACAGCAGGTAGCAGATGATAACGCCCTAGCACTGACTGTTATTGAGCCTGTTTCTCGCGAGGCCTCTGCCTCGTTATTGCCTGCTATTGCTCAGGCTTTGTTTACCCTGCCTCCTGCTGATGGTTTATCGGCTCAGAAGGTCAATTTACCCGGTGGCGATGTTGCTATAGTGGCAGTGACGTCAATTGCCGAGGGTAGTGTTGGCGATGTCAGTGAGCAGGAGAAGGCCTATTTCGCCGAGTATGTTGCACGTAATAGCGGTGAGTCTGCTTTTGCCTTGGTGCAATCTGCACTGAAGGCATCGGCAGAGATAGAGATTAAATAGCGCTACTGTTAGCGTTTAAAGCAACCCGCTTCGGCGGGTTTTTTTATGCCTAAAAATTTTCATTGGATGCTATTTCAGCGAAAGGCTGGTTAAATAGAGGCAATAATAAAAATGAAATAATGGACTAGAAATACAATGAAAACTATACGCACCTATAATCAAATCTCAGTCAAAGGGTTAGACCGCTTACTCGCTGCCGGCTATGAGGTGGCAGAGAAGACGGAGCAGCCAGATGCTTTGATGCTGCGCTCGTACAAGATGCAGGTCGAGGATATCTTGCCAACGGTAAAGGCCATCGGTAGAGCTGGCGCTGGGGTGAATAATATTCCGCTTGAGGCCTGTACTGGTCGAGGTATTCCCGTTTTTAATGCACCTGGAGCCAATGCCAATGCGGTGAAAGAATTAGTTTTAGCCGGAATGCTGCTGTCTTCCAGAGGCATTTTACAGGGTATAGACTATGTCTCTACCCTTGATAGATCGTTAGATGAAAAAGCAATGAATGTTTTGCTTGAGGCTGAAAAAAAGCGCTTCAAGGGCAATGAGTTGGCAGGTAAGACAATTGGTATTATTGGTTTGGGGGCGATCGGTTCTAAGATTGCGGACATGGCATTATCGTTAGGAATGAGTGTGCTTGGTTACGACCCGGCTATTTCAGTCGAGGCGGCTTGGCGTTTGCCCAGCGAGGTTGAGCGTATTGAATCTATTTCGTCGGTGCTTGCCCGCGCCGATTTTGTCACGCTGCACCTACCTGTTTTGGATGCCACCAGAAATTTAATTAATCGTGATACCTTGGCCGCCTGCCGCCCAGAGACAGTTTTACTTAACTTCTCACGCAAGGAAATAGTCGATTCCGCAGCGGTCGCCGAGGCGCTGAATAATAAGGTTTTTGCTCAATACGTCGCCGACTTTCCCGTCCCCGAATTAATCGGGTTGCCCGGTTGTTTATTAATGCCGCACATTGGCGCCAGCACCGATGAGGCCGAGGATAACTGTGCCATCATGGTGGCTGAGCAGCTGAAGGATTTTCTGGAGCACGGCAATGTTGTTAATGCTGTTAACTTTCCGGCCTTAAAAATGCCCCGTGACAACGGTGCCTTTCGAATGACGATTACTAACCATAACGTCCCTACGATGTTAGGTAGTATTACCACCGTACTGGCGCAGGCGAATCTGAACGTGATTGATTTGCTCAATAAAAGTCGGGGCGAGATTGCCTATAACATTATCGATTTAGCTGACAAGCCATCGGCTCAGGTAGTGGCAGATTTACAGGCCATCGACGGCGTTATCAATATTCGCTTGTTATAATAGCTATTTCCCAGCCCGCTCATCGCGGGCTGGGACTCTATTGTGTTATTGGTACTGTGCTTTTACCGCCGGCTTCAGGATTTTATTGAGGGTGTTTCGAGGCAGCGCTTGCTCGCTGAAATACACCTTGGTGGGCACCTTGTAGTTTGCCAGATGCTGTTTGATATACATCTGAACACCTTCTGCCGAGAGATCACTGCCTGGTTTGGCAACGACTACCATGGCTAATTCTTCGCCCCAGGTGTCGTGTGGCAGGCCGAATGAGCAGCATTCTAGAATCTCGTCATGGGCTAGCAATACGGCCTCAACCTCGGCGCAGTAGATGTTTTCACCGCCTCGAATAATCATATCTTTCTTGCGATCGACAATGTGCAGTAAGCCTTTATCGCAGAACTGACCGATATCACCACTGGCATACCAGCCGTCAACAAGCACCTTTTGGGTGGCTTCAGGGCGACCATAATATTCAGTCATCAACATTGGGCCGCGGACAAAAATTTCGCCGCGTTCACCGTCGCCAACGACTTCACCATTGTCATCCCGTAATTCGAGATCGACAATCGGCAGACTGTAGCCACAGCTGGTTGGATTGCAGAGGTAGGTGTTACCGGCAACAGAACAAATAGTCGAATTGGCCTCTGTCATGCCATAGCCCGCACCGATCATGCCGTTGGGTACGCGATCTTTAACCTTCTGCGTTAGATGGGCAGGCTGAGCCTGACCACCACTGGCGAGAGAGAATAGGTGGTCAAGGCTTTTGTTTTGTGCCTCGGCTTCATCGAGGAAGTTTTCCACCACCATGGGCGCGCCGCTGACCGACTGCAGATTGTGCTCATCGATTAGTTTCAGTGCCTCTTTTGCATCCCATTTGTACATCATGACCACTTTACTGCCACGGCGAAGAGCGGGCAGGGTGCAGGCATGAAGGCCGCTGACATGAAACAACGGTACGGTCAATAAAGCGCCGCTTTGATGGGGGTTGTTCATAATTTTCTCAAGTACTTCCGGATGTTGCATGGCGACAATAGCACCGGACATCTCGACGTTCATCAAGCCGCTGAGTACGGCTTTATTGGAGGATACAGCTCCCTTAGGTTGGCCGGTGGTGCCCGAGGTATACATTATTAAAGCGGGGGCGGAATCGTCGGCAATGGTCTGAGCAGGAAACTCTGTTTCGTTACGCTGTTGCATAATATCCTGCCATTGAACATAGCTTGCGTTCACCTCTGATCGGCAGCAGATGGCGAGGATATCGGTAAGCGCCTCAAGCTCAGTCAGGCGGTCAAGTCTATCGCTGTCACCGATAATGGCCTTGGATTGAGAGTCTTTGACGCCGTAATTCAATTCTTCACCGCTGCCCCAGCTATTCAGTGCCACGGCAACACCACCAATGGCCGTAATGGCGATGAAACTGGTCATCCACTCAGGGTAGTTACGCATGGCAATGGCGACGCGGTCACCTTGGCCTATACCATTGTCAGCGAGATAGTGACCCAGTTTGGCAGCTCGCTCCAGGGTTTGACTAAAGGTCCACTGCTCATCGTCATAGGCCATATAGCAGGCGTCGCCATGGTCCTTGGCCGCTTCATATATAGCTCGCAGTGATTCGGGTTGAGCGAGGTAGGTTTTTTCTCCAGTCTTTTCACAGGTGTCGATGGCAAAGGGCATGCCTTCGAGGGTGAGGGTGTCAATCGCCTGGCGCAGTTGTTCAGTCATGGAGAATACCGTGTTTGTTATTGGTCAAATTATGGATTGTGTGTGAGTCTATCGTGACGCTAAAGATGACGAAATGCAGCAATTGGAAACGCTGCAATGACAATAGCGCACAGGCGGATGAGTATGGGGCAAGAACGAAGGCTGCCGGTGAGTTTCGTTGTATTTATACTCAGCGTTGTCACGTTTTACTTACCTTACCGTAATGCTGGCAGGAGCTACTTCACGGAATAGATGAGGGCTCAACAATGGTGCTTACTGAGAAGAGAGGTCGTTGAGCTTGATGGCTGCGTCGATGGTAATCAAGCTATCTATGGGCATGCTAAATGCGTTGTACATTTGCATCTGAAAACTGACAGATTGGTTGTTGCTATTAACGACGTGGGTAGATATTTCGTCAGGGTCCTCGGCGTTGGAGAAGTAGTTTCCCTCTGGGGAGGCGAGGGTGTTGGAAAGATTGTTCAGAGAGGGCTCCAACGGGCTGGTGCTGTTGAATGTGCGGACTTGATATTCTGTGTTGCCAATATAATAAGCAGCTATGGCTAGGGTTAGCTCGCTGCTGTCGAGTTCTCTGACATTGACCTGTAGCTCTTGGAAGCAGCGCCCGTTGAAAGCGGTGTTTGTGCCGTTGCCGTCCGCCCCACGAAAATCAATATCAGCGGTGGCGAAAGAGACCTGCTGGTCTTGGCTTAACTTGTGCAACTCAGCGTTGCCGAGAAAAGTACCCTCAGCATTATAAATAGTGCCCTGTAAATTACCGGTGGTATTGATGTTAAAGGTATAGGTGTTTAGCTGGCTGTCACTGAGGGTGATGTTATTGCCGGTGACATCAATCGGTGTACTAGCATTTTGCAAGGCAATAAAGTCAGAATAACAAAATGCATGGTCGTCAGTCAGCGAGATGGTTTGAGCGTCGTGGTGACTGATCGTAATAGCATAGCGGAGCCCGACGGTGAGTATTTCATTGTTGTCGAAGTCCTCGCTGATGAGGTTTGCCGTCAGCAACCAAAAGCCGGCAAGATCCGTACTATCAATCAATTTTAAATCGAAGGTATTGCCAGGTAACTCAGCCTGGCCGGCATCGTCGCTACCGCTGCCACCACCACAGGCTGTTAAAAACAAGGACGAGGCAATAAGCGCCAGTGCTATGGTGCGAAAAAAAGACATAATCAACCTAACTATTCTTATTATTGTTGGGTCGCATTGCTCGTCCGCCAAGTATTGTCGACGAGCTCAAGCGTTAGCTGATTAAATCATATTTAAGAAAATATAGGCTGTAATAATGTTCGACGCTACAGTGGCTGTTTGATCAACTTGGCCAATTCATCTCTGTTCTCATCGAGGGTTAAATACCACAGTGATTTATCCCAATCACCGAGTACGATACGTTGTTTGTCGTCAGCCTGTTTGTGGGTGTTGGGGCGGTGGGTGTGACCGTGAATCATCAGGTCAGCTTGGTGTTTGGCCAACAGACGATCAACCTCGCTTACCGTGACATCCATAATGTCGGCGGATTTAGTGCTCATTGCATCCTGACTGTCGTTGCGCATTTGCTCTGCAATAGCGATACGTTCGGGGATGCTCTTGGATAATATTTGTTGCTGCCAGGCCGGGTTTCGAGCCATCTTGCGGAATTCGAGGTAATCAACGTCTTCTAGGCAGAGGTTGTCACCGTGCATCAATAGGATTCGCTGACCGCCATATTCGAGCATGGTTGGGTCGTCGAGTAGAGTGGCGCCGATATCGTTGCAGAAATCCTGACCGACTAAAAAATCGCGGTTGCCATGCATAAAATACACCGCAACGCCGCTATCGCTAACGGCGCGCAGAGCCGATTTAATTTGATCGACGAAGGGCATACTAAAGTCATCACCTATCCAAGCCTCAAAAATGTCGCCTAATAAGTACAGCGATTCGCACTCGCGTGCCGTGGTGGCGAGAAAGTGATCGAAGGCTTTGGCAATATCAAGGCGCTTCGGGTCGAGGTGGATATCGGAGGTAAGAAGTATGCTCATTGTCAAATCGGCCTTTAATTACTCAGCAACAGTGGTGCTGTTGATGGTAATGGGCTCAAGAGGAACATCGCCGTGATGGCCTTTGTTGCCGGTGGCCACGTCTTCGATCTGATGAACAATGTCCATACCCTCAACAACCTTGCCGAAAACTGCATAGCCCCAGCCTTGAGGTGTTGGGCTGCTGTGGTTAAGAAAGCTGTTGTTAGTGACGTTGATGAAGAACTGGGCAGAAGCCGAGTGAGGGTCGTTGGTACGAGCCATGGCCAGGGTGCCAAGGTCATTGGTCAGGCCGTTGTCTGCCTCGTTTTTGATGCTGGCATTGGTCGCCTTCTCAGACATGTCGGCATTCATGCCGCCGCCCTGAACCATAAAGCCTTTGATCACACGGTGGAAGATTATACCGTCGTAAAAGCCAGACTTGGCATACTCAAGGAAGTTGGCCGCGGTAACAGGGGCTTTTTCTGTGTTTAGTTCAATGACGATATCGCCCTTGCTGGTGTGTAGCGTAACTTGTGACATGCGATTTGCCTTCTTTAGCGGTGTGGCCGGTATATTTCTACCGGTACGAGTATTGTGTTGGCGATTATACGGATGCATTCGGGCATGAGTAAAGGGCTGAATCTTATCCGATAGCTGCAGATGTATTGACCAAATGCTGTGTTTTCTTCATTATTCGGCCAATAATTGTAGTGGGTAAGAACGGAGCAAAATAATGGATACTGAGGCGGTGCTTAGACAGCGGAAAATCATGCAGGGTTTGGCAGGCAATGAATCGATGCTATTGGCTGACCTGATTCGTGCCTCGGGGTTGGGGCGGGTGCAATTTACTCCGGCGCTGCGCCAGTTGCTCAACCAGAAGAGGTTGTCGGTAAGAGTGGTGTCAGGTCAGGGCAGTTCCATCTCGCAGCGGGTCGATGGCCACATCGGCAAAAAACTGTTTATCGTCCCCTTTAATGGAGCGCCTGTTGTTGCCACAGAAGATGCTGTTGATGATGGCGGCGAAGAGATGCAGCAACTGAAAGCAGAGAATAGTGCGCTGAATCAACAGATAAAGGAACTGGAGCAGCGTTGCGAAAGCTTTGGTCGGCTATACAGTGAGGCTGAACTACGTCAGATAGTGGCATATTTACAGCAGTAAATTATTTCCCCACTGATTTACTCTGCCGATGGCGAATCAGAACTGATAATTCGCTGATTGAGGGCGACAAAGCCCTGTTGGGCGGTTTAATCATCGGCGCTGTGCCGTTATACTAGCCGTTTGTTTGGCTCTTGAGACGCCACTTTGTCGAAGAGCCGCGGCACCCTGCTTTTTAGCCTAATTTGAGAACGCATCAATGAGCGACAGTACTGTAAGCGCGAATAATTTTTTACACGCGATTATCGAGCAAGATCTTGCCTCGGGTAAGCACAGCGAAATCGTGACCCGTTTCCCGCCAGAGCCCAATGGCTTTCTGCATCTGGGGCATGCCCACTCGATGTGTATCAACTTCGGCTTGGCGCAAAAATATAACGGCCGCTGTCATCTGCGTTTCGATGACACCAACCCGGAAAAAGAAAGCCAAGAGTATATCGACGCTATACAGCAAGACGTCAAATGGCTGGGCTTTGACTGGGATGGTGAAATCAAGTTTTCCTCAGACTACTTCGACACGCTGTATGACTACGCCATCAATCTGATTGAGTCTGGCGATGCCTATGTCTGCGATTTGAACGCAGAACAGGCCCGTGAGTATCGTGGCAACCTGAAGCAGCCAGGTAAGAACAGCCCGTTCCGCGACCGCAGTGTCGAGGAAAACCTGGCCCTGTTTGAGCAGATGCGTAATGGCGAGTTCGATGAGGGCGCCTGTGCCTTGCGTGCCAAGATCGACATGGCCTCGCCGAATATGAATATGCGTGACCCAATCATCTACCGCATTCGCAAAATACCGCACCACCAGACCGGTGAAAAATGGTGTATTTATCCCATTTATGATTTCACCCACGGTCAGTCTGATGCCCTAGAGAGCGTGACGCACTCGATCTGTACCCTCGAGTTTGAAGATCATCGTCCGCTGTATGAGTGGTTTATTAATCACCTGCCGGTGCCCAGCAAGCCACAGCAATACGAGTTCTCACGGTTGAACATCAACTACACCGTGACCAGCAAGCGCAAGCTCAAGGCACTGGTCGATGACGGTGTCGTCGGTGGCTGGGATGACCCAAGAATGCCAACGATCTCAGGTATGCGTCGCCGTGGCTACAGCGCTCAGGCGATTCGTAACTTCTCTGACATGGTTGGCGTCAATCGCTCCAGCGGTATTGTCGACATGTCGATGTTGGAGCATGCTATCCGCACCGACCTCAACGATAATGCCCCACGTGCGATGTGCGTGATGAACGCGGTCAAGGTCAGCTTTACTAACTTTGAGGCCGCTAATGCCGAGGGTGGTATTGCCTGGATGACTCAGCCGGTACACCCGAACAAGCCGGAGATGGGCGAGCGTAAACTGCCGTTTACCGACAGTGTCTATATCGACCGCGCCGACTTCACCGAGGACACCACGTTGTCCCGCAAGAAGTTCAAGCGTCTGGTGCTGGGTGAATATGTTCGCCTGCGTGGCTCGTTTGTCATCAAGGCCGAAGAGGCGATCAAAGATGCCGACGGCAATATTACAGAGATCAAGGCCTCGATTGTGCCGGATACCGTGGGTAACAACCCACCAGAGGGGATGAAGCCCCGGGGTGTTATTCACTGGGTGTCTTGCAGTGAGGGTGTGCAGGCCGAGGTGCGAGTTTATGAGCGTCTGTTTGATCACGAGGCGCCAGACTTCGGTGGCCGCGATCACATGGAGCACATCAACCAGGACTCGCTGCAGGTGATTGAGAGCTGTTGGTGTGAGCCGTCGCTGGCCGAGACCACGCCAGAGCAGGGTTTCCAGTTTGAGCGTGAGGGCTACTATGTTGCCGACCGCTATGATTACACGGCAGACAAGCCGGTGTTCAACAAGACCATCAGCCTGTCTGAATCAAAGGGCAAGTAACAACCACAGCGGCCATTTGCGGTCGCTGGATTATTCCCAATACACAATAAGGTTTTGTCATGGCGTTAACGATTTACAGCACGCTGACTAATAGCAAACAAGAATTCATCCCCCAGGAAGCCGGCAAGATCAGCATGTATGTCTGCGGCATGACGGTTTACGATTATTGTCACCTCGGTCATGCCCGTGTGCTGGTGGCCTTCGATGTGATTACCAAATACCTACGCAGCAGTGGTTTCGACGTTAACTACGTGCGCAATATCACCGATATTGACGATAAGATCATCAATCGTGCCAATGAAAATGGTGAGAAGTTCAATGCATTGACCGAGCGTTTTATCGGTCATATGCACGAGGATGAAAAAGCCCTCGGTGTCGCCCGCCCTGATATGGAGCCCCGTGCCACCAATCATATTGGCGATATCATTGCGATGACTGAGGTGCTGATTGAAAAAGGCTATGCCTATGCCTGTGACAACGGTGATGTTTACTATCGCGTGGCGAAGTTTGAAGGCTATGGCAAGTTATCGAACAAGAATCCCGATGAGTTACTGGCCGGTGCCCGCATCGAAACCGGTGACATCAAAGAAGACCCCCGTGACTTCGCGCTGTGGAAGTCGGCCAAGGCCGATGATGTCAGCTGGCCGTCGCCCTGGGGCCCTGGCCGCCCGGGCTGGCATATCGAATGCTCGGCGATGACCAAGTGCTGTGTCGGCGATACCTTCGATATTCACGGCGGTGGCCCCGACTTACCGTTTCCTCACCATGAGAACGAAATTGCCCAATCCGAGGCGGCCAACGACAAAGAGTTTGCCCGCTATTGGATGCATGCTGGTGCGGTTCGCGTCGATGGCGAGAAGATGTCCAAGTCACTGGGCAACTTCTTTACCATCCGCGAGATTCTCGACAAGTATCACCGCGAGGTGGTGCGCTATGTGTTGGTACGGAGCCATTATCGCAGTGCCATCAATTACTCGGAGGAAAACCTCAAGACCGCCAAGGTGGAACTGGACCGTCTCTACACCGGCCTACGGGGCTACGATGACGTCGAAGTGTTAGCGCTGGATCAGCTGCCGCAGGGCAACCGTTATGTCAAAGCCTTTACCGAGGCGATGGACGATGACTTCAACACCGCGCTGGCAATCTCGGTATTATTCGAATCGGTGCGTGAACTTAATAGCGCCACGGCGAACAAGGCGGCTGATGCCTCTGAGCAGGCGCAGATTCTCAAGAGTCTGGGCAGTGTATTGGGTCTGTTAGCTGAAAATGTCGAGGACTATATGCAGGCAGGTTTGAGTGATGCAGGACTATCAGCCGATGCGATCGAGGCGTTGATTGCCGAGCGTATTCAATCTAAGAAGGATAAAAACTTCCAACGTGCCGATGAGATCCGCGATGAGCTCAAAGAGCAGGGCGTGGTACTCGAAGACGGTGCTGGTGGCACCACCTGGCGCCGTGATTAAAGCGAAGCCTGATTGAAAAATACCCGCTATTGCCGGTTGCATAGCGGGTATTTTTTTGGGCTGAATTTACTGTTGACGCAGTTGTTGTACCATCCAGTCAATAAACAGCGCCTCGGTCAGGGCCGAGAGTTTAATCTTTTCGAAGGCAAAGCGCGGGTCTTCAGAGCCGCGGCCAAATTCAACGTCGACGGTGTCGGGTTGGTCATCGTGTAGCACCAACAGGATTCGTCTGTCGGTTGCCTTGTTTTCGATGGTCAGCATGTCGGCGTCAAAACCAGCTTCTCGCAGTCGGTGACTGATGCCGATGACGGGGTCGATACCGATGTTTTGCTGCTGAACCGCAGCCTGGGCGAGGGCGGCAATATCGCTGAGCGGGTAGACTCTGGCGTCTTTAATTTTCATAGCTTGAGCTTCGTTGGACAAAATAATGGCTTGAATAATAAACCATTAAAAGTGGCTTGGACATCGACTAAATCGATACTGTAGTATGGTGGGTTATTGTTTCCGTTGTCGCAGGCTTTTGTCGAGGTCTGCGGCCAATATCATCAGCAAAGGTTTATTCAATGTCCAAGAGTTTTGAAGTTCAGGGTGAAGTCCATTCCATCGGTCAGACCACCGAATACGGTAACAACGGTTTTACCAAACGTGAGTTTGTCATCAAGCTGACGGGCGAGGGCGAAAATGCAGCCTACCCCAATTACGTTGCCCTCGAATTAATCAAAGACAAGTGCGCGTTGATGGATCAATACAAGATTGGTGATGAGCTGGTTGCCCATTTCAATCTGTCCGGCCGCCTATGGGCCGGTAATGGCAATGGTGAAAGGTGCTTTACCAGCTTGCAGGCATGGCGTATCGAGTCGGCCAATAACAACGCTGCGGCCGATGCCGGTTACGGCGGTCAAGCAATGCCGGATTACGATAGCTTCGATCAGACCCCGCCAAGCGCACCGCAGCCACAGGTTCAGCAAACTAATGCCAGCACCGCCGCCTACGATGATGATATTCCATTTTAATCATCGATTGATGTCAGCGTTGTCATTGCGCGTACAAAGCCTAGGTATACCCTAGGCTTTTTGGTTTTACAGCGACACAAAGGCAGCAACGATGGCGGGCAGGGGGCGATATTCTATTTAACGTAGACCTTACCAATAATTAAATGGCGTAGATTTTTCTGCATGTTAGCGTAACACCCACTCAAACATAAAAATAAACAGAGGGAAGTTATGCAGGATTTTACCGGCAAGATTGCCGTCGTCACCGGTGGTGCCAGCGGCATCGGTCGTTCCATTGTCTTGGCCTTGTTGGCCGAGGGTGCCAAGGTGGTGGTTGCGGATGTCGAGCAAAAAGCACTCGATAAGGCCATTGCAGAATTTGCCGCCCACGGCGAAGTCTCTGGTATTGCCACCGATGTTTCCTCGCAGGACTCTGTCGAGGCCTTGTCAGCTGCCGTGTTTGAAAAATACGGTGCCTGTCATCTACTGTTTAACAATGCCGGTGTTGCCGCGCCCTCATGTAATGTATGGGAAACCACACCCAACGATTGGGCCTGGGTCCACGGGGTTAACGTCATGGGCGTGGTCCACGGCATTCAGTCCTTCGTCCCCAAAATGATAGCCTCCGGTGAAGAGGGTCATGTGATCAACACCTCATCGGGCGATGGCGGCATCTCACCGCTGCCGTATCAGTCGGTTTACGCCTCCAGTAAGGCGGCGGTGTCGACCATTACTGAGTGTCTGGGTGCACAGTTGCAGAGCGAGGGCACCAAGCTCAATGCCTCAATCTTCTACCCATCGGGTGGCCTGCTCGATACCGGTATCTGGACCACAGACAGAAACCGCCCAGAGGAACTCACCCGGGAAGTCGACTACGAGCCCATTCCATCAATCGAAGACTTTAAGGATGCCGCCAGTGCCGCCGGCATGGAGCTTAACTTCCAGGACCTCGATGAGCTTGCCCGTTACTGTCTCGATGGCATCAAGGCAAACCGCTTCATCATTATGATCAACGTCGAAGAAGCCGAGGCGACGCTGAACGAACGCGCCAAACGTTACGGCGGTGCAGAACTGCCAATCAATCTGGCGGAGATTCCGCAGTTGTAGTCATCGGTTAGTTTAAGATATTGAAAAAAGCCGAAGCTGTTTGATCAGCCTCGGCTTTTTTATGTCTGCTTGGTTTTACAGGCCGGCTTTCTTCTCGCCAGCTTGTAAGGTTTGCAGGATCAGCGTGTTGATGGTCATCGGGCCGACGCCGCCGGGTACCGGGGTGTAGGCGCTGGCCTTGTCGGTGATGGCTGACAGCTCGATATCGCCGACGCCACCCTTGTCGGTGTTGTGGTAGCCGGCATCGACGACGACGGCACCTTCTTTAATCCACTCGCCCTTGATCAGCTCGGGAACACCGACGGCACCGACGACGATGTCGGCCAGGCGGATGTGGCTTTCCAAGTCCTGGGTGCGAGAGTGGCAGACAGAAACAGTGCAGTTGGCGTTGAGTAGCATCAGTGCCATCGGCTTGCCGAGGATGGGGCTGCGACCGACGACGACGGCGTGCTTGCCAGAGAGCTCGATATCGTAGCCCTCGAGGATGCGCATAATACCGGCGGGGGTGGCTGAGCCGTAGGCGGCTTCGCCCATGGCCATGCGGCCAAAGCCTAGGCAGGTAACGCCGTCGACGTCTTTGGTCAGCTCAATGGCGTCGAAGCAGGCGCGCTCGTCGATCTGCTCGGGTACTGGGTGCTGTAGCAGAATGCCGTGAACATTTTCGTCCTTATTGAGCTCATCGATCTTGGCCAGCAACTGCTCGGTGGTCGTCTCGGTGGGCAGTTCGATCTTCAGTGACTCCATGCCGACACGACGACAGGCGTTGCCCTTCATTTTTACGTAGGTGGCAGAGGAGGGGTCGTCACCGACTAAAATAGTGGCGAGTACCGGCGTCTGATTGCCGTTTTTGGCCTTCAGCGCTTCTACGCGCAATTTTAGTTGTTCTTCAGTCTGTTGAGAGAGGGTTTTTCCGTCGAGGACAAGCGCTGGCATGGTAAATCCTGTAAGTAGAAGAGTGGCTGTTTGGTTGGCCTGATGGCCAAACTTGAAGCGGGCGCAATTATCGCACTGCCTTTATCACTATGCAAAACCTGATCATTCGGTTTGCATTTGTCAGGCGCTGTTTTAACGGTTGTTTATTTGTTGTGCAACGAGTTGAAAACTAATCACATAGGCTAGGGGGAAAGGCAAAATAAATGCAGATAGAGATTGACGCAGCAGGGGTGAATCATTAATATTCACGCCGCTATCACTGGTCAACGATCAGGAAGTAGCTCACTGAATAAAATCAGTACGGGATATAGCGCAGTCTGGTAGCGCGCCTGCTTTGGGAGCAGGATGTCGGGAGTTCGAATCTCTCTATCCCGACCACTTTTTTTAGGTGTAGGGCGCCTATAGCTCAGCTGGATAGAGCAACGGCCTTCTAAGCCGTAGGTCGCAGGTTCGAATCCTGCTGGGCGCGCCATTAAAGAAAGTAATACCTACCGTGGTGGATGTAGCTCAGTCGGTAGAGCCCCGGATTGTGATTCCGGTGGTCGCGGGTTCGATCCCCGTCATCCACCCCATTTATTCAGTTGTCAGTCATACAGTATCGGGATATAGCGCAGTCTGGTAGCGCGCCTGCTTTGGGAGCAGGATGTCGGGAGTTCGAATCTCTCTATCCCGACCATTTTACGTATGACATTTATCGGGATATAGCGCAGTCTGGTAGCGCGCCTGCTTTGGGAGCAGGATGTCGGGAGTTCGAATCTCTCTATCCCGACCATTTTTCCTCTGTTGCCACCTTCACTCGCTCCATTTCTTGCCGAATACCTTCGTCCTTTTGCTAGCACTGCCTTATTAGCGGTTAATACTTGTCGTCTGCACAAAGTCGGCTGGCGCTGCCTGGGGGCGCAATGATGGCTCTTTTTACCGGTAAAGCTGACTATTAAGTGAGCGATTTAAGCTCTATCTCAGAGAAGCGAAATAAAGTGTTGACCTGCGGTGAGAAATCATTAATATGCACGCCGCTAGCCCAGCTTCATCAGCAAGCTGTTTTAGCAATCGTACGGGATATAGCGCAGTCTGGTAGCGCGCCTGCTTTGGGAGCAGGATGTCGGGAGTTCGAATCTCTCTATCCCGACCACTTTTTACAGTATTAACTGTCAACAGTGGTTCGATGACAGGGTCGGTAGTGCAACACTACATTGCGACCAGTCAATCGTTATGGTGGATGTAGCTCAGTCGGTAGAGCCCCGGATTGTGATTCCGGTGGTCGCGGGTTCGATCCCCGTCATCCACCCCATTTTTATCTCCTGTCATTTATCTCCTTGTTTAGCATCATTATTGCCATTGTTTTTGATTAAATTAGTTTAATGCACTTTCGCTTTGCCACTACTTTTGCGACACTCAGTCGGGCTGCTAATGTTGCTAGGGATTACTTGGTGACATTCTAATAAAATGTATAAAACGACAGGACGATATTATGGTTGAGTTTACTCTGAACGGTGAGCATCAATCTCTCGATATAGAGGCTGACACACCATTACTGTGGGTGTTGCGTGATGAATTGAGAATGACAGGGACTAAATTTGGCTGTGGTATGGGGCTCTGTGGCGCCTGTACAGTGCATATCGACGGTGTCGCCTCCCGTAGCTGCATTATGCCGGTCAGCTTTATTGCCGGTAAAAACATTACCACCATCGAAGGTCTCAGCAGCGATAATAATCACCCTTTACAGCAGGCCTGGGTAGCGCATAACGTACCGCAGTGTGGTTATTGTCAGTCCGGCCAGATTATGTCGGCGGCGGCGTTGCTGGCCAGCAATGGCAGCCCCGACGATGAGGCCATCGACAGTGCTATGTCGGGCAACATCTGCCGCTGTGGTACCTACCCCAGAATCAAGGCCGCCATTAAGCAGGCAGCGACCTTTTATAATGCAGCTGATGATGTGGAGGTGGCACAATGAAACTTTCTCGCCGTGGACTGCTCAAACTATCTGCCACCGCCACCGGTGGCCTAGCGCTGGGTTTCAGCCTATCCGGCTGTAAAGAGGGGGAGTATCAACACGGCAGCGCCGAAGATTTCCGTCCCAATGCCTTCCTAGCAATCAGCGAAGATAATACCGTCACCCTGCAAATACACCGGGCCGAGATGGGCCAGGGCGTGATGACCGGTATTACCCAAATAGTTGCCGAAGAATTTGATCTGGCTCCCAGTGAGTTTGTCACCGAACTCAGCGGTCTGGTCAACAGCGAATTAGCCAGCCCGGATACCTTTTTACAGATTACCGGAGGCAGCCAAACGATTGCCTCCTCATACCAATCATTGCGAGAGGTTGGTGCCGCTGCCAGAGCCATGTTGCTGAATGCCGCGGCAGAGGTGCTGCAAGTTCCTGTCGGCGGTTTAACCACCGATAATGGCCATATTGTCAGCGACGGTAAAAAACATCCCTATGGTCGTTTTGTTAAGGTTGCCAGCAAATTACCGGTTCCCGAGCAGTTGACGTTAAAAGACGCCGCTGACTTTCAGTATATTGGCCAGTCAGAACAGCGCCTTGACAGCCAGGCCAAGGTGTCGGGGCAGGCCGAGTTCGGCATCGATATCTATCCTGAAGACTTCGTGACTGCGGTGATGCTACGCAGCCCATCGTTTGGTGGTCAGTTGATTGATTTTGATGCCGCAGAGGCGCTCAAGGTCAAAGGCGTTATCGATGTCATCGCGGTGAACAATGCGGTTACCGTGGTGGCCAAGAGTTATTGGCCGGCCCGCAAGGCGGCGGGATTAATCACTGTTAATTGGGACAGCAGCGCCACTGCAAATCTATCGTCGGCGTCTATTTTGGCCGAGCAGCAGCGTTTGGCCGCCAGTGAACAGGGTGAGAATATCACCGCAGCGGGCTCGTTTACCGCCGCCGATGGCGATAAGACCCTCAGTGTCAGCTATGAGGCGCCGTATTTGGCCCATGCGACGATGGAGCCAATGAATGCCGTGGCGGATTACCACGACGGCAAGGTAAGCCTGTGGGGCGGCCATCAAGGCGCCGATATCACCGCCGATATGGTGGCCAGGGCGCTGGGTATTTCCCGTCATGATGTCACCGTACACAGCTGCTTTCTTGGTGGTGGCTTTGGTCGACGTATCGTGCCGGATTATATGGCTGAGGCGGCCATGGTATCGCGTCAAGTCGGTCAGCCGGTAAAGCTTATTTGGAGCCGTGAAGATGATATGGCCCACGATTATTATCGCCCCAGTCACTACAGCGAGCTGTCGGCGTCCATCTCTGCCGACAACAAGGTCAGTTGGCATCATAAGCTGGTCGGCCCCAGCCTGCTGCGGGATTTTATGCCAGACTCGCTGAAGACGATATTCCCTGAGTGGGTGCCAGGTAGTGTGGCCACCACCGTGGGTAAGTTTGTCGCCTCGACCGATGGCAGTTCGGTGGAGGGCGCGGCAGAGCTACCCTATGGCTTTGCTGAGGTGAATGTCGACTATGTCGAGTACACACCGCCAGTCCCGATCGGTTTTTGGCGATCGGTGGGGCATTCGCAGAATGCCTTTGTGGTCGAGGCCTTTGTTGACGAGGTGGCCGAGCAAGTTGGCAGCGACCCGCTGGCCTTTAGATTAGCCAATCTGTCGGCGGACAGTGCCGAGGCCAAGGTACTGCAACAGGTTAAGGTGCTATCCAACTGGGGAGCGCAGGTCGAGGGCCGCTTCCAGGGTGTTGCCGTTCATCACAGTTTCGGCAGTACAGTGGCGGAGGTGGTTGAGATTTCGATGGTCGACGGCAAGCCTAAGGTTGAAACCGTCTACTGTGTCGCCGACTGCGGCCAGGTGATCAACCCTGATTTGGTGGTGACCCAGATGCAGAGCGCGATCATCTTCGCTTTAACCGCGGCCCTTTACGGCGAGATCACCATCGAGGCGGGTGCGGTGGTGCAGTCTAATTTCCATAATTATCCGATGTTGAGAATCAACGAGACGCCGGATATCGTCGTCGAACTGATTGAATCGTCGCTGCCGCCCACCGGTGTCGGTGAGCCTGGGGTGCCGCCGTTGGCGCCAGCGCTTGCTAATGCGCTCTATGCGGCCAGCGCAGTTCGTCATCGCTCCCTTCCAATTAAAGTATAGTTAAAACAATTGCATATAAGACTTTGTTGTAGTGACGTATAAGGTTGTTGCCGACACTGAGGCGTTTATTCTGGTGGATAAGCAAGCCGGTGTCTCGGTCCATAAGGATGAGCAGCTGGGTCAGCCCGGCCTGTTCAACCAGCTCAAGCAAGACTTTGCTCAACCGCTGTATCCAGCTCATCGCCTCGATGTGATGACCTCGGGGCTGTTGTTGCTGGCAAAGACGTCGGAGGTGGCTGCTGAATTGGGTAGGTTGTTCGAGGCGAGGGCGGTGGAGAAGTACTATTTGGCCATCGCCAGCGGTAAGCCTCGCAAGAAGCAGGGCCTGATTGTCGGTGATATGACCAAGTCCCGAGGTGGTAGTTATAAGCTGTTGCGCAGTACTAATAACCCGGCCAAGACTCGCTTCGTCTCCCAGCAGCATGCGCTGGGTTTACGTGCCTATTTGCTCAAGCCGTACAGCGGTAAGACTCATCAGCTGCGAGTGATGATGAAGAGTATCGGTGTTGCCATTCTCGGTGACGAGCGTTACGGCGGTGCTATAGGCGGTGACCAAGCCGCTGACCGCGGTTATCTGCACGCCTATGCGTTGCGCTTTACTCTCAACGGTGTCGAATACCGGTATCGCTGCCCGCCCAGCAGCGGCCAGTGGTTCGAGCCGCCTTATACCGACTCATTGATCGAGCACTGGCAAGAACCTTGGGCGTTACCCTGGGGTAAGTAAGCGGCGATCAATTGACTGTTGCCAGCTAAAACGTGCGATTAACTGATTAAACGTGGCATCCAAGGGTGCCAGGCATTCTATCGTCTCAGCGCTGTAGGGATGTTTAAAGGTCAGTGACACGGCGGCCAACAGTAATCTGTCAGCCTTTAAATGCTCAGCAAAAAAGTGGTTATGGCTGCTCTTGCCATGTTTCGCATCGCCGATAATCGGGCAGTTAATATGCTTGCTGTGGCGTCGCAGTTGGTGTTTCCTACCGGTTTTGGGTTTGAACTCGACCAGTGAATACCGACTCTGCGGGTAACGGTCGACACAGACTGGTAGCTCGATAGTGGCGAGCCGGCGAAAGTGTGTGACAGCCTCTTGTGCAGGCTTGTCTGGCCGGGCCTGTCTGTCGCTGAGTTTGTCGAGTTTCTCCCGCAGCGGGTGATCAATAATACCTGCTTCTGGGCTATAGCCTCTGACGATGGAGACATAGGTTTTTTCAATGTCATGACGCTCAAACAGCGCAGCCGCCCTACGTGCGGCCTCAGGCGACAGCGCAAACATCAGTACGCCGGAGGTGGGACGATCCAGACGATGTACCGGGTAGACATATTGGCCAAGCTGATCCCGAACCAGCTGTAGGGCAAATTCAGTGGCATGGGGGTCTATCCAGCTGCGGTGTACCAGCAAGCCGCTGGGTTTGTTGACGATGCAGTAATACGCATCCAGATAGAGGATGTCGAGATGAGTTTTTGCCGGGGCAGGGTTGGAATCACTGTCGCACATAACACTATTCAGAATCATAAAACGGCTATATTAACGTAAAAGCCTTAACTTGCTGTATTCAATATGGCCAATTTGTGTAAAAGTGGCTGGCATAATAACAGATTGATGATATGAGTAGTTCTATGAGAGAGATAACCGCGCCATTTCAGACCCCGCCTGTACCGGGTCACGTAATTGAAGTGGCTGAGGGGGTATTGTGGTGTCGTATGCCACTACCGCTGGCATTAGACCATATCAACGTCTATCTGATTGATATCGGTACCGGTTGGCTGATTGTCGACACCGGCATGAAGGGGGATAAAACACAGACGCTGTGGCTGCAAATAATCGAACAGCATCTTGGCGGTCGGCCTGTGGTGGCGGTGCTATGTACCCATATGCACCCGGATCATATCGGACAGGCTGGCTGGCTGGTCAATCAATTCAAAGTGCCTTTTTATATGTCGCAGGGCGAATACCTCCATGCCAGAACATTTACTGCGACGGAGCGGGGCAAGCCGACCAGTTGGCGCACCCAGGATTATTTTAGCCAAGCTGGCTTGTCCGAGCAGCAGGTTACCGCGATTACGGCTGGCTTTGGTGGTTTCAGCAAGTTGGTTGAACCTATTCCAAGCAATTATATTCGCCTGCGCGATGGCCAAACCTTCGACTGGGGTAAGCACCAGTGGCAGGTTGTCGTCGGCCGCGGTCATTCGCCAGAGCATGCCTGTCTGTATTGCCCAGCGTTGAATATACTGCTGGCCGGTGATCAGGTGATTGAGGGAATCTCGTCCAATGTCAGCGTGCTGGCTATTGAGCCGGATGCAGAGCCGTTGGCGGATTGGTTGGCCTCTATCGAACGATTTAAGCTGTTGCCGGATGATTTGCTGATTTTACCCGCTCATCGTCTACCATTTTATGGTTTGCATCGTCGTCTTGAGCAATTAGCCGAGCACCACGAAGAACATTTGCAGGCGCTGTTGGTGGCCTGTCAGCAGCCGCATACGGCGGTTGAGTTGCTGCCGGTGCTGTTCAAACGTGATATTACCAGCGCAGTCATGACGCTGGCTCTTGGCGAATGTCTGGCACATTTGCACGAATTGCTGTCCCGTGGTCAATTGCGGCGGGATTTGGTCGCCGGTGTGCATCAATTTACAGCCACTGTTGTGGCTGAGGCCGATAAAGGTTATCAACCCGGTGAGCAACTTACGGTATAATTTGACGATCGACCGCCAGCGTGCGGTCAATTGTTGCCGTTAACCAATACAACGAGGATTAGGATTTTGCAGTTAACCCATATAGACGCCGCCGGCGATGCTCAGATGGTCGATGTCACCGCCAAACAAGTGACTCACCGCATTGCCGTGGCAGAATCTTATATCGAGATGAAGCCTGAGACCTTGCAGTTGATTGTTGAAGGCGGTCATAAGAAGGGGGATGTGTTGGCAGTGGCCCGTATCGCCGGTATTCAGGCGGCCAAGCGCTGTTCTGATTTGATCCCCCTGTGTCATCCGTTGATGCTAACCTCGGTCAAGGTACACCTGCAGCCCCAGCTAGAGTTCAATCGGGTGCTGGTGACGGCGACCTGCAAGCTTGGCGGCCAAACCGGTGTAGAGATGGAGGCGTTAACAGCGGCCTCAGTCGCAGCACTGACAATTTACGATATGTGTAAAGCTGTCGATAAGGATATGGTCATCGGTGGTGTTCGCGTGTTGGAAAAGTCGGGTGGAAAATCGGGTCATTACATTGCTGATCAACAAGCTTGATGGGCTTCTGATTCGCGCACAAAAGGAGGTTATGTGGTTACCGTATTATTCTTTGCCAAGGTAAGAGAGGATCTCGATTGCCGTCAACTGCAGTGGCCGCTGGCCGAAAGTTGCAGTGTTGCACAGTTAAAGCAGCAACTGGTCGACCAGCATGGCGGGCGCTGGTCGGCGGTTTTAGGCGCGGATAATATTATCTGTGCCGTCAATCAGCAGGTGGTTGATCACCATCATCCCGTGCTACAGGGTGATGAAGTGGCTTTCTACCCACCGGTAACAGGCGGTTAACAATGACGATGATTCCGATAAACGTGGTTGTTGAGGAAGATGATTTTGATGTGCAGCAGCAGCAAAACTGGTTAACAGCAGTGGGTCCCCATGTTGGTGCCGTGGTGAGTTTTGTCGGTTTGGTCCGTGACATCAATAATAATCAGGGTGTCTCAGCCATGACGTTAGAGCATTACCCGGGCATGACTGAACAGACCATTACCGCCATTTGTCAGCAGGCTGCTGAGCGCTGGACGCTGCACAGCATCAGCGTTATTCACCGGGTGGGCGATTTGCTGCCCAGCGATCAAATTGTCTATGTCGGCGTCAGTTCTCGGCATCGCGGCATGGCGTTTGAGGCCTGTGAATTTATCATGGATTTCTTGAAAACGGATGCGCCGTTTTGGAAAAAAGAGCAGACCAGCGATGGCGCCAGTTGGGTCGATGCCCGGGAATCAGATCGCAGTGCCAGCGAACGGTGGGCATCGGATAAATAGCCGGTGTTATGACCTTACGTAGTCTATTTGAGTGACAGCCATGTCAATGGTGTCTTGTTAAAATATCGCTAACTTGCATCGGCGCGGAGAGCTAGCTAACTTGCCCGCTGATAAATTTTACGAAGAGAGAAACTCTTCGCCATACCAATAATGAAAGGTTGTTTCTATGCGTCTTGATAGCCGTGAATTCCGTAACGCACTGGGTCGTTTCCCCACCGGTGTCTGTGTTATTACAACAACCCCTGAAGGCGGTAAGCCAATGGGTATGACGGTTAACTCGTTTGCAGCCTTGTCGTTAGACCCCGCCTTGATTCTTTGGAGCATTCAAAAGAACTCTGAGTGTTGGTCTGTTTTTGAGAACGCCAAGGGCTTTACCGTCAACGTACTGGCCAGCGACCAAATTGATGTCTCTAACGCCTACGCTAAGAAGGGTGAGCACGATTTGCCCGAGGGTAGTTTCCGTATCGGTAAATCGGGCAACCCCGTATTGAAAGGTTGTATTACCACCTTTGAGTGCAATATGAATGCCCAGCACGATGGCGGTGATCATATTATTCTAGTGGGCGAAGTGACCGAGATGGATAACAGTCCTACGGGCGAGCCGCTGGTATTCCACGGTGGTCAATACGCTGAGCTTCGCTAATCGATTTCGAGTACACAAAAAAAGGCGTGTAGACGTCTTTTTTTTCGCCTTTTAAAAAGCCATGACTGCACTGCAGTGCAAGTTACTGCAATAATAGCTATGGTTACTCTCTTCTGATTTGATGGCTTCGACAATGTTTAAGATTAATTATTGCAACCAGTGTGGCGGCAAGACAGCGTTTAGAATCGCCGAGGGTGAAGACCGAAAGCGTGATGTTTGTCATGACTGCGGCTTTATTCAATACCTCAATCCTCGGATTATTGTTGGCACACTGCCGACATATCAGGGCAAAGTGTTGCTGTGTCGGCGTGCCATCGAGCCGAGAAAAGGCTATTGGACTCTGCCGGCTGGTTTTATGGAGTGCGGTGAAACCGCGGCCGACGGCGCGCGGCGAGAAACGATGGAAGAGGCGGGAGCTCAGCTGACCGATCTTCACCTTTATGCGCTCTATGATGTGCCGATGATCGATCAGTTTTATATGTTTTACCGCGCCGAAATGCTGAGCGGGGACTTCAGTGCAGGGGTTGAAAGTTTGGAGGTAGAGCTGTTTGCCCTGACAGACATTCCCTGGGGCGAGATGGCGTTCCCGACAATTACCAAGGTTTTGCGGCAGTATATTGATGATTTGCCCAGCGGCCATTTTAATCTGGTTGAGGCGAGAATAGGCTAGGGTAAAAAAACGACGGCGGGAGCCGTCATTTTTTTTATCGACGCTTAACCGGCAACCGTCATTTGACGAATGATTTCGCGAATCTTGGCGTATTCGGCGGCGGCATCGGGGAAGAAAACCAACTTGTAAAAATAGCGCTCGTTGACGGTGTGTTCAGAGGGTAGGCCAATGTTCTCTCGGTGAGTGGAGTGGGTATAGCTCATCTCGAGGTGTATAACAGTGCTGTCCTGGGGTACCAATAAGTCTTTGCCGTCCAGTGTCAGACGCTGTTTGCTGTCTTTGAGGGTGTACATCGATACTTCGGCAACAAGGTCGAGGTTGATGCGCAGGGTACTGCTGATCGGCGCCAGGTATTTAGGCCCCATTGCCTTGTGTTGAATATAGACTTGAGGTGCTTTGCGAACTTCTAAAAACATAGGACGGTTCTCGTGGTTATGATTAAAGGGCTATGACAAAAGGGTGATAAACCTAGGGTGTCAATTATCGGTATATCAGCAGAGGCGTAATAGCATTATAGGTACCCATGGTATTGGCGTGGTAGCTGATTTAAAATTTTAGAGCCTCCAGACTTGATGGCATTCGATATATGCTCTTTCGCCTGTGGCTGCTGATCAAGCTCGAAATAACACTGAGCCAACATCAAGTGAATAATAGGGTTGTCAGTGGCCAGGTGACAGCATATTGCTGACCGTAATGCCTCTGCGGCAGAATTATACTCTTCTTTGGCAATATAGGTATCGCCAATTGCCGTCAATACCCAGCCACTTTCCTGGTAGAGGTTTTGCGGTTTGGGGATTAAGCGCCAGGCCTGAAAAAACTGTTGTAGGGCCGATTGATACTGTTGTTGGTCAAACTGAGCGTAGGCTGACTGGCACAGTGTTTTAATCTGCTGATGGAGGGCAGAGTCGAGCATGTTTTTTTCCATAACCTTATCTTTACCGGCTGTGATGGTACGGCAATGGTGTATCCATTGGCCTCGATCACTATATAATGGTTTTGTGACAAAGAATATCTACTAATACGCGTAAATACTACGATGCTAATTATTGTTATTATTAGCTTTAAATCAATCTTTTAAGAGATAGTAACCGATGAGTTTTCCGAAAATTGGCAGCAAGCCACCGGGTTTTACCCTGCAAGACCAAAGCGGTAACAATGTATCGTTGAGTGATTTTAGCGGTAAGAATGTGGTGTTGTATTTTTACCCGCGGGCCAATACGCCAGGCTGTACCATCCAGGCCGAGGGGATACGTGATCATCAGGCAGAATTCGACGCCTTGAATACCGTCGTCCTCGGTGTCAGCCCCGATACAGTGAAAAAAGTGTCTAACTTTGTCGATAAGAAGTCGCTTAACTTTACCCTGTTGGCTGATACTGATCACGCCGTGGCTGAGTCCTATGGGGTCTGGCAGTTAAAGAAGTTTATGGGCAATGAGTCGATGGGGGTGGTGAGAACCACGTTTATCCTTGATGGCGCCGGCGTCTTGCAGGGCATTATAGAAGTTAATGGCCGCAAGACCGGGAGTAAGACCAAGACCCATCACGCCGATGTGCTGGCCTGGTTGGCTGACAACCTCTGATAGCTGAGGGTGAACGCTGCCTATTGATGGGTGGCTTTGACCCAATCTGCTGTTCTATCTCGCTATTATCCACTGCCTATTGAACGAGTTATTCTCTTGCGTAAAGATACAACCGCCACTCGAAAACGCATTATTGATACCGCCGAAATATTGTTCGCTGAAAAAGGTGTCGAAGCGACCAGCCTGCTCGATATTACTCGCGCCGCGAAGCAAAAAAACCGCAGCGCCTTGCAGTATCATTTTAAGAACAAAGAAGGGCTGTTGCATGCGGTGCTGGATAAACACGCCCTGCCTATTGCCAAACTTCGCACCGCCAAACTCGATGCGCTCGAGGCAGCGGCTGATTACAGCCTTTACCAGTTGGTTGAGGCGTTAGTGGAACCGATGGCCTCGTTGTTGGACAATAATAATGGGGGCAGTGAGTTTATTAAAATCCACAGCGAGTTGATGAGCTCGGAGCAATTTAGGCAATTTCGTCAGGCGCGGGATAAGGATCACGCTGATGTTCAACGCATGCAGGCGATGGCATTACCGTTTGTCGACGCCAGTAATGCCGATGCTTTACGGTCGCGCGGTTTGTTGATTGGTTGTTTGTTAATTCATGGCTTGGCAGCTTACCTGCCGCAGCAGGATTCACTACCACGGGCGGTTTTCTTACACAGCCTGATTCAGGGCATTACCGATCTGTTTCAACAGTCTGGCGCGCCATAATATATTAGTTATAGAGCCGCTGTGGAAGTCTAAGTCAGCCCCATCCGTTTATCAGTGACTGCATGTTTAACCTGCTGAAGTCCATCAGCAGGTTGTCGCTGTGGCAGATAACGTGAGTGTTTTACTGTTGTCTGTGTCGTGGTGGTTTAGGCATATTGTGCCTGTGGTGGTGACTGGCTTTGTTGCGGCTTAATGCCATCGTGGATGGTATCTAAGATGTCGCCAATATTGTCCCAGTCAATTCGGTCCGAACCCTCAAGACCAAAGATATTGCGATCGCTGAGTTCTGAGATGGCGAGATAATGTATGGCAGAACCGAGTACGAGATAGAATGAACGTGCATCGATCTTGTTTTCTGCATCCTGCTCGAACGGGATCATGCTATATATTTCTAAACTTTGCTTAGCCCTCATCTCGGCCAAAATCTTAGTCAGCGCATTGGCTTCGACTAATTCCCAAGCTAACAACGCCAAGGTATGGGGTCGCTTACGCATCGCCAACAATGAGTTCTTGGTAACAGCCTTGCGCATTGCCAGTGGGTCAAGCTTGGAAAATTCCTGCTTTTCCATGCCCAGCATCTCTTCCAGCGGTGGCCAGCATTGCTCGGTTTCGGCATAGCACTTAAGAGCGCCTTCAAAGCCACCGAAATAGCGGTAGATTAATACCTTGTCGACGCCTGCCTCCTTGGCAATACGATTGATGCCCAGGCCGGCATAACCTTTACTGACTAATAATTGATGGATGGCGGTCAGAATACGTTGTTTGGTTAACGTCTTGTCCTTTATTTTGCTCATCGATAGTCTCTTCTTATCATTATTGATGGGGCAGTATTGCGTCTGTTTTTTTCAATATATCGGAGTCAGCAAGCATCGACTACCACAGCTGGTGACAAGATTTCCGACAGGGAAAGTGCTGTCTATTTTCTTTACAAATCGCTGTAATCACGATTGCAGTAAAAGGTCCTGGCTTTGGTTTAGATCTCTAACGAAATCGGCGTGCTCTAAAGCCAGAGCCTGTATTACTCTACAGGTATATTTGATTGCCAGTGGCGGCTCTAATTAAAGGCGGGATCAATCGAAGTTACTCGGTCATTAGAGATAGGAGTGAAACAAACTATTAATCCGTAGGTATTAAATTGTCGGAAGTTTTTACAGTTGGCTAGTGCCTGGATATGCCATCAGTGGTCACGCGCAAATATGACAAAACCGTTAGTCTGGCTACAACCGAGCTGTAAATAAACAACCCGGTATTGTTTGGTGATAGCATGTTGGCATTGAAAATCAGCGCAGGAAAATAATAATGACGATGCCAAAAGATATAAAAATTGTGGATTTGATGTTGAGTGTCCCCGGTGAGGATAACAGCCAGTGGTACGATTATATGAAGCCGTTGCTGCTGGATGAGCAGAGTCGACAGATGTTTAAAATGCCTGCGCAGTATATGTTTAAAGACATTCCGGAGGCCGGTGAACAAACAGACTATATTGCCTATACCATCAAAAAAATGGATAAGCACAACATTGAAATCGCGATGCTGGGTATCGATGACAATAACCTGGTGGCGCAAGAAGCGGTCAGGCGGTATCCCGATCGTTTTATTTGTTCCTACGAAGCCAATCCTAACTTCGGTATGGATGAGGTGCGCAAAATCCGGCGGTTAAAGCAGCAATATGATATTAAGGCGGTGACAGGCTTTCCCTCGGGACTGTGCCCACAGGTGCCACTGGATGATAAAAAGTGGTATCCAATCTATGCCTGCCTGGTTGACTTGGATATACCGTTTTGCCCCTGTGTCGGGGTGCCGGGGCCGCGTTTACCGATGGCACCGCAAAAAGTAGAGTTATTAGATGAGGTCTGTTGGTTCTTTCCCGAGTTAAAGGTGGTGATGCGCCATGGCGCCGAGCCATGGACAGAGCTTGCGTGGAAGTTGATGCTGAAATACCCCAATCTGTATTACATGACCAGCGCCTTTGCGCCTAAGTATTACCCCGAGGATATTGTCGAATACGCCAATACCCGTGGCAGCGACAAAATTATGTATGCCGGTTACTTCCCCATGGCACTGACGTTAGAGCGAATATTTGAAGAGATGCCGACGGTGCCTTTTAAAGACCATGTGTGGCCGAAGTTTCTGCGTGAGAATGCCGCCCGTGTGTTCAAGCTCGATTTAGAATCATCAGGAGAATAAGCATGCTATCGCTACAAGAGATGAGTGACCGGTTAGAGCTACAGGCCCTGGTTGTCGATTATGCCACGGCGATTGATGAGCAGGACTTCGATGCTCTCGATGAAATTTTTACCGAGGATGCTTCGATAGATTACACAGCGATGGGCGGCATTGCAGGCAATTTGACCGAGATTAAGCAATTTCTAACCCAGGCAATGCCATTTTTTACCGCCTTTCAGCATCTTAATGGCAACCACAAACTGGAGGTCACAGGGGATACCGCCACCGGTAAGGTGATGTGCTTAAACCCCATGGTCGTGCCGGTAGAGGAGGGGGAGCAGGTGATGTTTCTCGGCCTTTGGTATATCGATAAATATCGCCGTACCAAGGATGGCTGGCGGATCAGTGAACGCCGAGAAGAGAAGAGCTTTGCCCACAACACCCCAGCCTTTATGCTGCCGAAATAAATCGAGACAACGAGATGGATAAAATGAAGCAGTTTAACAACAAGATTGCCCTTGTCAGCGGAGCTGCCAGTGGAATTGGTTTGGCGGTGGCGAAGAAATTTGCTGAGCAGGGCGCTGACCTGTTTATCATCGACATTAATGCTGAGGCCCTGGCAAAAGCGGCGGCGGGATTGAATGACGCAGGTACCCGAGTTGAGTATCAGGTTGTCGATGTCAGCGATGGTTTGCAGTGTCAGCAGGTGATTGAGGACTGTATTGCCAGCCTCGGCGGCATTGATATTCTGTGTAATATCGCCGGTTACGCCAAAAGTGAAAACTTTACCATGTTGACGCAGCAGGATTGGCTGGCCATGGTGGGTGTTAATCTTAACAGTGTGTTTTTTCTCTGCCATGCAGCGATGCCCAGCTTGTTAGAGCGCGGCGGGAATATAGTGAACATGTCGTCAACAGCCGGCCTGGAGGGACAGGCATATAACAGCATGTACAGTGCCACAAAAGGTGCGGTTATCAGCTTAACCAAGTCTCTGGCGATGGAGTTTGCTGGCAAAGGCGTGCGGGTGAATGCGATTTGCCCCGGTGCGGTGAACACCCCCTTGGCCAGTAAGTTCACCTTTCCTGAGGGCGCCGATATGGCCTTGTTTGCTCGCATGTTTCCGCTGATGGATGCGGCTGAGGCAGAAGAGATCGCCGAGGCGGTGAGTTTTGTCGCCAGTGATAAGGCTCGTTATATGACCGGCGTGGCACTGCCCCTCGACGGCGGTTCCTCTGTCGGTTAACCGTCGCTGACTGTGACGGTGCGCCTTTATAGTTGTTGGCAACCGCTTTATAGTAGGGCCAACAAGCTAACACAGAGGTTGCTATGGACGCCTATTCACAATTAATTGCCACGCTGGCGCTGACCATGGGGGTTTCCTGGGCCAGCGGTATTAACTTATACGCAGCGCTGTTAGTGCTCGGCATTGGCGGTAGTACCGGTAATATCGACCTGCCGGCTGAGCTGAATGTATTACAAGACCCGATGGTGATTGCCGCGGCCGGGTTGATGTATTTTGTCGAATTTTTCGCCGACAAAACTCCTGGGGTCGATACGGTTTGGGACACTCTTCATACCTTTATTCGTATTCCCGCCGGAGCGATGCTGGCCGCCCATGCAGTCGGTGATGTCACCCCCGCTCTGGAGGTGACCGCGGGTATTCTCGGAGGGACTGTTGCCGCTGCGGCGCACGCGACAAAGGCGGGCACCCGGTTGTTGGTCAATACCTCCCCAGAACCCTTTTCTAACTGGGGGCTGTCGATATTAGAAGATTTTGCCGTTATTGGGGGTCTTTTTGCGGCGCTTTATCACCCGGGGCTGTTTCTTGTTCTGTTTATTATTTTTATCGTGTTACTGATTTGGCTGTTGCCGAAGCTTTGGCGGGCTATTCGTCTGTTACTGGGCAAGATAAAATCATGGTTTAGCGGTTCGACTTCCCCGCCAGCATCGGGTCCATCGCCATTCTCCTCACTGCAGCTGGCTGAAGCGTCTATCGATACCATGAGCGACCAGCAGTTGGCGGCAGAGCTCGATGATATCGAACGTCAATATCAACAAGGGCGTTTGACGAAAGAGCAATATATTGCGGCTAAACGACGACTATTAGGTTTATAACTTGATCAATGTGATCAACATATATAAAGGACAAAGCGTGCGAATAATTTCAGCAAATACCAATGGCATCAGGGCTGCGGCCAAGAAGGGTTTTTTCGAGTGGATGGTGGCGCAGGCCCCCGATGTGGTCTGTATACAGGAAACCAAGGCTCAGGAGGAGCAACTCGGTGACGCAGTGTTTAACCCTGAGGGCTTTCATCGCACGGTTTTTGACGCGCAAAAGAAAGGTTATAGCGGCACGGCGATTTACAGTAAACAGCCGCCGATATCGGTGCAGAAAGGTTTGGGTTGGTCGTTGTGTGACGACGAGGGGCGCTATATCTTGGCGGAATACAGCAATACCTATGTGGCCTCACTCTATTTACCCTCGGGCACTACTGGTACCGTCAGACAGGACGCTAAGTATGATTTTATGGACCAATTCTTGGCGCATATGCGCGAACTCAAGGCCAAGGGTAAAGAGGTTATCATCTGCGGCGATTGGAATATTGCCCATACGGTAAACGACATTAAAAACGCCACAGGCAACAAGAAGAACTCTGGCTTCCTGCCCGAGGAGCGGGCCTGGATGGATCGGTTGTTCGGTGAAGAGGGCTGGGTAGACGCCTTCCGCTGCCTGGAGCAAGAGCCCCATACCTATACCTTTTGGTCGAACCGTGGCCAGGCCTGGGCCAATAATACCGGCTGGCGTATCGACTACCAGGTGGTCACCCCAGGCTTGGCTGAGCGGGTCGGGGCCAGTGATGTTTATAAAGAGGTTCGGTTCAGTGATCATTCACCGCTGACCATCGATTATCAGGGTGAACTGTAGTTAATTTCCCCTTATTGATAACGTCGCTTAAAAACGGTATGTTACAGGGCTAAATTTGCCGATCGGCAGTGGTTTAATTGTAAAGGCTAGGATTTATGAGTTTTTTTATTGCTTCGGCTCACGCCCAAGATGCAGCGGCTCCCGCGGCAGGTTTTGACCCCATTCAGCTAGTATTTATGCTGGGTTTGTTCGTGGTTTTTTATTTTATTGCTATTCGTCCGCAGCGTAAGCGTCAGAAAGAGCATACCTCGATGATGAACGAGTTGGCCAAGGGTGATGAGGTCATGACAACGGGCGGTATGCTGGGCAAGGTTGTCAGCTTGGATGAGGGCTATGTGGTATTGAAGGTCAGCGACAACGTTGAACTTAAATTCCAAAAGGCGTCGGTTCACGCCGTATTGCCAAAGGGTACACTTAAAAAGATCTAACGCTTTTTAAGTTGAAGAAAACCTGTTGTTATAGGCTATTAATTAAGTCTGGCAACAGGTTTTTTTTGCCTGTCGAAAAGAGGTGAAGGTTTATGGATACGATAAATTATCCCGCGCGCTTGCCACTGGCTCAGGAGTCGACCCCGTTACAGTATTTAAAACACTGCTCAGAGCAGAGTGATGGCCCGCGAATTTGGGTTAAACGTGATGATTTAACCGGTTCGGTATTATCGGGTAATAAGGTGCGCAAGCTGTCCTTTAGCCTGGCCGAGGCATTGGCCCAGGGCTGTGACACGGTGATTACCTGCGGCGGTGTTCAGTCCAACCACTGCCGGGCGACGGCAATTGCCTGCGCCCAGTTAGGGCTGCGTTGTCACTTAATTCTGCGTGGCGAGGAGTCGGGGGTGGCTGATGGCAATGTGCTGCTCGGTCAACTGGCGGGCGCAAGTATCAGTTACTACCCCGCAAAAGTATATTTCTCGCAACTCGAGCAGCTGTTTGCCGACTGGCAGCATCACTATGCAGAGCAGGGTGGCAAGGCCTTTGCCATTCCCACCGGTGCCAGCGATGGTATCGGTATTTGGGGTTATATTCAGTGTGCCGAGGAACTGGCGTCCGATTTCGCCGCGCACCAGATTGAGCCGGGGCACATTCTCTGCGCCTCGGGCTCCGGCGGTACGCAGGCTGGGCTGACTGTCGGGGCAGAGTTGTTTAATCTCAACGCCCTAGTACACGGCGTTAATGTCTGTGATGATGCCGCTTGGTTTAATCGTAAGGTGGCCGATGATATCGCCGAATGGCTGAGCCACTATCCGCAGGCGTCGGCCTATCAAGGCCCGCCTCAAGTCAGCACCATTGATGGCTATGTTGGCCCCGGCTATGCCAAGGCCACATCGGCGGTGTATGCCACTATTCAATCGGCTGCACGGCTCGACGGTCTGATTCTCGACCCTGTTTACACCGGCAAAGCCTTTATGGGCATGTTGGCAGAGCGTAATCAGGGGCGATTTAACGACAGTGAGGATATTGTTTTTATTCATACTGGCGGTGTATTTGGTCTGTATCCGTATAAAGAACAGCTGTTTGACGACAAATAAGTACAACTCTCGACAAGACACAGGCAGGTTTTGGCGTTAAAATCCGCCGATTGTTCTGCCCGTGTTACCAAGAGGATGTTGATTGTGTTTAAACCAGAGCTGCTTTCCCCCGCCGGATCGTTAAAGAATATGCGCTATGCCTATGGCTATGGTGCCGATGCGGTCTACGCCGGTCAGCCACGTTACAGCCTGCGGGTGCGCAACAACGAATTTAACCTCGCTAATTTAGAGGTGGGCATTAACGAGGCCCATGCGCAAAACAAACAGTTTTACGTGGTCAGCAATATCGCACCGCATAATGCCAAGCTGAAGACCTTTCTCAAAGATATTGAGCCGGTGATTGAATTACAGCCAGATGCCTTAATCATGTCAGACCCTGGCTTGATTATGATGGTGCGAGAGAAGTGGCCGGAGGTAAATATCCACCTGTCGGTACAGGCCAATGCGGTCAACTGGGCCAGTGTGAAGTTCTGGCAGCAGATGGGGCTGACCCGTACCATCTTATCCCGTGAGCTATCCCTCGATGAAATTGGCCAGATGCGCCAAGAAGTGCCAGAAATGGAACTCGAAGTGTTTGTTCACGGTGCCTTGTGCATGGCTTATTCGGGTCGCTGCCTGCTATCGGGTTATATGAATAAGCGCGACCCTAACCAGGGCAGCTGTACCAATGCCTGTCGCTGGAAATACGACGCCCATGAGGCGGTAGAAACCGCCAGTGGTAATGTTATTCCTGCCACCGCCGTTGATACCTGGACGCCGGAGCAGGGTATTGAGCCGACTCTCGGTGAGGGTGGGCCGACCGATCAGATGTATTTATTGCAGGAGTCGGGTCGCCCCAACGATTATATGCCGGCCTTCGAAGATGAACACGGCACCTACATTATGAACTCCAAAGATCTTCGTGCACTGCATCATGTGCCCAGGCTGACCGAAATGGGTGTGCACTCGCTGAAAATAGAGGGTCGTACCAAGTCGCATTACTATGTGGCGAGAACGGCACAAGCCTACCGCAAGGCCATCGACGACGCGGTTGCAGGCAAGGACTTCGATAAGTCGGGCATGGACGTGCTCGAGGGCTTGGCCAACCGAGGTTATACCGAGGGGTTTTATCGTCGCCATGTACACGATGAGTATCAAAATTATGACCGGGGCAATTCGTTGCCCACCTCCCAGCAGTTTGTCGGTGAGGTGATTGATCAGGACGACCAGCGCAATACCCTGACTATCGAAGTTAAAAATCGCTTTGAGGTCGGTGACAGTGTTGAACTGATGACCTCGACCGGTAATGTGCGCTATCAGCTCGACAGCATTGAGAACAAGAAAGGCGAGTCGATCGACGTTGCCCCGGGCAGTGGTCACTTTGTCACCATACCCAAGCCTGTGGAAGGTGATGTTAAGTTGGGTCTGCTGGTCAGGGATTTGTAAGCGGACTAACAAGATAGTTTTTCTATATTTATCAATAAAAAAGCGACGTTTAAGTCGCTTTTTTTTGATCTGTATTAAGTGAATCCGCAGGCGGTAAAAAAATGTGCTCAATTATTTAAAAGTTACTTTCTCGCGTCTAATGTTTACGTCACTATATCGCCAGTGAGGTCGAGTTATCGGCCTTAAGACTATAAAAAATGGTAGTTTTCAGTTTTAGCGTTACCCTTAATAACACTAATAATGAAGCTTAACAGTCGAGGTTGTTATGGAAATGATTGAATCATTAGTCGGAACGATTAATGGCATAGTATGGGGAGTGCCCATGCTGGCACTGATTCTGGGTGTCGGCTTATTCTTGTCCTTCGGCATTCGCTTTATGACGCTGACCAAATTGGGCATGGGTTTTAAGCTGTTATTTGGTGGTCGCAAAGGCGACGATAAAGAGGGGGAAATCAGCCCTTTTAACGCCTTGATGACCTCGCTTTCGGCGACCATCGGTACCGGTAATATTGCTGGTGTGGCAACGGCTATCGCTCTCGGTGGCCCCGGTGCGTTATTTTGGATGTGGTGTACCGCCTTGGTCGGTATGGCAACCAAGTACGCAGAGGCAGTCTGTGCCGTTAACTTTCGTGAGGTCGACGAGCAGGGCAACTATCGCGGCGGCCCGATGTATTATATCAAAAATGGCCTAGGCAGCAAATGGGCCTGGTTGGCGACGGCCTTTGCCATCTTCGGCATGTTGGCCGGCTTCGGTATCGGAAACTCGGTACAGTCGAATTCTGTAGCGTCTGCATTAACCGCCAACTTTGGTGTCGATCCCTGGGTTACCGGTATCATATTAATGGTGTTGACGGCGGCGGTTATTCTCGGTGGTGTTAAGCGTATTGCCAATGTCGCCGGTGTCTTGGTGCCCTTTATGGCGGTGGCTTATCTGGCGCTGGGTATCTTTGTCCTTGTGTTGAATATTGATCAAATCCCCAGCGCTTTCGCATTAATCTTAAACTCTGCCTTTACTGGTCATGCCGCCGAGGGTGGTTTTGCCGGTGCTGCGGTGTGGATGGCGATTCGTTTCGGTGTGGCGCGCGGTGTGTTCTCTAATGAGGCCGGCCTGGGTAGCGCCCCTATTGCCCATGCGGCGGCACAGACCAACAGCCCTGTTCGTCAGGGTATGATTGCCATGTTGGGCACGTTTATCGATACCATTATCGTCTGTTCGATTACCGGCTTGGCCATTATTGTTACCGGCGTCTGGACCAGCGGTGAGACCGGTGCTGCGCTGTCATCGATGGCCTTCCAGTCGACCATGCCGATCGGCGGTGTGGTGATTGCGGTGGCCTTGAGTGTCTTCGCCTTTACCACAATCTTGGGCTGGTCGTTCTACTGTGAGCGCTGTGTGCAATATCTGTTCGGCAATAAGGCGGTCAAGCCGTTTCGTGTGCTGTGGGTGTTGGTGGTGCCGTTAGGCGCTGTGGCTAATCTTGAGTTTGTCTGGTTACTGGCCGATACGCTCAATGGCTTGATGGCCGTACCTAACTTAATTGCACTGGCGCTGTTAAGCCCGGTGGTCTTTAAGTTGACCAAAGAGTACTGGGCCAAGCAGCAGGCTGCTGAGTCTGCCTAGCTGTAATTGTTAGAAAAAAAGGCCGCGCTATTGTTACGATAGCGCGGTTTTTTTTTGTTTGTCGTGACGCATAATCTAGCTCGCCGCTATTCCTTATCGAGAGAGGATATCAGTGGCTGTCGGAACAATGGTCTCGCTATCCTGACAAGGTACGAGGTTATGTTGCTCTGTGCCAGCGACAGGTGAAGGGAGTGATGTGCAGTAACAGGCGCTGAGGCCGTATATTGCGGGCACAAAAAAGCCGAGGGGTTAACCTCGGCCTAAAGGGGTAAATCTAATTTACTATCGCTTAGTAGCGGTATGTCACATCCATGCCGAAGCTACGCGGATCACCGAAGATAACTGCGTTACCACCGCCACCAACTGCGGGGTCACCGAAGTTGATGCCGTGAACGTAGTATTCTTCGTTGGTTAAGTTCTTACCCCAGGCGGCCACCTGAAGTTCTCCTTCGCTGATGCCAGCAATTTCCGACAGTATGACGCGGCCATTAACTAGAGCGTAAGAACCCTGTGTCAAACCACTCGTGGTCGGTGCGGCAATGTTAGCGTTGAAGTAGGTTTCATCCTGCCAGCTAACATCAGCGAAGGCGCGAAGCTGACCGATACCAAGATCGGCGATATAGTAATCGGCACTAGCACTGGCGGTGTGTTTCGGGTTGGTTGTCATACCAGCGGTGCTGGAAATATCGACGCCGTTAACAATATATTCCTTGTAGTCGATATCGGTAAAGCCGTAGGTAGCGTTAACTGTCAAATCTTGAGTGACAGCTGCACTAAGCTCGATTTCACCACCGTAGAGAACGGCTTCGCCGGCGTTGGTGATAACACCTCCCATGACACCGATAGCGGCATTGTACTCACTGTTGACAACCTGCATATTGGTGTAGTCGTTATAGAAGATGGCGGCGTTCATGCGAATACGTCTGTCCATCCAGTCAGACTTCATACCCAACTCATAGGATGTCATTTCTTCCGGCTCAAATGAGGTCTGGAATTCTTCGACAGTCGATGAGCGAGTATTAAAACCACCGCTGCGGAAACCTTGAGCGATCTTGGCATAGGTGTTCAGCGTATCAGTCCAAGCGTAATCAACAGTGATAGTTGGTGTGGTCTTGGTGAAGGTTTCGGTCGCATTGGTCATTGGCATGATGGCATCTTGGATAAAGACATTGTCCATGTCGATGCCGAGATACTGGTCTTTCTCATCACGGGTATAGCGTAACCCCAATGTTACACGCATGCGGTCTTCAAGAAAATCCGGTGTGTAGGTTGCCTGACCATAGGCTGCATAAGAGGTGTTATCCATGCCATACAACGATGTTGTGCTGCTCCATGATGGCGACGGGTAGCCAATATTCGCACTGATGTCGCGGGTTTGTGGGTTCCAAACATCGCCCTGTTCATTGAAATAGTACAGGCCTACGGCATAATCTAGACGATCATCCATAGTGGTACCGACAGCCTGTAGTTCTTGGCTGAGTTGTTTAACATCGGTAGTCGAATCGGAGTAGAAAGTACCGTCACTTGAGTAATCTCCACCCTCGGCCTGGCTCTGTTCGCGGTAGCCGGTGATGGCCTTGAAGGTAACATCGCCAAGAATACCCATATCATAGAAATCGCTGGCGATATCCATAGAGTAGCCATTGACTTTAAGCGTGCTTTCTTTGGTGTGGAAACCTGTTACTTCATCGGGACGTTCAATTTTCTTGTCGCCATTGGTATCAAAAATTAACGGGTTACCGATGTTTTTACGATCGTTGTAGTCGGCGCTGAAATTAACACGGGTGTCGTCGGTCAATTCCCACAATAGTGCGGCACGAACAGCCTGTGAATCGAGGTTGTCGAATTCGCTGACGTTAGATTCTGGCGTGCCATCCATATAGCCATCGCGCGTCTGGTAGTTATAGGAAACTTTAGCGCTAAGCTTGCCTAAACCTTCACCAGTCTCGCCAACAGAGGGCAGGTCGACACTGGTGCGTGATTCAAATAAACCGTAGTCACCGGCAGTAAAGGTCTGCTTAAGGCCGAATTCGCCCGTCGGTTTGGCCGTTACAAAGTTAACCGCACCACCGATGGTGTTCTTACCGTATAGGGTGCCCTGTGGACCACGTAATACTTCGACACGCTCTAAGTCGACAATGTCGAAGGCGGCGCCGGCTGAACGGCCGATGAAGACGCCGTCAAGGTACATACCAACGGTTAAATCACGGGTAATTGCAGGATCAACCTCAGAAACACCACGGATGTTTAATAGAACATTACCACCGCTACCACCGCCAGATTTACTGAAGCGCACGTTAGGCGTCGTGTTAGAGATGTCTTGAACTTCTTTGATATCGTAGTTTTCGAGATCAGATTCGGTGAAAGCAGAAATCGAAATCGGTGTATCTTGTAGTGACTCGGCACGTTTCTGCGCGGTGACGACTACTTCTTCAAGAGTAATGGACTCTGCCTGAGCAAAGCTGCTGGTGCCGATCAGTGTTGCAGTTGCTAACTTGATCGCTGTCGCCAATTGGCTTCTATTGTTTTTCATCTGTCGTGCTCCCCATCCGGCTCTTTATGAGCGGGTAATTATAATTTTACGGGGTCAGACTAATTGAGATAATACCGTTGTCATATAGCTGTAACTATCGCTCGCTATTGGCGATATCTATCACTAGTGACTTAGTGGTGAGCGAGAATGACATGTGTCACGGTACTGAGCAGGGCTAACCCCTGACCACTTCTTGAATGCACGGTGAAAGGTGCTGACATCGGAGTAATTTAATTGACTGGCAATTTCTTTAATCGCGGTATTACCACCTTGTAACATTGTGATGGCGGCGTCATATCGGCACTGATCTTTGATGTTTTGATAGCTTGTATTTTCTTTTTGCAGGCGACGGTGGAGAGTGGCGACGGCAATATTGCATCGTTTTGCAACGGTTTCGGCGTCGGGCATGGCACGGCTCAGATCACTACCAATCAGTGATTTAATTTGTTCCGCCAGTGTTTTTGGCTGTTCTTCGATCAACATCAGCTCGAGGGGGAATTTGCTTAACAGTGTGTCTGTGGTCTGCTGATTTTGTACGATCTCATGTTTTAGAAAACGTTTTTCAAATTCTATGCTGCAATAATCTTGGTCAAATAATAATGTGCCGTTAAACATTTTATTGAGCTCGGCATGTTGCTTATCGCTGGCGCTGAGGTTGACACGTGCTTGTTGTAGCGGGATGTATTCGCCAATTAACCAGCAGCACAATCGGTGCCATATCCATAGGCTGATAGAAATGCCGCGAGTGCCTGGCAGCCAATTGAGTCGGTCCATCGAGAACATCTCTGGCGACCACACGTTTTCCTTCAGCAAATCATCGCTGTACGTAATGCGCAAAATAGCAGTGTTATTCGATAGGATTAATTTGGCAGCACTGCCTTCGGGGCCTAATCGACGAAAGAAGGCAGTGAAATTATTGAGCGCCTCCTTCAGTGTTGTTGCTTGAACCATCGACATGAGTAGCAACCGATAATTACTGACCCTGGACAAATCGTCTGCATCTTCCCCGTGTAAGTAATGCTGCAGCCGTTTCACGATGCCGATAAAAATATCGCAATAGATTTCTGCGCTGACAGTTTCTTCACTATCAAGCATGGCAAAGCTGCAATTGGCGTCTGCTAACACGGTTGCTTTCTCAGTGTCGTCGGGTAACAGACGAAGAAGAGAGACGGCATATCTGCTGGGTACAATGCTCGGCAAGGGAGCCTCCGGTGCAAAAAATCTATGCTTTATTAAGACTGTCTATTTTATTCACTTTTGCGCTGCGATTAAACCAATATGCGTTCAATGATTGATCTATATAGTGAAAAATAGTGTTTCTATATCAGTCCATAGAGAAGGTTAATTAATTGTTTTTAATTAGGAACTATGTAGTTTCTGTGTCCTTGTTATCGTTCAATTATTGTTTTATTGGTTAGTCAAAGACGCCGTCATGATGGTGTCTTTGCTGTCGATAAAAACACGGAGTGCGAACAGGTCCTGTTTTTATAGCTTTAGTTACAAAAAAACCTGTGTTTAATTGCCTTTATTACGAAATATGGTCTATTTTTTGTTGTGTTGATTCATTAAGTTATTAAAGTGACGTATTTTCAGTCGATATAATTATATAAACCGCCCGTTGGAGAGTTTATGAAACTGCAGCAACTTCGTTATATTTGGGAGGTCGCCCACCATGACCTCAATGTGTCCGCAACTGCGCAGAGCCTTTATACTTCCCAGCCCGGAATCAGCAAACAAATCAGACTGTTAGAAGACGAGCTTGGGGTTGAGGTTTTTGCTCGTAGTGGCAAACATTTAACCCGTGTGACACCTGCAGGGGAGACTATTCTAAAAACTGCCGGCGAAATACTGCGAAAAGTTGAGAGTATTAAACAGGTGGCCCAGGAGTTCAGTAACGAACAGAAAGGCAGTTTGTCAGTTGCGACGACCCATACTCAAGCGCGTTATGTCTTACCCAATACCATTGCTGGCTTTATCGATAAATTCCCCGATGTGTCGCTGCATATGCATCAGGGCACACCAATGCAAATTGCTGAGTTGGCGGCCGATGGCACTGTTGACTTTGCCATTGCAACTGAGGCGTTAGAATTATTTGCTGACCTGGTGATGATGCCCTGCTACCGCTGGAACCGTTGTGTTTTAGTGCCCAAGGATCACCCACTGGCGAAAATTGAAAAAATCAGTTTAGAAGATATAGCTGCGCATCCCATTGTTACCTACGTTTTCGGCTTTACCGGACGATCAAAGCTTGATGAGGCCTTTCTTGACAAGGGGTTGTCACCAAAGGTGGTGTTTACCGCTGCCGATGCCGATGTGATCAAAACCTATGTACGCCTTGGTCTCGGTATTGGTATTGTCGCCACCATGGCCTTTGATGAGGTGCAGGATGATGACCTGGTGGCGCTGGATGCCAGTCATTTATTTACTCCCAGTGTGACGAAAATTGGTTTTCGCCGCGGTACTTTTTTACGAGGGTTTATGTACGAGTTTATTGAGCGATTTGCTCCGCATCTCGGACGTGAATTAGTCGAAGAGGCGTATCAATGTCACACCAAGCAAGAGCTTGATGAGTTGTTTAAGGATATCGAGCTGCCGGTATTTTAATATAAGCACCATAAAAACTATGGCTACGAGCAATCCAAGCGTATAATTATCGCTTATGACAACGGCAGGATGATATCCTGCCGTTTTTGGTTGTCTGCACTTTTTTCTATAGGTTTTTCCCCGTGACTGAATCATTTAAAACACTGCCTCTTCCCCCGTCGATGATCGAGACGTTAGACAACCTTGGTTATCACTCTATGACAGAGATTCAGTCAAAGAGCTTGCCGTTTGTATTGCAGGGTCGAGATGTTGTCGCCAAGGCAAAAACAGGCAGCGGTAAAACGGCTGCCTTTGCCCTGGGTATGCTGGAGCGTATTCAGGCCTCTAGCTTTGCCGTTCAGGGGTTAGTGTTGTGTCCAACTCGTGAGCTGTGTACACAGGTGGCGACCGAGATTCGCAAGCTGGCGCGGTACAAAGGCAACATCAAGGTGTTGCTACTTTGTGGCGGTCAGTCTATTGGCCCGCAAATAGGTTCGTTAGAGCACGGTGCACATATTGTGGTGGGAACGCCAGGCCGGATTCAAGACCATTTGCGTAAACAGACGTTAACACTGAGTAAGGTGGCAACGGTTGTGCTCGATGAGGCCGATAGAATGTTGGATATGGGGTTTAGCGATGCTGTTCAGCAAATTGTCAATCAAACCCCTTCAACGCGACAGACTTTGCTGTTCTCTGCCACGTACCCCAGCGGTATCGAAAAGCTGACAAAAAGCATTATGAAAGACCCTGAGGTCATCAGTGTTGAAGCCGTACACAGCGAGAGTAATATTGAACAATTGTTTGTTCAGGCCAGCCGTAACAAAAAGGATGATTTACTACTCAAGCTCTTTCAGCACTATCAGCCGGCTTCTACTGTTGTTTTTTGTAACACCAAACAACAATGCAAAGAGGTATGCCGGATGATAAAAGAGCATGGCGGCAGTGCCGATGCCTTACACGGTGACTTGGAACAACGCGATCGTGACAAGGTGTTGGTGCGGTTTTCACAGTCGAGCTGCTCGGTATTAGTGGCGACAGATGTGGCCGCCCGTGGAATTGATATTGCCGATTTAGCCATGGTGGTCAACTACGATGTGCCGCGAGACCCTGAGATTTATATTCACCGTGTCGGTCGCACCGGCCGCGCTGGTAAGTCTGGCTTGGCTTTAAGTATCTACAGCGAAAGTGAGACTTATAAAGTCGAACTCATCGAGGACTACCGTAAGCAGCCGACTGTTTATTTAGACCCTGATACCTTAAACGGCGACAAGCCGCTGCCGTTACCTGAATGGGTCAGTATTGAGGTCGCCGGTGGACGAAAAGATAAGATTCGCCCGGGTGATTTGCTGGGTGCGCTAACGGCCAATCAGCTGTTAACCGGCAAGGCCGTTGGTAATATTACCATCTTCGATCGTGTCAGTTACGTGGCGGTGGCTGAAGCCGATGCTAAGTTGGCGTTAAAGCAATTGACGGCGGGTAAGGTAAAGGGGCGCAAGGTCTTGGCTAGAATTGCCAAGTAATCACCCCGCGGGTAAGTAGTTTGTTGCTATTGAATTTCTAACAAGGTAGATTTGGCGCAACATAATTAGCTATAACAATTGTTGGGAGTTTGCCGTGGAAATCGCATGTTTAGACCTTGAAGGTGTTTTGGTCCCTGAGATCTGGATTAAGTTTGCTGAAAAGACAGGTATTGAGGAGTTGAAGGCGACGACTCGTGATATTCCTGATTATGATGTGTTGATGAAGCAGCGCCTCGATATATTGGCGAAACACGGTCTGGGCTTAAACGAAATTCAAGAAGTTATTGCCACGCTTGCACCGTTAGAGGGCGCACGCGAGTTTATCGACTGGTTGCGAGAGCGTTTCCAGGTAGTGATTCTATCGGATACATTCTATGAGTTTTCTCAGCCCTTAATGGCACAGCTTGGTTTCCCGACATTGTTGTGTCATCGGCTAGAAACTGACGAATCAGGTAAGGTGGTTAACTATCACTTGCGTCAAAAAGACCCCAAACGTCAGTCCGTTATAGCTTTTCACAGCCTATATTATCGTGTTATTGCCGCTGGCGATTCTTACAATGACACCACGATGTTGGCAGAGGCTGATGCGGGTATTCTGTTCCACTCGCCGCAGAACGTGATCGATGAATTCCCACAGTTTCCGGCTGTGCAGACCTTCGAGGATTTAAAGAAAGAGTTTATTAAGGCCAGTAACCGCGACTTGGCTTTATAATATTCGCCTAGGCGAGAGAGAAAACCCGCTGATAGCGGGTTTTTTTATGTCTTATTGTTGCGGATTTACAAATTTTCTAGGGTGGTCATTAACAACTGCACCTTGGTCAGTGACTCTTGGTACTCCTCGTCGAGATCGGAGTCCATGACGATGCCGCCGCCGCCCCAGCAGTGAATGTGTTGGCCGTCGGCCACCATGGTTCTGATAGCAATATTGCTGTCGGCGTATCCGTTAAAGCTAACATAACCGATTGAGCCACAGTAGGCTGAGCGACCAATCTGTTCCAGCTCTGCGATGATTTCCATTGAACGTTTTTTCGGGGCGCCAGTGATGGAGCCGCCAGGAAATGCACGACTGAGTAGTTCGATTTGACTGCAGTCTTCGGCTAGCTCAGCGGTGATGGTGCTGACCAGGTGATGAACGTTGGCAAAACTTTCGACCTCAAACAGTTTGGGAACGCGGACGGATCCATGCTTGGCACTCTTGCTGATGTCGTTGCGAAGCAGGTCGACAATCATCAAGTTCTCAGCTCGATCTTTGCCGGATTGTTGTAACTCTTTTACCAGTTGTTGATCTTCGCTGCTGCTGTGGCCTCGTCGACGCGTGCCTTTAATCGGCTTGGTTTCGATCTTACCGTTTTCGACCTGAATAAAGCGTTCGGGTGACAGGCTCAAGATTTGGTGGTCACCGGTATTGAAGTAAGCAGAATAAGGTGAGGGCAGTGCCGACTTGAGTGCCTTATATGCCTGCCAGCTATTGCCTTGGTAGCCCGCCTGAAAGTGCTGGCTAAAATTGACCTGATAACAATCGCCTGCGACGATGTAGCGCTTTATTTGCTCGAACCTGTGCTGGTACTGTTGCCTGCTCATCGATGGCGAAAAAGCCTCGGTGATAGTAAACGATGACAGCGGTGTTGCCCGTTGTTGATAATAGGTTTGTTTATATTGTTCGAGCTGTTCGCGTCCCTGGTCAGAAACACTGATTAGGGTGGTGGTTTTTTGGTGATGGTCGTTGCAGATGCACCAGTGATAAATGCCGGCATTGAGCATGGCAAGGTCGTCGGCACTGGCGTTGCTATCGATGCCCAGCATCTTGGCACCGAGTTCATAGCTGCTTTGAAAAATTAGCCCACCGATAAAATTAAACGAGCTGTTTTTATTCGTCGTTTTGAATACGTTGAGCAGTGGTTTAATACGGGCGATGGCCTGTTCTAATGTAGCAGCCGATGAAGAGTTGTTAATCTTCAGTGTATGGCCATCGTAACGAATGCGTTGTTGCGGGAAGGCCGTTATTATATCAGTCGCCCCGTGTGCAGAGTGGTAGTTACCACTGTCGAGAAAGACTGCGCCAGGCTGTTGGTGGATGGGCTCAAACAGCAAATTGCTATCGGCTTGGTACTCGATGGCCTCGCTGTAGAGGTTGATGCTGATAGTCACTGGCTGTCGCTCATTGTTAACGCAGGGGAGGGGATGCAGTGGTTTGCCCCCAATCGGCGTGGATTTTAACGCTTTGAATGGGTTCAATACTAGCCTCAATGAGCTTAATTGTCTGTATCGATGAGCGTTTAATACATTGACATTGCGTACTTAAAATCATATTTTAATGCTGATTTTTATGGCAACAGGGCTAAAACGCAGCAGTATGCGTAGCAAAACAGTCAATAATAATGATAAATTTAGCTAATTAAGGCTATGTGTTAGTCGCCGATTTTATTAAAATGGGCAATAAATAAATATGCCGTAAGTGGCAGTAAGTACCTAATAAGGTGCAGTGCGCGGGCAGTTGTCGCACATTGCATCGATAGTATCGAGATTTGCCCACAAGGCCAAGACGCTATTTTCTTAGGTTTCAATACGTTGAGTTGAGAATAACTTATGACAAAAACAACAAAGCAGACTCCATCTTTGGCAAATCCATTTGCAGAGGAAAAAGAAGTTGAGTTTACCATTCCTGGTCAGATCTCCTACGAGCCCGGCCTTTATGAAGAAAGCTTAAAGTCTGGCTATGATCTTATTCAGCGTCCTAAGAAGGCCGCCGGTGTTGCCAGTGTGACCAAGCAACACCAGAAAAAACGTATGACCATCTGGGAGCGTATTCAAGTTCTCACCGATAAAGAACCAACCATCCTCTACCAAAACTGGGGTAAAAACCTCGATGGCGCTTCGCTTGTCACCGCTATTGTCAATATCAATGGCCGTGACGTTGCTCTTTATGGTCATGATTTCACCGTTCGCGCCGGTTCAATGGATGCGACTAACGGTAAGAAACTGGCCAAACTTTTTGAGCTGGCCGGTAAGCGTAAGATTCCATTGATAGGCTTAAATGACTCTGCGGGTGCTTTTATACCTGCCGGTGTTGGTGGTCTTGATGGTTATGCAGAAGCCTTTACCGCACTGCGTAAAATCAACGGTGTCGTTCCTTCGGTTATGTGTATGTTTGGTTTTAACGCAGGTGGCGGCTCCTATCTACCGCGTCAGGGCTCGTTCCTGATACAACCGAATGAAACCTTCTTCGGTTTAACCGGCCCTGGTGTTGTTAAGTCTGTCCTCGGTGAAGACGTAACCCCTGATGAGTTGGGCGGCCCTGGCGTTCACTCGCAAAGCGGTGTGACTGATTTTGTTGTTGAAGATGAGGTGGCGGCACTTCAAAAGGTGAAAGAGTTACTCAACTACCTGCCTTCAAGTAATGCAGAGCTGGCACCATTTCAGCCAACCTCAGACCCTGTCGATCGTAAGACCTGGGATATCGATATCCTATTGAAGAAGGCTTTCAACTCGCCTACAGGCTTCAATACACCGCTTGATATTTCTATTATTATCCAGCAGATCTGTGATCACGGCGATTATACCGAAATCCAGCCCGAACGTGCTCGTAACACCATTACGGCACTGGGCCGTCTCGGCGGTAATGTGGTTGGTTTTGTCGCCAATAACTCGGCGGTGTCATCGGGACAAATCGATATTGCTGCAGCCTATAAGAATGCGCGTTTTATCCGCTTCTGTAACGTCTATAACATTCCCGTTATTTTCCTTGAAGATACCACTGGCTTCCTGCCGGGTTCTGAGCAAGAAGCCGGTGGTATTGTACAGGCTGGCCGTGCCATGCTGGATGCGATTATCGATCTTCGTACGCCAAGATTCTTGATGATTATTCGCAACGCCTTTGGTGGTGCCTACGCGTCATACAACAACTACCCAACAGGTGCTGACTTTGTTTGTGCTCTGCCGACTACCCGAGCTGCGGTAATGGGGCCTGCCGGTGTTGAGTATGTCTATAAGAAAGAGTTGCGTGATATTCGCGGCAGTGTTGCTCAGCGTGTGGCGGCAGCGACCGCAGAGCAGGTAGCTAACGGTCTTACTCAGGAAGAAGGGAAGGCGGCGGCAGAAGCCGATGTTCAAGCCTGGGTTGCTGCCGAAGAGGCACTGCTTGTTACACGTTATGAAAAAGAGCTGATGAACCCGAACGAAGCATTGAGCTTAGGTTCTATCTCGCAAATCGTTATGCCTTCTGACCTTCGTAAACTGATGGCAGAACAGCTGGCATTCCACATGCGCCATTACAAGCCAGAACCGATGGCTGATGTGCAGCGTGAATTCCACTAATAGGCAAGATTGAGAAAGATTAAGAGGTTTATCCAATGACAAGTAATAACCATTATTTGAACAACCCTAAAATCCACGCTGATCGTAGCCTGGCTAACAGCAGCAGTGAGTGGGTTAAAAGCTTTGCCTGTAACGACTTAAAGCCGTTAATTATTTGCCGTGGTCCTATCCGCAAGGAAGCGATGGATGTTTTCGACGAAATGGGCATTAATAACTACGGCATTTTGCTTTCCGAAAAAGATTCCATTACCTATGCCAATGCTTTGGCGCCAGAATTACGTAAGCTGACGGACCCCAGCCGTGTACACCGTGTACCTGATTACACCGGTGCAGATAAGGAAGAGCGTCAGCAGCGTATTCGTCAAATCATTGCCATTGCTCACGATAACGGCTACAACTCTATCTTTACTGGCTACGGTTTTATGGCCGAAGATGAAGAGATGGTTCGCTCGATGGAAAACGCGGGCCTAAACTTTATTGGCCCCTGCGCTAATACCGTGCGTGATGCTGGCTTGAAGGATGAAGCCAAACGTACCGCATTGAGTAACGGTGTATCGGTGACGCCGGGTATCGATAATGCCAGTACCCTAACGGTATTGAAAAAGCATAAAGATTTAGACGGCCTTAAAAAGCTGGTGGCAGATCAAGACCTGGCTGTTGATGCGACAGTGCTCGACAGCGATGTGTTGTCACTGGAAGAGAAAACCAATGCGATTTTGACCGCCTCGTTCGAAAAAGGCATTGATCTTTTCACCGTCGAAGAACTGGGTGAGCAGTTAATTGTTGCTGTGACCAAGATGTTTGAACAGTATCCTGAAAACCGTGTTCGCATGAAGGCTATTTCTGGCGGCGGCGGCAAGGGACAGCGTATTCTACCTGCGCCAAACAGCTATCAGGGTACACTGGAAGAGCGCATTGTTTTGGCCTCAGCCCGGGCACCAGAGCTTGCACTGGAAATCCTCAACGAGGTGAAATGTAACGGCGTCGGCGATAACAAGAATATTCTTGCAGAACTGAATATTGAAACCACACGTCACCAAGAGATTCAAGTTGTCGGTAACGGCGACTGGTGTATTACCATGGGTGGTCGTGATTGTTCGTTGCAGATGCATGAACAAAAGCTATTAGAAGTTAGCGTGACGGTTGAAGAGCTTAAATTAACCATCAGCGATGCAGAGCAACGCAAGGCGCCAGCGGCTGAAATAGCAACGCTGAAGCAAGACCTGGTTGTGTTGGAGAAAATGGAAAACGAAGCCGCCAAGTTTGGTGGTGCCGTTGGTCTGGATAGTGTCTCAACCTTCGAATGTATCGTCGATGGCTCCAGTCACTTCTTTATGGAAATGAACACCCGTATTCAGGTAGAGCACCGCGTTACTGAGCTTTGCTATGGATTAAAGTTCACCAACCCTGACAACAGCGCTGAAAGCTTTGTCGTTAACTCGCTGGTTGAGGCGATGGTATTAATCGCACGTCACAGCACCCGCTTACCAAAACCTGTGCGTATTGCTCGTGATAACAGCTCTGTCGAGGCACGATTAAATGCCACCAACCAGGCGTTACAGCCACATGCTGGTGGTATTATCGACAATTGGTCTAATGCCGTTGAAGGCGAGATCCGTGATGATCAGGGCATTAGCATGCACAACCCTGATACTGACGTTTTCATGAAGTATCACTTGGCTGGCGCCTATGATTCAAACATCGCCCTGCTGTTGACCACAGGTAGTACTCGTCGTGACACCTATGAAGCGATGAGCGAAGTGATACGCCAGACGACCATATCGGGTAAGAATCTGTGTACCAACCTTGAGTTTCACTACGGCTTGGTTAATTGGTTTATTGGTCAGGGCATCAATGCTAGGCCAACGACCCGCTTTATCGTTCCTTACCTGACAGCTGTTGGCCAACTTAAAGAACAGGCTAACAATATTGATGTGGCTTATGCATTCCAGCAATTCAAAAAGGCCTATGTGAAGTCAGCGGCTAATGACGATATCGCCAAGGCTATTTCTGTTGCTGTTGATCGTAAGTCGACACTACTGACGCGTCCGGTTGAATTCCTGTTGGCCGAACCACATATTTTGTCCGGTTGGTTAAGCCTCAACCACAGCAATTACACTGTTAACAACGGCGAAGTGACCTGGTCTAAGAACCCGATTGAGGTATTGTCTGAGCTCTATCACTTCCTCAATATGGATTATGTTGAAGGCGCCGCTGCACTTTACCAAATCTGGGATCATGACCATGCATTGCTGTCAGAGGCATTGTCTTTCTACCGCGACTTAGAACAGCGCTTAGATATCAGCGATTGGGATAGCCTTTGTCAGTTATTGACTGGCGATGCGCCAGCCGGTTTTGATGCTGAGCTTTGGGATGCGGTATTGAATGCACATGTTGGTTTCCAGGCCGGTGTCGATTTATTGTCACTCTTGCCTTACCTTGCCGCTCAAACGGATTTCTTCTCGTTAAAGATTAACGATGATCTCAGCATTGATATCCCCGATGTTTTGACGGATGAAGATCTGCAAGAACGTATGGCCAAGGTACTCGTGCCGCCACCGGTAGCAAAGTCTGATGAGATTGTGGCTGAGTCCGGCGGTATGTTTTACCCCCGCGAAGCACCAGGCATGGATGAGTTTGTTGTTGAGGGCAGTCACTTCAATGCCGGTGATCCGCTGTATATTGTTGAAGTCATGAAGATGTTCAACAAGGTCTACGCACCTTTCTCAGGCACCATTGAGAAAGTGTTGGTGGAAGGCGATGCTGTCATTATCTCTAAGGGGCAACCACTGTTTAAGATAACGCCGGATGAAGTCGCGGTGTTCGAAAGCGATGAAGATATTCTTGCGCGTAAGCGTAAAGCAACGGGATTATTCTTGGCCGCGAATGCTTAGATGTAAATAAGAAGGCACTTCGGTGCCTTTTTTATTGATTGAATACTGTATACGTTTGTTTTTTGTTCGGTTGTTTTCCGAGCAATGCGAGGAGTAAAAATGATTACATCGCTAGACCACATTGCCATTGCGGTACCCGATCTCGACCGTGCTATTAAGCGTTTTATGGACGATTTTGGCATTGAGTTTAAGGGAACTGAAGACGTTGAACGCGCCAAGACAACAACGGCTTTTTTCCCCATCGCCGGCACCCAAATTGAGCTGGTTCATCCCATTCGCGAAGGCGAGGGGCCGGTGGCTAAGTATCTGGAAAAGAAGGGTGGAGGTTTGCACCACATCTGTTTCAGTACCGATGACATCCTCGGCGACGTGGCTATGTTGAAAGAGAAGGGCTATGTGTTCTTGTCCGACGAGCCCAGTATTGGCGCCCATGACTGCCAGGTGATTTTCATTCACCCAAAGAGCAGTGATGGGGTGTTGATTGAGTTGAGCCAGCCTCCTGCTGGTCATTGAGAACTCGTTAGAAAGAAACGACAGTAATTTGGGGTGGCGAGCCACCCTTACAGAAATAGATGAAGTAAAAGGTTGGTTGATATGTCAGATAACAAATACAATCCAGAGCAAATGACAGTAGAGCAGTGGCAGGACCTTGCCAATAAGCAGCTATCTCGTAGTGGCAAAACGTTAGACGATTTGGTTTGGAAAACACCAGAAGGCATTGACGTAAAACCACTTTACACTGCAGAAGATATTGCTGATTTAGAATATACCAATACCATGCCCGGCATGGAGCCGTTTATTCGCGGCCCACAACCGACTATGTATGCAGGCCGTCCTTGGACAATCCGTCAGTATGCAGGTTTCTCTACGGCGGAAGAATCTAACGCTTTTTATCGAAAGGCGCTGGCGGCAGGTGGTCAGGGCGTTTCAGTTGCCTTTGATTTAGCTACTCACCGTGGCTATGATTCTGATCACCCTCGTGTAACAGGTGATGTTGGTAAAGCGGGTGTTGCCATCGATTCGGTTGAAGACATGAAGGTTTTATTCGACGGTATTCCGCTCGATAAAGTCTCAGTGTCGATGACAATGAACGGTGCAGTACTGCCTATTCTGGCAGGCTATGTTGTCGCCGCTGAAGAGCAGGGTGTCAGCCAAGAGAAGTTGGCAGGTACTATCCAGAATGACATCTTAAAAGAGTTCATGGTACGTAATACTTATATCTATCCGCCTGAACCATCGATGCGCGTGATCGGCGATATTATCTCATACGCCACAGATAATATGCCCAAGTTTAATACCATTTCAATTTCTGGCTACCATATTCAAGAAGCTGGTGCGGATGCAGCACTCGAATTGGCCTATACCTTGGCCGATGGTAAACAGTACATTCGTGCTGCCCTCGATGCAGGCTTGGATATCGATCAGTTTGCAGGCCGTCTATCGTTCTTCTGGGGCATTGGCATGAATTTCTATATGGAAATTGCCAAGATGCGTGCCGCACGTCTGTTATGGGCAAAAATTGTTGAAGAGTTTAAGCCGAAGAATGCTCGCTCTAAGATGCTGCGTACGCACTCTCAGACATCAGGCTGGTCATTAACCGAGCAGGACCCGTATAACAATATCGTTCGTACCACGATTGAAGCGATGGCGTCGGTCTTCGGTGGAACTCAGTCACTGCATACTAACGCGTTGGATGAGGCTATTGCCTTACCGACTGAATTTTCTTCACGCATTGCCCGCAATACCCAGTTGATTATTCAGGAAGAGACCGGCATTACCAATGTGGTTGATCCTTGGGGTGGTTCTTACATGATGGAGAGCCTGACCAAGGACATCATGGACAAGGCATGGGCACTGATTGAAGAAGTGGAAGAGAAGGGTGGCATGGCCAAGGCCATCGAAACCGGTTTACCGAAGCTGAAAATTGAAGAGTCGGCGGCTAAGAAGCAAGCTCGTATTGACCGCGGTGATGATGTTATCGTCGGCGTTAATAAGTACAAGTTGGACAAAGAGGATGACGTTGAAATTCTCGACGTCGACAACGTTGCAGTCCGTGAATCACAGATTAAACGCCTGGAAGAGTTGCGTGCCAACCGTGATGAAGAAGCGGTAGAGGCAGCATTAGAAGCCTTGTATCAAGCGGCTGAAACCGGTGAGGGTAATGTCTTCGACCTGGCTATTAAGGCGACTCGTCTTCGTGCCAGCCTCGGTGAAGTATCCTTTGCACTGGAGCGTTCATGGGGCCGTTTTAATGCCCAGGCGCAGACTGTTTCGGGTGTGTACGGCAGTGCTTACCAAGGTGATAGTGAGTGGGAAGGTATTCAATCCGATATCGATGGCTTTGTTGCACAGCACGGCCGTCGTCCACGTATGCTGGTGTGTAAAATGGGACAGGACGGCCATGACCGTGGAGCAAAAGTTATTGCTACGGCCTTTGCCGATGTTGGTTTCGATATCGACCTCTCGCCGATGTTCTCAACGCCGGAAGAGGTTGCCAAGCAGGCAGTTGAAAACGACGTTCACGTTGTTGGCGTGAGCTCACAGGCTGCGGGCCATAAAACGTTGGTACCTGCGTTAATTGGTGAACTCAAAAAGCTTGGTGCAGATGATATTATCGTGGTTGCCGGTGGTGTTATTCCTCGCCAAGACTACGACACGTTATATGCATCCGGCGTGAAGGGTATTTTTGGTCCAGGTACTCAAATCCCTCTGGCAGCACGTGATGTATTGACGGCCATTAACGAGGCGTCAGCCGGTTAATGTTAAGCGAGAGCTGGTGCAGTGACTGACGATTAATCACTTCACCGGCACATAAAAAGCCAGCCTAGCCTATGCTATGCTGGTTTTTTTATCGCCAGTGTTTCATTTTATATCTGTCAAATTGTGTTTATTTTTTGTTGGTGAATTATGTCTGTAATCAATATTGATCTGCTCTGTAGCGGTAATCGTCGTGCCTTAGCCAAGGCCATTACCCTGGTTGAGAGCAAATTGGATTCACATCGTCAACAGGCGCAGGAAGTGCTACAGCAGGTGTTGCCGAAGACGGGCAAGAGTATTCGTATAGGTATCAGTGGTATTCCTGGGGTTGGTAAGTCGACCTTTATCGAGGCTTTTGGGCTTCACCTGATTGAGCAAGGCTATAAAACAGCTGTGTTGGCCGTCGACCCGAGTTCACCGGTTCATGGCGGTTCGATTCTTGGTGATAAAACCAGAATGGAGATGTTGTCTCGCAAGGATGATGCCTTTATTCGACCGTCACCTTCTGATGGTGCACTTGGCGGTGTGGCACAGAAAACACGGGAAACCATGCTGTTATGTGAGGCGGCAGGTTATGAGGTGGTGATTGTTGAAACTGTTGGTGTTGGGCAATCAGAGTACGAAGTGGCCGCCATGGTTGATTTCTTTTTGGTATTAATGATCCCTAACGCAGGAGACGAGCTGCAAGGGATTAAGAAGGGCATTATCGAACTGGCCGATGCTTTGGTGATTAATAAGGCCGATGGCGAGAGTATTAACCTTGCTAAGCAAACGCAGCGGCACTATCAAAATGCCTTCCACTTATTAGGCAGTAATACGTTTTGGACGCCTCAGGTGCTTACTTGCTCGGCATTAAGGCACGATAACATTGATGCGGTTTGGGGCATGATTTCTAACTATAAGATTGATGCCATTAATAATGACGTGTTTTATCAGCAACGTAATAAGCAAAATATTGATTGGATGCAAAAGCTGATTGCCGAGATGTTGGAATTAAAACTGAAGCAAAACCCCGAGGTTGTCAGTGCCTTGCCGCAACAAAAACAGCAGGTAGCCAGTGGTCAAACCACGCCCTATGCGGCGGCAAAACACATTATATCGATGCTATAGCTGTGGCGGTGTACCGCTGCCGCGATAAAATTTTATGGCGGCGTCAATGGCCATAATAGACAGTGCACAGCCGATAAGCAGATAGCTGAACAGGTTTTCTGACGGTATTTGTTCGCCCACTATTATGATGCCGACCAGCAATATTAGCGGGGGTTCGAGATAGCTCAGCAAGCCAAATAATGCCAGTGGTAACCTGCGGTTGGCGGACAAATAGCACAGCATTCCCGCCGCACCTAACAGGCCGAGCCCGGCGAACAACAAGAGCTTATCCACGGTGTAGTCAAAGGGATGATTGACCCCTTCAAAGTGTCCGCAGGCCCACCATGCCACTGGTAGTAGAAGTATATTTTCGATCAGAAAGGCGCTGACGATGGGCAGCGACTGTTTTCTGCGCAGCATAAAATAGAGCGGATAGCCCAATGCCACAATCATGGCTGTCAGTGACAGACTGCCATTGATAATAATCATGTAGATGACACTGCTCACCGCCACTGCGGTGGCTAACCACTGGGCAGTGCTGAGGTTTTCGTGATAGTAAAAGCGGCCAATAAGTACCAGCGATATTGGCAATAAAGAGTAACCTAGAGCAAGACCAACGGTGTCTCCCATCATGGGCGCCCAGACAAATACGCCCCATTGTACGCCGACTAATAGCGCGCCGGTTAGCAACCCCGGCCAAGCCTGCACGGATAGTAGTGGCTTCAGTGCCTGACGCAGGCGACCGGCGGCAGCCAGTGCGGTGGCAATCAGTAGAGTGGTCCAAATGATACGTTGACCGATGGCAGCGTAGCCGTTGGTGTTTTGCAATAGCATCAAGTAGGCGGGAATGGCCGCGAAGATAATCGCCGAACATATAGAGAAGATGACACCCTGACTGGTCGTCGATATCTTGGCAGTGTTAGTGGTCATATTCACGTTTATTCGATACCGGTTGAATTATATGTAGGCGATTTATGGTTAGTATGTGGTGATATTTCACGTAAACATGTTAGGAACCAGATTTAATCTCCACAGCATACTGTAATTTTATCGAGCCCATGATAATGTTTTTATTACGAAACTAATAAAAACAATCAATATCATGGAATGTGTTGTTAAGTATCTGATTATAATTTGTTTCTCTGTTTTTTTTCAGGCCGCCTTTGGCACTGAAAAAACCCTGTATATCGATCATAGTGGCCAACAGTTAATCCTGCCTTATGTTGATTATGCCATTGAGCCTGATCAGCCTGTCACGGCTGCAGCATTATTTGATAACGATGCCGTACTCGACTTTCAGCCGGCCCGTCATTTTCAACTTCAGGATCATCAAGCCACATGGTTTCGGTTAATAGTCAATAACCCCAGTGATCAGCCGGCAGAATTAGTGCTTAATATGAACGATGTTTTGTTCGATAGTATTGAGTTGAGCTATTTTCGAGATGCCGAGTTAATCACGCTCAAGGCAGGTCTTGATATTGCACACAGTCAATGGCCGGTGGATTATCGCTTGATTGTATTACCGTTAAGCATTGACGCGCACAGTGAGCAGCGTATTTATTTTAGAGTGTATTCTTCTCAGGTAGGGCTGTTTCAGCCAAGACTTAGCACTCTGCTGCATTTTTCTTCTACCAGTAGTATGTCAAATACAATCAATCTGTTATTTATTGGTATCGGCTTGGGTATCTGCCTCTTTATGGCGTTCTTTATGCCGATGGTGATGCCGGGTCGAATAGCATTAGGATTTGTCCTGTATTTGACGCTATCGATCATGGTACTGGCCTCTGTCTCAGGCCTGTTTATTTATCTGATGCCAGATCATCCTGATTTACACAAGTTTGTCCTCGTGGCGCTGTTGGTGATTAACTGCATCTCTGTATTGGCGCTGTTCAATTTGTTTTACGAGGTGCACCGCTGCAATCCCCGCCTGCATAAACTGTATGTTGCTGAGGGTGTACTAATTCTGCTTATGCTGGCGGTATACCCTGTGCTTGGTGGTTATGAGGGGCTGATTCAACCCGTGATTGTCTGTGTGTTTTTAATGTATATTCTGCTGTTTTATACTGCAGCGATTAAATTTCATGAGGGGTTTACCGGCTCCGGGCTGTTTCTAATTGGGCTTGGGGTGTATTTAGCCACGTGTTTCTATGCCGTCTTTGCCGCCAGAGGCTACCTACCTTTCAATGCCTTTATCCGTCACAGTGTGGGTTTTGGTATAATTTTTCAGGCGGCTATCGTCTGCTGGGCCATAGCGCAAAAGGGCAAGGCGGCCCAGCGAGCCAGCGATTTACTCAGTAAGGATGTCGCCATTGCGCAGTCGGCTAATCGCCATAAGAGTGAATTTTTAGCCACAATGAGCCACGAGATACGGACGCCGGTTCATGGCGTATTGGGCATGGCCCAAATGTTACAGGCCTCAGAGCAAACCGAACAACAGGCCGAGCACACGCATGTCATTATACATTCGGCCAACATGCTGTTAGCAGTCATTAATGACATCTTAGATTTTTCAAAAATCGAGGCCGGAAAAATGGAGCTCGATCATACACCCTTTAATTTGGCTGAGTTAGCGCAGTACTCTCGTGCATTATTTGCCCCGCAGGCAGCGGAAAAAAATCTAACCTTCACGATAAACGTCGATGAGGCTTGCCCGCTGTGGTTCAAAGGTGATGCGATTCGCCTGCAGCAGATTATTAATAATCTGTTGAGTAATGCGTTTAAGTTTACCGAGCAGGGTGTGGTTGCCATGTCTATTTGTAGTGAGAGGATAAACGACAGAGCAGCGGTTTTGTTGTTTTCAATAGTCGACAGCGGTATAGGCATTGCCCGTAATAAGCGCCAGCAATTGTTTAGCGCCTTTACCCAGGTCGATAAATCTACCACGCGCAATTATGGTGGCACGGGGCTAGGCCTTTCGATCAGCCAGCAATTAGTGCATCTGATGGGCGGCGAAATTGATGTTAATAGTATAGAGGGCCGGGGTGCAGAATTTTGGTTTAGCATTGAATTAGAGCGATGTACTGATCAACCCTGTACTAAAGAAATAGACTCGACACAGCACAGTGCGAGTTTGCACACTGAACCTTCGGTCAGGTTTTTGGTGGCGGAAGACAATATCGTCAATCAGCAAGTGGTCACAGCCATGCTGCTCAAGTGTGATATCGAAGCGGTTATTGCCAACAATGGCAGTGAGGTTATTGACATTTATCGCCGTCAGAGCAGTCGTTACAGTGCCGTTTTAATGGACTTAGAAATGCCGAGAACCGATGGTTACACGGCGACGAAGGCGATCAGAGAGTTTGAACAACGACACTCCTTGGCAGCCATCCCTATTATTGCGCTCACTGCACATGCCCTGGAGGATAATATCGACTGTTGTTATAGCGTCGGCATGGATGCCGTACTAACAAAACCACTACACTTTGACGCTCTGGTTAAAATGCTGGAAAACCATCAGCTTATGCCCCAATTGCAGTAGTTGAAACCTCTCTGTCGCCCTAAGGGCTTAATTATTGTGTTAGCAGTGGTGATTATAACCGGTCGTTAATGTTATGGTGGCCGTCATATCTGCTGTTTGGATCAGCAATCAAAATAACAATGTGTTGAGGTTGTAATGGATAGTCAAAAATTACATAACACCGGCAAGGGGCTGGTTAAGTTTGCCTGGGGCGTTGAAATACTGGCGGTATTGATCGGGTTGTTAATTTCATTAATGGTGTCGATATCTGTTTATCGTGAAATCAGTGTCTCTGACCGTGGTTTTGAATTTGCTGATTTATCGGCCATTCTTGTTGCCGGTTTACCGTTTATGTTGGTGGCCGTGGTGGAGTTATGCAAGATTCCGTTGGCCACTGCCATGATGTTTGCCAAACACTTTGTCTGGCGCATAGGTTTCTTAGTCGCCGTGCTTCTGCTGTCGTTGATTACTTTCGAGACGATGTTGAATGGTTTCGAGCGTAATTTTTCTAATCTAACGCTTTCTATCGACGAACAGAAAGACAAGGGCAAGCGGGTCAATCGTACAATTGATAATATCAATGGTAAAAAAGACGAACTGCTTTATTTTACTCGCGATGATGTCGACTCTGAGTTTGAACAGCTGTTAGGTGTGAATAATGCCAATTACAATCGAGAGCTTGAACATCAGCGTGGGTTTATTACCAAACAATTAAGCCGTATCGATACCAGCCATATTGCAGAAACCGAAGCTAAAATTTCACAGCTACACACCCGTCAGCAGCAAGTGTATGATCAGTGGGATGTGGAGCGCAACGAGATCCAACAGCGTATACGTGGATTGCTCAATAATAACATCGGTAATGTGCTGGGCGATAAGCAAAAGCTCAGTGACGAACTCGATGAGTTAAAACTTGAGATGAAACAGGCGATGGCCGATGCGACCTTTTTGACTCGAGACAGTGTAGAGCGAAAATATCGCGCGCTGGTCAAGGCTAAAGAACAGCGTTTATATCAGGTGACAGACTACTCGGCAGGCCAACAGGCGCTAAGCCAGCAGACCGGTAGCGAAGATATGCTGCAGCAACAGTTATCTGCGGTGTCGGCAAAGTATCAAGGCCGTATTGATGATCTTGAGGCTCGAATAGAGCGCTTGCGTAGCCGTATGAATCAGCAAATAGCGGAGGATCAAGGCCTACGTAAACGCTATCAAACGCAGTACGCTAACTTTGCCAATAAGGCACGTTCTGTGCGAGATACTAATAACGGCAAGGCTGAGGGTGAGCGTGATGTTAAGATGGTTGAGTTGGATCAAATCATGTTAAAGGTGAAGGTTCTGGACGATGAACTGTATCAGCTCAATGAACAGTTGATTGATATTCACTTTCAGATCAACCGTCTAGTGAGCCGTAATCAGATATATCGTATTGCAGCCTATATTACTAACAATGAAAACGCTGTCGATGTGCCTAAGTCGATTGTAGGTCTGGTGGCATTGGTCTGGTTTGCCTCGTTATCATTTATCTGTGCAGTCACCGGTGTTTTCCTCGCCATAGCCGGTATGTATCTGATGAAGGTATACCCTGAAAGGGACGAGGCTATGCCGAATGAGTTTATATTCAACGCTAAAGAGACTGAATTTGAACCTTCGTCAGCAGAGCTAGAGCGACAGACAGATCGGCCGAAACAGCGTGATTTAGAGCCGGCTTGATAACGGTGGTCATCAGAAAAAAAGCGCTTATGGCGCTTTTTTATTGTCGGTTAGTTGTGAGGTGAGGGCGGTGATGAGCAAGGGTAGGGTGATTTCTAACTGATCAGGTAGGCCGGATAATCGCTGCTGGCTTGGATTGTTGTTCATTGCGGCCTGTAAGCAGGCGGCGCCGATAGCGGTTTGAATCACACTGAAATAACCGTTCAGTGCTTGTTGCCGCGTAAAGCCTGCAGCGGCGAGTTTTTCGACGAAGGCGTTGGTGACGAGGGTGGCCTGGCTGCCTAGGCGAAGTGACCCCAGCAGTGGTATCCAACTGCTTTGCTCGACCAGTGAACAATACATGCCCCGTGCCACTTGGTCGACCCACTCCTGCCAAGATAACTCAGCAGCGGGAAATACGTCGGCACGCCGGATCACTTCATCAAGAGTTGCAGCTAACAATTGCTCTTTGTTGGGAAAGTGTTTATACATGGCCATCGCACTGACACCAAGCTCAGACGCTACTTTTCGCATTGTCAATTTATCGATGCCAACCTGGGCAATCACACTGAAGGTGGCATCGATAAATAATTGGCGGCTGAGGGCGGGTTTAGTCACAATGTTATCCTAGGTTGATATGCCGAGCAGTATACTGTGCCTATATGAGTTTTTCACCCGCCGGGGTTGTATTGGCCGGCTCGAATACTACCGGTAGCGTGATTAAAGTACGGGCAAACATGGAGGCTAAAAACGGTGCCTCGCCATCGATACGCATATGACGCGTGCGAAGTAAAAACTCTTTCAATACGATACGGATTTCAGTTCGGGCAAGTTCTCTGCCGATGCAGGCGTGAATACCGTGACCGAAGGTCAGATGTTTCTTACCATTGTGGCGTTGTAGATCTATTTTTTCGGGGTTGTCGAAGACCCGCTCGTCCCGATTGCCTGAGGCCCACATTAAGAAGATACGACTATTTTTGGGCAGCTTCACCCCGTGTAGTTCGCAGTCGTTTTTTGTCCAGCGAAAATGCCCTTGAAACGCCGCCTCTAAGCGAAAGACCTCCTCAATAAACGGCGGTAAGTTACCGTCGATATCGCTGCGTATTTCTTCGGCAATATTGGGGTTGTCTATGAGCATTTTCAGGGCATTGCCCATGCTGGTGGCTGATGAGTCACTGCCGGCTAATAGCAATTGCATAATGCCACTGACGGCAACGGCATCGGTCATTGGGTTTTGTGGGTCGGTGGCAGCATCGACGAAGATACGGCTGAGATCACTGCGGGGTTTTTTCTTGGCCAGTAGGTACTGCTGCCAACAGTAACGCATAAATACCATCATCTGTGAGCGACTGTACATCAGTTCCGAGGTTGTCGAAATGCCGCTCTGTGTTGAGATGCCGTGAACACACCAGCCCTTGATATCTTCAAAGTCCTCTTCTGGAAAGCCGAGTAGCTTAATGATTAATACCATCGGCAGCTTCCAACCAAACTGCTGCATGAATTCAACACGGCCACTATCGATAAACTCATCCATCATGGTCTTGCAAAGCGTCTCGACTTCGCTTTCTAGGCCTTTGACGAATCGGGCGTTCAGGCCCTTGTGTCCAACCTTGCGTTCGCTGGTATGCTTCGGAGGATCTGACAGCGCCAATACATCGCTGGGAATGACACCCATCTCGGCAATCTTTTCCATTTTGGCGCCGGCCTTTTCGACACTGGCGCCACTGCGTAAACCGGCGATAATACCCTGATGGGAGGAAGAGTAGTTATCAGTATCGCGGCTAACGGATACGATGTCTTCGAAGCGGGAGATACAGAAGATACCGTTGGGTAGCTGATAGACTGGGTGCTCGTCGCGAATCACCCGATAAAAATCAAATGGATTTTGAAAACACTCGGCCTGCAGTGGGCGAAAGTCCTCTGGTGTTTGGGGGTTGGCAACGGCAGGCAGCTGTATCTTGGGCGGAGATTTTGACTGCCTGCGAGCTATCTGCCAAGCGCTATAGCGCAACAGAGCCTGCAAACTGTAAGACAGTGCCTTGCGACGGCTGTGATAAAGAAAATCCTGCATGGTAATCCTTTAGTTGTTTTCTTCAACTATAAGGCTGTAGGTTTACAATGTAAACCTGCAATGAAAAAACATACAGATACAAAAAAGGCACCCGAAGATGCCTTTGCTGATATGGAAAAAGCGATACTGTTTATTTGTTTTTCTTGCAGTAGGCGGCAATGATGACCATGCCGACACCATCGGCCTTGCCCTGGATGTTCAGTGGGTCCTCTGTGAGGCCGATATTGCGTACGGCGGTGCCGCGTTTGATAATCATACTCGACCCCTTGACCGGCAGGTCTTTGATAATGGTGACGTTGTCGCCGGCTTGTAATTCGGTGCCGTTGCTGTCTAAACAGGGAGGGCGTTCTGGTTCTGGCAGCCCTGATTTAGCCCACTCGAGATGGTCGTCTTCAAGATACATCATGTCGAGTAGGTCGGTTGCCCAAGATTGCTGTTGTGCCATTAAGGTCAGCGCGCGCCAAGACATGACTTGCACCGGTAGCTCTGGGTTCCACATACTGTCATTGAGACCCCGCCAATGATTAGAATCCATGGTTTTAGGGTTGGCCAGCTGTGTATCACAAGTAGGGCACATGAGAATACAGCTGCCAGCACTGGGGCTGACTACCGGTGGCATTTCATAGACAAACAAGTCGTCGCTACTACCACACAGCTCACACTTGTTACCGCTGCGCTGTTCTAGGGCTTTTTCCGTACTCATGACAATCTCCTAAAATTTGCGACATCTTAAGTGAAGCGTGCAAGGGCTACAATAGAGACAGACCAAAAAGCATTATAGTTTATTTAATCATCCTACATTTTCCAAAATATACCCCAGGCACCGGTGGCGGTATAAGTATGGCTGGACTGCTCGAATTCTTTACTGGTAATGGAGAGGCTGATATTCGTGCCCCAGCGTTGACGGTAGTAGACTAAGCCGGCAACGGCGGTAGCCTGCAAGACTTCGGCGTTGGTGCTGACCTCGCCCGGTCGGTCGCCATCAACCGTAATATCGTAGGGACGGTATCTGCCCTCGGCGCCAGCGTAGGCAAAGTAGCCTGTGGAACCATCTGCAGCATACTGGGGGGTTTCATTAAACTTACCGGGAGTGAAACCAATACCGCCGAAACTCTGATCGAGGTTTTTCCCAAACCGCGTGATCAAGCCTGTCGCCATTTCCGTCTGATAATTACCAAGGCTGGCTCTGCCCTTGGCGGATATATCGTACTGCCAGCGGGAGAAAAAACTGTCACGATGGATCAGTCTATCGGTTTCAAACCCTGCATTGAGTACCCATTGATCGTCAATTTGATAGGCCCAGCCCATCGGCTCATTGACATCAATACTGCGGTGAATATATTTCTGAAAATGATCCCCCTGAGCCTGCTCACCAACAGCGCCAATCATCAGCCGATAGTTGTCGACTCTGCTGGCACTGAACTGTTTAACCGAGGTTTCGACAAACATCAGGGCGGCATAGGGGCGTTGATCCGGTTCGGGTTCAGTCAGGGCGATGTCTTCTGGCGTCCATAATTGATGTCCGAATCGATAGCCAACCTTATTGAGCATCTCTTGGCGATCAGACAGCCAAGGTAATTTTGACAATGAAAACCAAGGCAGGTCATCGGTGTGTTGTTTAGCCGCCGAGTTATAGTCAAGAAACAGACCATTGGTATAGTTTTGGTCGGTATGCACCATGGTGTCGTTTTCAAAGGTAAAGGCATAGGTAGCCATACTGGCATGGGCGCCAGCAGGGATTGCGAAAGCGGTAAATGAAGAGACACAAAAAGCGGGTAAACATCGGGCAGTAAGCATAGTGGTTTCTACCTATCAGTGACTAGCTGAGTTTATATCATGCTGATGATGACTTTCCGCTTTAACTATTGGTAAGTTGGCGATCGATGTCGAGTAGATCAATAATTGCACTGCGCGGTTCGGATTGAACAGGGAAGTAATGTAGAGATCATCGTCGAATTGACTGCCGTCATAGCCCTGTTCTTTGTTGAGTAGGCACTTTCAGCTCGCTATCCAGAATCCCTGATGATGACAGAGGCATTAAATGACGCTGGTATTGCGGTGTTGTTAGGGCAGAATTCGTTGAAGCAGTGGGATTTTTGCTAGCAGCATAGTGATGAATAAGGCGGCCACCAGTGTGAAGATGCTAATCAAGCCAATGGCCAGCCAATCACTGCCAAACCAGCTGTAGACACCGTTGTCGAGCTGGCGAACAGGGATTAATAGAATCGGATGAATCAAATAAATGCCCAGGCTGTACTTGCCGATGGTGTTGACTGTGGTTGCGTAGCGTTGTTCAAGCCTGGGGGCAAAGTGTTGGCCCAGCACAAAAATCATACCGCCAATAATCACGGTGTTAATCGTCTTATAATCCATGAAAAAACCACTGTATTGACCGGTTTGCAGAGCAATGCCCCAAGTACCTAGAATATTGATTGTCATGCAGGCCAAGCCAGCGGCGACCCAGTATTGGAGTTGCTGGCTGTTGTCGCGGTTATGAAGATACCAGCCGAGTATCAGATAGCCGGTGTAGAGCACGACATCTTGGGTAATCGCTGTCTGTACCTCTAATAAAAAAATCGAGGTCATAAACAGCCAGGTGGCGATCAGCAGTTTGATCTGTTCTGCAGTCATCACTTTTAGAATAGGGATCAGCAGCGGAATGACAAAATAGAGTGGAATGAAATCATAGAAAAACCACAGATGGTACCAGGCCGGTGTGTTGTTAGCGGCGGCCAGGGTGCTGACGGCGCTGGTGCTGCTCCAGCCATCGGGGCCGAAGCCGACGATCAAACTATAAATAATTGTCCAAGCGGCGAACGGGATGAGTACCTTCATCAGTCGTCGCGAGAGATAATGGTCGCATTCAAATGGCCGCTTATCCGACAGCAATAACGCACCGGTTATCATCATAAAAACCGGTACAGCCCAGCGGGTAACACTGTTATAGCTGACGGTGGCCAGCCACTCGCCAACGGGTATCTGGCCATAGAGCTCCCGCATTGGGCCGAGCACATGAATAATAATAACAGCGATGGTAGCGACACAGCGCAGTAAATTAAGATAGAAATAAGAGGGTTTGGCTTGTGTCATATCAACTACTTAGGTGACTTTTCGTTAATGTATAGGACTGATTGTAGAACAATAAGTTCGAATGCTTTTTACTAGAGTGACTGCGATGGATCAAAAAAACAATACGTCACCGCTGCGTCAGTGGCGAGAATAATAATCAAGATTAACCATTTGTTAAGTTGTTGTGTTAAAACATTAGGGTTATTTTACAGGTGTAAAGCAAAATAAATGACAGCACAGGCTATGAAAATAACAACAAAACGAACCAGCACATTGCTAGCACTATTGCCGCTATTGGTGTTGGGGTGTGGCCAGACTAGTGAGGACAAGGTTGCAGCATATCAGCCGCTACTGGCAAAGCAGGTATACAGCGACAAACCCATGGATACCTCGCCATACTGTGATCGTTACAGCGCTGAACGCATCCCCCTGTTTGGCGATCTGCATGTGCACACCAAGTATTCTCTCGATGCCAGCACCCAGGATACTCGCACCTCGCCGTCACAGGCATACCAGTTTGCCAAGGGTGAAGAGCTGGGCATCGCGCCGTGGCGTGAAGATGGTACGGCGATGCGCAGTGTGCGTTTAGAGCGTCCCCTCGATTTTGCCGCAGTGACTGATCATGCCGAGTTATTTGGTGAGGTTGAAATCTGTAACAGCCCTGAATTAGAGGGTTATGACAGCTGGCAGTGTGGTATGTATCGCCGTGTGCCCAAGGCGGCGTATTTTGTCTTTAATTACTTTTCCGCGGTGAATGCTGAGCGAATGGGTTTTTGCGACCGTGACGACGTCGATTGTAAGGCGGCGGGTCTCAAGCCTTGGCAGGATATGTTGGCAGCAGCGGAACAGCATTACGACCGCAGCCGCAACTGTGATTTCACTACCTTTGTTGCCTACGAATGGACCGGGGTTTCTCCTGAAACCGGCAACCTGCATCGCAATGTTATTTTTCATGATGAACATGTACCAGCGCTGCCACAAAGCTATGTTGACTCCCCTAGCATCGAGGGGCTGATGGATAGCCTCGATGCCACCTGTGACCCGGTCAACGATCATTGCGATGTGGTTGTCATCCCTCATAACTCTAATCTCAGTGCCGGTATGATGTTCAAACCTTTGCAGATGGAAGACAAGGCGTTAAAGGCCCAGCTATATCAGCGACGAGCACACTATGAACGCTTGGTTGAGATTATGCAGCACAAGGGCGCCTCGGAGTGTTACTTTGACCCGCTGACCACCAGTGATGAATTATGCGCCTTCGAGCCGCTGCCCTATGACCGTTTCTCTGGTCAACAGTACGGCGGTGACGAGGTCAAACAAAAAGCCGATACCGGCTTTGTACGCGACAGTCTAAAAGATGGCATTGTCGAGCAGATTGCCAGCGGTGAAAACCCATACAAGTGGGGGTTTATCGGCAGTACCGATACTCACTTAGGGGCGCCGGGTTTGGTCGATGAAAAGGCTTATCCTGGCCACGGCGGCGCCGGGGGTGGGGCGACAGAGGCAGGCCTGACCGATACTGTGGAGTATAACCCCGGTGGTTTGGCCGTCGTCTGGGCGGAACAGAATAATCGCGATGCAATTTTTGCCGCGATGAAGCGCCGTGAAGCCTATGCCACCAGTGGCCCGCGCATGACAGTGCGCTTCTTCGGCGGCGACCTGCCTGAAGATATCTGCCAATCGACAGAGTTGGCAAAGCAGGGATACAGCAACGGCGTGCCCATGGGCGGCGATATCACCGCCTTGGCCGAGGGTCAGGCCCCACGCTTCGTGGTCAGCGCCAGTCAGGATGTCGGCACCTTGACGACACCGGCCAACCCGCTGCAGAAGATTCAAATCATCAAGGGTTGGGTTGATGCAGAGGGCAATAAACAGGAACAGATAGTGCACTTAGTCGGAGATGAACAGAGCCGGGGCACTGTTGATACCAATAGCTGTGCAGTCGGTGGCGGCGGCCATGCGGCACTGTGTGGTAGTTGGCAGGACCCCAGCTTCGATGCCCAGCAACATGCTTATTATTATGCTCGAGTCATTGAAAACCCCAGCTGTCGCTGGAGTCAATACAGCTGTGTTGAGGCTCAGGTCAGCTGTGATGACACCTCATCTGTCGGTGAAGGCCTTGAACACTGCTGCGATACTAGCATCCCCAAAACACAACATGAGCGCGCGTGGACTTCGCCGATTTGGTTCAGCCCCACCGCTACAACCCCTGTCGATCAACAGTTGAGTGTGACGCTGTAGTCGATGTTTGAAACAGGAAAAATTATGTCTAGCAAGTTGCAATCACCGGTACAGTTTGGCCGTTTATCGCTGAAAAACCGTATCATCATGGCCCCGATGACGCGATCACGTGGTGGTGCCGATGGCACTGCCACGCCGTTGATGGCACAGTATTATGGCCAGCGCGCCAGTGCCGGCATGATTATTAGCGAGGGCGTTCAACCGAGTGCCGACGGCAAGGGCTATATGGCAACACCGGGTATCTATACCGAGGCGCAGATTGCCAGTTGGCAGCCGGTTACCGAGGCTGTGCACGCCAAGGGCGGCACCATGGTGATGCAAATCATGCACTGCGGCCGTGTCGGTCACCCGGATAACAAAGACCCCGGTGCTGAGACTGTGGCACCGTCGGCAATCAAGGCTGAGGGTGAGATTTTCACCCCGAATGGCATGAAGGATTTTATCGAGCCGAGAGCACTGACACTAAGCGAGATCGACGTCGTTATAGCGCAATATCGTCAGGCCACCGAAAATGCCTATGCCGCCGGTTTTGACGGCGTTGAATTGCACTGTACCAGTGGCTATTTACCGGCACAGTTTCTCGCCACCGGCAGCAACCAGCGCCAGGACCAATACGGTGGCAGTGTCGAAAATCGCAGTCGTTTCGTGGTCGAGGTATTAGCGGCCATGGCCAGTGTCGATGGTGCCGACCGCGTCGGTCTACGCATCTGTCCAGGCCATCCGTTTAATGGTCTGTTCGATGCCAAGCCGCTCGAGACTTTTCAGTATTTCCTCAGCGCCATCAGTAACATGGGATTGGCCTATTTACACGCCATCAAGTCTCCTATTGAAGAGATTGACGTGATCGAGTTGGCCACCAACTATTTCAAGGGGCCGTTGATTATTAATGATGGATTTGATCAGGATTCGGCTGAAAATATAATTACAGAACAGCAAGTTGATGCGGTTTCTTTTGGTCGTTTCTATATTAGCAATCCAGACCTGGTCAAGCGTTTTGAATGCGACCTGCCACTGGCGGAGATGGATTTTGACACTATTTATGGTGGCGAGGCCAAGGGCTACAGCGATTATCCGGAAGCAGTCTAATGAGCAACATGGGGTTATCGACCCTACTAAATAGTCATCTTTTCGGCGCTGGCTTTTTGCTAGCATGTCAGGATAACAAACATGAGGAGTTAGGATGTTAGATTTAGAAGCCATCGAATTGATCAGGCAGCTTAAGGCACGTTATTTTCGATTTTTAGACACCGGTGATCTGGCCGGTATGAAGACAGTCTTCGCCGACGATGGCGGTATTCATTATCGCAGCCCAAGCTACGAGTATAAGAAACAAGGCTGGGATGAACTCGAAGCGTTCTTTGTTGCCTCGTTCAGTAAGACCAAGTTTGGCATGCACACCGGCCATCACCCTGAAATTACCGTCGATGGCGATACCGCCACCGGTATCTGGTATCTGCGCGACACCTTTGTCAGCCTCGATGACAACATTACCTTCGAGGGCAGTGCCATCTATAAGGATCAGTACATTAAAGTCGATGGCGAGTGGAAGATACTGCAATCGGAGTACGATCGACTGTTTGAACAGATTACCAAGCGTAACGACGATATGTTTATCACCTCCTGCCCGATTAAATAATCATCAGCAGGTAGCTAAAACGGCGTTTACGCCGTTTTTTTTCGTCTCGGCTTTGAGAATAGGGTGATTATCGGTTGTCTCCCTTACTCGCTGTGTTATATATTTGACGGCGTCAATTATATTAATAAAAGGGTTTCCTATGAGCACGCAATCCATCGTCGATATTAATGAGCAGGCGGTCACATCAATCAGCTACCATGCAGATGAACACAAGCGAGTAGAGGGCAACCCAAAGCAGACCCTGTGGGATATCTACAACGACCCATCTGAACAGTTTGGTACTGGCATTTGGCAGGCCGAGAAGGGTTGCTGGAAAGTCAGCTACAGTGAATTTGAATACTGTCATATTCTCGAGGGGCACTCGGTGATCATCGATGGCGACGGCAGCGAAAAACACATCAAGGCTGGCGATCACTTTGTTATTCCCGCCGGCTTTGAGGGCCAGTGGCAGGTGATTGAGCCAACCAAGAAGATTTACGTGATTTATGATCAAAAATAAAAGCGCTTGAGAGCCTAGCCTCTGTGGTGATTTGAGGTACAATGCGCCGTCAAATTGAAGGGGTTGTTATGTTTTTGTTCTCAGCAAGTGCCAAGGTAAAGAAAGCGCAGGATGGTTATCACGTCGGCGATGATGTTGAATTTATTGCCTACATCGATTTCAAAGACCAACTCGGTGCCGTGCAGTTGTGTAAGTTTTACATGGCCAATGCCGGTTTTGGCACCGTTGTCATCGATAAGATGAAAGAGGCCAATGCCGATTTTATCAAGAACAGCGTCAACAGTACCCACCGTGGCCGCATTGAAGAGGCACAAAAACAGGGTTATTCGATTCAATTGTTCGAGAAATAGTCTCGCCCCAGACTTCACGCCGTCTACTCGGACGGCGGATGTCTAGTTTTACCCGCCATACTCAGTCGATGGCCAAATCTGTTGCTGATTTCTCAGCCCAATCTTGACTCAACCCTAGCAATCATTCGATAGTATTGAAAAAGCCTGTGCTGTTCTCAGACGAGAGCGCTGGCTGATCAATTTTCAGGATGAAACATTTGATGACAAACTCCCGTGCCAGGCTGTGGCTGCTGATCTGTACGCTGATGATTGTATTATCCGGTTGTACGACGAAGTTTACCTACCGCTTTCTCGACTGGATGGTGGCCTGGTCTGTCGATGACTATATTGACTGGGATAAGTCTCAGCAGCGGCAGTTCGATGCCATGGTTGACCGGCAGCTGCTCTGGCATCAGCGCACACAACTACCTCGCTATGGTCAGTTGTTGCGTCAGTTGCAGCAGGATAACCAGCAGCCATTGAACAGAGAGGATGCCGAGCAGCGCCTGCTGCAAATGGGCGTCATGGTAAAGGACTTATTGCTGCACATTTCCCCCGATGCCGCCATTCTGCTGGCCAGTCTCAGCGATCAACAAGTGACCGAGTTGTTGGCCAATATCGATGCTAAAACAGCAGAATCGGAGGCGAAATACAGTCACTCCACAAAAAAACAACTGGACCAGGAACGTGTCAAGGAGGCTAATAAGGCGGCAAAGCGGCTAATGGGCCGTTTGAGTGAGCCACAGCGTGCGTTAATTGATCGTTGGAATCAGCAGTTACAGCCAACTTGGAGTGAATGGATTGCCTCGAGAACATATTGGCGCGATCAATTTGCTGTGGTGTTGAAGCAGCGGCAGCAACCGGGCTTTGAGCAAAAAATTCTGCGGCTGTTTACCCAGTCACAAGATGACTGGAGTGCCGAGTACGCGGCGATAATAGAGGCTAATACCAACGCCGGCATCGACCTAATTATTGCCCTGCAAGCCAGTGCCTCAGACAAACAGCTTAAGCATATCGATCGTCAACTAGGGGCCTGGGCCAAGGCCTTCGAAGAGCTGGCAGCCAGTGCCGCCGATGACGGGTAAGCAACGATTAGGCCCGGTCATCCTTGCACGATTCCATGACGATATAGGTGGTAATAGACCGTACCCTTGGCAGTGAGCCAATAACATCACTGTGCAGTGTTTTGTAGGTGGCCAAATCCTGCGTTTCAACCCGCAATAAATATTCGAAGGCGCCGCTGACGTTGTGACACTCACGTATCTGGTCGATGGCTTTAATCCCCTGTTCAAATTCCAACTGGGCCACCTTGGTGTGATCCGATAAACCGACGGCAATATAGGCGGTGCAGCCAATATTCATCTTGGCCGGGTTTAGCACAGCGCGGTAGCCGGTGATAACACCGCTGCGTTCGAGTTCCTGCACTCTTCTTAAGCAGGCTGAGGCCGATAAGCCGACTCTGTCGGCGAGGTCGACATTGCTGATGCGGGCATCAGATTTAAGTTCGCGCAATATTCTTTCGTTAATTTTATCCATAGGTTGATTTTATTGTGTAAAAATATTTTTACAAGCATTAATAGCACGATAATTCGACCGCATCTTCCCTATAATTTCAGCCACATAATCAATAGGCAAAAGGCCGGCACCATGAATACCTCCGCATTATTAGCACTGACAGGTTTTGCCCTGATCTCTATTGCCACCCCGGGCCCGAACAATTTGATGTTAATGGCCTCCGGTGCCAACTTTGGTTATAAACGCACGGTGGCACATATTTTTGGTATCAGCACCGGCTTGATGGTGATGTTGCTGCTGACCGGCATGGGTATCGCGCAATTATTTGATAAGTTTCCAGAGAGTTATCAAGTGCTTAAGGTTTTGAGTGTGTCGTACATGCTATATCTGGCCTATAAAATTGTCATTATTGCTGATTTGTCAGCTGGTGAAACAGCAACTAAGCCAATGAGTTTCTTACAGGCTGCGGCTTTCCAATGGGTCAACCCCAAGACTTGGGCAATGGGATTGACGGCAATCAGCGTCTACATACCCAATACCAATTTTTCATCAATTGTCATCCTGGCGGTGGTGTTTGGCCTGGTCTGTATCCCGTCTAATTTGGTGTGGGCGCTGTTGGGGCAAAATATTAAAAGGCTGCTAACGAACATCAACCGTCTACGGATTTTTAACTATTCAATGGCGTCGCTGTTATTGGCATCACTGTATCCAACGCTACAGTTATGAGTAAGCTAGTGCTTGAACATGCTGGCAAAATGCCATTATGCTGATCTATTCCGCACTGTGCAGGGAGGCGTTGTTGGCCGTCTGTTCAACTGTGTTGAATTATAGTGGTGCTGCCATGATCACAGTATGGGCTGAATGTAGAATAACACTTTAAACGGACTGATTGATTATGACGATTATGCGATTCATCCCCTGGCTCATGTTAAGTACCCTGGTAAATGCGCAGAATGCTGATCAATTCTTGCAGCAGGCTATTCAGAATCCGGCGCGCACAGAGGCTGAGATGGTCCGTGATAAAAATCGACAACCGATTAAAACCCTGGTTTTCTTTGGCTTGCAACCGACGATGACTGTGGTCGAAATCATGCCCGGTGGTGGCTGGTACAGTAAGATACTCAATGCTGCCGTGGTGAAGCAAGGCCATTACTATGCCGCCGTCAGCACAGAGAGACTACCAGACTATCTGTCGTCCAAGGCCATAGGCAAGCACGGTGAATTTGTTCGTCAAGATCAGGCCGGCTATGTCTTTGAGGTCGACCAGTTTGACCTAGGCGTTAGTAATGTCGATATGGTACTGACTTTTCGCAATGCCCATAACCTCACTCCAGCGACACGGCAACGGTTAAATGAGGCCATATTTGAGGCCTTAAAACCCGGTGGTGTCTATGGTGTTGTCGATCACAGCAAGCGGCATATGGAGGCTCCGACCGATTGGACGTGGCGCCGCTTAGACCCGGTCATGGTGATTCAAGAGGTGGTGCAGGCGGGCTTTATTTTTGAGGGTTTCAGCGATATCCATGCCCGCGCCGAGGATGAGCTTAAATACGACACTAAGCACGACTCGTTGGTGCGTGAGACCGACCGATTTACGTTGAAGTTTCGCAAGCCGGAATGATTGATCTGTCTTCGAAGGTGCTCGGTGGCTTTACTGCCTGCTCAGTCACAGCGCTGTAACCGGTGTTCTGACGTTAAGGGCTGACCACCAGTGGCTGCAGATACTGCCAAACGTTGATCAACATCTGTTTCTGACCCTCGGCATTGGGGTGGAGACCGTCGGGTAGCAGCAGGTCTTGGTTGGTGGCAATGTCTTCGAGTATAAAAGGGATTAGTACGGTGTCGTAATCATCGCTGAGGCTGATATAACTCTGATGAAAACCTTGAGTGTAGCGCTTACCGTAGTTAGAGGGGATATGCATGCCGGCCAACACCACCTGCGCGTCGATGGCCTGTGATTTCTCAATCATTTGTTGCAAATTGTTGCGCATGTTTTTTAAGGATTGCCCTCTGAGCCCATCATTAGCACCGAGTTCTAGGATGACGATATCAGGCTGGTATTGGCTCAGGGCATCGTCGATGCGCAGCATGCCACCGTCGGTGGTTTCACCGCTGATGCTGACATTGGTGATCTGCCAGGGCAGGTCTTGCGTATCAATCTTCTGCTGTAGTAGGTGTGGCCAGCCTAATTCTACCTGCAGGCCGTAGGCGGCGCTGAGACTGTCACCGAATACCAAAATAGTTTTATTGGCCGCTGAACTGAGAGCAGGAGCAAGGAATAAGACAATGAATAAGAACGAGATTTTTTTCATAAATTATGATTAAGTCGCTTAACGTTGGGCAGCGGTTACACTGAGTTAACTCTACCAATAATAAACATTTTTGCACAGATCAATAACAGGGATTGCATGATAAAGCTCAATGGCGTCAGTCATCATATCGCCACTGCCGATGACCACCTGACCATACTACACGATATAAATCTCAGCATTGAGGCGGGGGAGTCGGTGGCGATCACCGGCAGCTCCGGTTCGGGAAAAACCACGCTACTGGGCATGTTGGCCGGCTTGGACACGCCGACCGGCGGCGAGATTATTGTCGATGAGGCGGTCTTAACCTCGATGAATGAGGACCAGCGCGCCTTGTTTCGCGCCAAAAATGTCGGCTTTATCTTTCAATCGTTTCATTTGCTCGACGGCTTAACGGCGTTGGAGAACGTGCTACTACCGCTGGAACTCGCCGGTGCCGAAGCGTCAGAGGCCGAGGCCGCTCAGTATCTTGATCAGGTAGGGCTGTCTCACCGACTGACCCATTATCCGTCGCAGCTGTCGGGGGGTGAACAGCAGCGGGTGGCTATTGCCCGTGCCTTTGCCGCCAAGCCCCGCTATCTATTTGCCGACGAGCCGACCGGCAATTTGGATCAAAACACGGGTGCCACTATTATCGAGCTGTTGTTTGAGATGAACCGTCAGCTCAATACCACGCTGATACTGGTCACTCACGAGGCCCGTTTGGCAGGCTTCTGCCAGCGTCATTGTCAGATAGAGAACGGTTGTTTGACCGAGATTACCAGCGGTATCGATGCGGGTGTGGTTGCCGATGCCTAATACCTTGAAAATGGCTTGGCGATTTCTGCGCATCGATTGGCGCAGTGGCGAGTTGCAGCTACTGTTTTTATCGCTGTTGCTGGCCGTGACCATCGTCGCTGGTTTAACCGGCTTTGTTGGTCGGTTGGAGTTAATGCTGGCCGGTGAGAGCAGCCAGTTTCTGGCCGCCGACAGACAGTTACAATCCCCCCGTGTGGTGTCGGATAACTGGTTACAACAGGCCGATAATTTAGGGTTAGAGCAGGCTCGATTGGTTAATTTCCAATCGATGCTATACGCCGATGATGAGCCATTGTTAGTCAGCGTAAAGGCGGCCTCCAATGGCTACCCGCTGATTGGCAAGGTCAATATTCGCGATCAACTGTACAGCCAAGATTATCCGGTCGCTGGTGGGCCACCACCGGGTGAAATATGGGCCGAGCGGCGGTTGTTACAGCAGCTCGATATCAGCCCGGGCAGCGAGGTGTATATCGGTGAAGCGGCGCTGACCCTGACCAAGGTGTTGGTGTCAGAGCCCGACCGCGGCGCCGGCTTCATCAGCATGGGGCCACGCGTATTGATGCACTATAAGGATGTGGCGGCCACCGAGGTGATTACCGAGGGCAGCCGTATTACCTATGCCTGGTTGTTTGCCGGAGAGGCGGGGGCTATTCAGCAATATGAGCAATGGCTGGAGCCACAACTGGCCGACAGCGATCGCTGGCTTAATCTTGAAGATAACCAGCCATCGGTGGCGATAGCATTAGAGCGCGCCAAGACGTTTTTCTTACTGGCCAGTAGTATTGTCATCGTATTAGCGGTGATTGCCGTTGCCATGACCAGTCAGCGTTATTGCCAGCGCCATGTTAAACACATCGCCGTGTTGAAAACGCTGGGGGCAACCTCGGGTTATATTCGAAACCTGTACACGGGCTTGTTGTTGTTATTGTTTGTCGCGGTATCGCTGCTTGGCTGTCTGTTAGCCTATGGCTTACAGCAGGGTCTACTGACCCAGGTGGCGACGGAGCTGGAGGTGGCGCTGCCGCCAACGACGACGCAGCCTTTTATTCTGGGCATGGTGACCGCTTTAATTAGCTTGCTGGCCTTTACGCTGCCAGCCCTGGCACGGCTTAAAGCGATTCCAGCGGTGGCAATATTTCGCCAGTCGATGCGGGCGGATCTGGGCTTTGGCCGGGGCAGTGTGATTGCAGGCTTTGTCGGCTTACTACTGCTGCTTTTACTGTATACACAGCAATTGTTACTCAGTGCGGTGTTAATGACGGCATTGTTGTTGGTGCTGGTCATCATCGCCTTGCCGGCACGATTGATGTTAAAAAACCTGCCCAGTACCGGTGCCAGGGCGAATAGCTGGTGGGCTATGGCGCTGGCCAATCTGCGTCGCCGCTTGGCGGCCAATGCGCTGCAGCTTGGTCTGTTTGCGATCAGTTTGATGTTACTGCTGGTATTGCTGGGCGTCCGTGACAGCTTATTTAATCAATGGCAGTCTCAATTGCCCGCCGATACCCCCAATTTCTTTTTGGTCAATATCCAGCCCCATGAAGTGACGACTGTGGCGCGGTGGTTGAGTGATGTCGGCGTGAAAACCGAAGCCATTTACCCGATGATTCGTGGCCGCCTGGTCGAGATTAACAACGTACCGGTGCGAGAGCGAGTCAGTAAGGAGGGCTTCAAACGATCCGGTGCTGACCGTGAATTGAACTTATCCTGGGCGGAGCAGCTGCCACCGGATAACAAAATTCTAGCCGGTGAGTGGAACGCCGGTGATGCGACGAGCGGGCAGGGTGCCGATACGGTGTCGGTCGAGTCGGAGTTGGCCGAAAAATTAAACATTGGGCTCGGTGATCAGCTGACCTTCCGCATTGCGGCGGTAGAAGTTGAGGCAGTGGTTGGCAGTATTCGTGAGGTCGATTGGGAGCGGATGCGGCCCAATTTTTATATGTTGCTGCCCAAGGCCAGTCTGCAAAACCTACCGCAGACTTCGATGACCAGCTTTTACCTGCCCGATGAGCTGCACCCACAAATTGCCGAGTTATTAAAGGCGATACCGACGGCGATAGTGATTGAAGTCGATACCATCATCAAACAGATACGCAGTATTATTCACCATGTGTCGTTGGCCCTGCAGTTAGTGCTGGTGTTCGTGATGCTGGGTTCTGTCTTGGTGATGGTGGCGACGGTGCAGCATTCACTCGACAGTCGCAAAAAAGAAAACACGGTAATCCGCGCCCTTGGCGGCAGCAAACGCTTAATCGTCGGTAGCCTGATCGGTGAATTCGTCATTATTGGCTTTATCGCAGGCGTATTGGCCACCGTCGGTGCCGAGTTAATCCTACTAGCGTTACAGCAGTGGCTGATGAAATTGCCGTTGGAGCTACACCCAGAACTGTGGTATCTGGCGCCACTATTGGGTACGGCCATCGTAGGTTTTGCCGGATATATCGCGGCAAGACGAGTTACGCGTGTCGCGCCAATGCAGCTACTGAGGGAGAACTAATGCTGTGGCGGCGGTTAAAAGCATTATCATAATGCCTATTTTGCAGTGGTCATCTGTTTAACGAATAGCCTTGCCTGCCATTTCCTGCTGTAAAAGATACAGCCGGGTATCAAATTCGAGCTGATGGTAGTCGGGCAGCATATGTTGGCACAGCCGGTAAAACGCCTTGTTGTGGTCTTGCTCACGCAGGTGGGCCAGTTCATGCACACAGATCATCTGCAGCAGTGGTTCAGGGCACTGTTTAAACAGGGTGCTGATGCGTATCTCACGCTTATTCTTTAACTTGCCTCCCTGCACCCGGGAGACTGAGCTGTGCATGCCAAGGGCGTTGTCGACTACGTGCATTCTGCGATCAAAGACAACCTTGCTCAACGGTGGCGACTTCTTCAGATACTGATCTTTTAGCTGCTGGACGTAATCACGAAGCAGACTGTCGTTATTGATGCCGTGCTCAGTCGGGTAACGCTGGCGAAGATGATGGCCGAGTTGATGGCTGTCAATTAACTGCTGTACCTGAGCCTGAAGTTCAGCGGGGTAGTGACCGATTAATGGGTGGATTGCCATGAATCTCTAATGCCGTATCTGTGGGGATGATTTAATGCCGCCATGCTAGCGCCTTTGGTAGCTAACTACTATTACTATCGCGTTCTGGCAAAGCAACTCAGGCTGGCTGTCACCGCTATTTTAATACTTGCTATTGCTTATTAGATTGCTAACTATCTACTTATCTTACTAATAGTATTGATTTATTTAACAGCTACTCTAAAGTGGTGTATATATTTAACGGGCGTTAATTTATATTGACGCTCTGCCTGTTACGACTGCCAATTATGTCTTGCTGCGGCAACTACTTATTCAAATACGGCACAATGCTGGTATAAGGCATAGTATTAATTGATGTATGACCTAGATAATGAGAATCGACGATGACTTTGCCTGATAATGCGAAAATAATGTCTCCGCAACAACTCCGACAACGGATTAGAACTGGCCAGCACACCGGTAATACCTCAGGTTATTCAGAGGGCTACGTACAGTGCAACATGGTGATATTGCCGAAGGACTGGGCCAACGATTTTTTGCAGTTCTGTCAGGCCAATCCTAAGCCTTGCCCATTAATCGCTATGGGTCAGCCCGGTGAGTTTAATTTAGCTGACCTCGGCATCGATATTGATGTGCGTAGCGATATTCCCAGTTACAGAATTTTTCGTGATGGTGAATTCAGCGAAGAGGTGACGGATATCAGCGACCACTGGCAGGACGATTTGGTGGTGTTTATGCTGGGCTGTTCGTTCTCCTTCGAAGAGGCGTTGCAGGCCGATGGCTTGGAGGTGAGAAATGTCACCGAGGGCTGTAATGTGCCGATGTACCGTACCAATATAGATTGTAAGCCTGCTGGCCGTTTCAGTGGCACCACGGTCGTCAGCATGCGTCCCTTTAAGGCGGCCGACGCCATCCGTGCGGTGCAAATTTGTACTCGTTTCCCGTCGGTACACGGCGCCCCGATTCACCTGGGTGATCCCAGCCAAATTGGCATCAGTGATATCAATACAACCGACTTTGGCGATGCAGTGACTATTAACGAGGGTGAGTTACCCGTCTTTTGGGCCTGTGGTGTGACGCCTCAGGTAGCGCTTGAACAAGCTAAACCGCCGTTTTGTATCACTCATAGCCCTGGTTGCATGTTGGTGACTGATTTGCCCAATAGCCGTTTGGCGGTAATGTAGAGATGAAACCAATGAAATTGAATTGTGATTTAGGTGAAAGCTTCGGTTCCTGGACCATGGGCCTCGATGCCCAGGCCATGCCACAAATTGACATGGCCAATATAGCCTGCGGCTTTCACGCTGGAGACCCGTTGGTGATGGCAAAAACGGTGGCTATGGCAAAGCAATTTAATGTTGCTGTTGGTGCGCACCCAGGTTATCCGGATCTGGTCGGCTTTGGCCGCCGCTCGCTCAATTGTAGCCGCGATGAAATTATTGCCCTGGTGATTTATCAAATAGCCGCTCTTGACGGTGTCGCCAAGAGCCAGGGGGTTAAGGTGTCCTACGTCAAACCCCATGGTGCGCTCTATAATGACATGATGGCTAAGCTAGATGTTCGCTCGGCAATTATGCAGGCAGTGTCTGACTTTCACGGCGACATAAAATTGATGCTGCAGGCAACGCCTGACTGGCAACAACACCAGCAAGAAGCGGATACATTTGGCCTATCCTTATTGTTTGAAGCCTTTGCTGACCGTTGTTACGACGATAACGGCAGTCTGTTATCACGTAATAAACCTGGCGCGGTTCATGATCACGACAAGATGCTGGCCCAGGTGGTTGAACTTGCCGAGCAGGGTACGATTACTACGGTTAATGGCAAGGTGCTTAAATTGCGTGTCGACAGTCTCTGTGTACACGGTGATAACCTTACCGCAGTCAATGCCATCGGTGATATTCGTCGAGTGATAGGACAGTAGTTAATGGCTGAATTTAGCATTGAAATTGCTGGCGACAGCGCCTTAATTCTCTATTTTTCAGATCAGCCCAGTGCGGCGGTATCGAAAACAATACAACAGACCCAACAGCGGTTATTGGCGGCAATGGGCGGTGAGATCGTCGATACCGTCGCCTCTTATGGTTCGCTGCTGGTGGTATTTGACCCACTGAAGACCGATTACTGGCTGCTTAAACAACAGTTGGCGAATATCTCCAGTAGTCAGACTGATGCCGCCAGCGATGATGGCCGTATTGTCACTTTGCCGGTCTATTATGGTGAAGAGGTCGGTCTCGATCTTGCCGATATGGCAGTCTCGACTGGTTTGACCACCGAGCAGATTATCGACATCCATCAGCAGCAGACTTACCGCGTCTATGCCATTGGCTTTGCGCCAGGCTTTGCCTATCTTGGTGAAGTCGATGAGCGAATTGCCGCTCCCCGTTTAGCCACTCCGCGCTTGAAGGTTCCCCGCGGAGCTGTCGCCATTGCCGACCGTCAAACAGCTGTTTACCCAGCCCAGTCCCCCGGCGGCTGGAATATTATTGGGCGCTGCCCACAGCGTATGTTTGATCCCAGCGCCGAGCCCTCGATGCCCGTTACGGCTGGTGATAGTGTGCAATTCAAAGCCATCAGCCGTGATGAGTTTATTCAATTAGGCGGTGAGTTATGAGTATTGTGATTGAATCTCCAGGCATGTTGAGCCTGATTCAAGACTCTGGCCGTTTTGGTCAACACAGTGTCGGCCTTACCACCGGTGGTCCGATGGATGACGAGGCCTACTATTGGGCTAATCGGATTCTTAATAATGACGCCAATGCGGCGATGATCGAGACCACGGTAGGTGGTTTGGTGGTCGAAATAGATGTCGATACGATTATTGCCATCACCGGTGCCACCGTTGATGCCACCCTGGACGGCGACGCTGTGCCTCAGTGGCAGGGCATCCGTGTTAATAAAGGGCAGAAGCTCAGTCTTGGCTTTGCTACGGCCGGCTGTAGAATTTACCTGGCCTTTGCCGGCGGCTTCGATATTGCGCCACAATTTGGTAGCTGCTCCACAGTAATGCGCGAATCAATGGGCGGTATCGATGGTGATAAGCTTGCTGCCGGCCAGCGTCTGCAGCTTAATAACGTAACGCCGCCAAGCTTACAGCAGTTAGCTGAGAGTGAGCGTCCAGCCTATACTGATGAAGTGGAACTGGACGTGGTATTGGGTTATCAGCAGCAACATTTCAGCGAGGTGCAAAAGGCGTTGTTCTTCAGTAGTGACTATCGTGTCACTGACAGTTGTGACCGCATGGGCTACCGCTTGGATGGCGCGTCGATACCGTCGGCTATCGAGGGCATGCTGTCCGAGGGCATTTGTCTCGGCGCTATTCAGGTGCCAGCCGACGGACAGCCTATTGTGCTGATTAATGACCGACAAACCATTGGCGGCTACCCCAAAATTGGCGCCGTGGTCAGGACCGATTTGGCCAAGCTGACGCAGTTGATGGCGGGGGCAACTATCCGCTTCAACCCTGTTTCTATTGAACAGGCCCACAATAAGATCCATTTACAGCAAAGCCGCCGTCAACGTACGCAGCTAATAAACCTTAGGTCGTAGAAATGACAAATATATCGCCAGCACTTTCTGACACCGATATGGCCTTGAGCCGGCAGGTCGAAGACTTACTTGTCGCCCGAAATCTGCGCGGCATGAAAGATGTTCAGCCCGCATTATTGCCGGGCTATTATGCCCGCGCCAGTCGGTTAATCGACCAGGCACGCGGTACCGTATTGATAGGTACCGGCTTTCCCGTCTTGGATACCTTTGAAACCGATGGCCCGGTTGGCGCTATTGCTCTCTATAACGTGATTAAGCACCTGGGTGCCAAGCCAGTATTAGTCTGTGGTGCGCCGTTGTCACAGGCCTTGGCTGAGGACTACGAGGTGTTTGAAATCGCTGTTGATGCTTTGGCTAATCGCCAGTCTGAAGCCGCTGCTGCGCTGCAAACATTGCAACCTGAGTTGATCATCTCTATCGAGCGCCCTGGTTTGTCAGAGCAGGGCGGTTACTTCAACATGCGCGGTGAAGATATCAGCCCGCGCTGTGCCAGCTTCGACGAGTTTTTGTCCCAGGCCAGCTGCCCCACCATTGCCATCGGTGATGGCGGTAATGAAATTGGCATGGGCAATATCAAGCAGGCCATAGAGCAGCTCGATATTACACCGGCAGCGACCACCTGTGATGAGCTGTTAATTGCCGACGTATCAAATTGGGCAGCCCATGGTGTTATTGCGCTGTTGTCCCACTGGCATCAGCAAGACTTATTTGCCCTGACAGATCCACTATCGGTGTTGAAATACATTTCTGCCCGCGGCAGCGTCGATGGTGTCACCCGTGAAAATACCCTAACAGAAGACAGCTTGCCGTCGACGGCGGGCGATCAATTGGTTGAACAGTTAAAAGCCGTCATCCAACTAAATTAAACAACAATGCCTGAGGCCAGGCTTTTTGAGAGTAATCAATATGAGCACAGTATATTTAAACGGCGAATACATGCCGATGTCTGAAGCGAAAATTTCACCCATGGACCGTGGTTTTCTGTTCGGTGACGGTATTTATGAAGTTGTCCCCAGCTATAATGGCCGCCTGGTCGGTTTTGCCCCGCATTTCGATCGCATGAACGATGGCATGAAGTCTATCGGCATCGAATTGGACATGAGTCATGACGAGTGGCGTGAAATCTCTGAGAAGCTCAGTGAGGCCAATGGCGCCGGTAACCTCGGTATTTATTATCATGTCAGTCGTGGTACCGATACCAAGCGAACTCATAATTATCCCGCCGGCGTCAAGCCGACTGTTTTTGCCTTTGCCTTTGAAATTCCAGCCGAGCCTGTCGCCGACAAGACCAAGGCGAAGAGTTATAGCGTCTCTACCAGTGACGACTTACGCTGGAAGCGTTGTAATATTAAATCGACGGCATTGTTGGGTAATGTACTGCACTACCAGCAGGGTATCGATGACGGCAACCAGGAATGTATTTTGTTCAATGCCGAGGGCTTTATGACAGAGGGCAGCTCTACCAATGCCTACATTGTGAAAGATGGCGTGGTTATCACCCCTGCCTTGAGTACTCAATTGTTGCCGGGTATTACCCGTCTGATGTTATTGGACATTCTGCGTAAGGACGGCTCAATTCAGGTTGAAGAGCGGCCAGTCAGCCGTGCTGAATTTGATGCCGCGGATGAAGTATGGCTGAGTAGCTCCTCGAAAGAGGTCGCCGCAGTGGTCAGTGTTGATGGTAAGCCTGTTGGTAATGGTCAGATTGGCGATGTGTGGGAAAAAGCCCAGGCTTTATTCAGTGCCGGAAAATACAACTACTAATATAAACCGTTAGAGCCATGACCGATATCGAAGGGTCATGGTGATTACGATAATCAATGACAAAACAATAATCACTTTGACGAGAATGCAGTAATGGCTCGCCCAACAAAAGCACTGATAAATATTAGCGCCTTACAACATAATTACCGCTTAGCGCAGACGCTGTCGGGCGCTGGCCAGGCCATGCCTATCATCAAGGCTAATGCCTACGGTCATGGTGCCGTATTGGTTGCCCGGGCTTTGTCAAAGCTTGCACCGGCTTTTGGCGTTGCCTGTATCGAAGAGGCACTGGAGCTGCGTCAGGCGGGGATTAAACAGCCTATTCTTCTGTTAGAAGGTTGTTTTACCGCCGATGAGATCGCTGTCGCTGTCGAACACAACTTCTGGTTGATGATTGATAATCAGCTACAACTTGACAGCATTTTAACCTGCAATATTGCTACACCGGTGACTGTTTGGTTAAAAGTTGATACTGGCATGCACCGTTTGGGCTTTGACGCCGATGAGGTTGAGTCGGTCTACCGACAGGCTTGCTCCAGCAATAATGTTGCAGAAGATATTATTGTTGCGACACATTTTGCCTGTGCAGACGACTTATCCAGTGAAGCAACCGTTGAGCAAATTGCTGTGTTTAATAGCGCAACGGCAAACATTACTGCTGCTAAAAGTTTGGCAAACTCACCGGGGTTGTTAGGCTGGCCAGAGGCCAGGGCAGAGTGGAATCGTAGCGGTTTTATGCTGTACGGTAATTCACCCTTTAGCCAGCCCCAGGTTAATGGCGACCAGCTCAAGCCTGTGATGTCGCTGCAGTCTGCAATCATTTCTTTACGTACAGTCGATAGCGGCGAGAGTGTGGGTTATGCGGCCAGTTGGACAGCACAACGCCAGAGCAGGGTGGCAACGATTGCTATCGGTTACGGTGACGGTTATCCACGTAAGGCCCCCAGCGGTACGCCGGTTTATATCAACGGTCAGCGCGTGCCACTGATTGGCCGGGTGTCGATGGATATGATTACCGTAGATGTTACCGATTTGGCAGAGGTCGCCATTGGCGATACGGTTGAGCTATGGGGTGAGCACATCAGTGCTAATGAGGTGGCTGGCTTTGCCGACACCATCGGCTATGAGGTGATGACCAGAATGCCTTTGAGAGTCCCTCGAATCGGTGTAGAATAATCGCCGAAAACATCAAAAGCACTGTTAGACAGTGCTTTTTTTTGACTAAAATTTATCATTAAAGTTATTGTTAGTTGGAAATTACTGTGGAAAATATTGGACAGCGCTTAACAAACTTCCTCGCCCAAAGCGTGCCACTCGCTTCGAATCTAGGTCTGGAACTGACTCATTTTGATGGTGAAAACCTTCATTTAACCGCGCCGTTAGCCCCAAACATCAACGATAAAATGACTGCCTTTGGCGGCAGTTTATACTGCGTCGCTGTGATGAGTTGCTGGGGTATGGTGTATCTGCAGACCGAGCTTGCCGAACTTAATTGTAACCTGGTGGTCAGTCACGCTGAGATCGATTATCTCAGGCCGGTAGGCAGTGAGAGTTTTACCGCGATTTGTCATGCGGATAAGCAACACTTCGAACAGTTCATCACCGACTTTAAAAGCAAAGGAAAGGCTAAGATCACACTGACTTCAACCATTACTGTCGACGGTAAGGTCGCTGTCAGTTTTACTGGCCAATATGCCATTTTGCCGCCGATCAGTGCTTAAACAAAGATCTTAAGGTCCTTCTCATTCGCTGGAAAGTTCTTCAGGTTTGGAAATATTTTGTTAAGGGCGTCAGCATTAACACCCAGCCAACTAGTTAGAGTTGCGCCATAACTATCAATAGATGTCGTTGGTATAATTCGTCCATCTGAATAATCATCGTCTCCGCCGATGGTTAAATCCGGCATCTTGCCAACAATTTTACCGCCGTCAACTGCGCCACCCATGACTAAATGATGGTTCCCCCAGCCATGGTCAGTGCCGTCACCATTGGTAGTCAGCGTTCTACCGAATTCAGAGGCGGTAAACGTAGTCACTGAGTCCTGAAGTCCCATTGCCGTGGTCGCATCATAAAAAGCCTGTAATGACTGACTGAGCTCAGTCAATAGTTGTTGATGACTTTCAAGTTGGTTGCCGTGGGTGTCCCAGCCTCCAAAAGTTATGTAAAAAATCTGTCTGTTTTGCTCAGCAAGTGATGTTTTGGCTTCTATTAATTGAGCCACAGTCTTCAGTGCAGCAGATACCTTATTATCTGGCCAATTGATATTAATGTTGTTGTTAAGGGCCAATGCAGTATCAACCTTCTCACTGAGTACATTAGAAATTTTCTGAGTGTCAGCGTAATGTTGCATCAGTGGGTCAGTATATTCTTTGGATAATAGTGAGTTAAACACAGCTGAGCGCTGTTGAATTGTCGGGTCACTGGATTCCGCATCTATGTCATCGAGGGTGATGGCGCCTGCGCTAGACATAGTATATGGCACTGAATTGCTACCCGATTGCCACAAATTATTGCCGGACAGAGAAAAATTAATGGGTAGGCTGTCATCAACCGCGGCGTAATTTTTTTCCTCTAATCTACCAGCCCAGCCCGTTTGATATTGGCCTGTAGGGTCAAGACTATGCCAGAATTGCTCCTGGTCTCTATGGGAAAACAATTGAATCGGCGTTACAACTGTCTTGCTATTTATATCATCTAATGTTGTTGGCTCAATCAGGGCGCCAGTGTTGGCAACAATAACAAGGTTGTTATTATTAAACAGAGACTGCACCTCTGGCATGCCTGGGTGGAAGCCATATTCAACATTGTTGACTGGTAGAATGTTGGCTAAGGGGATGGCCATGGTTTGTCGAGAAGAGCTATAAGTATTGTATTCAGCCTCGCTGGTTGGCATAAACATATTAAAACCGTCGTTGCCGCCAGCGAGAAAAATACAAACTAAAGCCTTGTAATCAGATACTCCAGCAGCATTAACATTGGCAATATTGAGCTGTAAGCCGAGGCTTGATAGAGCAACTGATGAAACAGCGGTCGCTTTTAGAAACTCTCTACGACTCTTATTTATTGATGACATGATATTACCTTTGCACTGCAAACTCAGGTGAAGAAATTACTAAAAAGACCAGCTCTTTAGCTCGTGTTTCGCCATTGTCGATATTGGATAGTTGGTCGATGTACGTTATTAAGATATCGTTCATTTCTTGACTCATTAGCCCAGCCATCAATGTCGAGTTGGCATATTTGACCATTGCCTGTGGGTCTTCGGACAGTGCCTCAAGCGGATCTAACGTTAATGAAATATTCTCTCTGTAGCGTTTATCATTATCAAAAACATCCTCAGCCTGTGCGTATTCAAATAGTGTGTTTGTAGTTTTGATAATCGAGCTGTAGTTGATGATTTGAGAGACTGGCTCTTCGATTCCGGAAGCTTTGAGTGCTCCAGGTGGTAGATAGTTTGGCGAGTAGAAATTAAAAACTGAATTAGCACCGAGTGGTTTTTGCTCAAAATATTGATCAGTATTGACGAAGCGAAGTCGATCATATTCACCAGTTGCATTGTATAAACGCCATAATGCTGAAAGTTTGAGGATAGGCTCCTTTAATTTGCCAAAGGTGATGGCATTGTCTAAATGTCCGTATATTGCTTCCTCATCTAACAATATAGCCTTGATAACGCTTTTCATATCGCCGCGAACGTTATCTTTATTGGCATTGAATACTGAGCTCACGCGGTCAACATAAGCAGAAGAGGGGTTACTTGTGACCAGTTGTTTGATGATGAGTGTGCTGATAAATGGAGCTGTATTTTGATGCTGGAATAGGTTGGATATAGCAGCTTCCAAATCCATATTCCCGGTTGCAAACTCCTCTGTCTCTACACTGTTAAGTAATGTTTTGGCAGCGTTATCATGATGGGCATTGTAGGCAATCATGGGTAAGATTTCTGAGTCTATGGTGCGAACATGTGACCTGAAGAGAACTGAATCACCGAAATTCCAGCCTGTGTAGATGCGTGCAAAATTACTGATGTCTTGCTGGTTGTATGTTGATACCTTGGCACCATCACCATTCTTTTTATAGGAACCGTCACTGTTAAGCTCGAATAAGCCAATCGAAAACAGCTGCATCGCCTCTCTTGCAAAATTTTCATCTGGGCGGATATTAAGTTCTGGAATAGCCTTGCTATTGCGAATGCTGGACAGGTACTCGCCCATTACCGGGTGCTTCGAGACGTTAAGCATAACATTCTCGTAATTATCAAAGCCATCATCAAGTAAGCCGTCGTAATAGCTGGCAAGACCACGTGGAAGACAGATCAACGCGGAGTTCTTCTCGGACGCAACCAGTATTTGACTCAGTGCATAAGCAATTCGTTGGCGAAGTTGGTCTTTGCCGTAAATACTATGTTGCCACCAGACATCCATTCGATGCTTGTTTCGCTCTTGATAATTTGTACATTCATGGCCACTGATAAGCCCAAGACTCTCGAGCGTCTCTGTTAGCATAGGTGCATGATAACTTGCAGGTCTTTGAAATTGATCGTCAATCCATGCTTCATAACCCTGTTGCACTAAGAAATCCACATCTTCTTGAACAGGGCCGAAGGTGGCTCGTGTTAAGAATTGCCTGGCCTGATTTTCATTGGGTAGGGGATAGTCATAGACGACCCCTTGATCCGTAATGTCAGGTGGTGGTGTTGTAGGCGGTGTGTTGGGTTGGGTGATCGGTGTGCTATCTGCCGTAGGATTATTTCCGCCACCGCCACCGCAAGCTGAGATAGTCAGGGCGCAGAAAACAGCAATAAGAGAATGTTTCAATAAGGGACGAGACACGACTGTTACCTTTTATTTATTATTTTTTTAGCGGTATAAAAGACGCTTTTATCCGTTATAGCATAATAAATATCAATCGATGCAGTGGTGTCGAAACATTTAACGGTGACATTGATAGGGTGCTAATAAAATGCACTGTTCTGTCTATCTGTTCAACTTTTACAAGTTAGCCAGCTCTTTAATATGACTGGTTACACAGCGCGAAAGTGAGGATAGGTCGTATCCACCCTCCAGCAGTGACACCACTTTTCCATTGCAGAATAATTTGGCCGCGGCGTTAATTTTTTCTATCAGCCAGAGATAGTCATTGTCGGTTAAGCGCATCTGAGACATCTCGTCTTCAACATGTCCATCAAAACCTGCCGAGATAATGATCAGTTGCGGTCGATATTTGTACAGCCAGGGCATCAGGCTTTGCATAATAATTTCCCGATATTCTTCTCCACTGCAGCCAGCCGCTATTGGTTCTAGACGGATGTTGCGACGACTGCGCTTACGGGTGTCGGTATGGGGAAATAAATCACTTTGAAAACTAGACCAGTAGCGCATGCGAAAGCTGCCAGAGACGATATCCTGGGTGCCATTACCGTGATGGACATCGAAATCAATAATGGCGACTTTTTTGACGCGGTGCTGTTTCACCGCATGGCAGGCGGCAATGGCTGCATTGTTGAAAAAACAAAACCCCATGGCCTGATTTTTTTCCGCATGGTGGCCGGGTGGGCGGGTGGCACAGAACGCGTTATTGAATTCGCCGCTGACCACGCCGTCGACAGCACGGATGGCGGCGCCGGCACTATACAGTGCAGCCTCTAGCGTGTGCGGGTTCATTGCGGTGTCATCGTCAACTTGAAACAAGCCTGTTTGCGGCGATTGATCAAACAATTGCTGTATATACTGCCTGCCGTGAGCTAGTTGCAGCTGGTGCATCTCGGCCTTGGGAGCATCGATATGGCGCAGATAATCATAGATACCTGAGGCGATGAGTCGGTCATTGATGGCACTGAGCCTGCGAGGGCTCTCTGGGTGCTCATCGCCCATATTATGCTGGGCACAAACTGGATGGGTGATGTAAGCTGTAGTCATTGTGATGGCTCTTTATCGCAGGTATTTCAATATCATAATCTATTCGCTGCGGATTCTACATTAATTATGAAACGTACCACGCTAGATCACTTGTTAAACCCCCAGTCAGTTGCCTTGTTTGGCGCCAGTAATAGGCCAAATACTATCGGCACCGTCGTACTCAGCAGTATTATGCAGGCGCAACCTAATTTTCCGGTTTACCCCATTAATCCCCGTCATGAATTTCTACACGGACTACCGTGTTATTACGACTTAAAGTCGGTTAAAGGCTCGGTAGAGCTTGCCATTGTGGCGACCAGTATCAAGAATGTGCCCGATATTTTGAAGGTCTGTGGTAAGGCCGGTATTAAAGCCGTAATGGTGCTGTCACCCACGGCGTACAAGCACCGTTCCGATAAATCATCTACCTTCGATAAAATCCGAAGGTTGGTTAAGCAGTACGATATCAAGTTATTGGGGCCGGGCTGTTTTGGTGTACAGCGTCCACAGAATAATTTCAGCGCCTGGCTGGGTGTCGATCAGGCAAAACCCGGCAAGTTGGCTCTGGTTAGTGAGTCAGGTGGCGTCTGCTCTTCTCTCATCGATTGGGCAACGCAGCAGGACATTGGCTTCTCCCAGGTGATAGCACTGGGGCATGCAGCCGACCTAGACATTGGTGATATTCTCGATTACCTGATTAACGACCCCAGTACCCATAGCATTTTACTTTATTTAGAGCATATGACACCGGCGCGCAAACTATTAAGCAGTTTGCGCGCGGCGGCGAGTATCAAGCCCGTTATCTTGCTGACCGCCCAGACCGAGGTAGAGTATTTACACGATGCGACGCTGACCGCCGCCTTACAACGTGCTGGTGTTATTCGTGCCTATCGACTCAATGATCTGATTGCAGCGGCACAGGTTTTGATGATGGGGAAAAAATTACGCAGCGATGGCCTGGGCATTATCGGTAATGGTAGAGGCATTAATTCATTGGCAGTGCAACGCGCGCGGCGATTAAAAATTGAACTATACCAACCTGCAGAGCCCTGTTTGAAAGCGCTGGCGGCGACACTGCCAAAGACTTCTAAGATTGGTAACCCGGTTAATATATATAATGATGTCGACGAGGCTCATATCATTGCTGCCGCAGAAACACTGTTGGCGGACAAAACCTGTTCGGCGGTATTGATCTTGATCGCACCGACCTCGGTGAATAATGCGACAAAGCTGGCGCATGCGCTGATCGACCTGTATCGGCGACAGCGTAAACCGGTACTGGTGTGTTTACTTGGCGGCGATTCGGTGGAGAAGGCGCGGAGGATGATTGATGATGTGGGTATGGCCTGCTTTAAGACGCCGGAAAGCGCTATTGAAGGCTATAGTTTTCTACTCAGTTTCTATCGAAACCAGCAATTGCTGTTGCAAACTCCGGGCAGCTCCGCTTTTGAGACCAGCACTGATCTGCAGCAGGCCAGTCAACAGCTAGACCACAAGATTAAGCAGGGGGGTAGTTTAACCAACCCACAATTTAAAACCCTGTTGGCGAATTTCCATATCGATATTGATACTATTGCCTCGTCGCTGGTATTTAGAGGGCTGCCGTTGCAGCTTGAAATGCGGCCTGATTCAGAGTTTGGCCCCGCCATTCATGTATTTATTGCCGGTACCCAAATCCGTGCCGCGACAATGCTGCCGCCACTGAACCCAAGGTTGCTACAAAGTTTCTTCGCCAAGTTACAGTTACCTATTAACAGTAGTAACGATCATCTGCCGCTGCAGCAGTTGCTGCTACAAATCAGCGATATGGTTTGTGAGTTACCGCAGATAGAGCGACTGTTGCTGTCTCATCAAACCGATGCCAACAGCGCCAGCGAGGCAGTGGTTTTAAAACGCTCTGCTACCAGTGCCGAGCGCTATCAACATCTAGCCATTCATCCTTATCCGAATCAGTTGCGTTCTCATTTTACCACTCGCTCGGGTGATGAAATTTACGTTCGGCCGATGCGTGCTGAAGATGCCGATATGGAGCAATCCTTTGTTGCGCAATTATCAGAGGAGACACGTTACCTGCGGTTTATGCAAAACTTGAAGGTGCTGCCGCCACTGTGGCTGGCACGCTTTACTCAAATTGATTACCAGCGAGAAATGGCCCTGATTGCGTTGTTGCGCGATGGTGACGAGGTGACAGAAGTTGGGGTGGTTCGCTATACCAATAGCAGTGATGGTTACAGCTGTGAATTTGCCATTGTGGTGGCGGATAAGTGGCAGGGGCAGGGTGTTGCACGTTATTTAATGAATCAAATCATCGCCATTGCTCGTGACAGAGGCTTCAAAGAAATGGTGGGGGTTGTGCTGAGAGAAAACCATAAAATGAAGAAATTTTGTAAGAGTTTCGGGTTTGTCATCGGGCCGGACCCCGATGATGAAACCTTGGTCATGGCCAGGCTGCAGCTTTCAGGCTAAACCGATTCATGGAGTGCTGGCGTTAGGCGGCAGTTTACTGCTGTTCGAATGCCGTCTTAGCTCCTCAATCTGCCTCGTAAGTTGTCGATTTTCGTTATTTAATAGGCTGTTCTGTTGTTTAAAATCTGCCACTCTGTCGCTCAGGCTGGCGGCATGGGCAAGATGATTGTCCTTCAGGTCGTCCAGCCTCTGTCGATGATCATTCTTTAGCTCTGATACTAATTTTGTTTGATCTTCATTGAGGCCATCGATGACTATTTGATGTTGACTAGCATTTTGATGCAGTTCATCCGTCGTGTGTTTGAGCTTGGTATGGCACTCGGTCAGTGCGCTATTGAGGCTGCCAATTTCGCTGCTCAGCGTGACAGTACGCTCAGCCAATAACAGGCTTTTATTCAGCTCATCGCTGATGCGCTGTTCTTTGGCATGGCATTGGCGTTGTAGTTCATCGGCTTTCATTTGCTCAGATTGCAGCGAATCACGGTGTTGCTTGTTGAGCTGTTCAAGTTGTTGGCGTTGATCGTCTCTGCTGTCTTTTAATCGTCGCTCGGCTTCGTTGATGCGCTGTAAGAGTTGTCGCTGTTCGGCTGCCAGCACCTCTGCGCGTTGATGACTTTGCTGTTGTTGTTCTTCGGTTGTTTGTTGCCGCTGTGTTGCCGCTGCAAGCTGTTCGCTCAATGTTTCAATTTGGCATTGCTGCTGAGCATTACAGCTACTGAGTTCAGTATTCTGAACGCTCAACTGACGATTTTTATCCTGTTCTATATTTAGTTGCTCGCGGTGTTGCTGGCTGAGCGAGGTCAGCCTGTCCTTATTTTGTCGCGTCAGCTCCTGTGCCAATGGGCGAACCATCTCGGCCAAAGATTTGCTCAGCCTATCCTCTGACTGCTGTTCGTTGTCGGTTGTTAGCGACAGTGCTCTCAGGTATTTCTCAATAGTATCGTACGAACCGCGACCAATCAGCTGTCTTATCTGATAAGGATTTACCGTCACACCTTGAGAGAGTAGTGCATGCTTGGCTTTTTCGACGTCGGCAATGCCGATAGCAGGGGCGCGGGCCATATTTCTTACCTAACAATAGTAGAATTGAATTTGTATTACTTATGAAACGTTATTCTAATTCAATTCTATGATTTTTACTATTATGGCTGTTAAAACTAAGAGCGAATAATGTATGATTATCACTTCTTAGAATGGGTTTTGATGCGAAATGAGATATTCTTCCGATAACTTGGTGGCTGAGCTTCTGCTGGCGGCAGTTAATGACAATACCGAGCAGGCAATTGAGCAGGCACGTTTTCATTATGAGGTCGTCTATGGTGGTAAGCTGCCCTGCAGTGCCGATCAGCTTCATGCCTATCTTGCTTTTTATGGTGGGAAGTTATCAGTGGCAACGCTTGAGCAGCGTAAGGCTTTGCTGGCTAAGTGGCATCGCCGGCATCATCACATAGACCCGACAAAGACAGATGCGGAAACAACCCGTGAGTTGATGCGGGGGATTCGCAAGCGCTATAACAAGCCACCAAAGCAGGCTAAGTCATTAAGTATTAATACCTTGTCATTGGTGGTTGATCATTTAGAGGGCATAGTGGCACTGCCTGTAGAGTCTGTTTCTGAACGGGCTATGCAGCTTCAAGCCCTGCGCAATAGGGCGCTGTTGTTGATTGGCTTTTGGTTTGGTTTGCGGGCGTCTTCACTGGTCAGGCTTAAGGCTGAACAACTACAGATTGATTTCGACCGACAGCCACCAACGCTGACAATATACCTGGCTGACAGTAAGACCGATCGAGAGGCGCGCGGTGAACAGAAAAGTCTCAAGATGCTGCAGCGACTTTGCCCGGTAGCGGCGTTGATTGATTGGTTGGCCGCCAGTCAAATCGAGCAAGGCTATGTCTTTAGTAAAGTCACGCGATGGGGTTGTGTTGAGTCAGCGGCGCTGCTGCCCAACTCTCTTAATAAGCTAATCCGTACCGTATTTCGCGCTGCTGGCATAGATGGGGTTGGTGAGTATAGCTCCCACTCATTGCGCCGAGGGGCGGCTAATTGGATTGCTGAAAATGGCGGGGACTTGCATGCCATGATGGATTGGATTGGCTGGAAGGATGTGAAGTCGGCGATGCGTTATCGGGATCAGGTAAGCAGCCTGCCGAACAAACTGATCGAGACGAGAATGGCCTTGGCCAAAGATGAGGTTCAGGGAATTAGTGGTTAGCTGGCTGCTCATTAAGGGGGGTAAAGTAGCCGTATTGTAAGTAGTTAATAGTCTGTTTGATGACGGTTTTATTGCTCATCATAAAGGTGTGGGTCGTCGGTAATTGTATGTGGTCATTCATGCCTTGCAGCTTGGTGCTGCTGACCGACACTTTGCCGTCGTCGGCTCCTGGAATAAGTCCTGACAGTATAAAGTTGATGGTTTTGTCGCCGGCGATAATGCCGACATCGAAGTTTGCCGGCCCCAGCGTATTGGGTGGGCTGGCTGCATCGGTGCCAAGCTGCAGGCCGGCACAACCGTTTAACCATTTAAAGCCGGGCACGCCTGCCAGTTTGTCGACAGTCTCGCTGCCCTGATTGGGCGGGCCAAGCATTACCACGCGTTTGAGTTGGGGCAGTGTGTTAGCGGAGAGGTATTGCCTCACAAGAATACCGCCCAGGGAGTGGGTGACAAAGTAAATGTCGCTATTCGATGGGCATTTTTTCAGTGCAGGCTCTATCGCCAACGGTGCTAAAATTTCAATCGGGTAATCACGGGACGGGTAGCCAATATTGACGGTGTCATAGCCTGTCTGCTGCAACGCCTGCTCAAGTGTAGACATCGAGTCCTCGGTGCGTGCCAAGCCATGCAGCAATATGACACAGGAGGCATGGGCACTAAACGATGTCAGCGTTAGTAAGGCCAGTACTGTTGCTGTTGGCCAGCGTGGCTGCGCTCTATTGATGGCGGCGCTCGATGCCGGTGGCGGCCAGAATCCGGGTGGATATCTCTTCGACAGATTGGCTGGAGGTATCAATGACTGGTATTTTGAAGCGACTGTATATGGATTTGGCCTGGCGCAGCTCGTCCTCGCACTGTGTGATTGAGGCGTAGCGGCTGTTCGCCTTGCGTTCATGCCTTATTGCCGACAGTCTCTCGGCATCGATGGTCAGGGCATAGAGTTTATGACGGTATTGCTGCAGTGCAGGCGGTATTTTGTTGCTTTCTAGGTCTTCTTCGGTAATGGGGTAGTTGGCAGCAAAGACGCCAAACTGCATCGCCATGTATAAGCTGGTCGGAGTCTTACCGGTGCGTGAGACACCGATCAAAATGATATCGGCCCTATCATAGTGGTGTAATTTGGCGCCGTCATCGGCATCGAGGGCGTAGTGAACGGCTTCAATCCGGTTGATATAAGCGGGGTTGTCTGTTGCCGGTTGTGAGCGGCCAACGCTATAGGAGGAGTGGCTTTCTAGGGTTTCCTCCAAGGGTTGTAGAAAGGTTGAAAAGATATCGGTAATAATGCCATTGCTTTTAGCGATGACGGCGCGCACCTCTTGCTTAATAATGGTGTCGAAGACTAGGGCGGGGTGGCCGTCTCGCTCGCTGGCGGAGTTTATCCTTTCAGCCACTTGCTCGGCTTTTTCTATCGTGTCGATATAGGGCAGGGTCAGGCGTTCAAACTCTGTGTCAGGAAATTGTGCTAATAAGCTGTGGCCTAATGCCTCAGCCGTTAAGCCGGTGCCATCTGAAATGCAAAAAACTGTTCTCTTCACGAGTAACCCCACCCTGTTGAATCTCAATATAAGCTTGTTGTTTTACTAGCTAAATAACTGTTGTTTGGTAACCAAATTACAGTTGATTCACGTATTATCTTTCGAACTTATTACAGATACAACATTCTTTATCCGATATGGGAGAGATAGTTTTGAACGATTACGTAGTGTGGTTTGACCAGTGTGGCATGGATGATGTTGATCGAGTTGGCGGTAAAAACGCCTCTCTCGGTGAGATGATCAGCAACCTTTCCGGTGCTGGAGTCAGTGTGCCTAATGGCTTTGCCACAACGGCTCAAGCCTTTCGTGACTTTATCGATCAAAACAAGCTTGAGCAAAAAATCAATGACGAGCTCAATTCGCTGGATGTCGACGATGTTAATGCGCTAGCAGTGGTTGGCGCCAAGATACGTCAATGGGTTATTGATGCCCCATTTACAGGCGAGCTCAAAGAGAGTATTGAACAGGCCTACATTAGCTTACAGGCGGGTAACGATAACCTGGCTGTGGCCGTTCGCTCATCTGCCACCGCTGAGGATTTGCCCGATGCCTCGTTTGCAGGTCAGCAGGAAACCTTTCTCAATATCATTGGCCTTGATAATATATTTATCGCCATCAAAGAGGTGTTTGCCTCGCTGTATAATGACCGTGCTATCTCTTATCGCGTGCATCAGGGCTTTGAGCATTCCGAGGTTGCCTTGTCGGCAGGTATTCAGCGTATGGTGCGCAGTGAGACCGGTGTGGCCGGCGTCATGTTTACCCTCGATACTGAAACAGGCTTTAATGATGTGGTCTTTGTTACCTCGTCTTATGGTCTGGGTGAGACGGTTGTTCAAGGCTCGGTTAATCCCGATGAATTTTATGTCCATAAAGAGATTCTGAAACAGAAGCGTCCTGCCGTCGTCCGCCGCAATTTAGGCAGTAAAGCGATTAAAATGATCTATGGAGAGGCCGCCGAGGCTGGTCGTAGCGTCAAAACTGTCGATGTCGATGTCGCCGAGCGTAACCAATTCTCATTAACCAATGGTGAGGTTGAAGCCCTGGCTCAGCAGGCAATGATTATTGAGCAGCACTACGGTCGCCCGATGGATATCGAATGGGCAAAGGACGGCGATGATCAACAGCTTTACATAGTCCAGGCTCGCCCTGAAACCGTTAAGAGTCGAGACAGCGCCACCAAGATGGAGCGCTACTTGATGAAGGGCAAAAGTAAGGTTGTCTGTGAGGGGCGCTCCATTGGCCATCGTATTGGTAGCGGTGTCGTCAAGGTAATAAACGATATCTCTCAGATGGATCGTGTTGAGGCTGGCGATGTACTGGTTACCGATATGACCGACCCCGATTGGGAGCCTGTAATGAAGCGTGCGTCGGCAATCGTCACCAATCGTGGTGGTCGTACCTGTCATGCGGCCATTATTGCCCGTGAGCTGGGTATCCCAGCTGTTGTCGGTTGCGGTAATGCGACTGAATTGATTGGTGAAGGGCAGCAGGTTACGGTCTCCTGCGCAGAGGGTGATACGGGTTTTGTTTATAATGGCTTGATCGACTTCGATATTAATACTTCTGATATTGAAGAGATGCCAGAGCTACCGTTTAAGTTGATGATGAACGTTGGTAACCCCGATCGCGCCTTTGATTTTCAGGCCTATCCTAATGATGGTGTTGGTTTGGCCCGTCTCGAATTTATCATTAACCGGATGATAGGTGTTCACCCGAAGGCTTTGCTCAACTACGACACGCTGACCAGCGATGTAAAGGCCTCTGTCGATCGTCGAATGGCTGGTTACGAATCGCCCCGTGAGTTCTATATTCAGAAGATTGTAGAGGGTGTGGCGACCATTGCCGGTGCCTTTTACGGCAAAAAAGTCATCGTAAGAATGTCCGACTTCAAATCAAATGAATATGCTCACCTGGTCGGTGGCGAAGTCTATGAGCCGGCAGAAGAAAACCCCATGCTGGGTTTCCGAGGTGCTGGACGATATATCTCAGATTCATTCCGCGAGTGTTTTGAGCTTGAGTGCGAGGCCATTAAGCGTGTCCGCAATGTCATGGGCTTGACCAATGTTGAAGTAATGATCCCATTTGTGCGCACGGTGTCTGAGGCCAAGCAGGTCAGTGAGATTCTTACGGCTAACGGTCTCAGCCGTGGCGAAAATGGTCTGCGTGTGATTATGATGTGTGAGCTGCCTGCCAACGCTCTATTGGCGGATCAGTTCCTGCAGTACTTTGACGGTTTCTCTATCGGCTCCAACGACCTTACCCAGTTGACTCTAGGTCTTGATCGGGATTCAGGCCTGGTAGCACATTTATTTGACGAGCGTAACGATGCGGTTAAGGCGCTGCTGTCGATGGCTATCAAGGCCTGTCGTGATGCTGGTAAGTATGTTGGTATTTGTGGGCAGGGGCCGTCAGATCATCCTGATTTGGCGCTGTGGTTGATGGAGCAGGGTATTGAGAGCGTCTCTCTCAACCCGGATTCTGTACTTGATACGTGGATGTATCTGGGTAGTGAGTTGGCGCAATAATGGGTTGATGATCGCCGGCCTATTCAGAGATAGGCTGGTGACTTAATAAATCAGAGCACAAAAAAGCCCCGCAATATGCGGGGCTTTTTTGTGGCACTTTTACTAACTATTACATGTTTGGATAGTTAGGGCCGCCGCCGCCTTCAGGTGCAACCCAGGTGATGTTTTGCGACGGATCTTTGATGTCGCAGGTCTTGCAGTGGACGCAGTTTTGGCTGTTGATTTGGAAGCGCTGGCTGCCATCGGCATCGTCAACAATCTCATAAACCCCAGCAGGGCAATAACGCTGTGCGGGTTCATTCCACTCGCTGAGGTTGCGGCCAAGGGGTAGGCTGCTGTCGGCAAGTTGAAGGTGAACGACCTGATCTTCTTCGTGGTTGGTAAACGAGAAGGAGACTGAGGTCAGGCGATCAAAGGTAATGACGCCATCGGGCTTGGGGTAGTCAATCTTTTTGCACTCTGCAGCTGGCTTCATTGTGGCGTAATCAGGTGTGGTATCACGCAGTGTCCACGGTAGGCCGCCATTAAAAATGTTGATATCAACAAAGGCATAAGCTGAACCAAGTAGATTGCCCCACTTATGCTGTGCAGGGCCAAAGTTACGTTGAGCATGTAGCTCTTTGTAGGCCCAGCTCGCCTCGAATGCTGGCGTGTATTCGGTCAGCTCATCGTTACCGCGCTCAGCAATAACGGCATTGAAGGCGGTTTCAGCAGCAACCATGCCTGATTTCATGGCGGTGTGGCTGCCCTTAATCTTGGCGAAGTTGAGGGTGCCGGCGTCGCAACCAATGAGCAGGCCGCCAGGAAAGGTCATCTTAGGCAGCGATTGAATACCACCCTTGGTGATGGCGCGGGCGCCATAGCTAATGCGTTCGCCACCTTCGAGGTATTGTTTGATCTGTGGATGGGTCTTGTAGCGCTGGAATTCTTCAAATGGGCTGACGTGTGGGTTGTCATAACCCAGGTCGGTGATCAGTCCAATAGCCACGTGGTTGTCTTCGAGATGGTATAAAAAGGAGCCACCAGCAGATCCGGATTCGCTAAGCGGCCAGCCGGCAGTATGAATAACAAGACCTTGCTGGTGTTTGGCGGGGTCAATTTTCCACAATTCTTTGATGCCGATACCGTAATGCTGAGGGTCTTTGCCCGCATCAAGCTCAAACTTACTGATCAGCTCTTTGCCGAGCTGGCCGCGACAACCTTCGGCGAAAAAGGTGTACTTAGCGTGTAGCTCCATGCCCTGCATGTAGCCGTCTTTGTGTGAGCCATCTTCAGCAACACCCATGTCGCCAGTGGCGATGCCTTTGACGCTGCCGTCGTCGTTGTAAAGTATTTCTGCAGCGGCGAACATCGGGTAGATTTCTGCGCCAAGTTCTTCTGCTCGCTCACCAAGCCAGCGACAAACATTGCCCAGGCTGACGATATAGTTGCCCTCATTGTGCATGGTCTTGGGTGAGAACATGTTAGGTACTTTGATGGCTTTCTCGGCGCTGGGCATAAAGTAAATATCATCACCGGATACCGCGGTGTTGAGTGGTGCGCCTTTTTCTTTCCAGTCAGGAAATAGCTCGTTCATGGCTGTTGGTTCTAAAACAGCGCCTGATAAAATATGCGCTCCAACTTCTGAGCCTTTCTCTACCACACAAACGCTGACTTCTTTGCCCGTTTCTATGCTGAGTTGTCTGATACGGCATGCTGCAGCCAAACCTGAAGGGCCTGCACCGACAATAACAACGTCGAACTCCATTGATTCACGTTCCACGGCCTTATTCCTCTATTCTAGCTTTAATAACTAAGACTGGTTTGATGCGTCTTGTGGTTTCACGCGCAAATTCGCAGCTTATATGAATAGATAGCTAATATTAGCTATCCGTAAAAGCCGCAGATTATACCGCTAACCCTCAAATTATTCTACTAACAGAGCATTTAGAGCGACTTATCGCTGACATCACCACTATTTATAGTGACTAATTAATATTGACTACCTTGAAATAGGTAGTTTTACGGGGAATTAACCCCTCTAAGTGCGCAAAACTATTGACGACCTTGGGGTAAGCGGGCAAACTGAGCGCCGATTAAATATGAACAGTAGCCTGTTTTAGGGTGTGTGATTTATAACTGCATGCGTTGATTCAGCCTCGTAATATATAACGGTACATTCATGAAAGTTCTTGTCGCAGTCAAAAGAGTAGTTGACTATAACGTGAAGGTTCGTCCTAAGTCTGACGGAACCGGCGTTGATCTAGCCAATGTAAAAATGGCTATTAACCCATTCTGCGAAATCGCTGTTGAAGAAGCGGTTCGCTTGAAAGAAAAAGGCATTGCCTCTGAAGTCATTGTCGTCTCTATGGGCGAAAAGGCTTGCCAGGAGCAGATTCGTACCGCATTGGCACTGGGTGCTGACCGCGGCATTCTGGTTGAGACCAGTGACGAATTGCAGCCACTTTCAATTGCCAAGCTATTGAAAGCTATCGTTGAAAAGGAACAGCCCGAACTGTTAATCCTCGGTAAGCAATCCATCGATGGCGATAACAACCAGACCGGTCAAATGGTCGCCGCTCTTAGCGGTATGGCGCAGGGTACTTTTGCTAACGAACTTACTGTTGCCGATGGTAAAGCCGTTGTTTCTCGTGAAATCGATGGTGGTCTACAAACAGTTGAGCTTTCATTGCCCGCTGTTGTGACCACAGATTTGCGTCTCAATGAGCCTCGTTATGCTTCTTTGCCAAACATTATGAAGGCAAAGAAGAAGCCGCTGGAGGTTGTTGCTCCTGCAGACCTTGGTGTTGAGGTTGTTGCATCTGTTAAGACCTTAAGTGTTGAGCCACCTGCAGAGCGTCAGGCTGGTATTAAGGTTGAGACTGTTGCTGAACTTGTTGAAAAACTAAAAACTGAAGCGAAGGTGATCTAATATGAGCATCCTAGTAATTGCAGAACACGATAATAACAGTCTTAAGGCTGCTACGCTGAACGTTGTAACCGCGGCGCTTCAGCTTGGTAGTGATGTTGAAGTTCTTGTAGCTGGTGCCGGTTGTGGTGCTGCTGCTGAAGAAGCTGCTAAAGTTGCTGGCGTTACCAAGGTATTGGTTGCCGATAATGCTGCTTACGCTCATCAGCTTGCTGAAAATGTCAGCCTTTTGGTTGCCGAGCTTGGCAAGGGTTACAGCCACATCTTAGCGCCATCTACATCAAACGGTAAAAACACACTTCCACGTGTTTCAGCCCTTCTTGATGTTGCTCAGATCTCTGACATTATCTCTGTAGAGAGTGCCGATACCTTTAAGCGTCCAATTTATGCTGGTAACGTTATCGCTACCGTTCAGTCTGAAGATGCGATCAAAGTTATTACCGTACGTGGTACTGCCTTTGATCCTGCTGCTGCCGAGGGTGGTTCTGCTGCTGTTGAAGCGGTTGCAACCGCCTCTGATGCTGCACTATCGACCTTCGTTAGTGAGGAAATTGCAAAGTCTGATCGTCCTGAGCTGACCAGTGCTGGTATTGTTATCTCTGGTGGTCGCGGCATGCAGAATGGCGACAACTTCGAATTGCTATACACCGTTGCAGACAAGCTCGGCGCAGCCGTTGGCGCGTCACGTGCCGCTGTTGATGCGGGCTTTGTTCCCAACGATATGCAGGTTGGTCAAACCGGCAAGATTGTTGCTCCTGATTTGTATGTTGCAGTTGGTATCTCCGGTGCCATTCAGCACTTGGCGGGTATGAAAGACTCTAAGGTCATCGTTGCTATCAACAAAGACGAGGATGCACCTATCTTCCAGGTAGCGGACTACGGTCTTGTTGCCGACTTGTTCGACGCACTGCCTGAGTTATCTGCTGCGCTTTAATTAGCAAAGTAGTATAAGAAAAACCGGCCTAGGCCGGTTTTTTTATGCCTGAGATTTAGTCGCGCCGTAGGCGATCAGTGATGGCAATTGGGTTGGGGTAGTTGAGAATCACGATATAGCTTGAGATGACAAAAGTGGCAATAGCGGTGGCTTGTATCAGTAGAGATGTATCGCCTGATATAAGGTGTTTTTCAACGGCTAGAAAAGCGATCAGTAGTGAAAATTCGCTGATTTGTCCGAGGCGAAAGCCCACATCCCAGGCCAGTGAATCATTATCTGAAAATTGCTTTAATAGTACTTTGAATAGGATGGGTTTGAGTATTAGCATTGTGGCCGATAGTGCGATGACGGCAGGTATTAAATTGATCAGCGCGATTAAATCGATGCCGGCGCCAAGTGAAAAGAAAAACAATATCAGAAAAAAATCACGCAGGGGTTTAAGGCTGGATGCAATGTATTGAGCAATCGGAGAAGTTGCCAGCGTGATACCAGCCACAAATGCACCAATCTCTGCAGATAGGCCAATATAATGGGCCAGTTCAGCGCAGCCCATACACCAGCCAATCGCTAATAAGAATATATACTCATGAAAGCGGTCAAAGCGTTGGACCAGTGGCAAAATGGCACATTTGACCATTAAAAAGATGGCGGCAATCAGCACGGGTAGTGCGGCAAAGGCTTTTAATAATGGGGTCATTTCAAACTGACCATTGACACTGGTCATAATGGCCAAGAGTATTAATACTGCAACCATATCTTGCACCAATAAAATGCCGACGATAAGCTCACCCGTACGCCGGTGATGCAGCACGGTAGTGGGTAATAATTTTATGCCAATAATAGTGCTTGAAAAAATACAGCAAGCACCAACAATACTGGCCTCAACTACGCTAAAGCCAAAACCATAGGTGATAAAAAAACCGGCGGCACCAAAGACCGCGCCACTGATCAGTGTTGAAACCACACCAACTTTTAGTGTTTTCATCAGTCGTTGGGGTTGCATATCGAGGCCCAATAAGAAAAGCAAAAAAACAATACCTATCTTTGAGATATCGCTGATGGTGTCAACGTCAGCGATCAGGGCGTAGCCGTGTGGGCCAAGAATGGCGCCAATGACGATATAGGCAATCAAAAGGGGTTGTCGGGTATACAGTGCAACTGTGGCGACAATTGCAGAGCCAGTGAATATTAAGAAAAAAGTGTGTGTAAAGAAAAGGCTTTCATCCATAAGCGGTCTGTCATTGTGGCGATTGATAGACTAAATATAGTGGCTGCGCGTCCCTGCGTCAGCCAAAGTGAGCTATCGGCGTAAAAAAACAGGCTCTTGTAGGCTGTTAGATACTTGATAGGCATCACTGAAATCATTGAGGTGGGCAACAGCCTCTTCGATATTCAGGTCTTCTCTCAGTGCATAGCTATCGAAGCCAACACGCTTATAAAAATAGAGTTGATCCTTTAGTACATCGCCTATGGCGCGGAGCTCACCGCTATAACCGAAGCGGCGAAGCACCTCGGCATAGGAGTAACCGCGGCCGTCAGAAAAGACCGGGAAGTTGATCGCGACATGCTTAAGGCTTTCAACATCTTGCTCAAGATCGTTGGCCGGTTGATCGCAGTCTAGCCATACACCGAAATCGCCACGGGCAAGAAGAGCTGATTTGTTTTCGAGCCAGGTTGTCAGTGGAACAAAAAAATTGCCGCTGGCTGGTACATCGCTGATGCTGCTGTCTTTGGCGAGAACGCCCCAATTGTCATCGACAACGGCATTGTTCTTAATAATCTTAGGCATAAACTCGCTCCTTGAACGGCTTGATACCAACACGGCGGTAGGTGTCAATAAAGTGTTCTTCTTCGGTACGGATTTCGGTATAGGTGTTGAGAATGATTTCCATCACGTCAGAGATCTGCTCAGCTTTGAATGATGGGCCCAATACTTTGGCGAGACTGGTATCAAGGCCAGCGTTGCCGCCGAGCATGATTTGATAAAATTCTTCCCCCTTCTTATCAACACCCAGGATGCCGATATGACCAACATGGTGGTGACCACAGGCATTCATACAGCCTGAGATGTTGAGGTCGATCGGGCCTAGATCGTGTTGGTAATCTATATCTTCAAAGCGGCGTTGAATCGCTTCGGCCACAGGGATTGACTTGGCGTTGGCAAGGGCGCAGTAATCGCCACCGGGGCAGCAAATCATATCGGTTAAGAAGCCAATATTGGGTGTTGCCAGGCCAACGACCTTGGCTTTTTGCCAAAGGTTGTAGAGTTCACCTACTTCAACATCGGCCAAGACACAGTTTTGGCTGTGAGTGGTGCGCATCTCAGAAAATGAGAATTCATCGGCCAAGTCGGCCAGCGCTTCAAGCTGTTTGTCGGTCACGTCGCCGGGGGCAACACCGGTAGGCTTGGTTGATAGGGTGACAGAGGCGTAGCCGGGCATTTTATGGCTGCGAACACTGCGTTGAACCCATTTGTCAAAGGCAACGTTGTCGGCTTGTTGGTTCTCAAGTGCTGCTTGGGCGGCGGCACTGTCGAAGTTCTTGTAGGCTGGGTCAGTAAAAAAGGCCTGCTTGCGAGTAATGTCACTGTCGCGAAGAGTGGAGGGGCCATTTTTCAGCAGCGCCCACTCTTTGTCGACGAGCTCAGAAAAGGCTTCTACGCCCATGGCACGGACAAGAATTTTGATACGTGCCTTGTACTTGTTGTCACGACGACCCTGCTGATTATAGACACGTAGCACAGCTTCTAAGTAGCTGAGCAGATGTTTGCGGGGCAAAAATTCTTTGATGACGGGGGCAACAACAGGGGTGCGACCAAGGCCGCCACCGACAAGCATGCGGAAGCCAACTTCGCCGTCATCGTTCTTAACGATTTCAATGGCGATATCGTGCACGCGTATAGCGGCGCGATCGTCAGTTGAGCCACAGACAGCCATCTTGAACTTACGGGGTAAGAAGGCAAATTCTGGGTGGAAGGTTGACCACTGGCGGATTATCTCGCAATAGGGGCGAGGGTCTTCATATTCGTCTGGGCTGACACCGGCAAATTGGTCGGTGGTAGTGTTGCGAATGCAGTTACCGCTGGTTTGAATAGCGTGCATCTCGACTTCAGCCAGCTCAGCAAGTAGCTCTGGTACATCTTCCAGCGCCGGCCAGTTGAACTGGACGTTCTGGCGGGTAGAAAAGTGAACATACCCCTTGTCGTATTTGCGTGAAAGCTCAGCAAGCTTGCGAATTTGTACGGTGTTAAGCATGCCATAGGGTACGCAGACACGCAGCATCGGTGCTAATCGCTGAACATAGAGGCCGTTTTGCAGGCGCAGTGGTAAGAACTCGGTTTCTGAGAGTTCACCCTTAAGATAGCGATCAGTCTGACCGCGATACTGTGTTACTCGATCGTTAAGTATTTGACGATCGTAGTCATCGTAGATATACATCTGATTTTATACCTGTAACTGTCCAAGATCTTGCTTACGAGTTTTTTTGCAAGGTGCAAAATTATAGCAAATCACCTTTACTATGGCGAGCCTTTGATGGCGTGGCAGTGAATAAACCGGAGTTGTACAGCGCTGTTTTTATAGGCATACTTTTACAGTGGTATACGCTTAAAACGATAATAACTAAGGGTGTTTGCATGGAAGATGTAGAGAAAAAGCAATATAACGATTCGGCTGTTGATGCAACCGCAGCTGTCGCGCTGATTGCTATCGTCATGGTGACGGCGATTTTTTGGTTGTCTCACCTTTAAGTTGCGACAGTTTGATGGCGGCTGGTTGGTCCAGCCGCAAATCAACCTAGGGTAAGATGTAGCTTACTAGTAGGTAGATGCCGCCTAATACGGCAAAGGTAACCGCAAAACCGACGGCGACAAAGACGCTAAAGTTACCGTTATTAAAATCCCGCTCCCTATTTTTGCTGCTTTGCACACCGAAAAAGGCGGCCAAAACACTGCCAACCACCTGTAGTAGTGTCACTTCTTTCTTTTGTTTTTCCATGCTGTTCCTGCGCCGTGTATTGGTTTTATTTTACAGCTTATGGTGTTGCCATTTTTTACTACGCCAGCGTTTGGTATAGACAATGGTGGCGATAATACGCTCGATGATCTGCACTGACCATATGCCTATCAACCCTAAATTAAATACAAATGCCGCGGCGAGCGCAAGCGGTAGGCCTACCAACCATTGTAAGGCGATGCTGTAAAGCATCACTCTTTTGCTGTCACCAGCGCCGTTAAGTGATTGTGGTAGTGTCAGTGTAAATGCCTGCAGAAAGGCAAAGGCTCCGGAAATCTGCAGTGGTAATGTTCCCAGTGCTATCAGTGCTGGGTCCGACGGCAGGAATATGGATAAAATCCATTCAGGGGCAAGTATCAGTGGTAGGCCGAGTACCGCCAAAATAGGAGCGGTCACTGCAACGGTGTCCCAGCCCCAGCGGTAAGCATCGCTGACATCTTGTTTGCCCAAGGCGCTGCCTACCAGAGTGGTTGCCGCAATCCCCATGCCTGTTCCGGGAAGGATGATGAACAGTGTGATGTTGATGATGGCATGTGCAACGGCCAGTTGATCGACGCCAATTTGGCCGATAATCCAATAGAGTATGGACACTCCCAGGGCAACGGTTAGCTGTTGCAGTGAGTTGGGTGTGGCCAGTTTGACGATGGAGCGCAGGGTTGATGTTGTCGGCAGACGTCGGAACAGTACGGCAGAATCGGCACGGATAAATGTGGTGATAGCGAATAGTACAGTACCGATATAGAGTGCCACGGTGGTACCGAGACCGGAACCGGGCGCTCCCATGGGGGCTATGCCCAGGCCGCCAAAAATAAATACATAGCTGAGTGCAAAATTGCAGAGGTGAATAACAAGCAATATCTTCATATAAGTCATTGATTGCTTGATGCCATTCCAGTAACCACGAAAGGCGAAATTTATCCCAACGGCGATAATACCAAGAATTCGGAAATCGTAGTAAGGGTTGGCGATGGCTTGAACCCCTTTATCGCTGTTAAAGGTGGTAATAATGGTATCGGAAAAGTAGTAAAAAAGCAGAGTTAACAGCAGGCCTGCCAGTAACGCCATCAGCAGGCCACCGTTGAGCACTTCTACCGTGGCGCGGTGCTGGTTGGCACCGGCTCTTCTGGCAACGATCGCCTGAACACCAACGGCAATGCCAATAATCAGCGATACCGCTAAAAAGCTGGCATAGCTGCCAATACCAACAGCAGCCAGTGCATTGGCATCATTAAGACGTGCCACCATGCTGATGTCTACCAGGCTTAATAGGCTCTGTGACAGCATGCCGGCAGAAATGGGCAGGCCTAGGGCGAGTAGTTGTTGTTGTCGAGTTGCTTGCAAGAATACCTCGGTGAATGAGCTGGCAAGAGGGGCCTGCCAAGCCTGGTTGGCTTGGCAGTGCAACCGTTATCGTGGCTCGTAATCGAGGTTTGGGCTTAGCCAGCGTTCCATTTCGACGGTTGCCATATCCTTACGCTGTGCAATGCTGTCGACTTGCTCGCGGCTGAGTTTGGCAACAGCAAAATATTGGCTTTCAGGGTGCGAAAAATACCAGCCGGAAACCGATGATGCGGGATTCATGGCATAGTGTTCGGTCAGTTCAACGCAGCTATTATTGGCGGCATCAAGCAGTCTGAACAGTGTGGCTTTCTCGGTATGGTCTGGGCAGGCAGGGTAGCCTGGTGCCGGGCGAATGCCGCGATAGCGTTCCTTGATCAAGTCGTTATTGCTGAGTGCTTCGTCTGCATCGTAGCCCCAAAGCTGCTTGCGAACCCTGAGGTGCATATGCTCGGCAAACGCCTCGGCCAAACGATCGGCTAATGCCTTGACCATGATTTTATTGTAGTCATCCATTTCGCCATCATAAATGGCAGCAATCTTGTCGGCCTCAAAACCTGAAGTAACAATAAAGCCACCGATATAATCCTCTATGCCGGTAGATGAGGGGGCGATGAAATCACTTAAGCAATAATTAGGCTTGTTCGAAGGCTTGTCAGTCTGCTGGCGCAGGTGGTGCAGGGTGGCAAGTTCTTCGCTCCGGCTTTCATCGGTATAGACGACAATGTCATCCTGTTGGCTCGCCGCCGGCCAAAAGCCAATAACGGCACTGGCAGTAAACTGTTTATTACTAACAATATCGCTAAGCATTGCCTTGGCATCTTTGAATAGGTTGCTGGCCGCCTCGCCAACAACCTCGTCAGTTAAGATGTCTGGGTATTTACCGCTAAGCTCCCACGTCAAGAAAAATGGTGTCCAGTCAATGGCATCAATAATGTCGGTTAAAGGGTAATTATCGAAGGTTTTTAGGCCGGTGAAGCTGGGTTTGGGGGGCTGATAACCCTGCCACTCTATCTTAGGTGCGCGGTTGCGCGCCTCCGTTAATTTGAGCAGTGGCGCCTTATTCTTGCGGCTGGCAATACGTTCGCGTACCGCCTGATACTCTTCTTGTCGCTCTGCTTTATAATTGGCGCCGGCTTCGGTTACCAGTGCAGAGGCGACGGCAACAGCGCGAGAGGCGTCAGGGACATAAACAACCTGGTTGATGTTGAAACCGGGGTCAATTTTGACGGCGGTGTGAGCTCGTGAGGTCGTGGCGCCACCAATCATCAGCGGCTTGTTACATCCAGTGCGCTCCATTTCGCGGGCAACATGGACCATTTCGTCCAGTGAAGGGGTGATTAATCCGCTGAGGCCAATAATATCAACATCATGTTCTTCTGCTGCGCGGAGAATTGCATCACAGCTGACCATTACGCCCATATCGATAACTTCGAAGTTGTTGCATTGCAATACAACGCCAACAATGTTTTTGCCAATGTCGTGTACATCACCCTTGACCGTGGCCATCAGAATTTTACCGTTGGACTGCTGTCCCTCAGATTTCTCTGCCTCAATGAAAGGCTGTAGATAGGCAACGGCTTGCTTCATCACTCGGGCAGACTTGACCACCTGGGGTAGAAACATTTTACCGGCACCGAATAAATCGCCGACAACATTCATGCCGCTCATCAGCGGGCCTTCGATGACCTCGATAGGCTTGTCGTATCCAATGCGAGCCTCTTCGGTATCCTCGATGATATAGGTAGTAATGCCTTTAACCAGAGCATGACTGATGCGGTCGGCAACAGGCTGCTCTCGCCAGCTCAAATCTTCGGCCTGTACCTGGGCATTACTGCCTGCACCGCGGTATTTCTCGGCAACATCGAGCAGTCTATCGGTAGAGTCGTCACGACGGTTTAGAATGACGTCTTCGACCAGTTCACGCAGCTCTTGCGGCAGATCATCATAGACGGCTAACTGGCTGGCATTAACGATGCCCATATCCATGCCAGCTTTGATAGCATGGTAAAGAAAGACCGAGTGAATAGCCTCCCGAACTGGGTTGTTACCGCGAAACGAAAACGAAACGTTAGAGACGCCACCAGAGACCATGGCTCCTGGTAGATTCTGCTTAATATAGGCCGTTGCATTAATGAAGTCGACGGCATAGTTGTTGTGCTCTTCTATACCTGTGGCCACCGCAAAAATATTGGGATCGAATATGATGTCGTTAGTATTGAAGCCCATTGCCACCAGAATATCGTAGGAGCGCTGACAGATTTCAATTTTACGTTCGTAAGTATCCGCCTGGCCAGTTTCATCGAAGGCCATAACCACAATAGCAGCGCCGTGACGCATACAAATACGGGCCTTGTCGATAAACTCCTGCTCGCCTTCTTTTAGACTGATCGAGTTTACGATTGCCTTGCCTTGTACGCACTTCAGTCCCGCCTCGATAACATCCCACTTGGATGAGTCGACCATGATGGGTACTTTAGATATGTCAGGCTCACTGGCAATAAGGTTTAAGAAGGTGGTCATCGCCTCGATGGCGTCAAGCATCCCCTCATCCATGTTGATGTCGATGACCGGAGCGCCGTTTTCAACTTGCTGACGGGCAACAACCAGTGCTGTGTCGTACTCTTCTTCTAAAATTAGGCGCTTAAAGTGCGCCGAACCGGTGACATTACAGCGCTCGCCAACGTTTACAAACAGCGACTCAGGGAAGATATTGAAGGCCTCGAGACCGCTTAAGCGACAGGCGGGCTTGATCTCAGGAATAGTACGTGGAGCGACCCCTTCGACAGCGTTGGCAATGGCTCGGATGTGGTCTGGAGAGGTGCCGCAGCAGCCGCCAACCATATTCAAGAAGCCACGTTCGGCAAGGTTTTTTAATTGATCGTGCATGTCCTCTGGTGACTCGTCGTACTCACCAAATTCATTGGGTAGGCCGGCGTTGAAATGGCCGCTGAAGTAACAGTCAGCGGCGTTGGCCAGATCTTCGACAAATGGTCGGATTTCTGCAATACGACGCCCGCAGTTGGTGCCGACGATCAGTGGCTTGGCATGGGCAACAGAGTTCCAAAAGGCCTCGGCGCTCTGACCCGATAATACACGGCCGCTGATGTCGGGGAAGGTCACCGAGATCATAATCGGTAGCTCAATACCGTGGTCATCGAAATAGCGTTTGACCGCATAGATAGCGGCCTTGGCATTGAGTGTGTCGAAGATGGTTTCGATCAGAATGATATCTGACCCGCCATCAATCAAGCCACGGGTGGCGGCATAGTAATCTTGTTCAAGCTGGTCGAAGGTAATATTACGCTTGGCCGGGTCGTTGACGTCTGGCGATATAGAGGCCGTTTTCGGCGTGGGGCCCAGTACGCCGGCGACATAGCGTGGCTTGTCGGGGTTTTCTGCCGTGGCTTCATCCGCAGCGATGCGCGCAAGATGGGCTCCCTCACGGCTGAGCTCTTCGGCCAAATAGCCTAGGCTGTAGTCTTCTTGGGCTATATTGGTCGAGTTAAAGGTGTTTGTTTCAATAACATCAGCGCCCGAGCGAAGGTATTCCGTGTGGATAGCCTTAATAACGTCGGGACGCGTAAGGGACAGTAGATCGTTGTTGCCTTTTAAATCGGATGGGTAATCAGCAAAGCGTTCGCCGCGGTAATCCGCCTCGGTCAAGTTATAACCTTGAATCATCGTACCCATTGCGCCATCAATGACTAAGATACGATCTTTTAAGGCCTTTTTAAGTTGTTCTGTACGGCTTTGACCACTGCTCATTATATTTCCTGCTACACATCTGAGGATAAAACGCGACATTTTACCAGAATATATCCTCGATAGGGACAACATTTCGGTGGCCTATAACGCTAATTTATAGTTAAATTGCGTTATTCGAGACACAGGAAATGAAATAGATGTTAAAACTAACAATAACCGAATCTGCGCAGGGTTATTTAGCAGAGCTTCTCGCCAAACAAGAAGGTGAGGTACTGGGTATCCGCATGTTTGTTAGTAGCCCTGGCACACCCAAGGCTGAAACCTGTATTGCCTATTGCCGTCCTGATGATTTTAAAGACGACGATATCGTGATGGAATATGAGGGTTTCAAGGGGTATTTTGAAGGCCGTAGCGCTGTCTTTCTAGAAGACGCCTTTGTCGATTATAACTCCGACAAATTTGGCGGTCAGTTAACCATCAAAGCGCCGAACTCTAAAATGCCACAGGTTAATGCCGATAGTCCGTTGGAAGATCGTGTTAACTATGTTTTGTACAACGAGGTCAATCCGTCACTGGCCTCACATGGCGGTGAAGTGAGCTTGGTCAGCATTACTGAAGAAAAGGTGGCTGTCTTAAAATTCGGTGGTGGCTGTCAGGGCTGTTCAATGGTCGATGAGACATTGAAACACGGTGTTGAGAGAACACTGCTTGAAAAGGTGCCCGAACTCAGCGCCGTGAAGGATGAAACTGACCACAGTGATACCACTACCGCCTATTTCAAAGGCTGATCAGCTTCATCAGGCCGCCGAAGTCCTCGGCGGTTTATTACCTCTCGTTATTATCCCTCCTGGTTTTGCTTACCTATTCTTAATTCTTGACCGCTAGGTTATCTCCCACGAAAGGGGTATATTCAGCTCTTAAATAATAACCTGATTAATCATATGTTGGATGTTGTGACAGGTTATCTCTTGAGTAACCCCCGCCAAGGATTGTCGTTTGCGTTATCTCTGTTTTTTATTTCTCTAGCGAGAGGAGTCGATAATGGCGCGACCATTAGAGTTCGATAAAACCGTCGCATTAAACGCCGCGACCAATCAGTTTTGGTCTGAAGGATTTGAGGCGAGCTCTATCCAAAAACTATTGGATACCATGGGAATTAACCGCGGTAGTCTCTATGCTTCTTTTGGTGATAAGGAAACGCTATTTAAAAAAGCCTTAGAGCATTACGAGGCGGAGTTGTCAGAGTATATCGATACAACGTTGCTGGCCGAGAGCAACCCTGTTGACGCCATAGAAGCTTTTTTTATCGGTAAATATGCCGCGGCGAGTAAACGAAAACTGTCGATGGGTTGCATGTTAATCAACACCGTCAGCGAACTGAATAACGTCAATAAAAAATTGGCTACATTGGCCTCTAAAAAGCAACAGAAAATTATTGAAAAAGCGTTGCAGTCTCGGTTAATAGAAGCGAAGGAAAAGGGCTTGATCGATGGAGATGTGCCGGAACTAACCGAATACTTGATCACCCTGTATGCCGGTTTGGAGTTACGTGGCAAGCTGCATAAGAACAAGACGCTGTTATCTGCTACGGTGAAGATGGCGCTGCATAAGCTATAGAGATTGAGTGGTTAATTAGTCGATAAAAAAAGCCATCTTAATGATGGCTTTTTTCGTTGAGCATGTAACGATGAAGCTTAGTTGCGTCTGTTGCCAATTACCGGTGATATCTTGGCCGCCATATCGCGTAGGCTTTGCTCTGTGGTTGCCCAGTCGATGCAAGCATCGGTAACGGATACGCCGTATTCGAGTAGGTCGAGATCAGCATTCAAAGCCTGGTTACCAGCACCGATATTACTTTCAACCATGATACCTACAATAGACTCATTGCCTTCGACAATCTGATTGGCAATGTTTTCCAGCACCAAAGGCTGGATATTGTGGTCCTTGCTGGAGTTGGCGTGACTGCAGTCTATCATGATGTTGGAGGGTAGCTTGTTCTTTTCCAGTGCTTCTTCGCACAGGCGAACATGCACTGAGTCATAATTAGGACCGTTGCTACCACCACGTAAGACGATGTGTGAATAGGGGTTACCCTTGGTATGAATAACGGCGACTTGGCCGGACTCATTGATACCGAGGAATCGGTGTGGCTGTGATGCTGACTTCAATGCATTGGTGGCCACATCCAGGCCACCGTCGGTGCCGTTTTTGAAACCAACGGCGCAGGAAAGGCCTGAAGACATTTCGCGGTGCGTTTGTGACTCTGTGGTTCGGGCACCAATTGCCGACCAACTGATTAAATCCTGCATGTATTGAGGTGAGATGGGGTCTAACGCTTCTGTTGAGGTCGGCAATCCCATTTCGGTGACATCGAGTAACAACTTACGGCCAAGATGAAGACCATCTTGGATTTTGAAGGTATCGTTCAAGTAGGGGTCGTTGATTAAACCTTTCCAACCGACCGTGGTACGGGGCTTTTCGAAGTAGACGCGCATCACAAGATAGAGGCTGTCTTTGAGCTCGTCGGCAAGCACTTTGAGGCGTTTAGCGTAATCGATGGCCGCCGTGGTATCGTGAATAGAGCAGGGGCCGACAACAACAAAAACACGCTTGTCTTTGCCCTCAAGAATATTGCGAATAATTTCCCGGCTCTCGGTTACTGTATCAATGGCTGCCTGGGTGAGGGGTAGCTCAGCTTTCAATTGTTCCGGGGTGATTAAAATCTCTGCTGATTCAACATTTACATTGTCGACCGCTGCGTTTGACATCGAGTTTGTCCTGTTTTGTGGCGCTAAGTTGTTAGTCTTCAGATAATTTTACGGTGATTGAAAGAGGACGATGGCAAGTTACGACTGCGCGAGGGCGGTGTATTTTATTACTTGTTGTCTGTAATACTCGTTAAACAATCAATTATACTGGTAGGCTGATTCTCAGTGGCGGGCGCGCTAATGTCAATCGCTGACCGGCTATTTTCCCTGTTGACTCACTTATTTGGATAGAAAAATGCTCAATGCCTTATTTGATATCGACGCTTTATTGCCTTCAATTGCCGTCGCGCATCAAATATTAACGCCGAACAGACGTTTAGCCGCCAAAATTACAGAGGCATATAATCAGTATCAATTGAGCCTGGGCTTACAAAGCTGGCCAGAGCCGGCCATTGCCAGTCTAGAGGATGTACTACAGCAGTATTGGCAGCAGCTGATGCGGGCAGGGAGTGTTGAACCCGGCTGGCAACTGTCACCCCATCAGAGCCAACTACTCTGGGAGCAATGCATTAAAGATCATCTCGATGATTTTTATGTCTCCCGCCCCGCTGCGACAGCCAAGGTTGCCGCCGACGCCTATGACAATCTTGGTCGTTGGTTATTGGCCAGCGATGAGCTTGACCGCTATGAACAGACGATCGATGTTCAGGCTTTTAATGCCTGGCGATATAGTTTTGAACAGCGCTGTCAGCAGTTAGGCGCTCTGACCAGTGTCAGTCTGGCAGACAGGGTGTTGAGCGCATTGAAGCAACAGCGGCAACCACGGCAAAAAACTCAGGCTGTATTGGTTGGCTTCGATGTGATGACACCACTGCAGCTGGCATTATTACAACAGTTCTATGCTGATTACACTCAAGCTGAGGTTGCCGACAAGGCAGGTGCAGTCACGGCACTTAACTGTGACAGCCAGCAAGCTCAATGGCTTGCTTGTGCGCAGTACTTTAAGCAACGTCTGCGTGCAGAGCCGAGTTTACGGCTGGGTTTGATCGTGCCCACACTTAACCAGCATAAGAGTCAGGTAGAGCGCTGCTTTATGTCGGTGTTTGAGGGCCAATATTTAAATATTGATTACCCAAGGGCCAGTCTACCTTTTAACTTCTCAGCCGGACAACCGCTACGCAGTGCGCCGCTGGTCAATACAGCGATCGATTTGCTGAAGTTATCGCAATTGGAGATTGAAGTCAGTGTACTCCTACGTTTATTGCACTCACCGTTTTGGTTATCAAGCCGCCACAGCCAGCAGCGATATCGACTGACAGAGACTGTTGAGCGGATGAGCACCGCTGCTGTGGACCAGTCGGCTGTTAAGCAGATGGCACAGACGTTTGCCGACGCCGAGGCGATGATGGTTATCAGCGAGATAAACGTTTCGCCGTTAGGGCAGCCGCAATATCAAAGACCCTCTCAATGGCTGACATTATTTCAGCAATGGTTGACGCTGTCTTGCTGGCCGGGAGTACGCCCACTCGACAGTGTCGAGGTGCAACAATACGATGCCCTTAAATCACAGTTCGAGCAGTTCAGAAAACTGGATGATGTCAGTGGTGATATCGGCATTAATCGCGCCATTGAATTGTTTGAGGCGCAATTACGATTGACTGTCTTTCAGGAGCAGAGTAAAGACAGCCCAATTCAAATCCTGGGAACGCTGGAAGGTGCCGGCCTTAGATTTGACAGTCTTTGGCTCAGTTCGATGGATGATCAACAGTGGCCTGCCGCCGCCGCGCCAAACCCGTATTTACCCATTGCGCTACAGACTCAGCACGCCATGCCTCGCTCCAGCGCCAGCAAGGAACTGGATGTGGCACAGCAGCTGAGTCGACGTTACCTGGCTGCCAGCCGCGATGTGATTGTCAGTATCGGCAGTGGCGAGCAGGGGTGTCGGTTGTCGAGAATATTTGAGCCTGTGCTGACGCATCCCCTGACTGACCTGGCCGACAGTTCTTTCGCCGTGCCACAGGACACCGCGTTGCACGGCCGTGTTGGCTGTGATGAATTTGAGCAATTGGAGGATAACAAAGCCCCCGCTGTGGCGCAGCTGGACAGTGTCAAAGGTGGTGCTGCAATCTTTAAGAATCAGGCAGCCTGTCCCTTCAAAGCCTTTGCCAATCACCGCCTTAACCTGTCTACCAAAATAGAGGCCAACGAGGGGTTTAATGTGTTGGAGCGGGGCAACAGTCTCCATCGAGCGCTGGAGTTAATTTGGACTGAAATACCGTCACTGGCGGCGCTCAATAGCTGTCAAGCTGATCTACTTCAGCAGCAAATTGGCCGAAGTATTACCACTGCGGTACAGGAAACACTGGCGCAGCAAGGGCATCAGACTCCGCAGGCGATTGTTGAACTGGAAATAAAGCGCTTACAACGGGTGGTCGAACAGTGGTTAGAGATAGAGCGGCAACGTAGTGATTTTGCCATCGAATCCTTGGAGCAAACCCTGAACACTGAGTTCGCCGGACTGCCATTAACACTGCGCATGGATAGAGTCGACCGCCTCGGTGACGATGAGCTGGCCATTATTGATTATAAGTCGGGCTCAGTGACCATCAACAATTGGCTGGATGAACGACCAAAAGAGCCACAGCTGCCACTGTATGTCTGTCTGATGAAGGCGCAAACACCAAGGGTATCGACGGTGATGTTCGGGCAACTAAAACTGGGGGCTTTGAGTTACCAAGGCTTAAGTGAGCACGATAGTATGGCTGGCATCGATTTGAATACCAAGAATAGAAAGTTGCAACTGCAGGCTGAGGATTGGTCAAGCTTAGTGGCGAGTTGGGAGAGAAATCTAACGGCGTTGGCCAATGATTTCATCAACGGTATTGCCACTGTCGATCCTAAAACCGTGGCCGACAGTTGCAGCTACTGCGATTTTAATCGCCTCTGCCGAATTTCAGCGGAGGCAAAATAATGTCACTCCCCGCCGATCATCAGCAGCGCCAACAGGCCCTCGATATTACCAACAGTTATTGTGTTAGTGCGCCTGCGGGCTCGGGTAAGACAGAGTTACTCAGTCAGCGCATATTAAAGTTACTGGCAAACAGTGAAAAACCTGAAGAAGTTTTGGCAATTACTTTTACCCGTAAGGCCGCCAGTGAAATGCGCAGCCGCATCGTGATGGCACTGGAGCAAGCCGCCGCAAAAACGCCAGTCAGTGGCCATCAGCAGCTTACTCGGCAGTTAGCTGAAGCTGTTTTACAGCAAGACCGTCAACTGGGCTGGCAGTTATTGGATAATCCTTCGCGTCTGCGGGTACAGACTATCGATGGCCTCTGCGGCTCACTGGCTCGCCAAATGCCGTTGATGACCCGGTTTGGTACCAGCCCAACAATCACAGATGATGCTGAACCCAGTTATAGGCAGGCGATTACTCGTTTGTTAAACAGCCAAATTGACGCTGAGGAGGATGTATCCAAGGCCATGCGGGCTCTGCTTTGGCATCTCGATAACAAGGTCGACCGATATTATGATTTATTGCTCGGCCTGTTGGCTCGCCGAGACCAATGGCTGGGTGTTGTCAGTCAGTCAATGTCTGTTGATGGCAATATTGTGCAGCTCAACGGGTTCTTAGCCCTGTGGGTAAACAATCAATTGGCACAGCTGACAAAAAAACTGCAACCGTTTGCCAGTGACCTGGCGCAGATGGCCGACTATGCCGCCAGCCAACTCGCCGATCAATCATCGATTAGCGCGCTGTTGGGAATCGATCAGTTGCCGGGGGTTGAACTCGGCGATGTCGAGCAGTGGCAGGCGATTGCTCAGTTGCTTTTAACCGGTGAGAAATTCCGTAAGAAGCTTGATAAGCGACTAGGATTCCCGGCCAAGGATAAGAGTCTCGGCGATGAAATTAACGGCCTGCGGGTAGAGCGCAAGCAACAAATGACCGAGTTGATCTGCGCGATTGCAGAGCAGGGTGATGTTTTGCCTTTGTTAGTAGGCCTGCGGTACCTGCCCGGCCAGGGTTTTGCTCAGCAACAAGGTGAAATTCTGCAGGCCATTAGCACGGTATTGATTCATCTGAGTGCCCACCTAGATATTGTTTTCTCCGAGCAGGGCGAGGTTGATTACACGGCCATTTCTATGGCGGCCAGTCGCGCACTGGGCAGCTTAGATGAACCCACTGATGTGGCGCTGTGCTGGGATTATACCACGCGCCATATCTTAATCGATGAGTTCCAAGACACCAGTAACAGCCAGTATGAGTTGTTGCAAAAATTGATCAACCAATGGCATGAGGAGAATCACATCAATCCTAATCGGCCAAAAACCTTGTTTTTGGTTGGCGATGGCATGCAATCAATCTATGCCTTCCGCGAGGCCAATGTTGGTCTCTTCCTACAGGCCAAGACCAGTGGTGTTGGTGACCTGCCCCTGATACCGCTGGAGCTAACCGTTAATTTCCGATCATCGGCCGGTATTGTTGAGTGGAATAACACCGTCTTTGATCAGTCATTTCCGCCGGTGGACAATATCTCCCAGGGGGCAGTGTGTTATAACCCATCAGTTGCATTTTCTGATCATAAAAATCCCGATGCCGGTCAGGTGTTTGGCTTTGTCGAGCAATCGGGAAGGGGGCAGGAAACCGCCAAGGTTGTCGACATATGCCGCCGGCAAACCAGCATTGATAATCATACTGTGGCAGTGTTGGTGCGTAATCGCAGCCACCTGGCCGAGATTATTCCGGCCTTACAGGCCGCCGGTATAGAGTGGCAGGCTACGGATATTCATCCGCTGGCCAAGCAGGGTCTTATTCAGGATTTACTATCGCTTACCCTGGCGCTGCACAATAGCGCCGATACCGTCTCTTGGTTGGCGCTGCTACGCTCGCCGCTATGCGGTTTGACCCTGGCCGAGCTACTGTTGATTGCAAACATTAAAAATGAAAATAAATGCTCTGTTTACAGGGCGTTGGAGATATTAGTTAATGAGGAATCTAGTGTAGAGAGTGAGGGGGCTGCTGCTCTTTATCAGCGATTGTTTACCGTTTTTGATGAGCTGAAACTCGCCCTCGATAATCGGCTAAGAAAACCCACCAGACTGTGGCTGGAAAGTGTCTGGATTGCATTGGGTGGTGTCGATGGTTTAGCTGACAGTCATCAATATAGCCAGGCGGAACGTTACTTGGATCTTGTCGAGATATTGGCTGCCAACGAATCGGGTCTCGATACTGACGTGTTGCAAGCGCAAGTCATCAAACTGTACGACCAGCCTCAGACCAGCCACCCCAATGCGGTGCAATTAATGACCATCCATAAATCAAAGGGCCTGGAGTTTGACACGGTGATTCTCCCCGGTCTTGATCGTCAGCCACGCAGTGATGATAGGCCATTATTCAGCTGGCAGCAGCGCATATTGGACAGCGGGGACTCGGGCTTGTTAGTGGCGCCCCTGGCGGCAGAGGGCGATGAGCAGGATGCCATTTATGCCATGCTGGCCTACGAGGCCAAGACAAAATTGAGCCTGGAAAAAACTCGCTTACTGTATGTCGCCACCACGCGGGCAGTGAGTCAGTTATTTGTACTTGCCAACATCAAGATGGATGACAAAACAGAGCGCCCCAAGCCGCCATCTTCCACGAGTTTATTGGCCTCGGTGTGGCAGGCGGTTGCTGGCACACTAGAATTATCATCCGTACTTGATTCAGCGATCACTGAGGATAGGCCACAACCAGGGGTACTCCTGAGACGACTGTCCTGCGGTTGGCAAAAGCCTAGGCTGTTACAGAATGATTTATTACAGGACTATCGTCAGGATCCAATGCGAGGCAAGCACGAGACGTCGGCTGAGTTAGAAGACAATAGTACGGCCAGACATAGCGGCACTGTTATCCATGAATATTTGGAAATTATTTGCCTTCAAGGCAGGCAACAATGGAGCTCGCAAAGGTTGAGCCAATGTCAGTCGGCGGTTGGTTGTCGGTTAAAAGAATTAGGTGTCAGAGCCGCTGATGTGGCGCTGGCCAGTACGCGTATCATCGAGCATTTATCAGCCTTGTTAAGTTCCGAACTGGGCCGCTGGGTATTGGATAATCACTATCAAGAAAACCACTGTGAATGGGCGTTACAGGTTGTTGAGGGTAATAAGTTCAGTAAGTTAATCATCGATAGGAGTTTTGTTGATGACGATGGTTGTCGTTGGATAATCGACTACAAGTCTGCTGCCCCAGCAACTGACCAGCGCATTGAGGCTTTTATCGAGGAGCAACAATCTCTGTACCGTCAACAGTTGCTGCGTTATCAAACCGCGGTCTCATCGTTGCAAAAACAATTAAAACAAAGTTTCCCGATTCGTATCGCATTATTTTTTATAACTATCAATCAACTAGTTACGTTCGATTAGCCGCGACCTTTTCGGGTGAGCGTTTTGTTCAAAACATCCCATCTCTGAGTCAGTCACCTATAGGTAGGACGGTTATTAAGTTTGCCGCCTTAGGGGCTACTCAAGCTCGCTCGGCTTTCTTAGAATAACGCTGTTGCAACACAATAGTGTGATTGTCTTACCGCAATATTTTTGCATTTTGGCAGTATTGTTCTCGCCCCAATAGTGTGGCGACTTAAGTTGAAGACAATAGTAATAATAAATATCAACTGAGCGTGGAGAGAGAGATGAAACTCGGATTACAAATGGGTTATTGGCAAAAAGGGCCAATCCCTAACATGGTGGGTTTGGCCCAGGAGGCAGAAGACCTCGGCTATGACTCTGTCTTTACGGGTGAAGCCTATGGTTCTGACGCATTGACACCGCTGACTTGGATTGGTGCCCACACCTCTAAGATTCGTCTCGGCACCAGTGTTATGCAGATCTCTGCCCGTACGCCGGCCTGTGCTGCAATGTCGGCGCTGACGCTTGATCATATGTCGAATGGCCGATTAACTCTGGGTATCGGTGTTTCCGGCCCTCAGGTAGTGGAGGGCTGGTATGGCCAGCCATTTAACCGTCCACTGGAGCGTACCCGTGAATGGATCGACATCTTCCGTCAGGTTATTGCCCGTGAGGGCCCGGTAACTCTGAATGGCAAGCAATATCAGCTGCCGCTCAAAGGCGGCATGAACCTCGGTAAGCCGCTGAAGAGTATTACCCATCCACTGCGCAGCCACATTCCAGTCTTTCTAGGCGCTGAGGGACCGAAGAACGTTGCCCTGGCCGCCGAACAGTTCGATGGCTGGTTACCGATGTTTGTCTCGCCTTACCGTATGGATATTTACGATGACTCGTTGAAAAACAAGCCAGAAGGCTTTGAGATCCCGGTGTCGATCAATATTCACCTCAATGACAACCTTGACGAGGCATTGTTGCCGACCAAGTGGATGCTGGCCTTATACCTCGGCGGAATGGGGGCGAAGAATGATAATTTCCATAAAAACCTGATGGGCCGTATGGGCTTTGGCGATGCCGCACAGGAAGTACAGGACATCTACATGTCTGGCGATATCGAGAAGGCTGTTAATGCCGTGCCCGATGCACTGGCGGACGAGATCTCCCTGTCAGGGCCCAAGGATCGCATCAAAGAGCGTATCCAAGACTGGAAGAAAACCGATGTCACCTCGCTGATTGTCGGCCGCAAAGAAACCGCCGAAGAAAGCCTCGATGTAGTACGTTTCATGGCAGAGGTTACGCTTTAACGCGTGACCTGCCATCCCATCCCCCCTCGTTAACAGTGGTGTTTAGCCACGGCTGTTAACGAGTGTTTTACCGTCTCTATTCGCTATTGATCACCATCATTCGTTATAATGCCGCTAAATCATCTGTCCGGCGTTCTGTTATGTCTCGTAATTTCTCCAACAACCCCCGTTTCTTTAAACCCAAAGCCAAAAAAGTCACCAAGGCCAGTGTGCTCGCTATCGATAGCATCGGTAGCGATGGGCGTGGTGTGGCACGAGTCGATGGTAAGGTTTGTTTTGTCGCCGGCGCGCTACCCGGTGAAACAGTCAAGGCGCGGTGGCTGCGTCACGGCGGCCGTTTCGATGAGGCGGTGGTGCAGGAAGTGATAGAGCCTGCCGAGGGCAGGGTGACAGTCAATTGCCAATATGCCGGCCAATGTGGTGGCTGTAGTTTGTTGCATGCCAGTGCACAAACCCAATTGCAGTTTAAAAACGAATCACTAAACAATCAGTTACGTCAGTTAATTGATGAAGACACCGAACTGTTGGCACCATTACAATCGGCCACTTTTGGTTATCGTAGCCGAGCTCGCCTGGCTATTTTTGCCGACCCCAAGAGCCAGGTATTTAAACTGGGCATGCGTCAGCAGGGCAGCAAAAACATCGTCAATATCGACAGCTGTTCGGTATTGGTGCCGGTTTTGGACAAATTATTACAGCCATTGGCAGCCGTATTACCGCGCTTAAAAGCGGTAAAACAACTCGGTCACGTCGAGTTGATTGAAGACGGTGGCCAGGCGGGGGTGGCTATTCGTGTTACCCGCAGCCTGGTCAACGCCGACAAAAAAGCATTGATCAAGTTTGGTGAACAGAATGACTGTAAAGTCGTCACCATCGAAGGCGGTGAGGAGACAGTCAGCCACTGTTTATATCCCGTCGATGGCGAGGCCAGTTTCAGCTATCAACTTGGTGATATCGATCTGCATTTCGGTGCCGGTGACTTCACCCAGGTTAACCAGCAAGTCAACACTGCCATGGTTGAGCAGGCATTGGGCTTATTGGCGTTGAACAAGCAGGATCATCTATTGGATTTGTACTGCGGGGTTGGTAACTTCAGTTTGCCCGCCAGTCAGCAGGTGGCAACCGTCACCGGTGTTGAGGGTGTACAGTCTATGGTCGATAAGGCCAGTCATAATGCGGCCGTTAACCATATCGATAATGCCTTCTTTGCCTGTAGCGATTTGGCGGTTGAAGGTGGCAGCGCCCTGGATTGGACACGCCGAGCCAAGTTTACCAAGATGCTGCTGGATCCGAGCCGTGAAGGCGCCCAACAAATTGTCGAGCGCCTGGATCGCTATCAACCTGAGCGAGTGGTCTATGTTTCCTGTAACCCGGCAACACTGGCCCGTGATGGTGAGGCGATTATTAACCAGGGTTATCGTTTGGCCAGTTACGGTTGCATGGATATGTTTCCCAATACCAGTCACAGCGAGGCGATGGCGCTGTTTATTCGCCAATAATTGTCGCCGCAGTGGCTGGCGTTTGCTAGCGCAGCGCCACCACCTTGAACTGGGTGTTTTTAGCAATCACTTCAATGGTCTTGAAGATTGACTCTGCCTTGGCTTCCAAGGGAATAAAGCTATTGACCACAAAAACCGCCACACCGTTACTGTTGAGATGCTGCTTCGCCTGCTGCAAAAACAGTGGCGTCAGGTCTTTATCGGTATCGAAACCGGTATGAAACGGCGGGTTGCACAGCACCAGATCAAAACGCTGTTCAATATTGTCGGCACAGTGGCTGGCCAAGGCCTGACCAGCAATGCCCCTTTGTTCGAGGTTGGCCTGGCAGCAGCTGACCGCGACCGCATTATTATCGGTGGCAGTAAAAGTAAAGCTGCCAAGTTTCGCCGCCTCTATCGATAAGTAGCCATAACCACAGCCCAGGTCTAATACACTGGCATCACTGGCAATACTGTTTGATGCCAAAATTTCAGCCAGGTTGTCGACTAAATATTTGCTACCCTGATCGATCTTGTTCCAGCCAAAGACACCAGGCTTACTAATCATATCGTCAGTGATGGTTTGCAGGCTGGTGTAGTGCTTGTCATCCAACGGCTTGCCCTTGGAAAAGAAGCGGATATGGCCGGTGTAGATAATGTTGTTCTTCTTGGCCTGGGCACTGGAATTAAAATATTTCTTGGCCTTGTCGATATAGGTCTTGGTGCCATCGCCTTTCTCGCCAACCAACGTCAGCAGGCCCTGCCTAACGAGGAGATCGGCCGAGCGGTTGATCAGATAGTGAACGATCGGCTTCTCTTTGGCGATACGAAAGAATATCTGCTCGTATTGCTGATCAATAGCCAGCGTGAAATCACCGAAACGGCTATTGAGCCCACAGGCCAGTGCCTGTTGATGTAGATCGTAGCGGTTGCTAATAATCGATAGGTTGTCACGGGGCTGTATGGATGACAGGCAATTGATGTCGGTGGCCTCGTCGACAAACCAGAGGCTGAGAGTGTCCGAGGCGGCATTAATAAGGGCGCTGAGTTGCTGACTGCTGTGATCTAACATAGTAAACCGTGACTGGATAAAAAGTAGGGCGAATATACGCTGCCACCGGTGTTTTGTATAGTCGCTGGCCACCAGTGTTATGGTCAATCGATGTCACCGGCAGCCGGTTTCAAACCACCCAATAATATGATTCCTGATCCATGGCTTGCCGATATACTGAGTAAAAATAAGAAGGAAGCTCGATGAAATTTGTACTCTCAACCTCATTCAATAAGATCGATGAAATCAAGCAGCTGGCTGTTGCTGCCGAACAGGCAGGCTTCGGCTCAATCTCGTTCAGTGATCATGTGGTCAACCCAGAGCAGCTGTCGACCCCATACCCTTACACCGATGATGGTGCCAGGCGCTGGCCGGAGTTCACCGAGTGGCCTGATATCTGGGTGATGATAGGCGCGCTAAGCTCGATTACCAGCACCCTCCGTTTCAGCCAAAATATCTTTGTATTGCCTGAACGCAACCCGTTCCTGGTTGCCAAGGCCATCTCTACCGCGGCGGTGTTATCGGATAATCGGGTCGATCTCAGCGTCGGTGTCGGTTGGTCTGCCGATGAATTCAAGCTGTTGCAGCAGGATTTCAAAACCCGAGGCAGGCGTACCGACGAGATGATTGCCGTCATGCGCAAGCTTTGGACGGGGGAGTATGTTGAACACCATGGCGAACACTATCAATTTGACCGCGTCGAGATGAACCCTGCGCCAACCGAGGCTATCCCACTGTGGATTGGCGGCATCTCAACGGCGGCACTTAAGCGTGTGGCCAGGCTCGATGCCGGCTGGTTGACTGACTTGCAAAGCAGTGCCGAGATTATCGACTCAATAGACCAGATCCATCAGTTTAGAGCGCAGCAGGGGCTGAGCGGCCCGTTTAGAGTAATGGCGACACCGAACGATGCCTATGAGCCCAATGGCTATGGTAGGTTGGCCGATAAAGGCGTCAGCCATATACTGACACAACCATGGATGATGTATTTCGGCCCCGATGCCACCATTGAGCAAAAGATAGAGTCGCTGTTTAAATTCGCCGACGATGTCATTCAGCCGATGTCGTAATACCGCCTGCCTAACAGCTACAGTTGATGCTCGGCTTTGATCTCTTGCAATAAGGTCTTACACGCTGCATCGATGCTGTCGATGACGCGGTAGAACTGATCTTGATCTGAGTTATAGGGGTCGGGCAGTTGATGATTGCCGCCATTGTTGGGGTGATACTCCATCAGCAGGCGAATCTGGCCTTGGTAATGCGGTGTTTTCCAGGCCGTTACATTCATCAGGTTTTGTCGATCCATGGCGATGATGTAGTGATTATTGTGGTAATCATCGTCATCAATCTGGCGGGCAACCAACGAACTGATATCAATACCGACCTTGTCACAGGCCAAAATAGCACGGGGGTCTGGCGATTTTCCGATATTAATGGCGGCGGTGCCGGTGGAGTCGACGCTGATTTTATCGCCGAGTCCGGCCTGCTCAACCATCGCCCTAAAGACTCCCTCAGCACTGGGCGAACGGCAGATATTGCCAAAACAGACAAACATGACACCGATGGTCATACCGTGACCTCCTTATTTTTTTTAACGTATGCCTGTGACTATAAACAAAAGGCTCAGTGGCCGAATCATCTGTGTGGGTGGCTAACGGCTCAGTATCGCTGGCGTCATGTTTTGACTGACTTAAAGACGACAAATTTATCGCTGCCGCCAACCTGATCACAATTGCCAAATAAACGTTGCAGTTTATTGTTGTAGTTGAGGTGACGATTACCGACTAACCACAGCTCGCCACCGGGCTTTAAGCTGTTTCTGGCCTGGTGCATCATATTCCAGGCGATATGATCGCCGATGGTTTGTTGTTGGTGAAAAGGCGGATTGCACAGCACCACATCGTAGCTGTTTTTGTCCTTATCGATTAAGCCATCGCTGCAGGTAAAGCTTGCTCGATCGATGGCACCGGGTAAATTTGTCATGACATTGGCTTTGGCAGAGGCCACGGCCTGATAGGATTCATCGATAAATTCGACGTTAATCGTGCTGTTTTTGCTCAGCGCGCATAAACCTAATTCGCCGCTGCCGCAGCCGAGGTCAGCCAATGTTTGTCTGCCATTGAAGTCCGGCAGCGCTGCGATTAACACCCGTGCCCCGACATCGAGATAGTCCTGACCATAAACATTAGACAGCTTGCCGATGGTCATTTCCAGTGGCTCGGCCCGATAGCTGCTGGTTTTAACAGCAGCTTGTTTTACTGGCAGCGCATCGGTGTTAGAGAGAATTAATCGTGCTTTTTTCCAGGTTAGAGAACATTCACTATGACCCAGACGGTCGGCAAAATACTGCGGCCATTTTTTAGTCCAGTACTTCGCCATGCCGGCACCAATGACGCGGCTATCGGGTTTCACCAGGGCGGTTAACTGCAATAAAATATCATCGAGATAGCGATTGGTGCCGGGTATTTTAATGATGACAGTATCGAACAAGCCCTTGGGTGTCTCGGTCGAGGGGACAAAACTATAGTTTTCAGGCAATCCATTGAGCCGGTAGTTTTTCTGGTAACTGAGTTCGGCGAGTTTGGAGTCAGACCACACGGTAATATCATGCTGATACAGTGCGGTGGTAAGCGCGCCAAAGGTGTCGTTGATAATGAGCACTCGGCCTAAAGAATCGATGTCGGCCAGATGATTGAGTAAATAATGGTCGCCTGCATCCCAGGCCTGAAGATTGACATCCTGGGTCTTGGGGTAGCGGTCGAGTGTATATTCACCAAAACTGGAGCTAAATATTTTCATCGTCAGTTGTCTATCGTCATGAGTAATGGCCGGATTATAGGCTGGCGTTGGGCAACAATAAAGCAGCGTCATCAAATGCTGCGAGTTTTCATCTGACGTGGTTTAATAGTGCGATAAATATAAGTCTTTGGAGTTGTTCCCAATGTTAAGCCGTCATCTTTCCCTCAACCGTCTGCTGTTACTGACGTCCCTATTATTTACCGCTGTTACACAGGCCGAAGAACTCATTGTTAAGGCAGGAGACACGCTTCGCCTCGATAATAAACAGGGCTATATCGCCGTCGAAAGGCTAACCATGGGTGATAACAGCACACTGCTTGTTGATGCCTCTGTTAAGCAGTTTGAACTGATCGCCAAACATGCCGTGATTGGTGATAATGTCACCATCGATGTCAGCGGTAAGCCGGGCACTGCCGGCGTCAATGGCGCCAGTTATACCGATGCCGTTGCCGACCGCTGTCAGTCAGGCAGAAATGGGGTGTTTGGCTCGGACGGTGGCAACGGTGAAAACGCTGCCAAGATCAACATCAATCTCGGCATCGATACCTTGGGGCAGTTAACCGTTATTGCCAGCGGTGGCAATGGCGGTAGCGGTGGTAACGGTGGTGATGGCGAGCAGGGCGGTGAGGTGAAGAAGTGCCTAGGCCCTAATGGCGGTAATGCAGGCGCTGGTGGTAACGGTGGTAACGGCGGCAATGCTGGCGATGTCAGTCTGCAGTATTTTGACGCCAATAACAGTGCCGCCGATCTTTCTGTTTATAAACCTCGGTTAATCGTCATCACAAATATGGGCACCAAAGGCTTGGCCGGGAGTGCAGGTGTGGCAGGCAAGGGTGCAGAGGGCGCATACAAACGGACACCTAACGGAAAAACATGGGTACGAGGCGGCAAAGAAGGTGGCGCCGCCAAAGCGGGAGTTGATGGTCTTGATGGTCTCGACTCCCGAGTCGCCATTGGCGAAAACCTGCAGCACAAGGTTGAGCTGTTAAGCGCCGCCAAGAAACAACCCAATACGGTCGCGGTAACTTCACAGGCCGAACAAAACCGACAACAGATTGTCGAGCTTCAATCAGAGGTGGCAAAGCTTAAGGCAATATTGAAAAAGCTTGAGGCCAAGCTACTTTAAGCAGCCTGTTACTGTGAAAAAAAAGCCGGCGGTTGCCGGCTTTTTTATGTCGACTGCTGCCAGTGATGGCAGGCAACCTGCTGTTGTTCCCCTTGTAGTATCGGCTCCTGGCTTTTGCACAGCGTGTCAGCGTGGGGGCAGCGTGTATGAAAGCTGCAGCCACTGGGCGGATTAATCGGTGAGGGCACATCGCCGGCCAGTGGCTGATGTTTGCTGCGTTGACGCGGGTCGGGTATTGGAATGGCGCTGATCAGCGCCTGGGTATAAGGGTGTCTGGGATTGCGATAGATATCGTCAGCGTTGGCAATCTCAACAATTTTACCCAAGTACATTACGGCAATGCGGTCAGATATGTGCCTGACCACAGACAAGTCGTGGGCGATAAACAGTAGTGCCAGGCCCATCTCCTGTTGTAATTCGAGTAATAGGTTGATGATTTGGGATTGTATAGACACATCGAGTGCCGACACCGGTTCGTCACAGACAATTAACTCCGGCGCTAATGCGATGGCGCGGGCGATACCAATTCGTTGACGTTGACCACCAGAAAACTCGTGCGGGAATTTATCGACGGCGGTGGCAGGCAGGCCGACTTTTTGCAGCAGAGCCAAAACGTTAAGCTTGCGCTCTGCTGCATCACCTCGACGGTGGATGATCAGTGGTTCTTCGATAATTTGACCAACTGTATGGCGGCTGTTCAGTGACTCGTAGGGATCTTGAAATATCACCTGTAGTTTTTGTCTGACTTTTTTAAGTTGGCTGGCGCTCAGTTGGTCTAGATGCTGACCGTCAAAGACAATCTCACCAGCGCTGGCGGTCTCTAATTGCAAAATAGTGCGGCCAAGAGTTGATTTGCCGCAGCCAGATTCGCCAACCAGCCCGAGGGTTTCACCTGCTGCAATGGTCAAACTAACACCATTAACGGCTTGAACATGGGCTACCGTCTTCTTAAATACACCGGCTTTTACCGGGTAAAATTTCACCAGATCGCAAACGCGTAACAGGGGCTCGGTCATAATATTTGCTCGGCTGTAATCGGGTGCCAACAGGCAAATTGATGGCTGTCACCAACAACGCAGGGCTGACTCTGGCATTGCTCACTGGCGAAGTCGCAACGATCAGCAAAGCGGCAGCCCTGTCCCAAATCGGCAATGGCCGGCACGATGCCCTCGATGGTATTGAGTTTGGTTTTAGGGGTGTCGGTCAGCCTCGGAAGCGCCTGCAATAAACCGTGGGTATAGGGGTGTTTGGGTTGCTCAAACAGGGTGTAAACGTCAGCACTTTCAACCATTCTGCCCGCATACATCACCATTACCCGGTCACACAACTGGGCAATAACGCCAAGGTCGTGGGTGATGAAGATGACGGATAACTGTCGCTGCTGTTGTAAGTCGGTAATCAAGGCGAGTATTTGCGCTTGTATGGTGACATCCAACGCCGTGGTTGGTTCGTCGGCGATGAGGATGTCCGGCTCACAGGCCAGTGCCATGGCAATCATGACTCGCTGGCGCATGCCGCCCGATAATTGATGGGGGTACTCGGTGAGCCGCTGTTGTGCCTCGGCGATGCCGACCTGACTTAAGATTTCACCGCTGGCCTGGATAATCTGCTGGCTGGTTTTTTCGGGGAAATGTAGCTGGTATATTTCAGCCAATTGTTTGCCAATGGTATAGACAGGGTTGAGCGCTGTCATTGGCTCTTGAAATATCATGGCGATCTTCTTGCCGCGATATTGCTTCAGCTGATCGAGTTGGCAGGCCCATAAATCGGTGCCGTTATAGCTCACCTGGCCGGATCGATAATGGGCGGCAGGCTGGGGTAGCAGTTTAAGCAGCGACATCGCGGTGACGCTCTTGCCGCAGCCAGACTCACCGACGATACCCAGTATTTCGCCCTTGTTAAGCGTGAAACTGAGCTGGTCGATGACATTGATGACCCCATCGTCGGTGTCGAAATCGATGCTAATATTGTCGACAGATAAAACAGTCATTTGGACACCTTGAAATCGTCGTTAACAATGGTTTCGGCAGGGTAGCTGACCCCCGATTTTTTCGACGCCACTACTTCAGCCTTTACCGTAGGGTCTATCCAATGCAAGCCGGCGCCAAATGAGAACAGCGCCGTCGTCTCCTTGGTACCCATCCACGGCGGCAGTTTCATCCAGCGCCAGTAGCCAGAACGGGTATAGGGCACAGCAAAAGTGGGAATGAAAATAGCCTTGTCGTAAATCATCTGTTCGAGTTGTTGCGCCAGTTTGATACGCTCATCGCGGTCAATTGAACGGCGATATTGCTCAATTTTTCCGTCCATTATCGGGTCGGCTGTGTTAGTGATGTTGTTTGTCTGTGGCTTATTAGCATTATCCGAGTGGTAATGTTGCCAAAAACGTGGAGCTATACCGCCTTCACCCCAGCCCATCCAGGCTATTTGGTGTTTCTTCTCTAACACCTGCTTAAAGCCGGTACTCATGTCTAAAAACTGTAGTTTCAAATCGATGCCAGCCTTGCGAGCAGACTCTCTCAATATCACCAATCGAGGCGTATGATCATCACTCATGTAGGTCACACGCAGTGAAAGTGGCTGGCCATTTTTAAGGCGAATACCGTTACTATCTTTCGTGTCCCAACCAGCCTGATCAAGTATGTGATTGGCCTTTGCTAAGTCGAACAAGCGGGGGCGAATGCTGGTATTACTGTAATCACCGTAGCCCTGATGATGGGTGTTAAGCCGTTCGTAGTCATTGCGCAGTACTGTGCTGATGACTTTGTCGACATTGACCGCATGGGCCAGCGCCTTGCGCACGGCAATATCCTGCAATATAGGGTCGGCGGAGTTTAGCCACATGCCAGAGGAGGGGACGGGTACATCGTTATAAAATTTTGCCTTGATGATATAACCGTTATCAAAGGGTTTTCCTTGAGCCTTGCCGTGCCAAAGTCTGGGCATGACCAAGGTAAAGGTATCTATTTCACCCTTAAGAAAATAGCGAAACGCCACATCGTCATTACGAATCACTTTTAATCGTAACGTGTCGGGGTTGAAGCGGTGGCGATAATACTTCTTGTCGTTGGCCCACCAATCCTCGTTACGATAAAAATCGATGTATTTTCCCTTTTTGAAGGCACCAATATTATAGGCGCCGGTAACCGGCGGTATTTTCCAGTTGTAATCACGCACCCAGTTGTCAGTCAATTTATAGAAGTGCTGCGGCTGGGGTGAAATGGCTGTGGCGAATAACAACTCATCCTGGGGTTTGGCATTACCACTTTCAACGGCAATGGTGTAGTCGTCGTATTTTGTAATGCCGACAATCTGCTCAGTGAAATAATTATTGTAAAAGGGCGCAATGATTTCCTTGGCACGCATAAAATCGATGGCATAGAGGTAGTCGTCGGCGGTGACAGGCTTACCATCCGACCAGCGTGCGTCAGGGTCCAGCCTGTAATAGACGGTCTTACCATCGGCACCAAAGGCCCAGTGCGTGGCCAGGCTCGGTAAGGGTTGCTGGCTGTTAGGGTGTTTGTCTAACAGACTGAGGTTTAGCGAACGTATGTAGCCGGCAAAGCCACCGTTTGAATCGGGGCCGACTGTTCTGAAGGTCATTGGAAAGGAGCCAATGTAGTCTCGCTGCATACCCCCTCGGATGGCCTCCTCGGCGGCAAAGACAGAGTCACTATTATTGGTTTGCCAATCAACAGCCTCTTTCAAAGTGGTGCTGGGGTATTGCACAATCTCGATGCCATCCAGGGGTTGCCAGGCGGTTAGATTGTCCTCAGATTGACTGCAGCCGACCATGGCAAGGCAGGCCAGCGGCAACGCTAGCTTGGCGAGACAGTGATAAAACTTACTTAAAATAGGCATATTTTTTCGGGTCAAAGGCTTCTCGAATGGCTTCGCCAATAAAGGTCACCATGGTTAATACCACCGTCATGGCAACGATGACAGAAAGAACGATCCATTCGTATTGTAAATTATTGGTTCCCTGTGCCAGCAAGTCACCCCAGCTGGGTGTGGTCTTGGGCAGGCCAAAGCCTAGATAATCGAGGGCGGTGAGTGAGGAGATGCCGGCGGCAATAGAGAACGGGATAAAAGTCACTAATAATGAAATCGTATTGGGTAGGATATGCCGGAACAGTATGCGGCTCTGACTGGCACCGATGGCTCTCGCCGCCATGACATATTCACGGCTGGCCTCGCGGTAGGTTACGGTTCGCATATACCAGGTAATGCCCATCCATCCGAACAACACCATTAACACCACCAGAGTCCAGAAACTAGGGACAATGATTGAGGCGATAATCATGATGACGTAGAGAAAGGGGACATTGGACCAAATCTCTATGATGCGCTGGCCAAATAAGTCGACCTTGCCACCTAAGAAGCCCATTAAACAGCCAATGCTGACACCGATGATATAGTTGCATATCAGCAGGATAAGGCTGAATGCCATGGCGGTACGAAAACCATAAACGAGGCGGGCAAGCACGTCGCGACCACTGGTATCGGTACCCAGCCAGTGTTGCAGAGAGGGGGGATAGGGAGGGAAATCGGTCAGGTTGAGATCAATCTCAGTGGGTGAATATGGCACGGGTGGCATAATCACCCAGCCCTCGCCACTGTCTTTGAGCGTCTGCTTTAGGTCACGATAGTCTGTTTCAAACGCGCGTTGTTGGCCAAAATTCTGGCCGTCAATCACCGCGCCGTAGGTAGGGAAATAGAATTCGCCCTGGTAGTTGACCACAAGGGCTCGATTGCTGATTAACAACTCGGCAAAACAGCTGAGCAGCAATAACCCGACTAATAACACGGCGGAATAATAGCCGCGCTTAATCGCCTTAAATCGCTGCCATTGTCGCTTGCCCTGAGGGCTGAGGGTAAACATACTCATTCGAATTTCACCCGTGGGTCGGCGAGCGCGACAAAGAAATCAGAGAGAATATTACCGAGAAGAAATAACAATGCAGAAATGGCCAAGATACCCATGACGACGGGGTAGTCACGCTCCAGCACCGATTCATAGCCCAGTAAGCCCATGCCGTCGATATTAAAGATTGCCTCGATTAAGAACGAACCACCCAATACCGCTGTTAGGCTGCTGCCAAAACCGGTGGCCAATGGTATGAGACTGTTACGCAGGGCGTGACCGAAGATTGCCTGTTTATAATCAAGCCCCTTGGCGACGGCTGTGCGTACATAATCGGCTGCGAGATTATCCATCAAGGTGTTTTTAACGATCAGTGTTAGCTGAGCAAAACTACCGGCCACATAAGCGGCGAGGGGAAGAACAGCATGATAGAGAATATCGAGTATTTTGTTACCCAGGCTGAGGCTGTCGTAATCATCGCTGCTGAAGCCACCGAGTGGAAAAACATCCCAGTGTGAGGCGAATAGGGTAATCAGTGAAATACCCACCACATAGCCAGGCACGGCGTAACCAATAAAGACTAAAATGGATGAGGTATTATCTATCACGGTTTGATGTTTAATGGCCTTGATAATCCCCAGGGGAATACAAATACCATAGGTAATAATCAACGTCGCAAAGGCATAGAATAACGACACCGGTAAGCGGTCTCTAATTAAGTGCCAGACGGGTTCGTGATAACGGGTTGATATGCCCAGATCAAATTGCACCAGTTTCGACAGCCAGATGCCATAGCTGATCAACACCGGCTTATCGAAGCCATAGTAGGCACGGAGTTCGTCTAACTGTTGGTCGGATAAACTACTGCCGCTGGTGGTATCACTGCTGGCGCTGGCCGCCTCCGAAGCAGCCATACTTTGCTGTTGGATTAGCCGTTCGATAGGCCCGCCAGGAACGGCGCGCGTAATCGCAAAAATAAGTAGCGTAATACCAATAAAGGTGGGCACGATCAGTAACAATCGTCGAATGAAATAACTGGTCATTGATAGCGGGTAATTCAATAGTGATGAATGTGGATCCAGCTTAATACGTTCATGCCATTATTGCATCGTAGATTGTTCATTTTATGCTAAAAATTAACAATCTACGTGCGATATTAATGACGCTTATCGGCGTCCACTGGTGACATCAACATACAGCGTCAGACGTTGACCGGGCTGCAAGTAATCCTGCGAGTCGAGGGTGTTCCATTTGACGATATCGCTGACTGCAACTTTGAAGTGACCGGCTATTCTGGCAAGTGAATCCCCGGAACGTACCTTATAGCCAAGCTTGCGGGTCGTTGCAGTGCGGTTGTTTTGGCTGATAGCGGTGGGCGATGGCTGCCAGATGACCAGTTTTTTACCAATGGATAGTGTGTCGCCTGGGGCCATTGAATTCCAGCTGGCTAACTGTCGGGTAGTGACATTGTTTTTGTTAGCAATCTGCCAAAATGAATCACCTGCACGAACGGTATACTCATTTTTGCGTAGATTTCCCTGTTTGTTTTTGGCTTTTATTTTATTGGCGCTGCGCTGATCGGCGCTGAGCGAATAGTGTTCGACGGGTTTACTGGACTTTGGAATCATCAACATCTGGCCGGTACGAATGGTGCTGCCCTTGATATTGTTTGAGTTTTGAATAACCGCCACAGTGGTTTTGTGGCGCTTGGCTATACTGCCGAGGTTGTCACCGCTCTGTATCTTATAACGCTGCCACGTGACGCGCTGATTGGGGTCAAGTTGCTGCAACGCAGTTGAGAAGACTTCTTTACTGGTTATTGGAATAACTAATTCATGACTGCCATTAGGATCTGTCGCCCACTGATTGTGGCCGGGGTTTAAACGGTATAAATCATCGGTGGCTATTTGGGCCATCTCGGCTGCCTGAGCAAGATCGATCTGCGAACTGACGTTGACCACCGTAAAGTAGGGCTGATTATCGATCATCGGCATAGGCATGTTGTACTTAGCCGGCTGTGAAATTAATTCGGCCAAGGCCAGCACTTTCGGTATATAGGCCTTGGTTTCGCGGGGCAGGTCGAGCGACCAATAATCAGTAGGCTTGCCCAGTTTTTTATTCTTTCTGATCGCCCGGTCTACGGTGCCAAGACCAGAGTTGTAGGCGGCCAGTGCTAACTCCCAGTCGCCGTCATAACGTTTAGCCAGTGTGGTGAAGTACGTTAATGCAGCATTGGTAGAGGCCACCACATCACGACGACCGTCATACCACCAGCTTTGATCTAAACCAAAACTCTTGCCTGTACTGGGAATGAATTGCCACATACCAGCTGCACGGCCATGCGAATAAGCAAAGGGGTCATAGGCCGACTCAACAATGGGCACCAGTGCTAATTCTACCGGGATGCCGCGCCGTTCGATTTCTTCTGTGATGTAGAACAAATAAGGAGTGGCGCGTTGACTGACCCGGTTCATATATTGAGGGTGTTTCTGGTACCAGTTGAGTTGCGCTTGTACCTGTGGTCGATGCAGCTCAGTAGAAAGACTGAAGTCATCGCGGATACGCTGCCATACATCGTCATAGTGGATATCGTGAAATTGCTCGGCCGGAATATTGTCCAGGCCAGGACTGCAGCGGCTTATTTGCTTCACAGTGATGTGGTTGTCAGGGTAGCTTGCAACAAAATCTGCTTCGCTATTCGGTTGTTCGGTAGCCGGAGTTTTGTTCAACAATGCACTGTTGCAGCCGGCCAACATGCCGGCGCTTAGCGAGAGAAATATAAGATGACGAGTTAACAAAACAATATGACTCCAAAAGCTGATGATCAACATAAACGGGGTTGCGATGACAATGCTAACACGATTGCTAAAAAGCGTCCTTCCATTGTCGTATGGCGGCAAATACTTGCTCAACATCTGAGGGGTTGATCTCATTTGTACTCAAAGCCGTAGCAGCGTCAATGACAGAGACTTGATTACAGCGTAGAAATGGATTGGTGGCCAGTTCTGTCCTAATAAATGTAGGAACGGTTGCAATGTTATTAGCCCTGTCGTTGTCAACCTTGATCACACGCTCGGCCAACACCGTGTTGTTGGGTTCAACGGCTTGTGCAAATAGCAGATTAGCTTGGGTGTATTCATGCGCACAATAGACGGCGGTTTCTCCCGGCAGCTCAGCAAGTAATGACAATGATTGATGCATCTGCGCGTAGGTGCCTTCGAAAACTCGGCCACAACCACCTGCGAATAAGGTGTCACCACAAAAAAGCGTGGGTCGATTATCACTGCCAAGATTGAAGTAGGCAATGTGGTCGAGGGTGTGGCCTGGTACACCAATAACCTGATAAATGTCGCCTAAAACATCGACATCATCACCTTGGCCAACACTGATATCCGCCTGTTTATAGGGGCTGTTATGGGGTGCGTAAACCGTTACGTCGGGGTAGGCCTTACGTAATTCTTCGATACCACCAACATGGTCGAGGTGGTGGTGAGTGATTAAAATAGTGGTGAGTTTAAGATTGAGATCTTGCAGTCGCTCAATGACAGGCTGCGCATCACCCGGGTCGACAACAGCAGCCAAGCCGGCGTTACTCAGCAACCAGATATAGTTATCATTAAACGCTTCAATTCTGTCAATGGATTGCATGTATTTCCGCCGTTAAGTCTCACAGATGTGGCGTATACTTTATGCTAATTAATCACAGAGTTCGATAGTTAATAGAGTCTATTCAGCTGCTGTTTTGTGTTCTATTATTGTGCTCAATAATCCCCAGTAGGTGCAGGTCATTGAGTAAGATGCGTTTTGGCTCACCAAGGCCAGTGTTAGAGGTCAGCAAAAAACCGTTGCAACAGTGGTTTACAACCAACTTTGGTCGACACCTTCTCTGCCAAGAGCAGGCCTTGGCCGGTGACCGGGTTCGAGGCTATTTTGGTCATAGCCTTATTCAGATGTCGAGCCTGGAGAACGCCGAGCTTTATTCCGAGTGCCGTATACACCAAAAGCTCAGCCTCAACTGTTTCCCCGATAGTACTCAAACTGAATATTGCATTACCACGGAGTTTGAGTCGCTGCCTATTGCCACGGAGTCAGTCGATGTGGTGATTCTTCACCATGTACTCGAATTCTCAAAAAATCCGCATCAGATGCTTCGTGAGGTACAGCGGGTATTGGTTCCACACGGGCGTGTTATTATTCTCGGTATTAATCCCTATAGCTTGCTTGGATTGAGCACCGTCATCAAAGGGGTAGGCCAAGCAGATCGCGTTAGGGCGCGCCCAATCGGTTTGCGCCGGCTCGATGATTGGCTCAATCTTCTCGGTTTTGGCAGCCCGGTACATCGTTTCGACTGTTATGAGCTGCCCACTAACATCAAGGCGGTTATATCGGCTTCGATGATTTACAGCCAAATTGCAGCTAGGTTTCAGCTACCAGGTGGTGGCATTTATGTGGCGGAAGCGATAAAAGAGGTACAGCGATTAACACCGTTGAAGCCTAAATTTATAAAGCTTCGAGGTGGCTTCGATATTCCAATATTTGGCGGTGTGGCAACAACAAAGATTGGCTCAGCCATAGACAAGCGTTAGACTGATCGTCAGACAAAACACTAAGGATAAACATTGAAAAAAGTTGTTATTTTCACCGATGGAGCCTGCAAGGGTAACCCCGGACCAGGTGGCTGGGGTGCCATGCTGCGCTATAACGAGCATCAAACGGAGCTCTGTGGTGGTGAAGCAGATACGACCAACAACCGTATGGAGTTAATGGCAGCTATTGAAGGCTTAAAAGCCTTGAAAGAGTCTTGTCAGGTTGTGCTGACCACAGACTCACAATATGTACGCAAGGGTATTACCGAGTGGATGGTTAATTGGAAAAAGAACGGTTGGAAAACTGCCGCTAAAAAACCGGTTAAGAATGCCGACCTTTGGCAGCAACTCGATGATCAGGTTAAACGTCATCAGGTTGAATGGAAATGGGTCAAAGGTCATAGCGGCCATCCCGACAACGAACTTGCTGACCAACTTGCCAATCGTGGCATCAGTAAAATAGCTAAATAATTAAGGTGTCTATGAGACAGGTATTTCTCGATACAGAAACGACGGGGCTAGAGCCAGAACTCGGCCACCGTATTATCGAAATTGGCTGCATAGAGATGATCGGTCGCCGATTTACGGGGCGTGAGTTTCATGTCTACATCAATCCGCGAAGAAAAGTCGACGAGGATGCCGCCAAAGTGCATGGTATCAGCGATGATTTTTTGCTCGACAAGCCATATTTTGAAGATATTGCTGATGACTTTATGGCATTTTTGGCCGGCACCGATGGCGCAGATAAAGCGGAATTGTTAGCCCACAATGCCCCCTTTGATATGAAGTTTATCAATCATGAACTTAAGCTAAACGGCTATCGCCACGCCCCCGTTGATGACAGCTGGAAGGTGACTAACACCTATGCCATGAGCGATATGGTCACTGGCATGAAAACGAATACCACGCTCGACCGTTTGGTCAAGCGTTATGCCGAATATCCTTTTGATTACAAAACATTGCACCTCAACCCCGGTGCCAATGGCCGTGGCCAGCCGCTGACTCTGCAAGAGTTGGCAACTGTTCGCTCGCCGGATAATCACGGCGCCTTGCTGGATACAGAAATGTTGGCCTATGTCTATCTGGCTATTACTGGCGGTCAGACTCAATTGGGCTTATCAGGTAAGGAGGGGGGGGATAGTCAAGTAACAGCAATAGAGCGGTTGGCTACGGCTGATGACCTGCTGATCGTGAAGCCAAGTAGCCGTGAGCTCGATGACCACGAGGCTTATCTGCAGAAGTTGGATAAAAAGAGCGGCGGTAACTGCGTCTGGTTGGGATAAAGCATTCGCTATAGATAAAAAAGGGTTGGCGCCGGCAGGTGCCAACCCTTTTTCTTAGAGTACGTTGATGACCATAACAGCACCCACCAGGCTCAAGACAATGGTATAAGGGAAGGCCATAATGACCATCTTGCCATAGGATAGGCGTAATAGCGGTGCAACGGCAGAGGTTAGCAAGAACAGGAATGCTGCCTGGCCATTAGGTGTCGCCACACTGGGAATATTAGTTCCTGTGTTAATCGCTATAGCGAGCTTCTCGAATTGGTCGCGAGAAATACTTCCCATGTCAAAGGCTTCTTTTACTTCATTGATATACACCGTGGCGACAAAAACATTGTCGCTGATGGCCGAAAGTGCGCCGTTAGCAGCAAAGAACATGATCGGTTGGATGTTACTGTCCAAACTTAATACATAATTAATAATAGGTTGGAACAGGTGTTGCTGGTGAATAACAGCAACAATGGCAAAGAAAACAATTAATAACGCTGTAAAAGGCAGGGCCTCTTCGAAGGCGTGGCCAATTTGATGCTCTTCAATAATGCCGTTAAAGGCAGTCAATAATACGATAACGCTTAAGCCGATCAGCCCCACTGGAGCCAGGTGCGTAGCCAAGCCAATAACCAGATATACAGCAACCAATGCCTGTACTATCAGCGCCGCTTTATCGCGGGATGTGCGGTTAGCGTTTTGTTCATCATCATAGGCAATAAGTACTTCGCGGACTGAGTCGGGGAGTTTGGCACCATAGCCAAAGGTCTTGGTAACTTCGAGTATCACCACCAATAACAAGCCTGCAGCCAGAACCGGCATTGTAATCGGTGCCATTTTGAGAAAAAATTCGATAAACGTCCAATCTGTTTTGGCTGCGATCAATAGGTTTTGCGGTTCGCCAACCAGGGTGCAGACACCACCTAATGCCGTACCAACGGCGCCATGCATTAACAGGCTTCGGAGAAATGAGCGAAATTGGTTCAGGTCGGCGCGGTAGGCATCTTTGACGTTTTGGTCGTCAGCTCGGTGCTCGCCTTCTGAGGAGGCAATCTTGTGGTAAACATTGTAAAAACCCAGCGCGACAGTAATCAACACGGCGGTGACGGTTAATGCATCTAAAAAGGCAGAGAGGACTGCGGCAACAATAGAAAAAAGCAAAGATATCATTACTTTAGAGCGTATTCCCAGGAGTATTTTGGTAAACACGAATAACAGCAGGCTTTGCATGAAGTAGATACCGGCCACCATAAACATCAACAACATAATGACTTCAAAGTTGCCGAGAGCCTCGTGGTAAACACTTTCAGGGGTTGCCATACCAATGGCAATCGCTTCAATAGCTAACAAACCACCCGGCTGTAACGGGTAACACTTCAACGCCATGGCTAGGGTAAAGATGAACTCGGCAATCAGCACCCAGCCGGTAATGAATGGTCCGGCAGTCATAAAGAGGATAGGGTTAATGATAAGCATGGCGATAATACTTAGCTTGTACCACTGAGGAGCTTGACCAAGAAAGTTTCGGCTCATTGCCTGTGATAGATTGTATTGCATAATGTTCTTTTCCAACAGCAGGGCCGAAGCCCAAAATTTTAGGTATAACGAGCGAATACTGGTTGATTTTCAATCAATTTATAGTGATTAAGTGTGATGTAGCTAACTTTTCTATTTCCAATATTGCCAAAAAACACGGCGGTTATTGCCATTAACTGGAAAGTGCGCAATTATGCCATGACTCAAGATTGTTAAGAAGTAGAAAAGTTACCAATAATTTAATAAAACTTAGGTAGCACCACTCCTTTATAGGTAATAAGAAAAGATACGTAATGGGAAATTTGGCCACATTAGCAGTACCCCTTAATATGAATTCGGTTGCTCTTGTCATTGACGAGACGAATCTCACCATTGGCAAGACCCTAGCCAGCCTTGAGCAGTATTTGTCAGACCTCAGTCGTGAAGAATTATTAGCTGACGTGCATAGTCAATTATCTCAGCTTAGCGGTACTTTTGAAATTTTGCAGTTTACCGGTGTGACAACACTGCTAGAGAACTTGTCTGTGGTTTTGCAGCGGCTGACCAGGGGTGAGATAAAATTATCCGAGGCAGTGATTAATGCTATCGGTAAAACACTGTTTGTACTTCCACGTTATGTTGATTATTGCATTAGTCAGCAGCATTGTTACCCGCTGCTGATCAATCAATTCAGTAACCAGCTCGCTCTGCCAGCAAAAAAATCGATCCAATACGAGTCAGAATTAACCGGTCTGGCTAAGTACTCATCCGATATGACCATCTCTGCCTTGACATTAGACGGTGATCGCGAGCGTTTAAAGCGCTTGCATCATATGTATCAAGTGGGCTTGCTCGGTTTGGTCAAAGGCAAGGATCAGCAACAATACGGCCGCCTGATGGCCCATGTCAGCAATAAGGTGCAGGTGTTTGAAGGATTTCCGACATCATTGTGGCGATTAATTGAAGTCGTTTTAACGGCAGTGTCTAGCAATAAGTTACAAATCAACTTCACACGTCTCCGCCTTTTGATGTCTATTGACAATAATCTTCGTCAACTTTCCCGCGGTAAGGAAACAGTTGTCACGGGGCAGGTAATCGATGAATTACTATTTTTAGTCTCTATTATTGATTCTTCAGCTGCACCGATAACCGCTATCCTGAACGAACATGAGGTATCGAAACTTAGTTGGACCGATAATGATTTCAAAGACCATTTCAACAATATTATTGGCCCTGGCAAGGATACTGTTGCGATAGTTTCAGCCGCTATTGTTGAAGAGTTATTACAGGCCAGGGATATTCTTGAACTTGTCAGCCAAACAGGGGTTACTGACGAGTGGCAATCGCTGTTGCAACTACTTGGAAAAACAGAATCTATACTGTCTTTTCTGTCACTGATGGATATCGCGCACACATTACAGCATTTGCGGTTGGAGCTAGAATTAGCCGTACGAGATGGTGTGGTCAATGATAAACAATGCCTACTCGATGCTGCCGGTACATTATTGTATATCGAGAGTGCGCTGTCCCTTCTGACGGCCTTACCGACTGAGGTCTCTGGCGATAAAGAATTACTGAGCCGGGACAAGCAAACTACCGTCATTGCTGACGTGATGTTAAATAAGGCGGCCAAAATTGTGATTGCCGAAGGCGTTTCGATGATGAATCTGGCCAAGCGCAGTATTGTTAATTATGCTGAAAATAATTTTGATTTCAGCCACATAGCTAACTTGAGCGCGACCTTGGCCAAGGTTGCTGGTTTTTTGGCCATTCTCGATTATCACCGCGCCCAACAAATCATTCTCAAGTGTAATCAATACATAGCCACCCTGGAGACTACTGTTCTTTCAAGCGAACAGCAGAGTGAACAAGTAGAGGCATTAGCCGACACCTTGGTCGGCATCGAATACTATATTAATGAACTCGCTTCAACAGCTAACTCTAATGACGACCTGCTTGGCATTGCCGAGCAGGGTATCAGTCAATTAATTGTTGGCTCTTCTGCTGAGTAAATAGGGTAATACTGTGTCTCAATATCTGCTCCCTGCCGTTTTACTGTCGCTGGCTGCCATTATTGCTTTTTTTGCCCTGCGTCTGTTGTGGTCTAAATCTTGGCTGCTCGGTACGTTAAGGGGGCTGGCAGGCCTCAGTCTATTAATGTCGGTTGCTGTTTTAGCCTTAAGCGCGAAAGATCTGTTAAGTTACCGTCATCTAAGTCAACAACAGACTATCGCTAATATCAGTTTCACCGGTAATTTAGATGGTAGCTATCAGGTTGAGATTACACCGACTGATGTTGAGAGCAGTGCGTCAACCTATAAGCTGTGGGGTGATCAGTGGCAAATTGATGCCCGGGTGATTCGATGGGTGGCTGAGATCCCCATGACACCTGTTTATCGGTTGGAGAGACTCAGTGGCCGATATTATAGTATTGAAGATGAGGCTACCGCGCCCCGCTCACTATACTCATTGGCTGATACTAACTATGGTGTCGATATTTGGCAGTGGATAAATTTTAATGCCCATTACCTGCCATATATAGACGCGGTCTATGGAAGTGCGACATACTTACCGGCTAAAGACGGTGCGCTGTTTGAATTAAAATTGAGCAACAGCGGCTTGTTTGCTAAACCATTAAACCAGCATGCCACAGAAGCCATACAAAATTGGCAGTAAGCCATCGGAGATAAAGTGTTAGATTTTTTTGTTCAATACGGCCTATTTTTACTGCAGGCCATTACCATTGTTGTTGCCATTGTTTTAACAGTAGTCGGTGTAATTGCCGCCTCCGCCAAATCCGATAAAGCAGAAACGGGGCAAGTCTCTATAAAATCTCTCAATGAAAAGTTTGAAGAGATGAAAGGTATTCTCGAAGAGAGTTTATTGACTGATGATGAATACAAAGAACAAGAGAAAGCTGACAAGAAAAAGAAAAAAGCTGACAAGAAATCAAAGCAAAAACCTGTAGAAAAGAATAGGGTGTTTGTGCTCGATTTTGATGGTGATATTAAAGCATCTGCGGTTGATAGTTTGCGAGAGGAAATAACTGCGCTGTTGCTGGTGGCTAAGCCTGAAGATGAAGTTGTAGTTAAAATCGAAAGCGGTGGCGGCATGGTGCATGCTTACGGTTTTGCAGCCTCGCAACTCCATCGCATCAAAAACCACGGTCTAAAATTAACTGTTTGTGTTGATATGGTTGCTGCCAGCGGTGGCTATATGATGGCCTGTATCGGTGATCGTATTTTAGCGGCGCCTTTTGCTGTCATGGGGTCGATTGGCGTTGTTGCCCAGCTGCCGAACTTTCACCGACTGCTAAAGAACAATAACGTCGATTACGAAACCTTTACCGCCGGTGAATTTAAGCGAACCGTCACAATGTTTGGTGAGAATACAGAGAAGGGCAAAGAAAAGTTTGTCGATGAACTGGAAGATACACACCTGCTGTTTAAACAGTTTGTCAGTGAAAACCGGAGTGTTGTTGATCTCGATGTCGTTGCCACAGGTGAGGCGTGGTTTGGCATTCGTGCTCTCGAGAACAAGCTTGTCGATGAGCTAATCACCAGTGATGAATATTTATTGGCATTGAGCAAGACCAGCAACGTCTACAGCATTGGCTTTGAAGAAAAGAAAACGTTGCCAGAAAAGCTTGGTCTTGCTGCACAGGCCGGCATTACTAATGCCTTTAACAGCATTATAACATCGACTAACAATAGCCGTTTCTTTCGTTAATTTGTTTTAGGTAATTCAAATGCAATACAACCGTATCAAACAGTCTGGTTTCTCGCTGATAGAAATCATGGTCGTCGTCGTTATCATCAGTGTTCTCGCGGGTCTTATTGCGCCGAATATCATCGGACGAGCCGATGACTCCAGGGTCACAGCAGCCGAGGTAGACCTCAAAAGAATTGCCCAGGCACTCGATGCCTACAAGCTCGACAACCACCGTTATCCCAGTACTGATCAAGGGTTGCAGGCATTGATCACTGAGCCGGAGGGCTTTCCGCCCGCCAAGAATTGGCGAAAGGGTGGCTATATTCAGACGCGTGAAGTACCTCAGGACCCATGGGGCACCGAATATCAATATCTGACACCAGGTACTGATGGGCCATACGATCTCTATTCGTTGGGCGCTGATGGCCGTGAAGGTGGCGAAGAATACGACACAGATATCTCTGTGTGGGACAAATAAGTATTTTTCAGTAGAGTCAGAAGAAGCCCTTAATTGGGCTTTTTACAAGACCTATAACTGCGCATAATGTATATTATGTTAAATCACATGCAAATAGTAATACGTTTCCGTCAGTGCATTGCGCTTGCTGGATCAATATTGAGTTATATCAAATTCTTGTATTTAGTTACTTTAAAATCATTAACGTAGACTATAATTCATAACCATATGACTCAGCTTCGCTAAGCGTTATTTCAATTTTTTTTTTGTCTCAATAACAATAAGTTAGAGAGGGTTACAGTGCTGAGTGATTAAGAATGGAATCTGGCGAAAAAATCAATTAGCCTAAACCTATATCAATAAAATGTTGTGGTGGCCGTGATGCAAGACGCAGAACAAATTATTTACCTGAGAATCGATGGTCAAATCTGGGCTTATTACCCCGATGGCCAATTAGCTTTGGTACAAAATCCGGCCTTGCTTGGTGAAAACATAGCCATTGTTGACGTACTTCCCGGTGATATCATTCAGCGAACAGATGGTAGCAGCTACCTCTCGGTGAATGGCCAGCAGCTTGAAATCAATCTCGATGCAGTGGCTGATCAACAACGCTACAATGTTGAACTCCGTGTTGATGATAACGAGCAGAACATTCAAAACGAAGGCCTGGAATATATTTACCAGGTTAAGCGCAGCAACAGTGAAACCATTGCCGAATCTGGTTTTGATACCCAGCCCCCTATTTATGAAGCCAGACAACCACATCAGGTGGAGGCATCAATAAGCAGTGATTGGAAGCACCGTGATGGTGCAACAATTACTGTGATTATTGAGGACAACGACTACCCCATTGGCCTCGAGGGTTATATCAACCAGTTTGAAGCCCCCTCAGTTCGCCTACATGGTACCGTATTTAATATTGATGACGAGCGTAACATTGTTGTCACTGTCACCGATAAACTTGGCCGTAGCCTAAGTTTTGACACCATTGTTTCTGCCGGGGCCTGGGATCTTGGCGCAGTAAGCCTGCAAGGTTTGGCCGAGGGCGATGTTATCGCCACAGCCAGCGTCACGGATAGTTTCGATGCGGTTGTTTCTGGCAATGATCAATCGATAAAAGATGTATTGGCCAGGGCTATCGACATAAGCATAACCTCCGGCAGCGACTTAATTATCGATGATACAGAGTCTCGAGACCTGCAACTCATCGGTAATTTCGAAAACGTACAAACTGGCGCCGTTGTTTATGTGTTATTTACCGATAGGCTGGGGAATACGCTCGAGTTCCTCACCAAAGTAGAAGAAAACGGCAGCTGGCTATTAACTTCTGCCGATATTCATACCCTGGTAGATGGCGAGGTTAACGCCATTGTGCGCACAGTCGACCAGGCGGGTAACCCCGCTGAAATTTCCGGTTCTGGCCTGTTGATTAAAAATCCTTATATTACGATTAACGCGATCGATAATGACGATGTGATCAACCAATATGAGTCCCCTACCCAATTGTTTCGTGGCATCGTCCTCAATGTCGAGTCTGGCCAGCAAATTACGGTGACAATCACAGACGATAATGGTGGTTTGGTCAGTCAATTGGTCACCGTTACGGGTAAAACCTGGTCTGCCAATATTGATGTTTCTACGTTGATTGATGGCAATTTATCAGCGGTTGCAGATGTGTTGAATATTTTCGGTGATTCAGCCACTGCAAATACTAATATTGAACTCGACCAGACGGCATTAATTGATGTTGCCTTTGCCGACCCGGATGTGATCAATGCCATGGAGGCATTGATGGCGGAATTATTAGGCGGCACCACTGATATTGAAGATAACCAAACGGTCAGTGTTAGCGTTGAAGACAGCCTGGGCAAACAGGTTGTAGGCACTGCTGCTGTTGTTGGCTCTGCCTGGCAGCTTGACGGCCTCGATTTGTCCACGTTAACCGACGGCACCCTAACAGTGACAGTCAGTGCCAAGGATGTAGCCGGTAATATCGCCACCGCCTCGAATACTGTGCAATATGACTCGACGGCTGCGATTACCGATATCATGGTCACCATTGGCAGTGATCAGATTATTAATGCCGCTGAAGATGAAGTCGCCACCTTTAGCGGTGTCACCAGTGGCATCGAAGAAAACCAAGATATCAGCATTGTCATCAGTGATATTAATGGCCTTTCCCTGCCCGCTGTTATTGTCAAAATTGGGGCCGATGGGCGTTTTAACTTTGACCAAGATGTTTCCTCGCTGGCTGATGGGCCGTTAACCTTCTCCGCCAGTAGTGAGGACCTTGCGGGCAACCTGGCCAACTACAGCGAAGATATTATCAAGGATACTCGGGCGCAGTTGACCATAGAGTTTGTTCAAGACGACGACTATATCAACCAGTTCGAGCAAAACTCTGTCGACTTGGCGGGTACAACTGTCGATGTTAACGATGGCGAAACAGTCACCGTTGTAATTTCGGATGGCAACAGTGCACGGGATATTACCGTCACAGCCTTAGTAGAGGGCAACGCATGGTCTATCACCGGTGTCGATGTCTCCAGCCTCGATGATACTGCGGTGTCTGGCAATAGAATCACAGCCACTGCCGATGTGACTGACAAGGCGGGCAACCCCGCAACAGCAGACACTTCTATCGAAAAAGATACCGTTGTTACTGCGGACATCATCACCCCTGTTGACGGTGACGATGATGGCAGCGGTGGCTTTATCATCAATAACGGTATTGATATTGTCGCGCTGAAAAACGGTGATGTTCTCTCATTGAGTGGCGCCTCCGATGCTGAAATTGGTCAGCCCGTGGTTATTTCGGTAATCAATACTATCGGTGAAACACAAACCTTTACCGGTAAGGTTGTTGATGGCAGTGGTAACTGGTTGGTTGAAGCTATTCAAGTGACTGATTTGCAAGAACGATTCACTTGGAGGTTGTCGGCAACTGTGACCGATATTGCCGGTAATATGGCTACCGATATTGTTCCTATCATCAAAATTCCAGAGTCGGCCAGCATTGGTGAGTACGGCATTGCCGCAGGTGCGATACCGACTGACACCATCAGGATTAATAGCAGTGGTTCAGATGCCGATGCCAGCGATGACTTCCGTTTCTCCAACACACAAACGGAGCTCGAAACCATTGTTTCATCGGGTGATGCAACACGTTTAGTCTATGTTTCTGACCTTAGAATTGAACTTAGAACAGTGCTTAATGATGAGCTGGTATTGGCTGCCGATATTAACAGCGTAGATGCTACGGTGACAATTTCACTGCATCGGAATGTTGACCAGCCTACCCGTGGTGGCAAGGAAACGGTTTTAGACTCAATCATTCTAATTGAAACAACGCAGACAGATGATGATGGAACAACGGAAACCATCTTGGCGCCGATTGATGTTGAATTAACCAATGCCCCCCCTACGCCGTTGGTCGACTACTTCGCCGATGCCTTGGAGGACGCTCGCATCAGTGGCAACCTACTGGAAGATAACGAATCCGTTACAGGTCCAGTGAGATTATTTCAGATCAACATTGACACAACCGGTGATGGACTACTCGATACAGTTATGACGATTGATAGGGGCTCCTCGATTACTGTTGATACCGTTAAGGGGCAGTTCACCTTTTACAGCAATGCCGACTGGGTGTTGGATGCCACCCGAAATCTTGACCATAATCTACCTCAGCAGGTGAAGCTTGAGCTGAGCGCATATGACGCCTTTGGTAACCCCGGCATCGGTGAAGCGCTATTTAACATACGTGATGGTGCTCAGGGCGACATAGATGATTCGAAATACACCGTCACAGAGGCCGATCTGGGCGGTAGCTCAAGCGATATTGCCACCTTTGTTGCTCATGCTGGCTCGGATGATGTGGTCTTTCAGACGGTCCGTTTTTCGCGTGAAGCTGTTTTTATCATCGATGGTCTAAACCTCAGCAGCAACGGGGTTGGCTTGACGGTTTTCCAGTCAGCCGATGGTGATCAGATAACAGCATATGTCGGCCCTGCTTCCAATCGTGATATCGCATTCCGCCTCTTAGCAGCGGCGGCGCCAGCCGATGCTGATGGTAATTCCAATGTCGATGTCACGGTGTCTTTGTTCGTTCCATTAGACCACAACACACTGAATAATATTATAGAATTTACTCTACCTATCATCGGCGATGACGCAGACGGTACTGATTTATTGACAGGATTGGCAACAGTAAATTTTGTTGATGGGAATGACCCCGACATTAACGTGACCACCCCGCTATCCATTGACGAGACGACAGTCGATCAAGCACCTATCATCGTCAGTGGTCAAATTAACGTGGATGTCGGCAGTGATGCTATCGCATCGGTTGGCTTTTTGTCTTTGGCGTCATTTCCTGAGTTGACCTCAAACGGTTACCCAGTTTTTTACCGCACCAATGATGATGGATCACGGTTGGAAGCCTATGTTGCTCAACCTACTGAAAAAATCGTTTTTGCCATTGATATCATAGGCACCCCCGAGTCTGATACAGCCTCGTCTGTTGACTATAATTTCACCCTTTTTGACTCGCTCGATCAAATTAATCAACTTTCGGATACCATTAATTTCAATATTCCGGTGTTTGTCTTGGATGCTGACGGCGATGCCACCCAGGGAGAGATCGCCCTGGCCGTCATCGATGGTGAGTTACCCGTCATCACTCTAGACCCTGAATTTGCCCCTGCCGGCATCATCTTATCGGAAACGCCTCAGAACCCGGTCACGGCTGACGTACCAGACAGCGGCAAGACCTCACTGGCTTTTACAGCGGGAGCAGACAGGCTGATATCGCAGCAATTTGATGTTACTTATGGCAGCCCAATCCCCGACGCCAATGGCAACCCTGTTACACAAAACGGTGTCGTACTAGAATTGAGAAAGGTCGACGAAGTCACCATTATTGCCGTTAATCCTGATACAGGGCTTCGGGTACTGACCTTTACTGTCCGGACACTGGACATAGATTTTAACGATGTTCCGGCCGGACAAACGCAGAATCTGGAAGTGACATTAACCGTCAACGGCTCTATCGATCACCTCGCCCCTGATGGATCAAAGCTGGATAAAATAGATTTTGATTTACCCTTGAAAGCGACAGACAGCGATGGCGATGTGGTCAAGATTGACTTCCCATTCTCAGTTATTGACGGTAAAGATCCCTCGATTATTTCTGCCAATCCACTGGTCGTCGATGAGGCCGGTGTCAATGATGACGATGATGATGGTGAAACGGGACAAACAACCATCAGTCTAGGGGTAAGCAGTGATGCCATTGCTGGTTTTAGTATCGATATTTCAGCGTTTAACGCGCTGGGCTTGAGGTCCCAAGGTGACCTGGTCAGCCTCACAACAACCCCCCCTAGCTATACGGCAGTGGCAAATGGTCGAGACATTTTTACCATTGCCATCAATGCGTCAGGCGTCGTCAAGATGACCTTACTTGACAGTCTTGACCATATTGCCCCCGATGACCTATCGCTGAGTTTCCCACTAAGCCTGACAGCGATTGATGTAGACAGCGATCAGTCACCGCCAGAGGCAATTACCATTACAGTGACCGATGGCGTGCCGACAGCAGAAGTTGATCTGGTTGCTGTCTATGAAGGCGAAACGGTAACTGGCAACGTGCTGGCCAATGATCATTTAGCGGCAGATGGAGGCACAATTACTAACTTGGCTTTTAATGGTAGTAACATCCCTGTTATACCTGGTCCAGACCGCTTTGTGTTTAATATAGTCGTCCCCGAACCTGGTACAGGGGTTTTGCAGAACGCCGGCACCTTTACACTCTATCCTAATGGTGACTATGAACTGGTTACCTTCGATTTCGAATCATTGGTGATTGAAGATATTTCGTTGCTAAAATATACCGTCGAAGACTTCGATGGCGACAGTGCTGAAAGCGAAATCATTATTGCAATCCAAGATAGCGGCTTTGTGATTACCCCGCCATCAGAGCTGGAAAACAATGAGGACACCGAGTTTTTACTCGATTTTACTTTCTTTGCTGCCGATGTTGAACCAACCGAGGTGGTCAGAGAGCTGGCAATATTAGCCGACAGCACAGATGGCGGTCGATTATTCTTTGAGCCCGCTGATGGCAGTGGCCGTATAGAATTGATGCAAGACAATGGTCGCTACCGATTAATCGACGACCAAATCGATTATGATACCGCCACAGGAGTGGCAAAGCCAAATGGCCGTTTGATTTATTTACCAGCGGAGGATGTATCCAATGCTAATGACACGATTTCTTCTATCAAGCCTGACGCCGATTTTAAATTAACGGCGCTCATTTCCACGCTAAGTCTGGGCGGGTTAAGGAGAGAGTTTACTGGAGAAATAGACCTCAGTGTCATCTCAGTGGCAGATACCCCCGAGTGGCAAGATAACATTATTGCAGTCATTGCCCCAGGCGGCGATATCGAGCGTTACATTGTGACGATCGACGAAGGTGATACGGCAGCAAACTTAAATCTCGTTGCCATTAGCGTCGATAATGATCTGTCAGAAGTAATCAGTTATACCATTGTCAGTATTGACTCAGGCATTACTCTTTCCAGTCAGGGTGTTGCAATAACAGCTGGCATGGTTATTAATCAACAGCAATTGACTGCTCTGAAGGTGACTGCCGACAGCGAAAGCCTGGCCGGCAGCTTTACCGTCAATATAACCGCGAACAGCACTGAACTCGATAATGCCGATGTCGCAACTAAAGATGTCGTCTTACAAATCGACTTCACCCCTGTCGCCGATAAACCGACGATAGCTGTCAAAGATATTTTCTCACTGGAAGATGAGTTTATCGATCTCAGCACTATTATTGATGGAGAATTAACTGATACCGATGGTTCCGAGACGCTCTCTTTTGAACTGATCATCCCCGATGGCTGGCAAATCTATGTTAATGGCAGTGCTGTTGCAGGTACCACTGTCATTGTCGATGGTATCGCCTTGCTAAGCGGTAACGTCACCCTGTTGCCCTATCAGGATATCAGCTCTTATCAAAATGATTTTAACTTATCTGTCACGCCAATATCGACTGAGTCTAGTCAAGGCGGTATTTCACCGGTACCCGTAACACAGCGTGGCGACACCAAGACAGTGGCGGTAACAATTAAGGGTGTGGTCGATACGCCTTCTACTGAAGTGGGGGATGGGTGGTTGCTCGATGGCTCGGGTGACATCTATACCTTGACCAATACCGCCGACAATTTAGCGATAGAAGACAGCGCTATTGCATTGGATTTTATTGTTTCCACCACCGACATCGATAATTCTGAATTCAGTAATCTTCTGTTGTCCGACCTACCGGATGGCAGTTATTTTGTCGATGCAAGCAATAATCGCGTCGATATACCGGTTATTGGATTTGATAGCTCTAACCAACCTATTTATCAATTAACAACAAACCAACTCTCCTCATTATCGTTGCAGCCCCCGCGTGATTTCTCAGGTATTTTAACCTTTTCGCTGCAGCAAGTTATTACTGAGCCTGACGGTGATAGCGAGAGCTTTACCATCGACGTGAACATCGAATTTACGCCGCTGGTAGAGGAGCCTCGTTTTATCCCCGAATTAGGTATTTCTGTGCCGGGTCTGATCCCCCCCGGAAACCAGCATTTTGAGGAAGACAAAACATCAACGCTTAAACTCAAACCAACACTACTCGATATCGACGGCTCAGAGCAGGTCACCGACGTGATCCTTTCGGGCTTGCCTGAAAATGGCATCATTGTTATTGACGGCAAGGCTGTGGTCGTTGACAGCAGTGGCAGTATTACGCTCAGCGATCACAGCAGTGATGTGACAGCAACACTGGATAACAACAGCGTGTCATTTTTACCGCCAGAAGATTTTGCTGGCCGCTATGAATGGAATATCCAATATCAGGTAACTGATACGGCGCCGGGTACAGGGAGAACTGATGTAAACACCATCGATACATTATTATTTCTCGATGTGCACCCCATAGTCGAAACTGACACTGAGTTAGTTGGTAGCGGTGACGTTATACAGAGTATTGATGGCAAGGTCGACCTGACGGGTACCGTGCAATTTAATGATGCCGATATCGACGGCAGTGAATGGCTCGACTCGATTACTGTTATTATGCCCAACAACGAGGACTTCTTTGTCACTCACCCCAATGGCGCCATTCACATGGGTAATGGTCAATGGCTGATTAATGCAGGCAACCTAACCAGTAGCTCAGTTCAAGACATGATGGTTGAGATCGTGGATGGATTGGTTATCAGTGCCAGCGTGCCAGGGGAATACATAATAGGCATTGATGTCCGTGTTATCGATCAGGCACCGAGTTGGCATATTGGTAGCAACCTCAACTTTAACACCCTGACCGATGGTAGGGTATTGTCGACAGATATTGATGTTATCTTTACCGAGGCTATTGATGACGGTGTTGCCTGTGACCCCAGTGATTTAGTGCCTGCAGGTGAAATCATTGACGGCGAAGAAGATGTTAGGTCGACGGATATAGGTTCACACCTCAATACCGATATTGCTGTCGACTGTGACGGCTTGGATAACGATGAAATATCCTTCAGGATTCTCGCCAGCAGCGTGCCACGCCCTGCATGGATTGGTGGGCCTGGCGTACAAGCAGAGTATGATGCCACCGGTGATGTATTAATCGCCTGGTATTTTAAAGAGAGTGCTGTCCCTACTCTCGAACTGAGGAATGTAGAGCAAGATTTTGCTGGCACGATTGATATACCTGTTTTAGTGATCGCCACTGATGCCAGCGGGGATACCAAATTTGATAACAGCCAAATCCTAAAAATCGAAATCGCTCCTATTGTCGACGCGTCAATAATCAGCATTGCTGGAAATATTGTGGTGCAAGAAGACAGCGATAGCGAACTAGGCCTTTATCTCGATACCGAGGATAGCAACCAAGCCAATGAGGGTATTGAAACAGTCGACCCCAGCATTCCTGTCACTCTGACACTGCTGGATGAAAGTCGAGGGGTTTTGACATTAGCACCGGAATACGACCAGTCACAGTTGGTTGATAATGGCAACGGTGTGTATACCCTGCTTGACCCTACTCTTTTAGCCAATATTCGTTTCCGTGCCCCCAAGCATATGGACGGTGAGTTCAGGCTATTAGTGGAAGGCGGTATTGTCGATGTTGCTGATGGCTACAGCGGTGATCAAATTGACAGGGGGACTTTCAGTTCTGAGGTTATTATTACCGTAGAGCCTGTAACCGACAATGTTATCATCCTACAAACACTGCCGTTAGTCGGCAACGAGGATGAATTCATTTCGCTGTCGGCGCTTTTAATTCGGGATAACGATAACAATGAAACTCATGAGATAAACCCTGAGTTTCTACCACCGGGTAGCTCAGAAATAGTCACCGTCACTCTTGAATCGGTGCCTGCGGATGCAACGATTTATTATGACAACGGAGATGGCACTTATAGCGCAGCCAATAACAATGGGCTGCAAGCTGATGGCACTTACAACTGGTCGATTGATTTTGATCGTATTGATCAGGTGGTGTTCAAGGCGCCAAAAGACTTCTCCGGTGATATTGATATCAACATCAAGATAATCTCCCATGAAAAAGGCACTGAAGATTATAAAATTACAGAAAAGGCGGTTACCATTGGCGTTCTCCCTATCGCCGATGGTAGTAATGCCTTTGCCAGTTTTCAGGACGTGACAGTCGATGAGGGTCAGTTTGCAGAAATTGACATCAACGCCTCAGTTATTGATAACGATACCGACGGAGATGAATCGGTGCTGGTCTATGTTGAAATTAATGCTGACTCAGACCCTTCTGCGACATATTTCATTGAGCGCGTTGAGGCTTCTGATGGCACAACGGCTAGCTTTATCGATCTTGGTATTGGTGCAGATCCCCGCTATGTTGCCACAATTGAAACCACCAGCGACAGCCTCGATTCCTTAAAAATAATCACCAATACCAACGCACAAGGTGTATTACATATAACGCTGGGTATTGGTTCAAGTGATAGTAATCGTGTGCTTGGCCAAAGCGTAGCCAATCAAGGTGGATTTATAACGCAAGACCTATTGATTACTATTGATCCTGAGCTAGATCCAGCGGTTATTTCTACGCAATATGATCGTCTGGTGGCTGTTGAAGGCGATGAGATACCGCTGTCATTGACGTTGTCGACAATCAATCCTGCCGACATGGAAACAACCGTCATTGAAATCAGCGGCCTACCTGCAGGCTATAGCATAACAGGTGGCAGTTTTGATAACGGCGTATGGACAGTCAATGAGGCCGATATCAGTGCTGCAGCAATTGTCGGAGCCGATGACTTGTTCGGTAACTTTGTACTCCAGGTGAAGCCTGTCAGTGAGCTTAACGGCGATAGTATTGATGGTAATGTGTTGACAGTCGGTGTGTCTGTTGCAGAGGTGCCCGATGCCGGCCTGACGGTGATGCAAGGCTCAGCGGGTAACGACCGCTTTTATGGCAATGATGATGCACAGAACATTATCGGCTCTACTGGCTCCGACCTCATTTCCACCGGAGGCGGCAACGACACTATTATTTTCAATAAGGGTGATGGTAGCAGCTTCACCACGACAATTGATACCGTGACTGATTTCGATACTGTCAGTAGCGTTTCTGATGTGAGTTTTGACACGATCAACTTAACCGATATGTTGAGTGATTTTGACACGACTACAATTGAAAAAATTGATGCGCTGATCGATATTGCTGACAATGGCAATGGTGGCACCACGATAAAAATAAACAATGAAAGCGCCATCGAAATACAAACCATAGAGCTTGAGAATGTCACGACAATGGAACTCAACGGCGGAACAGCCCCTGGTTCAGAGGCAGAATTGTTACAAAAAATGATTGATGATCAGACGCTGGTTGTAAATATCTAAGATGAAGTCACCGAATCTACTGCAGTGCTTACATTACTTGTGCGAACATTTTGGTTATCAGCAGCCAGTGAGTAAACTGGTTGAGGGCTTGCCGGTTGACGGTGAATACCTTACCGTTGACCTACTCGATCGTGCCTGTACCTTGGCCAATTTGGAATGCCTGTGTCTGCCAATATCCGCCTTAAATAAGGTTCGCCTACCAGTATTGACCAACCTTAAAGAGCAGGATGACAAAGCCATTATTATCTTGGCGATCACTGGTACAACCGTCACTATTGCAGAGCCTGCTAATCATTTTAATCAACAACAACTGTCTGTTGAGCAACTGCAGGATCGAACCAGTGGTTCACTGTATTCTATTACTCCGATTAATGTCAGTGATCGGCGTTCTGAAGAACTCCGCCCTGCGCAACCAAAGCACTGGTTAAGGGCGGCCTTTGAACAGGCAAAACCCTGGTACAGAGACCTGGCTATTGCCTCACTGGTGGTCAATTTGCTCGCCTTGGTGATCCCATTATTTACCATGAATGTATACGATCGCGTCGTGCCAAACCAAGCCTTTGCCTCTCTCTGGGTGCTGGCCATAGGCGCAGCTATTGCCGTTATTTTTGATTGGTTGTTAAAACAAGCGAGAACATCACTAACCGATATCGCGGGAAAAAGTATCGACAAAGATGTTTCGGCCAAGATATTTTCAAAGGTCATGGGCATGCAGTTGGAGAATAAGCCTCAGTCATTGGGTGCCTTTTCAAAACAAATTCAAGACTTCGACACAGTCCGTGAATTTATCACCTCAGCAACATTAATCACGGCCATTGATCTGCCCTTCACTCTTTTGTTTCTCATTATTATTGCCTGGCTGGGAGGCCCAATGGTACTGGTGCCAATAGCAGTGATTGTGAGTCTAGCCAGCCTCAGTCTATTGTTGCAACACCGGATGAAAAACAGTCTCGATGAAAGTTCTCGGCTGAGCAGTCATCGTCACGCTCAGTTAATCGAAAGCCTTAATGTGATTACCGAGGCCAAGCAAAATAACGCGCAGGGATTACTGCAAAGACGCTGGGAGCAGGCCACCGGGGCCCTAGCCGACTGGCAAAGCCAAACCAAGCAATTGACGAATACTTTAAGCCACACCTTAGTCGCCAGTCAGCAGTTCGTCACCGTCGCCTTAATCATATTTGGTGTTTATAGAATATCAGAAGGTTTATTGAGCATGGGTGGTCTGATTGCCATTGTTATGCTGAGTGGCCGAGCAGCGGCCTCAATCAACCAATTGGCGATGCTTGCCATGCGCTACCAACAGACTAAAACAGCGCTTGAGGGCGTTGAGGGTATCATGGCCTTGGCACAGGAGAACAGTGAAAACCGCCAGATTACACAACCACAATTTGAAGGTAATATAGCCTTAAAAAAATTATCATTTAGCTATCCAGAACAGAAAAAATCGGTACTGGACAATATCAACTTGACGATAAATGCGGGGGAACGAATTGCTCTAATGGGCCCCCCTGGCGCCGGAAAATCAACGCTATTAGCGCTGCTGTCCTACCAGTTTAGACCGACCGATGGTCAATTATATTATGATGGCATTGAGTCAAACCAGTGGCCCAGTCAAGCGATCCGTGAAGTGACTGGCTGGGTCGGGCAGCAGCCAGTATTACAATATGGCTCCATCCTCGAAAATATCGCCTTTGGACAAAATGAAATTGATAAAGAGTTGCTCAAACAAGCAATGATTCAGTCGGGGCTTATTCTATTTATTGACCAGTTAGAAAACGGTCTAGAAACCAATGTCGGCGAATCCGGTGCTGCAGTTTCGGGTGGTCAGCGTCAAACCATTGGTTTGGCCAGAGCTTTGTTAAGACAGCCCAAACTTTTACTGCTTGATGAACCTACCTCTTCAATTGATGAAAAAGGTGAGAGATACGTTATTCAACAGCTTCGTCAATTGCCCAAAGATACAACGATTATTATTGCCACCCACCGCCCCTCTATTGTCTCTATGTGTGACCGAGTAATAGCACTGGAGAAAGGCAGTATCATCGATGATAAAGCACTGAGGCGGGCTAATGTGACTCGCCACCCTGCCCGTCAAACAGCAAAAGTTGTCAATAAAAAGGAGGTGCAATGAGTAGCCAATTGCACTGGCAGCAGATAAAGCGTGCCTACCTTGCTAGAAAAGTGGTGTGGCTGATCTTTGGCCTTGTGATCTGTATTATCATTTGGGCATCTTTTTCAAAGCTAGATGAAGTTGTTATTGGCCAGGGTAAGGTCGTGCCCAGCAACTCTGTTCAACAAATACAAAGCTATGAAGGCGGCATTGTCGAACAAATTTTGGTTAATGGCGGCGAGGTTGTCAGCCAAGGTCAGATCTTGGTGATTTTAGATGACACACGTTTTCGCTCAAGTTTTCAAGAAGCCGAGCAGCAACGCATTAGTTTGCAGGTCAAAAAAGAACGACTGAAGGCAGAGTTAGAGTCAGTGATTGTAGGCAGCTACAACACTACTTGGCGTAACATTATTTCAGTAAAACATCAGAACCTGCAAACCGAAATAGAAGACAGAGATGCTGTATATCAAGCACAGGCCAGTTATAACGAGCGACTCAGACAACTTCAGGCTCAGCTTCAGCTTGGCGGACAGCGTATTGAGCAACAGGAAGAAGCGCTGAGTGAAAATCGCTCAATGATAGCAACTCTCGAACAGAGCTTGGCGCTGAATCAAAAAGAGCTTGAGTGGGTAACCGAGGCATTGAATACAGGCGCTATCGCTGAGATTGAATTACTGAAACTGCAACGTGAAGACGTTCGCATTCAGGGTGATATAAAAACAGCCTTACTGGTCACGCGAAAATTAACCGCTGCCAAGGCTCAGGCTATTATTGAACGTCGTAACTACGCACTCGATTTCCGTACACGTGCACAAATAGAACTCGATGACATTCGTTCACAACTGGCCCGATTGGCCGAAACTCAAACGGCTGTGGCCGAACAACTGGCCAGGACTACTATTCGCTCACCAATTGATGGCACAGTCAAAAATATTACTATTCGCTCTCTTGGCGGGGTATTAAAACCCGGCGAATCGATTATGGAGGTCGTACCAGCCGACGACAACCTGATCATCGAAGCCAAATTATCGCCAAAAGATATCGCCTTTGTGAAAAAGGGGCTATCTTCAATAGTAAAGTTTTCGGCCTATGACTTTGTTATCTATGGTGGTTTAATAGGAAGGGTTGAATATATTAGTGCAGATGCTCTGCAGGATGAAGAGGGGCAGCCCTATTACAGAGCACACATACTAACAGAGAGTAATCGTTTAAACGGCTACCCTATTATTCCGGGAATGCAGGCCGATGTGAATATTTTAACAGGCAAGAAAACAGTGATGAGTTACTGGTTAAAGCCTTTATTGAGAGCAAGAGCAGATGCTCTGAGAGAACAATAACAAAAGGAGTATGAATGCGTAGTGTATTCTTTATTGGCGGCCTGCTATTAGCAAGCCAATCACTCAATGCTATAACCTTGGAGGAATCGGTGGCGGCGGCTATCGATACCAACCCTACGGTTAGTCAGCAGTATGCATTGTTCCAAGCATCGGTCAGCAAGACCGACAGTGCAGGCTACCGCTACAAGCCACAAGTAACTCTTAATGCAGGGATTGGTTATGAAGAAACGTATTATCAAAACGGTGAAAAGCTAAGTCGCCGCAACGATGATCAGTTAGAAAATCCCAATCATGATCTAACACGTAAAGAGCTCAGTCTGACCGTCTCTCAAATGTTATTTGATGGTTTTGAGACCAGCTATAATGTTGATCGCTTATCTTCTGAGGCAGAGGCAGACCGCCTCTCTTTGATCGCCTCGGCTGAGAATATCGCCCTCGAAGTCACTGATCTTTATATCCAATTACTAAAGGCCAAGGCTGTTATTGAATTGGCTGATAAGAATGTTGCAGACCATGAGGCGGTATATAACGATATTGTTGTGCGTGCCAATAAGGGACTGAGCAGCCAATCTGACTTGGCTCAAATCAGTGCGCGGGTTGCGTCCTCTAAGGCTTCTTTGGTTGCCTCTAAGAATAATTATTTTGACCTTCGCGCGCAGTACTTCACACTTGTTGGTCAGCCAGCTGATGACCTTATTTCGCCAATGCCTGATCGCAATCTTATGCCCAGTAGTTTATCTGCAGCACTCACCGATGCTCGTAAGCAACACCCTCAGATACAATCAGCAATCTCAGATCTTGAAGCCGCTCAAAAACAGTTTAACGGTAGTAAAAGTGACTATTACCCCGAGGTTTCACTTGAGCTTACTGCTAATAAAAATGACGATATTTCAGGCATCCCCGGTCGTGATGAAGATGCCCGTATCATGCTAAACCTCAGTTACGATCTGTACGATGGCGGCCGGCGTGAAAATGATATCAAGGCTGCAGGCTGGTATTACGAACAAGCTTTTGGCATTAGGCAGAATACGGAAAGGCAGGTGATTGAAGGTATGAAGCTTGCCTGGTATGCCCGAGAAAATCTCATTTTACAACAACAACTACTTGAGCAAAATGTCGATGCTGCGAAAATTGCAGAGGCAGGATATCAACAACAATTCAGCATTGGTCGCCGAAGCTTACTCGATGTATTAGATGCCAAAATTGAAGTGTTTGTTGCCCGAAAAAACTATCTCTCAGCCTTTTATGATCGTACCTATGCTGAATATCGCATAGCCAATGCAATGGGCTTGTTAATCTATGCCCTACGGATTGAATACCCCGAACAATGGCAGACCGACGAGGAGTCAAACCGTGGCTAAATCACTGACCATTAAGGCTGTCACTATCGCTATTTTAACCAGCACCCTGCTTGTGATTGGTTGTCAGCATACACCAGAGAACAAGACTGACCGCTTACAATATGCAGACCTACGCGACAGCGATCAAGATGGTGTGGTGAACCAACGCGATATATGTAATAACAGCCCACGAATGTCTGAGGTCGACAATGAGGGGTGTTCTGATTATCAACGGGTGGCAACAGTCACCGACTATACCATCGAGTTTGGCTTCGACCGCTCTGACATACGCAGCGATCAATACAATGTATTGCAAGCCATTGTTCAAAAAATGTCTGCTGATACAAACACCAACGTTTTGTTGTTAGGCGACACCTCTGCTGAGGGGAGTTTAGAATACAATGATAAATTGGCGAGACGCCGAGCCCATACGATTACACAAGAATTGACCAACAACGGTATCGATCCAGATCGGGTAAAGGAATATTATTTTACTGAGAACGTTGAAATAGTAAAAGAAACACTTAAGACTCGTCAGCGACGCACGGTGGCTTTGGTTTACAGCAACAGTTTAGCCCCTGTGGATGCTTGGAATATTTACAGTACGGATAATAAAAACGAGGTCAAATAATGACATTTATTAGAACAGCGCTGTTATTGATTACCTCTGTCATCATCACCAGCTGCTCCTCTGTCGAACCGACTACTGATACCGAAACAGAGGATAGCTCGATAGTCTTTGCGGCAGATATCGGCTCTATCGCGCTGATGACAAAGCTTACCGAGGCGTATTTAAAGGATAAATCTCATTACAGCATTCTTGTAGTTGATGAAACAAATGTGCCGGCGGCTATGCTGAATGGAAGTGCACAGCTGGGTATTATGGATCGTCGCTGGAATGACGACGAGGTTGGTAAATTTACAGCAACTTATGGACGCAAACCGGTAGCCGCAATCGTTACAGCTTACGCCATGGCAATTTATGTCAACGAAGTCAACCCGATTGACGCCATCTCTGTCGAAGACTTTATTGCCATTTATGGCAAAGATCGTCCCTGCGGAATTGACGCCATCAGTCACTGGAGTCAACTCAATCCCAATGATGAATATGACAACGATACGATCGCTGCGATCAACTTTAGTTCTGACAAACGTATTTATTCCTATCTGCAAGAGCATGTCTTCTGTCGAGGCTCGTTTTCAGACCAACTGACTACTGTTGATGATTTTGATGCAATGCGAAGTGGTATTGAGAGCAACGATAATACATTGGGTTATGGCCGTATCAACGCTCAGTCGGATAGCTTGAAACGATTAAAAATAAATACTGAACTGGGCAAGGTGAAATTAACCCGCTCCTATGCCTTATCGGGACGCTACCCGCTGTCGCAAGTCTATTACATCTATCTTAATCTCGCCGACAGCAATCATAGTGCAGCAGATATGCGTAACCAAATTGCCTTTGTTAATTTTATTGTCTCAGAAGCTGGACAAGACATTGTGCACAATGAGGGCTTTGTCACCCTGCCACAATCGATTATCGATGAGACAAGAGTGACTCTGGGTCTACAACCGGCAACAGTAACCGGTGGCTATCGCTAGAGTTTATAACCGCGATAAAAACCGTTGAGTGCGGGGATCTTGTGGCTTGTCGAAAACGGCCTCAGGAGTCCCCTGTTCGACTATTTCGCCCCCTTCCATGTAGATAATTCGGCTGGCAATATCACGGGCAAAAGCCATTTCATGGGTGGTGATCAACATGGTTGTTTTTTGATCCGCCAGTTGCTTGATCAGAGCCATCACCTCCCCTGTTATCTCAGGGTCGAGCGCTGAGGTTGGCTCATCCATGACAATAATATCTGCATTTTGAGCCATCGCACGACCTATACCCACGCGTTGTTGCTGACCACCTGATAACTGAGACGGCCAGGCATCTGCCCGTTCGCTCAAGCCAATACTGTCAAGTGTCCGTCTAGCAATGATATCAGCCTGTTGCTGGCTCATTCCCTGAACATGTATTAAGCCTTCAGTTATATTTTGTAGGGCAGTCTTGTTGGCAAATAAACCGTAATTTTGAAACACAAATGCTATATGCTTGCGTAGGTTTACCAATTCCTTTTGCTTAACATTTTCAGCATTGACAGAGATATCGTTAACCGAAATAACACCACGTTCAGCCTGCTCAAGAAAATTAACACAGCGAAGTAATGTTGATTTACCGGTTCCAGAGCTGCCGATAACAACAACAACCTCACCAACCGCAATATCGAGATCGATATTATTTAAAACAGTTGTACCGTTAAAACTCTTGTGTAATCCACGAATATTAATCAACTCAGTAAGCCTCGTTGAGTTTTCGTTCAATAACCAGTTGTAACCGACCTAAAATGATAACGATAATCCAATAAAGACAAGCCACCAGCAAGAAACTCTCGAAGAATTTAAAGCTGCTTGCGGCCTCCATCTGTGCCTTGGCCATTATTTCAGCAACCCCTAGCGTAAAGGCTAAGGAGGTACTTTTTAGTAGATCGATAGTGTTATTCATTAATGGTGGTAAGGCACTGCGTGCGGCCTGGGGCAGAATGATTCGCGCCATTGCCTGATGCTTACTCATACCGATACTAATAGCAGCTTCCATCTGACTCTTATGGACGCTGATGATGGCACCACGCATGCTTTCCGCCATGTAGGCAGAGAAATGCAGGCTCAGGGCAATGGTTGCCGCTGAGAATGCATCAAGACCTTTTAAAACAGGGAAGAACTGTGGCAGGCCATAGTAGAGCAAAAACATTTGTACCAGCAATGGTGTGCCGCGGAAAAAAGACAGGAAGGCATCACTGACTGCGCTGAAGAAAGCCAGTTTGTAAACCTTAATCAGAGCTATGCTCAGCCCTATAATCAGTGCCGCGGCTGTTGCTATTGCCGCCATAGATAATGTTACCGGCAGGTATTTACTGACCACCGGCAACAACTGCCACAAGTAGGCAATATCAAAATCCATTATTGAGCGTCATCAGCCGTGGTAATATCAGTATGAAACCATTTCATTGACAGTGCCGTCAGTGTGCCGTTTTGTCGCAATACAGCAAGGGCCTTATTGACCTCATCACGGGTCTCTGCACCCTGCTCTGTCTTGGCAAATGGAAAGGCATTAGCGATAACCTCAAAGGGGCTTCCTGTTACCTTTAAAGGGTGACCCGATTCTTCGATTAACGCGACAGCTGATGTTCTATCCATGACAAAGGCATCGCTTCGTCCCAGGATAACATCCTGTTCAATACCAATATCGTAAGTAACAACATTGATACACTTTTCAGTATCTAGCGCCATCAGTAACTGGGCAAAATTTGAGCCGGCATTCACAGCGACCTTCTTGCCACAGAGATCGTCGACAGAATGAATATCATTATTATCCTTATGGACCACTAATTGAGCACCGGTGTAAACATAAGGTGTGGCAAAATAATACTGCTCTGTGCGTTCATCGGTAACCGTGATTTGGTTAGATATCGTGTCTATCTTGCCAGCTTGTAGCATGCCAAATAAACCAGAGAAATTGGTTTGTTTAAACTCTACTGTTTTACCCATCTCGCTGGCTAAGGCGCGCCACAGGTCTACTTCAAAACCTTGTAACTCATCATTTTTACTAAAGGTAAAAGGAAAATAAGTACCCGACATGCCTACGGAGATTACATTGCTATCAGCCGATTCTTTACTCTTTTCGGTACAGCCGGCAACCATTAATAAAGCAGCGACAAAGCCGCCTATAATGATATTTCTCATTACTACTTCTCCATAAACCAGTGTTATGTCATTGTTAAAAGGGCGCTAAATTTATAGCATTTCAATACGTTGATAAAGTATCAAAAACGAATATTGTTAGAACATTATTGTCTAAGTCTATACCCCCAGACAAAGATTGATTTACATCATTAGTTATCGCAATTTCAGTCACTTAAAAATACAGAGCAGCCGAATATGTCAGAACATTCCAACCTAATCAGTCTAGGCGATATTCAGCAGCTTGTGGGTAATGAGCAAACTTTTGTCCTTAATATTATCGCCGCCTGGTGCTCAGATTGTACAGAGCGGCAAGCACCACTTTTCAATGCCTTTACAGAACTGTTAGCTGAACAGGGTATTACGGTGTATCAATTATTAGCTCAACAGCAAAAGAATCAGTTTATTGATGATGAGATTGCCGCCTTTGTCGACTCTGTTGGCGGCCATGGTTTCCCCCGGACAGTCTATTTCAGTCGTGGCCTGTCAACGGCGCTGAATGAAATAGAGCTGATCACCAGCGATCTACTGCATGACTATTCGGATAAGATTGTCTCTGTCCATGAAAAAACTAACTGACTATATAGCGCAGCGGTGTCTGCTGCTTTTTTCCTGAAAACTGCGCCAATAGTAATTCGGCTGTGGCCAGTGCATCGATGCAGGCATTATGCTCAGTATAGCTGGGTAGATGATATCGTTGTCTGCAGCTAGCCAAAGTAAGCTGGTCAAATTTGATTAACTCATGCTGTTTCGATAATCGCAGTTTCTCAATCAGTAAGGTGTCGGCAACAGCGGCTATAAATGGCAGATCAAACAAATGATGAGATATATTATTTAAAAAGCCAAGGTCTAATGCCGCGTGATGGAAAACAATAACCCGCCCGGTCGCAGCAATCATCAAGGCTTGGTAAGCTTGTTCAATGGTTACCCCTGCCACAAGATCAATATCTCGTAGTTGATGAATGGTGGCGCTATTACCCACACCACGCGAGTTATTAATCAGGCAATGAAATGATTTATCGTGTTTGATAGCGCCTTTATCAACCATTACCCAACCGATGCTAATTATCTCTCCACTCACCTCTAACGAGGTCGTTTCAAGGTCTACGATAATAAAATTAGTTTGGCAGAATGACTGACTTAATGATAACGGTATTGCCTGAAGGTAGTTTTGTAAGAATGCTGTCTGTTTAACACGGGGGCGGGATAGGTATTTTCTTTGACGGTACCGAAGCAACCAATGTTTTAAAATCACTACGACAGCCCCCGTAGATAATTCAATCGGGCAGCCTCCTGGGACTGATTGACGATGCTAAATACATCTTTGAGATGCTTTCGATTGAGCTGTGACAACGATTTTGGCTGACAATAATTGTCGATGGCCTGGTTTTGCTGTAGATTTTCTATTTGACTCTCTAGCCGCAACTGTAGAATCAACGTATAAGCATCCATTAAGTTGCGACTGTCTGTAATAGTCATGTGTTTGTGTTGCTGCAACTGTCGTAACCGCTCTAGGGTATTTACAGCATCTTGCCCGTGGGCAAGACTGTGTAGTCTGACTATATCGGTAATAGGCATCATACCCCTGGCCTTTAAATCGAACGCATCAGTATGGTCACCATTGCGCTCGACAACAAAGCGCCGGAACATTCCAATAGGTGGAGACTCTGCCAGTGCACTTCTGGCCAGTGCCGCTTGATATATCGTCGATCTCTCAGTTAAGCCCAGCATCTTTTGTTGTAGTGATTGCGCCAGATCTAAGTCACCAAAAACAGGTTTTAGGTCGAAGAAGATCGCTGTTTTTAACACTGATTCCGGTGTTGGGCTTTTCACCCAGCGTTCAACCTTTAGTATCCACCCCTCTAACGTTAACGCTAATTCAGGGTTTGTTGCCATAATATTTCCCGGGCATAACGGATAGCCACAACGGTCTAGCCAACGGCACACCTGCTCTGCTAAACGAGCAAACCAAGGATAATCTTCGGGCCTGACCTCATTCGATATGATCAAACCATTGTCCTGGTCTGCGCCAAGCAATTGCTCCTGCCTGGCGATGGAGCCGAAATTGAGCCAACAAAATGCAACAGGTGCTGGGCCGATCTCTTCTATGGTAAGCACAATAATCCGCTGAGTAATCTTTTCACTCAATAAACTGAGCAATTGGGCTGCATGCGTCGCCGATAAATCGTTGGCCACCCACTGAACCACTTGTTGGGGGATGGAGGTAGCAACGGCAATGATTTGTTCTATATCTGTCAGGCGATTAATCCGCTGTACCAGGTGTATAGGGTCATTTTGTTTGGCCATTAGCAAATCAGAAGCGGTAATAATACCCAGCAGTTTTCCGTTTTGCTTTACCGGTAAGTGGTGGCAACTTAAACGCGACATTTCGATACTGACATCTAAGATGGTACTGTCAATGTCAACCCAATGTGGCTGCTTTGTCATCACCTCTGCAACCGGCGTCATCACGGTTAAATCATTAGCTACTACGCGACTGCGTATATCTTTGTCCGTCAAAATGCCGACAAGATCATCATGCTCAAGTACTAAAATTGAAGAAACATTTGACGCGGTCATAATAAGGCTGGCTTGGTGAATACTCTGCTCTGGGGATGTATAAACCAGCTCTCGACTCACAATCGTTGCTATGGAACTCAAAAATAACGATTTTTGTTGGCTGTCGAGGGTTAAACGCCGCAATCGCCGTTGTTTCTGATGATGAAAAAAACGATCGAAAACTCGGCTACCACTACGTAATTCCTGATAGCAAGCTTCAGTTAGCTGGAGAACGAGGCTATCTTCAAATATCTTGGCGTGAATACCGGGATGTTGGTCATTGAGACTGTGCAGGTTGAAACTATCACCCTCACCTAAGCGTTCAATTAGTTGATTGTTCTCACCGATGAGGTCGATGGCGCCCTTTTGAACAATGATTAAACCCAGCGAGGCGCTCGCTTGAATAATCGTATTTTTAAGAAAATAACGACTGCAGAGATTTTTTAAAACGCCGGTTATTTCTGACGGGTTTAAACAATTGAAAGGTACAAATTCAGCTAGGAATTCTGTTATGGGATAATGATTAATTGTATCGTGTTCTGCCATCAAAATACCCCCAATGCTATAAGAAACCTATAGTCGACTCACCATAATATATTGAACCCGATGCCGACAATACAATTCTCATGGAAGACTGTTCATCGATATTTTCCGGTTGATAAAACTCAAATGTAACGTCATCAATCCGTTGCATCGGTTGTGGCACAGACTGTGATGAAGATGGTGTAGCAGTGGCAAAATCAGCAGATTGTAACGGGAACTCGGAACGGAGGGTAAAGAGCTGTCCACCCTGCGGCGGTTGTTGTGCCGTGATTGTTATTGAAAAATTGCCATTTTTCATCGTGCAAATACCGCTGGCATATCGACATTTTGATTCAGCAATCAGCTGATATTGCTTGCCCGGCTCTGCTTTTGCCGCTTTTTCACCAACTATTTGGTCTGTTGCAAAGTAAGCTAATACCGCCAAAATCGGAGACACCAGCAGGGCAATAATAATGTGCTTATTCTTAAACATAGAAAATCTCGATAAAGGCCCCCTCCCGGGGGCCGTTACTATTAGTGGTCGTGTGCTTCCTGCACCCCCATCGGGATACGGATATGCTCAACCAAGTCCTGAACTTCCTGTGGCGGTGGTGCTGTGACAGTAGCGACAACATAGGCAACGCTAAAGTTAACAATGGCGCCAATCACACCAAAGGCATTGGGTTCAATACCAAGGAACCAATTTGCTGGCATATCACCCAAGAAGGAGGTGCTAGCCACAAACATAATGCCCTTATGCTGGAACACGTACAACAGCGTCACACCTAAGCCGGCAATCATACCTGCAGTGGCCCCTTGCGAGTTAATACGCTTGCTGAAAATACCCATCATTAATGCGGGGAAGATAGACGAAGCAGCCAAGCCAAAAGCAAGGGCTACTGTACCGGCAGCAAAATCGGGTGGATTAAAGCCCAGGTACCCTGCAAAGCCAATGGCGCCTGCCATAGCAACACGGCTGGCCAACAACTCGTTCTTCTCACTAATATCGGGTACAAAAACACCTTTTAATAAGTCGTGAGAAATAGCGGAAGATATTGCCAACAGTAAACCAGCGGCTGTTGACAGCGCCGCTGCCAAACCACCGGCAGCAACCAAGGCTATTACCCAGTTAGGTAAATTGGCTATTTCAGGATTGGCCAGTACGATAATATCGCGATCAACCTTAACCATTTCATTACTTGCTTTATCAGCAGTGTATTGAATGCGGCCATCACCATTCTTATCTTCAAACTTAAGAAGACCCGTTTTCTCCCAGTTTTTAAACCAATCAGGGCGATCATCATAGGCTAGGTTTTCAGTTGCATTTGGCGGCTGTATTGTCTCGACTAAATTCAATCGAGCCATCGCGGCAACAGCAGGAGCAGTAGTGTATAAAATGGCGATGAACAGTAATGCCCAACCCGCAGAGCTACGCGCATCTTTTACCTTCGGGACGGTAAAGAAACGAATAATTACGTGAGGCAAGCCAGCAGTACCAATCATAAGCGACATGGTATAAGCAAACATATTCACTGAACTCAGTCTGGCCGTGGTGGTGTACTCATTAAACCCCAGGTCCGTGACTACTTGGTCAAGTCGGTCGAGTAAAAAGGTATCCGTGCCACTGATGGTGCTGCCCAAACCTAATTGGGGGAATGGGTTGCCTGTCAGATTGAAAGAAATAAAGACTGCAGGCACGGTATAGGCAAAGATCAGTACACAAAACTGTGCAATCTGAGTGTAGGTGATGCCTTTCATGCCGCCTAAAACCGCGTAGAAGAATACAATTACCATGCCGATAATCAGACCAGTATCGTAGCCGACTTCTAGGAAACGAGAGAATGCGACGCCAATACCTTTCATCTGACCGATGACGTAGGTCACCGAGGCCACAATAAGACAAATCACCGCTACGATGCGGGCTGTTCTCGAATAGAAACGCTCGCCTATGAATTCCGGTACGGTGAATTTCCCATACTTTCTCAAATATGGCGCAAGTAACATGGCCAGCAATACAAAACCACCTGTCCAACCCATTAAGAAAACAGATCCGCCGTAACCGAGAAAGGCAATGAGACCAGCCATGGAGATAAACGAAGCCGCAGACATCCAATCAGCAGCAGTCGCCATACCATTTGCCACCGGGTGTATACCGCCTCCGGCCACATAAAACTCCTTGGTGCTTCCCGCTCTTGCCCAGATGGCAATGCCGATATAAAGCGCGAATGTAGCGCCAACAACCAGGTACGTTAAAGTTTGTAATTCCATTTCGTTTAATCCTCGTCATCCACGCCATATTTGCGATCGAGTTTTGCCATTCTTCGTGCATAGACGAAGATAAGAGCAACAAAACAATAAATTGAACCCTGCTGTGCAAACCAGAATCCCAGCTTATAACCACCGAGCGAGAAATGGTTTAATTGCTCAACAAACATGATGCCAAAGCCAAATGACACAATGAACCAGATCACTAATAACTGAATCATTATTTTGACGTTTTCTTGCCAGTACGCTTTCGCGTCCTCTTCACTTTTAAAAGCCATGGGTTATTTCCTCTTACTTTTATTAGATATCCCCAATTACATTAGCTCTATCAAGCGTTGTTGGGTATTAGACCAAGGTCTAATACCCAAAACACGGATGAACGCTAACAATAGCCTCACAAATTTTTAGCACTGTTTATGAGGAAATAACGATGACAGAACCCAGCAGCTACCCCGTTATGGATGTCTACCGTCAACGTGAAGCGACAGATCTTAGCCATTATCAGCAACAATACGATGAGTCGATTAATAACTCTGATGCGTTCTGGCGGCAAAAAGCGCAACGTATTGAGTGGACCAAGCCTTTTACTGAAGTCGAAAATAGCAGTTTTGACCGTGATAATTTGCACATCCGATGGTTTGAGGATGGTGAGCTTAATATCACCAGCAACTGCATCGATCGCCATTTAGATAAACACGGTGACAACACCGCTTTTATATTTGAGCCAAATAACCCAGATGACAGCAATCGTGTCATTAGCTACAAAGAGCTGTATCGCCATGTCTGCCAAATGGCCAATGCACTGAAGAGTAGAGGCGTTAAAAAAGGGGATGTTGTCACTTTATATATGCCGATGATTCCAGAGGCCATCTTCGCTATGCTTGCCTGCGCAAGAATTGGTGCTCCTCACTCCGTCGTATTTGGCGGCTTTTCACCTGAGGCACTGGCAGATCGTATCGATAACGGTCAATCAAAAGTGGTTATTACCGCCGATGAAGGTCGCCGCGGCAGCAAGACTATTCCCCTTAAGGATAATGTTGATGTTGCCATCCAACACTGCCATAGCACCCGGGTTGATACGGTTATTGTTGTGGCCAATACTGGGGCAGAAATCACTTGGGTCGACGGACGTGACGTTGACTACACAGAAATCACTGACGAGCAGGCCGTCGACTGTGAGCCCGTTAGCGTCAATGCCGAAGACCCGTTGTTCATCTTATATACCTCAGGTTCTACTGGTAAACCTAAAGGGGTTGTTCATACCACCGGTGGTTACAGTGTATATAACAGTCTGGCCTTCGAGGAAATATTCGATTATCACCGTGGCGAAACCTATTGGTGTACAGCGGATATTGGATGGATTACTGGCCACAGCTATGTGGTCTATGGCCCACTGCTCAATGGCGCCACGTCAGTTATTTATGAGGGCATGCCAAATTGGCCAACCGCTAACCGTGCTGCCACAATCGTCGATAAATACAATGTCGATATTCTCTATACAGCCCCTACTGCCATCCGAGCAATGATGGCCGATGGTGACAAATCAATTGAGAATTGTTCATTATCGAGCCTACGCCTACTGGGTACTGTCGGTGAACCAATCAACCCGGAAGCCTGGCGCTGGCTACACTCTGAGGTAGGAAAAAACAATTGTCCTATTGTCGATACCTGGTGGCAGACTGAAACCGGGGGGATTATGCTTACACCCCTACCCGGTGCTACCGCACTGAAACCTGGCTCTGCGACACTGCCATTCTTCGGCATTCAACCGGAGGTTCTCGATGCCGATGGTACGGTTTTAAACGGTCCCTGCAGTGGTGGCTTATGTATCGCCAAAAGCTGGCCGGCGCAGGCAAGAACAATTTTCGGTGATCATCAGCGTTTTATCGATACCTATTTCTCCAGTTATGACGGTTATTACTTCACCAGCGATGGTTGTAACAGAGATGAGGATGGCTATTACTGGATTACAGGTCGCGTTGATGATGTGCTCAATGTGGCTGGTCATCGAATGGGTACAGCTGAAATTGAAAGCGCGCTGGTTGCACACCATGCCGTTACTGAGGCAGCCGTTGTCGGCAAGCCCCACGCCATAAAAGGTGAGGCAATTTATGTTTATGTTTCGCTCAATAGTGATACTGAAGCAAGCCCAGCCTTAGAAAAAGAGCTTAAAAACTGGGTAAGACAGGAGATTGGGGCGATTGCATCACCCGATACGATTCAGTTTGCCAACGGCTTACCGAAGACACGTTCTGGCAAGATCATGCGTAGAATATTGCGCAAGATCGCCAGTGACGAATGCGATCAACTTGGGGATACATCAACATTGGCCGACCCAACCGTCGTCGACCAATTGATCGAACAACGACAGATGATCAAGGTCGCATAACGGGGCCTGGCAATACCGATGGTTTGTGCCATCGGTATTGCCAAAGACTAATGCCAATTGACGTAGCTGATACCGTCATCAAAGCACGTTTCTAGCTCATTGGCATCCTTCTCATCACAAAGATATGCCTCTAAATAATCGTCCTCTTCATCCTCGTCTCTCAAATGCATCGGTGGTAATACTGAGTCCTCGGCGATGGTAAATGGTTTCACATCGGTAAAGATTGCCGGGTCTAGTTGAACAAACTCATCGACGATATTATTGACCGCACTCTTAATGCCGGATGAAGACAAAATATCATTGATATTAGCAATCTTAATACCACGTGATGCCTCGCTTAATGCAGAGGATAAACCCAACATGACAGGGTTTACATACGTCACAGCGACAAAGGTTACATCATTATCTACATCGATTTGTATCGTCTGCCCAGTCACAGAGCCAATTTCCAGGAAGGCGGTAATTTCTGCATTTGCAGCAATAATATGTGCGTAGTCAGCAGCACTGTCGTCGGCATAAACAGACCCCGTGCTGCTGGTTAGCTTCACATCTCCCTCTGATGAACTGCCCGTGGATAACAAGCCAACGACCACATCGTGCTCCTCTACAATAGTAATGTCGCCGCCTCTGGTGAGGGCATTTAAGTAATCTATAGCCGTCGACAAATTGATAGTGTCAGCAATAAGGTTCAAACGCTCAACATTGGTATAACCGGAGGCTGCACCTTCAGTATCAACGTACAGCTCATTGGCGGTGAAATTATAAGTCATGTCACCGGTATCAATTTGTTGTCCACTGAATATGGCGTCACCGGTCGTGTAAAGGCTGGCCACTATGCTCTGATCATACAAGGTTGTGAAACCTGAGAATTCAATGTCGCCAATAGAGTCGCCACTGTTTGTTAATCGCCAAATCATAGAATCCGCTAACAGTGTTAATGAGCTCTGACTACCTTGCAGTTGATCAGCCTTATTAAATAACAGGCCAGCTGCGGTTATTGAGGCGTCAGAGTTAATAGTAAAATCAGCATCAACATTGCTGCCGTCAATATGCGTGCTCGTTGCACTGTCATTGACCTCCTCAACATTGGCGTATTGACTGACCTCATCACTGAGCGAACCGTCGGCTGAAATTGTCCAAGTACGACTGTCTGACACTGTGTTTTGATTGATAACATCATAGCCACCTGCACCATCAATAGCATCAATACTGCCAACAAACTCTATGCCGGCAGTTTTGAGTTGGTATTGGTTGGCAGCGATGTCGAAAACTTCATCAATCGACCGGCCAACCACCGACATGCCCTCTGCGATAACGGATTGAACATCGGTAAATGCTATGCCAGAAGTAGTGACTGCATTTTCATCGTTGATGTAATAGCTGGTATTTAAACCTGCTACTGTATTCGCACCACTGACTTTATTGATATTACTAAACCGCACATTGGAGGCCGACACACTGTTTCCTGATAGTAGCTGCCAAGTATTATCGTTGAGTGTGTTAACAATACCGTCCATGCTGTTGTCACCAACATAAGACGTCAGTCCATCAAACTGGGTATCAGCCACCGATAATTTTTGCGTGCCGACCAGGGTGGCCAGTAAGCTATTCCCAGTATCGTTAAGCACCCCGCCTTTGGTTAATATGTTTGCGGCATTAAAGACCGTAATAAATCCATCGCTAAAGTGCTTATTATTTATAATTGACCAATCATTATTTTGAGTGTCGGTGACTGATTCGGTGGTATTCAACACACTGACTTGGCTAAAAGTGCGTCCACCTGCTGCTTGCAGTTCATAATCTGCGACTATCGACCAATTTAAGCCTGCATTATCAACCACACTATCGCTATTATTGTTGCCTATATAGCCACCTGCGCCAATAAAATCGATGCCTGCTACTTCATGTTGCGTGCTAAATACATTAATTGTCTGTGCAGCGTTGGTATTATTGCTCACCACACCTGTGGTGGATACCGCAGAAAGGCCAGAAAACTCGATAAAGCCATCACTGGTATTTTTAGAGGCTATTAAGGACCAATTATTATTTTGGCTGTCAAACACTGAGCCTGCACCGGTAACCTTGTTGATATTGCTAAAACTGCGCCCCGTATCATCTAGCAGGTGGTAATTTGATGTGATCGACCAATCAACAGATCGCTCGGACACTATCTGATCGGATAATAGTCCTGCTATATATTCACTGATATTGCTGAATACAATATCTCTTAACACCAACGTGTTATCGGCAGATATTGTTAGCGACACAGCCTGATTTGTATCATTGATCAACGCCCCAGTGCTGCTGATTGATGAAATACCCTCAAAATAATAGTCACCATTATTTGCCTGTTCGAAATCAGTCACTGACCAGTCGCTATTGGTTTCATCGACAACGGATGCTTGGCTATTTATTTGGCTGGCACTTAAGAAATCAATACCACTACTATTGATTAAGTTTGCACTTTTTATAGTCCAATTATTAGCAGCGACATCCAATAAAGCTCCCGTTGACTCGAGGACATTAATATTGCTGTAGTTTCTGCCGCTGTCTGAAATCTGATTGAACCCGTTGATAGACCAGGCCCTGCCGTCAGCATCGACGACAGTATCAATCGTCGTTAGGCCGCCACTATAACTGCTGGGATTACTAAAGCTAATTCCAGCCAAGGTGAGGCTGTTGCCGTCTACATCAATCTGCTGATTAGTATTCGACGCATTAACAACATCGCCCAATGTGTCGACGTTACCGGTACCAATAAAGGTGATAAAGCCATTATCGAGTCTATTGGAAGATAATACATTCCAACTCGAGTCCATGGCAGGCAAGTCTACTACCTTACCTAACGATGCAATCGATGAAATCGAATTAAATAAAATCCCTGCTGAGCTTGCAGAGGTATCACTCTCTAACAACCAATCCCCATCGAGAGAATCGGTAACCCCACCTGTTGTCGTTACTTGATCAATTCCGGTGAAACTGCGAGTGCTAGTATCAGCGCCATTAGACTGCGTAACAGTCCAATCATCATTGCTCAGGTCAATCACGTTATCTGAACCTGAGCCAATATAACTACCGCCACCGATATAACTGATGCCTCCCATCTTCAGGGCCTCATCATTTGCTGCAATAGTCACGCTATTGTCAATCGTTACACTTGTGATGGAGCCATCTGTAATAATGCTGTCACTACTACTGAATGTAATGCCTGCTGCGGATGCTGTTGTTGTGCCAAGGTGTTGCCACTGATTGACAGAACCTTCCGACAACTCGCCACTGGTTGTCAGCGCATCAATACTACTGAAAACTCGGCCATCACTGTTATTCAAGCTGTTTGATTGGTCAGCCGTTATCTGCCAGTCTCGGCTCGCTATGCTATCGTCGATATCATCAAAACTCCCCGCCTTATTTAACCCGCTATAGCTACTCATCCCCTTGAACGTCATGCCAAGTTCAACAAGCTCTAATTCATCACTATTAGCATTGAGTTTGACGGTTATATTATCGCTGCTAACGTTGACGATGGCGTCATCGGTTTCAACACGAGTAATATTATAAAACTCTATACCACTGGAGGCTGCGTTGTTGGCCCCTTTGAGTAACCATGCAGTATCAGCCACATCATTATCAAAAATTGTTGTGGTGGTATCCAGGCTATCCACATCAGTAAATATCATTCCATTTGAGCTTAATGTGTTGTTGCCATCAACAGACCAGCCCAATGATGATAAAAATTCATCGGTAATATTGTCCAAACCAACCGCACTGCCCTCATAAGCAGTGGCGCCATTGAAGACAAAGCCAGAGACCTGTATCGCCCCGCTATCAGTCAAAACCACATCTATTGCACTACTACCGTCGGTGGTGTTTTTTATCGTACCATCGGTATTTATCACGCCGCCATTTTCAATCAAAAATGCATCCACACCGCTGATCGTGCTGCTGATTTGATCGGCACCGGTTAACAACCAAACATGATCCGAAATCGCATCACTGATAACGTCTTTAACAATCGATGAACCTATATAATGACTACTGCCATCAAATAAAATGCCAAGTAGTGAAATACTTAAATTTGCACCACTGGCCAACGTTACATCTGCAGCCTCTGTCATCAGTGAGCTATTTGTGACAGAACCTGATGTAGTCACCAGGCTGGTACCAACAAATCTTACACCCAGAGCCTCAACCTCATTGGTAGCCAAAACGCTCCAATTAGTTGTAGATGACTCTGTAATATTTCCGCTGCCAGTCACCTTGCTGATATTGCTAAATTGGCGGGCTGAGTTTTTAGTGGCCGTATGGCTGCCATCAATGTTCCAATGACTATTATCTGAATCCGTCACGGTATCGAAATTGGTCGCATCTCCGATGTAGTTACCGCTGCCGGTAAAATCGATGCCTGCCACTGTGATGACGCTGTTACTCGCGGTTACTGCCTGGCTTATACCGCTGACATTGGTGATCACGCCATTGGTGGTAATGTCATTGCTTCCATTGAAGGTAATGCCTAACGCCGAGGCGATGTTAGCTGCATTGAACGACCAGTTGTTGGTCGCCGTCTCGGTAATAGCGCCGGTGGTAGAAACCTGGGCGATATTATTAAACTGACGGGCCGATGCCTTGGTGGCCGTATTGGCGGCATCGATATTCCAGCCACTGTTGTCGCTATCGGTAATACTGTCGGTGTTACTGTTATGGCCGGTGTAGTCACCAGTACCAATAAATTGGATACCGGCGGCGGTCAAGGCCGTGTTCGAAGCGACAATCACCTCACCCGCCCCCTTGTCATTGGTCACAGTACCGTCGGTGGTAATCACACTGGTGCCATCAACGGTGATGCCGGCATCTGAGCTGGCCAGGTTTTCACCTATGAAACGCCAGTTATTGGTTGATGACTCGTCGATATTACCGGTGGTCGTGACCTGATCAATATTGCTGAACTGACGAGCCCCGTTCTTGGTCGCCACATTGGTGCCCGTAATCGTCCAAGCACTGTTGTCTGCATCAACTACAGCATCCTTGTTAGTGCTGTCACCGATGTAGTTACCGCTGCCGGTAAAATCGATGCCTGCCACTGTGATGACGCTGTTACTCGCGGTTACTGCCTGGCTTATACCGCTGGCATTGGTGATCACGCCATTGGTGGTAATGTCATTGCTTCCATCAAAGCTAATGCCTAACGCCGAGGCAATGTTAGCCGCACTGAACGACCAGTTATTGGTCGCCGTTTCAGTAATGACACCGGTGGTTGAGACCTGAGCGATATTATTAAACTGACGGCCCGATGCCTTGGTGGCCGTATTGGTGGCATCGAGGTTCCAGGCGCTGTTGTCGCTGTCGGTAATACTGTCGGTGTTACTGTTATGACCGGTGTAGTCGCCATTGCCGACAAATTGAATGCCAGCGGCGGTCAAGGCTGTGGACGAAGCGACAATCACCTCACCCGCCCCCTTGTCATTGGTCACCGTACCGTCGGTTGTAATCACACTGGTGCCATCAACGGTAATGCCGGCATCAGAACTGGCCAGGTTTTGACCTATGAAACGCCAGTGAGTGGTCGATGACTCGTCGATATTACCGGTGGTCGTTACCTGATCAATATTGCTGAACTGACGAGCCCCGTTCTTGGTCGCCACATTGGTGCCCGTAATCGTCCAAGCACTGTTGTCTGCATCAACCACAGCATCCTTGTTAGTGCTGTCACCGATGTAGTTGCCGGTACCGATAAAGTCGATATCAGCAACAGTGACTTGAGTATTTGATGCCACCACCGATTGACCGCTGCCCGTGTCATTGGTGATTAAGCCGTTGGAGGTCACTTGATCAATATTGCTGAATTGGCGGGCTGAATTTTTCGTTGCCGTATGACTGCTATTAACATCCCAGTTGTTATTATCTGAATCCGTCACGGTATCGGAGTTGGTCGCATCTCCGATGTAGTTACCGCTGCCGGTAAAATCGATGCCTGCCACTGTGATGACGCTGTTACTCGCGGTTACTGCCTGGCTTATACCGCTGGCATTGGTGATCACGCCATTGGTGGTAATGTCATTGCTTCCATTGAAGGTAATGCCTAACGCCGAGGCGATGTTAGCTGCACTGAACGACCAGTTGTTGGTCGCCGTCTCAGTAATGGCGCCGGTGGTTGAGACCTGAGCGATATTATTAAACTGACGGCCCGATGCCTTGGTGGCCGTATTGGTTGCCTCGAGATTCCAGGCACGGTTGTCGCTGTCGCTAATGCTGTCGGTGTTACTGTTATGACCGGTGTAGTCGCCATTGCCGACAAATTGAATGCCGGCGGCGGTCAAGGCTGTGGACGATGCCACAATCACCTCACCGGCCCCTTTGTCATTGGTCACCGCGCCACTAGTGGTTACCTTATTAATGTTAGAGAAACTACGAGCCAGATTCTTTGTCGCTGTATTAGCATCGGTGAATGTCCAATTGCTATTGTCACTATCATTTACATGATCAAAGTTTGTTGCGTCGCCGATGTAAGAACCATTACCCAAGATTTTAACGCTTGCTAACTCAAGGCTTGCATCGGTTGCGGTAACAGCTTGGCTATTGGCTGTCTTGTTGCTGACGGTGCCCGTCGTCGTCAATTGCTCAATTGATTGTGTGGTAAATGAAGTATCGCCAATTTCAGTTGTACCAGCACCGGTGATATTTACATTAGCCGCTAGGTTGTCAGCAATGACATCGGCCCCGGTATTACCAACCACAGACACTGTCGTGGCCGTAATTGCTCCAAGTGTATTATCGGAGTTGTTACCAGTACGGCCAACATTTAACGTCACTGCATCAGCGGAAATGGATCCAGCATTGTTAATATTAATTGAGCTTGTTGTTATATCACCCTGTGTGGTTAATATCGACTGACTGTTGGCAATTGTAATGTCATTGCCAGCCTCTAAATCAATGTGGTATTTCCCACCACCAATAGCCGATGTTGCGGTGATATTATTGTTGACCACAATGTCATTATCTGCCTGCAGACTGAAGGTCGCTGAGGCTGCAGCATCACTGGCGAAATCAGTGGCGCCATCTGTGACGATTACTATTGCAGCGTCAACTACAATATCCCCTGAGCCACCACCCGTTGAGTCTGTAGAAACCGTAACGCTGGTTCCATCGGCCATGGTTGAGGTAATTAAAGCAACATCAATAGTGCTGCTATCGGGATTTGTTTGATCTTGATAGACGAAGGGGTCGGTTGCAACATTAACAGGAACCGTTATATCACCGGCACCATTTTGTATGGTAATAGACGTTGGGTCTAGTAACCAATCACCGGCGTTACCATGATAAGATTTAGCTGAAATTATAGCCCCGTCATCAATGGCGAGGCTTTGTTTTGATGACGTTTCAATCAATCCACCGTCGCCACTTTGAGTGCCACCTTGTGCCCTTAAGGTTCCAGCAATAACTGTCTTGTGATCGGACCAAACAATTAACCGACCGCCAGAACCCGTTTCTTTAGCACTCGCATCAACGATTGCACCCTCGTGGATGACAACTGTTTCAGCATTCTTTATCGTTGGATTGTCGCCTTTATAGTCACCTCCGATCAGAATCTCGCCACCGCCCTGCCCTTTGGCAGAAATCAATGCGCTAGAGCCCAGAGCAATTTGATCGCCTAGTATGTTAATCGTCCCTGCTTGCCCAATATCTGAATCGGCTACCAGCGCACCAGTCACATGCACTTTTTTCGATTCTAAATAGATGCTGCCCGCATTATCGGGAGATGATACATTAAGCGTGCCCTGCTGTTTGACTAGACCATTATCGGATCGCAACCGGATAATGCCATTGGAACGGTCAATACCGGTAGCTGATATCATGTCCGTATTATTAACGGCGCTGTCGAAGAGCTTGGCCGTTACCTTGGCCTGTAGCAAGATATCTTGGCCGTTAATATGGCCATTATTAATAACAGCGCTATCAACACCGAGATCATTTTCAAGTATTTCCTTTGTTAATACGATACCTATCATATTGTCCTGATCAAAGGTAATCGTTGCAGCAGAGGCTGAGTTTAAGGAGACGATCTTGCCGTTAATCACCCCATTGTTTATTGCCTGATGGCCAATCAGGTGCACACCAGAAGCCGCATTGATTATGCCATTATTAATGACAACGCCCTCACCATCTGCTTGCAACATTAACTGATCAATGGTGTCTTTATTCACCTGCAATGTTGAGGCAACAATAGCATCGACGTTGATCCTAGACGTTTCTGTGAAGACTAAACCTCTGGGGTTGATAAGTACCACACGACCATTCGCCTCAACCAGGCCGCGGATCGTTGACGGGCTTTGATCGAGTATATTATTGACTGATACAGCACTACTGTTTGGCTGCTTAAACTTTACGGCCTCGTTAGTGTTCACATTAAAACTCTGCCAGTTAATATTAGAGTACTGGCTACTTTGATTAACTGTTGTGGTATTGTTTTTGACGCTTATAGTCGAATTTCCTGAGGTGACCACCCCGCCCTTGGGGCCTGAGATAGCCGAACTGCTGTAGCTCGCTGTTATGGCAATCTGAGTCGTGATTGCAATCGCTATCGGTAGGCGATTAAAGTTATTTCTTTTATTATTACCGTTGCGTTTTTTCATGCCAACACCTCATTATTACTAGCATTTAGCTAATAACATCATCCATGGTTTGATTATTTAAAATAAAATGTAAAGTCTGCAAATGTTCTATATTCCTGCTGATCGTCTCCAATACCCTCGATTGAAGAATCGATAAAACCAGGTTTTGATACGCTGATTTGAGAGTTAAAATAATCTTTGTATTGAAATTTAAACATCAGGCCATATCCGCCCATTTTCGCCCAACTATCGCTGAACGAATCGGTATAGCTATTTTGATTACCATAGGCAGCCTCCATAAACAGCCCAAGTTCAAACACATCACTCAAGCGGGTGTCATCGTAGATAGTGAAGTTGGTAAAGTCTGGCACATCAAAAAATAATTCAGTTGCAAGATATGCTGAACTATCAGCCGAAAATTCACTGACCGTAAAAGCCCTGACTGCACCTCCACCACCGAGAGAAGCCTGTTCATAGGCTGGTAACGCACTTTCGCTATACTGAGAGTTAGAACGAATGACCAGACGCGAGCTCTTATCCGATAAAGGGATTGGTAGGAAAAAAAGTGAATTTGTGTTCAATACAAACTTATAGAAATCACTGTCCCTGCCGTCTGCAACTTCCGATTGAATGCTGCCATAGGAAAACCCTACACTGGCCATATTCAACATAGGGAATGAACTTCCCATCAGATCGCCATCGATAATTAATTCACCACCAACCGCATGGTCCCCTTGCGCACCTTTGGCCGAGGTAACAAGAGAGTCCAGCTGAGTTTCCTTATCCGTCGCATTAGCAGTAACTGTGAGGTTTTTACTACGCGAGCGTATAAACTTATGGCTGACGCCGAAAACATAACTGCTGTTGACACCCTCAATTTCGTATAAATCACTCTCTTCTGATTCAACAGTAAATTCGTTGTAATCTGCCGACAAGTTTAAGCGTGTTCTCGTTCCCCAGATTGGATAGCTATAACTTAATTGACCCAAATCAGAGTTCAATGGATCGACAGATTTAAGATAACCTATCGATAATGAGTCGCCTTGACCGGTTAAATTCATAATATCGGCAATGGCAAACAGTCGTTGATTACCGGTGAATTTTGATCCGTGGTTATCACCTCTAATCGCCAGTTGCCATCGTTGCTCTTCCCTCACGTTAATATTGAGTCGTGTTTCACTTGGCTGGCTACCTGCACTAAAAGCACCATATAAACTAAGGCCGGGGTAATCATTTAACAGGTAAAATGACTCTTCTATATCCTTGTTATTTACCAAGCCGCCAACCTGATTGGCAAAGGGTCGGGATAGCCTCTCTGCGCTATAGCGCTTATTCCCTGATACCGCTACCTCTCCTAAGATGCCCTCTATAACCGTCAGTTTGACAACACCTTTCTCAACATCTTGTGCGGGTATGTAAGCTTTAGCCAAAAACAAACCATTGCTGCGATAAAATTGAGTCACTTGATCGGCAACATCCTCTATATCGTAATAGGACAATCCCCTAGCCTGCTGCTGTCGTTGCATCACTGCCACCAACTGTTGCAAATCTTCAGAGGTCAATGCCTGTACGCTTTTACCCTGCTGGACAGATTGCAAAACTTCAGCTATTTCCTCAAGCTCTTGCTGACTATAACCACTGGCAAATATCTGATCTTCCTTCATCAGTTCACGCCGCTTTGCCTCGACAAGTTCCTTCACAGCAAGGGCAGTTATTCCTGATTCTGGGAACTCAGGCAACCTGACAAACTCAAATTTCTCTACTCTGATACGTGGAAGGTCATCTCGATAGGCAGCGTTGGGAATCTCAATATCATTATCGGGTGAGGTTTGATTTGTTTTTCGCTCATTATAATTATTCTCAATACCTTTACTGTCTATATCTGGCGCAGAATTATCGATAATTCCCCGTAAGGCATTACCAGCATTATTGGTTTGAGCCTCGGTATCCACAGGCACTAGTGTTACAAAAAAAAGTAACCCTATGACACCGTAAAACCAAAACTTTTGCATATATTGAGAAAACACCTAGCATCCCTCCGTGGATAATTTTTTTCATTATCAAAGCCTACGCCTGACAATACTGCCCCCAAGATATGGGGGATTTATATCTATCGCGCTATTTCCCGGTACACTTATTCAATATATGCCGAGCCGCATAATTTATAGCACTAACATTTTAAGTGATTTTTATAAAAAACGCTATATATCAATAGCTTATGACGGTCGTCATAAATCAGGCTTGATTGTATGGTCAGCCTATTGTCACCGCTGCACGATACAAATATAATCAATTATCACTTCAAAAAATGAGATCACTGCGTGACTGAATCAGCCATATCTATTGTGATAGCCGACGACCATCCCTTGTTCAGGCAGGCACTCTCAAGCACTCTCGCTAACCATTACCCGGCATCTTGTATCTACGAAGCGCAAGATATTGCCTCACTTCAGCAACAACTCAGCCTGCTGAGCCAAGTAGACGTCGTACTGCTAGATCTCAATATGCCAGGGTGTATTGGTTTTGCCGGCCTGATTCACATCAATGCCAACTACCCACAGGTACCGGTTATCATGATTTCAGCCGATGATAGCCAAGCTATGATGGCAAAGGCTTTAACGAATGGTGCCGCTGGCTTTATTTCAAAAACATCGTCTGCTGAGACGATTTACAATGCCATTGATACCATAATGCTCGGTGACATTTGGGATCCTGATAAATTATTACAAAAGAACCTTGAGCCTAACGAAATCGATGAACAGAATGCACGCTTGATTGCCAGCTTAACCCCAATGCAATTTAAAGTGGCCAGTTTACTGATTAACGGGTTGTTAAATAAACAGATAGCGGCTGAGTTATCAGTTACAGAAGCCACGGTAAAAGCGCATATAACATCCATTTTCCGTAAACTTGATGTCAGTAGTAGAACACAGGCGGTCCTGGTACTTGATAAACTGGGTATTTGCGGCCAATAGCCTTACCGTAATAATTGCCGCAGAGTGTTTCTCAGTGCCGCAGGCTTGATCGGTTTGGTCAATACGTCCACATTGATTTTCTTTGCTCTATGTTTTACTGAGTCACTATTATCCGCCGTGGCCAAAATAGCAGGTATAGACGCTTTAAATTGCCGCCTTAACGCTTCTATACCCTCAATGCCTGTTTTGTCATGATCGAGGTGATAATCGAATATCATTATTGATGGTTGGTCTGACAAACTCTCTATAGCCTGAGCGGTATTTGAGGCGGTAATCACCTTATACCCCCACGATGATAATAAACTGCTCATCGCGACAAGAATTTTATCCTCGTTGTCGACACAAAGAATCGTTTTATTGGCATTTGTATTGCGGTTAATCCCCGCATTGCTTAGCGGCATATCATCCAGATCTACACCTAACACTCTGGGCACAGTCACGCTGAAGCAACTGCCCTTCGACAGCGTCGAATGCACACCAATATTGACTTTTAACAACCGTGCTGCACGCTTCACGATAGCCAGACCTAGACCAAGCCCCTGGTCATGCCCTTCGGCGTCGCCACGTTGAAACTCTCTAAAGATGATATCTATCGCGTGATCAGCTATACCTATGCCGGTATCCCACACTTGAATTGATACCGTATCCTGGTAACGGCGACAGCCAATCGTTACCCGACCGCGTTGGGTATAACTAATCGCATTGCCAACAATATTCTGAATAATTTGACGTAACAGCGTCCTATCACTACGAATAAAAATTCCGGATGACACAACCTTAAAACCAATTGATTTTTGCTCGGCCATAATAACAAATTCAGGTAATAGCTCTGCGATGAAGCTATCAAAGGCAATCACCTCCTCAACCACCATATATTTACCACTATCTAGTCTTGATATTTCCCTCAACGCACTGATTAACTGTTCGGCACTGTGAATAGACAAGTCCAGGTTGGTGATATCTTCTGATAAACGCTGATAATCTGCGTTGTCGAAATGTGATTTAGCCGCCGCGACAAACAACCTAGCCGCATTAATTGGTTGCAACAGGTCATGGCTGGTGGCGATGAGAAACTTACTCTTGTCCTCATGAGCTTGTTTGAGCTTAATTTCGGCCGTTGAGCGTAATTTATTTTCTACCGCGAGCGCCTCAACCATTTCTTGCAACTCTGAGGTTCGCTCAGAAACACGCTGCTCCAAGCCTTGCTTACTAAGCTGCAGGTCATGCTGAACTTCTTTATAATCACTAATATCACTGAAGGTTGTCACATAACCACCATCTGCCAGTGAACGGCCAACAACCTGCAATGTTTCTCCAGTCGGGATTTTTCGCTCATAGCGAATTGGTGCCCCAACTCGCAGCATCGCCAACCGCTTATCAACGGCAGCTTCTACATCCCCCTCTTTTACAATCAAATAACCACGTGCGGCATTGACACGATAAACCTCAGCGATGGGTGTGCCGATGAACAATATATTATCTGGGAATTGAAAAATTTCCTTGTAACGGTGGTTCCATGCCACCAGATTCAAATCCTTATCAACAACACAAATTCCCTGACTAATACTTTCAACGGTAACCTCAAGCAAGTCTCTATTGAACATCGATTGCTGACTAACATTAGTCACAATCTTAGCCATGTCGCCAACATCCCAACGCTGTTTTTGCTCTAATAAACTGATAGTTTCCTGGGCCGAAGCCGCACCAATAATGCCGGCTAGCTCAGATTGAACGGTACGGGTGACAAAAAACGGCGCCTTATCCAGCGACAATAATGGGTGTTGATATTTATTTTCTAGTTTTTGCCAAAAACGTTGCTGTCGCCCCTCACTCAAAAACGGATCTAATATATTTCTTAAATCTGCAACTAATAAGGTGGTCAACTCATAATCGTCCTGTTGAGGAGTATCAACAGGCGTATGATCGACAAAGCCCTCTGCCTGGCGCTGATCAACAGCCGACTGGCGAGATAACATTGAAATGATAATATAACAGGACACATTAAGGCTGAGGCTATAGCAAACAACTTGCGTTAAATCGGTTAGCTGCATAGAACCCAAAGGCGAATATCCCCGGCCAAATAGACCTTCAGAGAAATTAGATACAGTTTCTGCCGTCAAAAATGGCAATAGCATGTGATAAAACCACACCGTGAAGCCTAACAACAAGCCAATCAAGACGCCGTTTCTATGTCCCCTGCGCCAATAGAGACCGCCCACAATAGCCGGTGATAACTGAGCCAGCGCAGTAAAAGACATTAAGCCAATCTCAGACAATGCATAATGTTTACTCAAAACATGATTAAACACCCAAGCCATGATTAAAATAAAGATAATGCAAAAACGCCTGATACTTCTAATATCGGCACTCAGTTGGTGAGGCTGGAATACTGCAGCGGGATGCAATTTATGCTTTAACGGCAACAACAACTCGTTAGACAACATTATCGACAATGCAATTGTTGCCACAATTACCATGCCCGTTGCCGCGGATATACCACCAATAAAAGCCAAAACAACCAGCCAATCATTACCAAATAGCATGGGAATACTTAAGACATAAGCATCTGCAGGAATGCTGGGGTTGGGAGAAAAAGCTGAAAAGCCTAATTGGCTCACGGGAACGATTAAAACGGCAAACAGTAAAACATAAAGGGGGAACAGCCAGCGAGAAGTTTTGGTATCACTGTCACCTTGGTATTCGACTACGGCAACATGAAACTGGCGTGGTAGACAGAATATTGCAAAACCACTTAGTACTGTTACCGTAATAAAGTCTGCCGAAATGAAGTTATAACGCCAGCGATCGACATTGGCCGTTAACGAAATTTGATTACTATTGAGCAAGACATAAACACTCAATAACGCAATAATGGCAAATGCAGAGAATTTAATCACAGATTCAACAGCAACAGCAGCCATGATGCCACGATGACGTTCTCTTACATCCAATTGCCGTGTACCAAATAGCACGGTAAAAGCAGCCAAGGTCATCGCAATAACAAAGGAACCATCGAGAGGGATGAGCTCAGTAGCCTTGACATGATCAACTTGAGCGATATATTCCCAGGCCATCGAGATAGCCTGTAACTGTAATGATATATAGGGCAGTGAACCTACCACGGCGATAAAAGTAACCACTGCTGCCAGCAGTCTACTGCGCCCGTATCGGGACCCAATAAAGTCTGCCACCGTGGTCACGTGTTGTTTTCTACCCGTGAGCACCAGTTTTTGTAACATGGGCCAGGCAACGATAAAGGTTAAGGCTGGGCCTAAATAGATCGGCAGATAATCCCATGGGTTGGAGGCTGAACGACCAACAGCGCCAAAAAATGTCCAGGAACTACAGTAAACCGCAATAGACAATGCATAAACATAGCCGTGAAATCGCTTCATCTTTTGGCCATGTTTATTGGCATACCAGGCAACGGCAAATAATACGCAGGCATAAACCAATACCGCTAAAAATGCTTTCTCAACCAAACCTTCACCCCAGAACCGTAACGCCCAAAAGACAGATATGTCACCCTAAATAATGGTAACAGACTGCAAAGATAACAAAATGACTTTGTTTAAAGTACTAAAAACATTATGATTGTGGTTGATCATGCACCCAATAAAAACAATGAGGCTGAGATTTCAGGCACAGCTATGCAACTCTATCTTAGTCAAAGCTTATCCAATCAATTCGAATACCCAGTTAACAGCGCTAATGACGATCACGCGTTAGAGTCAACCCACCACTGGTATGCCTCTTCTTTTTTTATTGAGGAATACCTGTGCATTTCAGTTCAGCATCGAATAAGCGGATATGTGGTTGTTTTTACAGATGTTACCACAGAGGACCTGGCCAACTTCAAACAAATTTTTGTCATGCGGATTTTGTCTGAAATTGGTTTTATTTTCAATTTATCCTGTGACCAACAAAAAATGGTCGAATTTGCCATGAACAATTATCTGCCGCTACCTGATTTTATTGTCGATCATCACGCAGAGTCTGAACTTGCCATGCAACAGGTAAAGCAACAGGTTATTACACGCTACGAATTGACTCAGCAGTTACCGCAGGTATTTGAAGAGTTATTTGATGTCACTATTGCGTTGAATACAGAAATCAATAATCGCGCCAGCGCCATCGATTTGGTCCAGCAATATTTGACGAATATGCTGGACAATATCGGCATTGATTTACAGCTCACAGCGACACAAACATATTGCCAGCAACAGATTATGCCACTGCTGGAGAATAACGAAGACAACAGCAGCAAGCAGAGCAATATTATTCAGTTTCCCTTCAAGGCGACTAGTCGATAAAACTAATGACCTGATCCAATGGGAAACGGACCTTGGCCGCCTGTTCTGGTCGGTTGAAATCATCTTCTGCGCCATAGCCTAGTAAGGCAATAACCGTTGAGCTAAAACCCTGCTCCCTCAATTTTAGCGACTGATCTAAGGCATCACTGTCAAAGCCTTCAACCGGCGTGGCATCTAAGCCACATAATTTCGCCGATAAAAGAAATTGCCCCAAGGCCAAATACACTTGATGCTTAGTCCAGTGCGGAATACTGTCATCGCCTAACGAATCAACAAAGCCACTCATCATCGACAGTCGTTGCTCGTTTAATTCAACACCTCTTTGATTGGCTGCATACGCTTCAATGTCGCGACAGTCCTCACGATCAAAGCTTGTCTTAGCTGCAAAAACAATAACATGTGAGCAATCATTGATTTTCTGCTGATTGGCAGGCCAACTACAATCAGCAATCATCTGCTTAACTTCTGGGCTGGATACACAATAGAAATGCCAGGGCTGACTATTAATTGATGAGGGAGACAACCTCAAACTCTCCATAAGCAAGGACAACGTTTCTTGGTTGACACGTTTGCTACTATCGTAGACCTTTGTTGCATAACGTTGTTGCAGTGCTGAAAGTAAATCAGTCATGACAGAATTTCCAATCTATTAAAAAATAGCGCAAATGCTAGCGGAGTTCCTGCCATTTACCTAGCGCTTTCTCATTATCTTAGGCTGGTTTTTTTGGCAGCGCTAACACCAGGATAAAACACAGCACAAAACCCGCAATAAAAGGTTGCAGCATCGTGACATAGCTATTGGACTGGTCATAGATAACCCCGACCAGCGGCGGGATGACCGCAAACACAGGCATCATTAACAATGAGTTGACGCCGTAGACACGTGCAAAACGATGACTGCCAAATCTATCGGCAATTAAGGTAGCTTGCAGAGGTATAGAGCCTCCAAAAGCAAAACTATAAATGATAATACCGCCAAGTAACTCATAAAATCCTTGGCTTGTTATCATCACTGTCCAGCCTATGCCCAGCGCACTGACAATAATTAGCAGAACGACCTTGCTGCCCCAGTGCGTATTGAGCCAGCCAAAAAACAACTTGCCGAAAAAAGCGACACCTGCAATAGCCGAAACCAATAAGGCTCCATCCTCAGGGCTGATAGACAGCGAGCCAGCAAAGGCAATCATATTCATGGTAATCGTAGTCGAGCTTGTATAGATCAATGAAAAAATAGCAACGACAATCCAAAAAAAACGATCGCTAAAAACATCACCCAAGGCGTCTGATTGAGTAGGTACAGGCACATAATCAGGATTACCGTCAGGCTTTAATCCCATGTCTTGAGGATGCTTTACAACAAACTTTAGTATGATTGGTAATACCAAGATTAGTAATACAGCTGCAATAGCCACTAACGCCATTCGCCATCCAATAGAGTTTATCAACAACACTATAATAAAAGGAATACAAAAGCCTGCGAACGACATGCCTGTCTGACCAATACCCAGCGCTATCGATCGTTTCTTATCAAACCAATTATTTACCAACGCTGCCGATGGCATGGCACCGTACATTGCCAAGCCCGAACCACACAACAGCCAAAACCACAGCGCCATCATAAATAACGAGTCAGATAATGAAACCGCGACTAAACCGACACTGGCAATAATAACACCGCCTGCCATCACCGCCTTAACTGCTCCCTTATCAATGGCTTTGCTGAAAAAAATAGCCACTATTGAAACCAGCAGCATCAGCACAGACAACCCCATTGAGCTCTGACTTCGGCTGGCGCCAAATTCATTTTCTAAGATAGGAATGTAAAAGCTATAAGCACTGGAAAAAAGACCAAGCGACATACCTTGGCACAGCATGGCAACAAAGACGATTTTCCAGCCATAAAAAAACTTGCTGTCCTTGGCTGTCACAGCAGAAGAGCTCAAATTAACATCAGACATCGATAACCCGTTTATAATTATAGTTATGAGAGAGGTCTAGTAAGCTAATTTCTTTTATCTAAGGGTGCAATTGATAACATTGATCTTTACACAATAGTAACATTTAGCGGCAACTAAGCTTGTTGGTAAACATTCCAATCTATTTCTATGCCAAGGCGTGCCATCCGTCGTATTAAGTCACAATTCAACCCCGGTCCACCCTGGCCATCTGAATGCCAAAAGTTAATGATATTGACGGTAGATCCTGCCCCTAATAACAGCTCAACAAACGCAGTATTGGCCTCTAACAAGTTAAGTAAGTAGCTGATATGTGATGTCGTGTCTACCGAGTTAACAATCCCCTTGGTTGTAAGAAACCAGCCATCAAAAGGTTTACCTGATAATACTCGCCAAATTTTGGTGGGTTGAGTAGCCAGAGCTGTGGTGACCTCGTCGGCGGAAATCCCTTGAGGATAAATCCGTAACGTTGCGTAGGTTCTTAAACAATGTTTTCCTCGATCGATATTAGGAGGCTTTCGTACAGACACAATAATAACTCCGGCAAATAGTTCACAGCATTATAACTGCTGACTACATAACTGATAAGTCTGCTAGGCTTTATTAACAAAAAACGCTATGCTAACTAACAAACATAATGAATACAGAAAGATAATCTTAAATATCAGCATCTTACAATCATCCGCCGTCGTGATATTTGTCCTTTTATCAGCACCGAAGAAATAGTCTATTTATGAAATTATTGAAGACCACACTTGCTACAGCGCTATTCTCAACCCTTTTAACTATTGCTCCGCTGTCTCATAGTCAAACTGATAAGACTAATACCCTCACTCCCCTGCCTGTTCACGAGCAGGTTACCAGTGAAATATTAACCACCTTAAATCAGCGACATTATGAAAAACTTACCATCGATAACGGTTTGTCGGAACACCTATTCGACAACTACCTAAAGGCTTTAGACCCAGCGAAGAGCTATTTTTTGCAAGCTGATATCGACAACGTCAGTCAATACAGAGATGATCTCGACAATCAATTACGGGCCGCCAAGCTGGATGCAGGTTATGAGATATTCAGACTGTATAAAATGCGAGTTGAAGCCCGCCTCAACAGCGTTATCGACAACCTTCCCGAGACGATCAATAGCTTCGATTTTACCATCGATGAAAGCATCAATATTGATGATGAGAACCTGCAATGGCCTAAAGATGCTGCCGCTGCCGATGAGCTATGGCGAAAACGCATCAAAGCCAGTGTGCTCAACCTTCGCCTCGACGGTAAAGACTCAGAAGGAATCGAGAAGCTACTGCTTAAACGCTACCAAAACCAGCTAAAACGTATTAGCCAGCTTGAAACTGAAGATGTCTTCCAGTTATTTATCAATTCATACACTCAGCTCTACGACCCACATACCAATTATTTATCTCCCCGGACATCGGAAAACTTCAAGATCAATATGAGCCTGTCACTGGAAGGTATTGGGGCCGTTTTATCGAAGGAAGATGAATACGTCAAAATCGTACGCTTGATCCACAGTGGTCCCGCTGAGAAAACCGGTAAATTGCAACCCTCTGACCGCATTGTTGGCGTTGGACAGGGCAATAATGGCAACATAGAAGATGTCATCGGCCTTCGGCTTGATGAAGTGGTAGATCAGATCCGCGGAAAAAAAGGCAGTACGGTCAGGCTTGAAGTCATTCCCGTTGATGCCGAAAGCGACGACAAGACCAAAACCATTAAAATTGTTAGAGATAAGGTCAAGCTTGAAGACCAGTCAGCACAGAAACAAATGCTTGAACTCTATGATGACGGCAAGATTCGAAAAGTCGGCGTTATCAGTGTGCCAACCTTTTATATCGATTTTGCCGAATTGCGTAAAGGCAATCCAAACTATAAAAGTACAACCCGTGATGTCAGCAAATTACTTAAGGAGTTAACTGATGATGGTGCTGAGGGCATTATCATCGACTTGAGAGAGAATGGGGGCGGTTCACTACAAGAAGCAAACGAGCTGACTGGTCTGTTTATCTCTTCTGGCCCAACGGTGCAAATTAAGAACGGTGACGGTCGAATGGGCCGCCAGGGGAAAATGCCTGGAAAGCCTTATTATGATGGTCCTTTGGTTGTAATGATTAATAGAATGAGCGCCTCTGCCTCTGAGATTTTCGCCGGTGCAATCCAAGATTATCGACGTGCAGTCATCGTCGGAAGCCAGTCCTTTGGTAAAGGTACCGTTCAATCACTAATGCCTTTGCAACATGGTGAATTAAAAATAACGGAGTCAAAATTTTACCGTATATCGGGTGACTCTACACAGCATCGTGGTGTTATTCCCGATCTGAAATTCCCAGCTATTTATGATGTGGAACGGGTAGGAGAATCGACACTGGAAGATGCCCTTGCCTGGGATGCAATCTCGCCAGCTAATCATGACTTCTATTTTGAAATCACTTCTATGCTGCCCGAGTTATCGAAGAACCACCATAAAAGAATGGCAGATGATCCCGATTTTACCTATCTCAACGACCAACTAGCACTGCGTGATCTTATTAATAGTCGCACCTCGATATCACTTAACGAGGCGATTCGAGAAAAACAAAAGATTGACCATAAGGAACAGCAGCTAAGTATCGAAAACAAAAGAAGAAAAGCAAAAGGCCTTGAACTGCTAACATCGATCGATGATAAAGAAAAATCCGATAATGACACAGATCACAAATCAGGTGATAAAGGGGCTGATGATTCAACAAATGATGACGATGACATCTATTTGACTGAAAGTGGCTATATCTTAATCGACAGCATCAATATTCAACAACGTCAGCTCTAGCAGACGTAAAAAAGCCGCTAAACCCAATCGGGTTTAGCGGCTTTTTTACGCCGGTCGCCAGTTAGCTCGGCTCCCTCATGGTCACCAATTCTTCAGCCGCCGTTGGGTGGATACCAATAGTGGCATCGAAGGTCGCCTTTGTAGCCCCTGCTTTGAGCGCCACGGCAAAGCCCTGGACTATCTCACCCGCATCACTGCCTAAAATGTGCAAACCAAGAACCTTATCGGTATCAGCATCAACAATAATTTTCATCAGTGTCTTTTCCTCATTGCCACTAAGCGTATGCTTCATGTGACGGAATTTACTTTTGAAAACGTCAATATTACTGTACTGCTCCCTGGCTTGTTCCTCTGTGAGGCCGACCGTACCAATGTTAGGGTGCGAAAACACTGCCGTTGCAATATCACGATAATCGACTGGCTTTGACTGCTCTGAATATAGCTCATGGGCAACAGCCATGCCCTCTGCAAGTGCCACAGGCGTCAATTCCATGCCGCCGATTAAGTCGCCAACAGCATAGACGTTATCGATCGACGTCTTGAAGTTATCATCGACCACAACATAACCACGCTGATCGGTGCTCAATTGATCCGCCAAGCTGCCGATAAACTCGAGATTTGGCGAGCGCCCGACAGCCGTCATCAGCTGGTTGGTTGCTATGCGTGTACCATTAGCCAGGGTCAGTGTTAGGTCTCCCTGCTCACCCTCGACACTGCTCAGCAGTGTTTCTGAATGTATGGTAATACCTTTTTGTTGCATCTGTGCCGTTAACTCATAGGCAATCTCGTTATCAAATCCGCGTAACACTCTGTCACCACGACAGATTAAATGCACCTCAGCGCCAAGGCCATTGAAAATACAGGCGAATTCAACAGCAATATAACCTGAACCCAAGATAGTCAGTACCCTTGGAAAGGTATCCAAATCAAATACCTGATCTGACACCACCGATTTTTCAATGCCCATAATCTCAGGCAAAACAGGCTTGCCGCCGGTGCCCAACAGTATATTCTTGGCCGTTACCGTCTGTTTGTTTCCATCACTGTCGACAATCTCTAGTTCATGCTTTGTCAGCATTGTGGCATAACCATGAATGAGTTCTACACCCGCGTTAGAGAGCATATTGGTGTAAATACTGTTCAGTCGTTTGATCTCTTTGGTCTTATTATCGCGCAGCGTTGGCCAGTTAAAACTGGGCTTGTCGACTAACCAACCAAAGCCACGAGCATCGGTGAAATCTTCATGGTAATGAGCTGCGTAGCTATAGAGTTTTTTAGGTACACAGCCAACATTGACACAGGTACCGCCCCAATACTGGCCTTCTACTACGGCTACCTTGGCACCAAAACTGGCAGACATACGTGCACAACGTACACCACCAGAACCCGCACCTATAACTAATAAATCGTAATCAAATGAAGTCATAACTCACCCAAATAATAAAATTAACTGCTACCAATAGCGCCGAAGGCAGGATCAAACCAGGCTAATTGCTGATGTAAATCCACTACTGAACCAACAATAATTAACGTTGGCGCCCTTACTTCTTTTTCTGCAACCAAGTTGACAATGGTCTCTAGGTTGCCAGTAATCACGCGATGGTGACGCGTTGTCCCCTGCTGCACCAACGCAATTGACGTGGTCGGTGCTCGACCGTGCTCAATCAGCTTCTGACAGATAATAGGAAGACCCGTTAAGCCCATATAAAAAACAACTGTCTGATCGCTATAGACAAGCTTTTGCCAATTTAAATCCGTGGTATTATTTTTTAAGTGGCCTGTTACCAGCGTGACCGATTGAGAATGATCGCGGTGTGTCAATGGAATACCACTGTAACTGGCACAACCAGAGGCGGCAGTAATACCAGGAACAACCTGAAATGGAATGCCTAAATCCGCTAACTGTTCGATCTCTTCGCCTCCACGACCAAAGATAAAGGGGTCCCCACCCTTTAGCCTAACGACCTTTTTGCCCTGTTGTGCATAGTTCACCAACAAGTCATTGATTTCACCCTGAGGCACTGAATGATTCGATCTAGCCTTGCCCACATAAATCCGCTCGGCATCTTTTCGGCAAAGATCGACAATTTCATCTGCAACAAGGCGGTCGTATAAGACCACATCGGCTTTTTGCATTAGCCGTAACGCCTTAAAGGTTAATAGATCAGGGTCCCCAGGGCCGGCACCGACGAGGTATACTTCCCCGCGCTCATAATCTGTATCGTCTTGAAGATTTTGTGCCAATAGTTTTGCCGCCGCCTCTTCCTTGCCAGCAAAAACCAATTCAGACACGGGGCTGTCGAGAGTTTCCTCCCAAAATAGTCGACGTTGATCGATGGTTGAGAAGCGTTTTTTTACCTGTTCTCTGAAAGAGCCGACCAAGCCCGCTAAGCGTCCGTAGGCTGAGGGGATAAGCGTCTCTATTTTGGTCCGAAGTATGCGCGCCAAAACGGGTGATTGGCCACCACTGCTCACCGCAACAACAACCGGAGACCGATCAATTATCGCGGGCAGAATTACACTACAAAGTGCAGGGTTATCGACCACATTAACAGGAATATTATTGGCCTGCGCATCACGTGAAACGGCGGCATTTATCTCGTCATCATTCGTAGCAGCAATAATCAGTGTATATTGTTGGGCCAGTTCAGCACTGTATTTAACACGATGTAGAATACCACCTATGTTTGTAATCAGATCCGCTAATGTCTGATCAACCTGTGGGGCGATGACATCGATAATGGCCCCAGACTTTGCAATTAACTGCGCCTTTCTGGTGGCAATAGATCCACCACCAACAACCAGACATTTTTTCGATTTCATATCATAAAACAGCGGTAAATATTCCACGTAAAACCTCGGTAATGCTCATTATTCTTTGTTATGACAACGCTTAAAACAAAAATGGGCACCTAGGGGTGCCCATTATTTTTGCCTGATTGATCAAGATATTTTTTCTAGTCCACCCATATAGGGCTTTAACACCTCTGGCACCGTCACGCTGCCATCGGCATTCTGATAATTTTCTAGGACCGCAACCAGGGTTCTACCGACAGCCAGCCCAGAACCGTTCAGTGTATGCAGATATTCATTTTTTCCCGTCTCAGGGTTTTTCCAGCGAGCCTTCATTCTGCGTGATTGGAAATCACCAGTGTTTGAGCAGGAGCTGATTTCGCGGAACTTAGCCTGCCCTGGCAACCATACTTCTAAGTCATAAGTTTTACGTGCAGAGAAGCCAAGATCACCACCACAGAGTATAACCTTTCTATAGGGCAGTTCGAGTGCCTGCAATATAGCTTCAGCATGGCCGGTTAATTCTTCCAGGGCATTATTTGATTCTGCCGGTGCAGAGAAATGAATCAACTCAACTTTCTCGAACTGGTGCTGCCTAATCATGCCGCGAGTGTCACGACCAGCAGAGCCTGCCTCGCTGCGGAAACAGGCAGTATGTGCGGTAAACTTAAGGGGTAATGTATCCACAATCTCATCACGATAGAGATTGGTAACCGGCACTTCTGCTGTAGGCGCCAAGTAGAAAGATCGATCTCCTTGCAACTTAAAAAGATCTTCTTCAAATTTTGGCAGCTGTCCAGTACCCCGTAAGGAATCAGCATTGACAATAACCGGCACGTTGACCTCGGTGTAGCCGTGCTGATCGACGTGGGTGTTGAGCATAAACTGTGCCAGCGCACGGTGCAGTCGGGCAATGCCGCCCTTCATCACGGCAAAGCGTGAGCCCGCAAGCTTGGCGCCAGCGGCAAAGTCTAATTCGTTACCGATGCTTTCACCGAGAGAAACGTGATCAACAACATCAAAGTCAAAGACCTTTGGCTCACCATAGGTTGACACCTCAATGTTATCGTCCTCATCAGCACCGGCGGGTACTTCGGCATCGGGCAAATTAGGAATGGCCATGATCCAATTATCGAGTTCCAGTTGAATACTGCTTGCCACTGTTTCAAGCTCACCTAATTGCTGATCAATCTTCGATAACGTCTCATTGACCTCAGCCTTGGCCTCGTCCACAGACATGCCGGAGCCAACCAATTGACCAATTTTCTTAGAAGCCGCCTTGCGTTCGGCACGAAGACTTTGAGTTTCAACATCGGACTGCTTTCGGCGTGCCTCTAGCGACTTAAAGCTCGCTACATCGAGTTCATACCCTTTGATTTTTAGTTTTTCAGCTATTTCTTCGGGGTTGGCGCGCAGAAGTTTCGGGTCTAACATGTTCGTTCCTAATAAATTAAATCATTCTCGTTGCAATTATCGCTACCCAAGCAGCGGCAATCGAGAGCAACACACTGGCTAAAACATAGACAATCGCCACCTGAGGGTGGCCATTCTCAATAAAATTTATAGTCTCGATCGAAAAGGTCGAGAAGGTGGTGAAAGCACCGAGCAATCCTACCATTAATACGCCCTTAAAATCAGGGTGCAGATGTGCTTTTTCTGTAATCAAAACATACATAATGCCCATTGCAGCAGAACCGATAACATTAACCATTAATGTGCCGATCTGTAGATGCTGATGAACAATCACGTTTTTGTTAATATGGGTGCTCAAGGCAAAGCGCAGGCAGGCACCAATAGCGCCACCAGCGGCAATACTAAGCCAGGTGAAAAGGGAGTGTACCATTCCGCGTCCTCTGTTTAGTCATCAGGGTATCGCCGCCAATCGCTGGCCTCATCCAGTGCATTGAGATGCTCAATCTTTTGAGCAATTTTAATCTCCAGTCCTCTATCACTGGGCTGATAGACCCGCAGTGCGTGCAACGGTTGCGGTAGATAACTCTCACCGGCGGCAAACGCCCCGGGATAATCATGGGCATAGCGGTATTCTCCGCCATAATTTAGGTCTTTCATCAGAGATGTTGGTGCGTTGCGTAAATGCATCGGTACATCGTAACCCGGGGTACTTTTTACCAACGCCATCATTTCATTTAAGGCAGTATAGACTTTATTACTTTTAGGCGCCGCGGCAAGATACAGCACAGCCTGAGCCAGAGCCCGTTCACCCTCACCGCTGCCCAAACGCTTAAAGGCCTCCCAAGCATTGAGTGTGATTTCCAGGGCCCTGGGATCGGCATTGCCAATATCTTCACTGGCCATGGTCGTCAGGCGACGCGCAATATAAAGAGGGTCACAGCCACCATCAATCATTCGGCAAAACCAATACAGCGCACCGTCAGCCGAACTGCCTCGGACAGCCTTGTGCAGGGCTGATATCTGCTCATAGAAAATATCGCCGCCCTTATCGAAACGCTTAACCTCACCGGCCAACACTTGGTCTAATAATGCTTGATTGATCTCCGTGTTACCGCTGTCAGGTGACATGAGATCGGATGCCACCTCAAGTATGTTAAGCGCTCGTCTAGCATCACCATCGGCTGCGATGGCAATACTGTTGACCACCTGCTTATTTGCCGTAATATTTCGCTGGATCAACCCTCCACGGGGCTCGGTCAAAGCACGCTGTAATAACTGTTCGATATCGGCCACTTGCAGCGACTGCAAAACATAGACTCGACTACGAGATAATAAGGCGTTGTTGAGCTCAAAAGACGGATTTTCTGTGGTCGCACCAATGAAAATAACAGTACCGTCTTCAATGTGCGGCAAGAAAGCATCCTGCTGTGATTTGTTAAAGCGGTGAACCTCATCGATAAACAATATGGTGTTGGTACCATGCATCGCGCGTCGTTGCTTGGCCCGCTCAACTGCCTCACGGATATCCTTAACGCCAGCCAAAACCGCTGATAGAGTGTCGAAATAGGCATCGGTGACATGGGCAATCAATCTTGCCAACGTGGTTTTACCCACACCCGGAGGACCCCATAAAATCATGGAGTGCAACTGACCGCGATCGAGCGCATCCCTCAGTGGCTTACCTTTTGCCAGGATGTGTGTTTGACCGCTGTAATACTCCAATGCCTCAGGACGCATGCGCGCCGCTAATGGCTGGTTATCATGATTAGTGCTATCAAACAGCACCGTTATTGCTCGACCAAAACATCGGTACCCTGTGGAGGGGTAAAGCTGAACAGGTCATCATTAACCGCTGCGTTAACCACAACCTCTGAGAACTGTATATCCGTGGTCTGGCCAAAACCATCTAGCAAGATCATAGCGCTGACCCGCCCCTGATTAAAACGAATGACTAAGCTGTCAAACAGAGAATTAGTCGATGTTGGTATCAGGGTAAACTGCCCGTTTGATTGCTCATCAATCTGGCCTGTGACGGTATATTGCTGGTCAAGCTCTTCCACCTTGCCGCTCAGTATCATTGCTGGAGTCTGCGCTAGATCGATACTAAACGAGCCCACGGACGCTTGCTCCAAATCTTCATCATAGCGCCACAATTTGTGGCCATCGGTGACGACCAGCTGTGCAAACGGTTGCTCAGTTTGCCAGCGTAACTTACCACTATTGATCACAATCATAGTGCCGCTACTTTGTTGCATTATTTGATTATCCTCATCACTGAGTCGTTGCTCAAAGTTTGCTTGAAAGCTGTGCGTACCGGCCAACAGTTGGCTCAATTGCACAGAGCTACCGTCATCTGATCGCGCCATGACCGAAGCTGAAACAGCGACAAACAAAACGCCCAATTGGATCGATTTTAATACTGATTTAATCAATGGAAGCTCACTATATAGGGTAAAGAATTAGTTTTTAGGGGGCGCTGCGGCCAATACTTCTCTGGCGCCATTGTGCCCGGGCCCAGAAATAACACCGGCCATCTGCATCGCATCGACGAGATTAGCTGCGCGGTTATAACCGATACGTAAGTGTCGCTGTACCGATGAGATCGACGCCTTGCGAGTTTCCGTTACAAAGGCGACGGCTTGATCGTAAAGCGCATCTTGCTCAGACTTTTCGCCATCTTCACTGGCCACACCGGGCACCTCTGTATTGGCACCGTCGTCGAGCAGACCGTCGATATACTGCGGAACAGCCCTTTTCTTCCAGTCTTCCGCCACTCTTACCACCTCATCATCATCGACAAAAGCGCCGTGAACGCGGATGGGGACTCCGGTACCCGGAGGTAGATAGAGCATATCGCCCTGCCCCAATAACTGTTCAGCACCGCCTTGATCTAAAATGGTTCTTGAGTCAATTTTTGACGAAACCTGAAAAGCGATACGAGTGGGTACGTTAGCCTTAATAAGCCCTGTAATAACATCCACAGAAGGACGCTGTGTAGCTAAAATAAGGTGAATACCTGCCGCGCGTGCTTTTTGGGCAATACGAGCGATCAACTCCTCGACTTTCTTACCCACTATCATCATCATATCGGCGAACTCATCGATTACAACGACGATCGATGGCAGTGTTTCCAGCTCGGGTATGATGTTGAGCTGCGCATTGGCACTGAAGGTATCAGCCGGCTGCCATAAGGGGTCGGTTAGTGGCTCACCCGCTGCTATGGCATCTTTCACCTTCTTATTATATCCCGCTAGATTTCGGACCTTCATTGCCGCCATTAATTCATAGCGACGTTCCATTTCTGCCACACACCAACGCAGGCCATTAGCCGCATCTTTCATATCGGTGATCACCGGGGTAAGCAAATGAGGAATACCATCGTAGACCGAGAGTTCGAGCATTTTCGGATCTATCATAATCATCCGAACCTCATCGGGTGTCGACTTGTACAGCAGGCTCAATAGCATTGCATTGACGCCGACAGATTTACCCGAACCCGTTGTACCGGCGACTAACAAATGCGGCATTTTACCCAGGTCGGCTACCACCGGTTGGCCACTGATGTCATCGCCCAATGCCATGGTAAGATTAGACCGGCTATCATCGAAGGTCTTTGACGACAATATTTTCGCCAACGATACCATCTCTCTGTCTTCATTAGGGATTTCGATGCCGATAAACGATTTGCCCGGAATGACCTCAACCACTCGCACACTCACAATCGCCAATGAACGTGCTAAATCCTTCGCCAAGCCTGATATCTTGCTAGCCTTAACGCCAGCGGCAGGTTGTATTTCGAAGCGTGTGATAACCGGCCCCGGTGCCACCGACACCACCTCAGCCTTGACACCGAAGTCGAGCAGCTTGAGTTCCAGCATTCTTGACATCGCCTCCAGCGTCTCGCTGCTATAACCGCTGTCTTCACTGGGCTCTCTCGCCGTCAACAACTCTAACTTAGGGAGAGTTCCCTCTCCCATACCAGAGTCTTCAAATAAATCTGTCTGTTTCTCCTGCAAAATACGCTTCGATTGCTCTACAGCCTTCACCGGGGGGGCAATTTTCACCACCGGTTTGGCTTTAACCCGCTCTATTTCATTGGCAACCGCTTGCTTGCGGCTGAGCTTACTTCTATCGGCCAGCTTCCTTTCATGCCGGCGCTCCATAAACTGTCGATATAAGCCGCCACAGCGTTGAGACACATTGATCACCGCAAGCCCGATTTGCTCCATTAACCAAAACCACGATAAATCCGTAAACAAGGTTAAACCAACCAAAAATATAGCCAGTAAAACAAGTTGAGCGCCAAATACATTGAAGGCAGACAGGGCAAAACCACCGATCGCAATGCCGATGCCGCCACCATCGCCCATAGGCAGTAGCGACTGTGTTTCAACCGTGGCGATATGACACATCCCCGTCAAACCAATAACAACAAAGACAAAGCCGAAAAGACGAATTAAAATTAACCAACCGGGAATAGCAATAGAGTCATAGCGCGCCTTGAACAAAATCACGCCACGATAAGCCAGCATGATAGGCACTAGATAGGCGCTATAACCTATCATTGAAAACAATACATCAGCCAACCAGGCACCCGCACGGCCGGCAGCATTATCTACCTGAGCAGCCGTGCCAATAAATGACCAGCCTGGATCAGAGCCGGAATAACTCAATAAAGCCAGCATCAAATAACTCGACAAGGTGACCAGGGAAATTAACGCACCCTCTCTAAGTCTGGGCGAGAGGCCTCGATCGGATGATTGTGCTGCTGTAATTGACTGCTTTGCCACGGTAATATTTTTACTCTTCAGGTGAAATCAACAGAGTTAATATCCTAACAGATAAGTCAATCATCACTAAATAGTTAAAGTGATTGTATCGACAGGATAAAAAATAAGTCCGATGCCTTTAAATATGTCGACACCGCCCTAACATTCTACTTCAATAACTATTTTTCAATCTGGTTTCACTACCTTCAAGTTTTTATTGGGATTTTACAATGAGCGAAGTCATTCACCACAACTTAATCATTCTTGGTTCTGGCCCTGCCGGATACACCGCTGCAGTCTACGCAGCACGTGCCAACCTCAATCCAGTGGTTATCACCGGTATGCAACAAGGTGGCCAACTGACCACCACCACCGATGTCGACAATTGGCCCGGTGATGCAGAAGGCTTACAAGGTCCCGAATTGATGATGCGCATGCAGGCACATGCTGAGCGTTTTGATACCGAGATACTATTTGATCATATCGACAGTACTGATTTATCACAGAAACCATTTCGTCTAATGGGCGGCAACGCCACCTATACCTGTGACTCATTGATTATTGCCACCGGCGCCTCAGCTCAGTATTTAGGTTTACCCTCTGAAGAAGCTTTCATGGGTAAAGGCGTGAGTGCCTGTGCCACCTGCGATGGTTTTTTCTACCGCGGCAAGAAAGTTGCCGTCATCGGCGGCGGCAATACCGCTGTTGAAGAGGCCCTTTATCTTTCTAACCTCGCCTCGGAGGTGACACTTGTCCATCGTCGCGATAGCTTGCGTAGTGAAAAAATACTGCAAGACAAAATCATGGATCGCGCCGAAAATGGCAATATCAATCTGATGTGGAACCATACTCTGGACGAGGTCTTGGGCGATGATAGCGGTGTAACAGGCCTGCGTCTTAACAGCACTGTAGATGGTGCCGCGACAGAGATTGATGTTGATGGCGTCTTTATCGCCATTGGTCACAAGCCAAACACGGGGATTTTCGAAGGTCAGCTAGACATGAAAGATGGTTACCTTAAAATTAACAGCGGCACGGAAGGCAATGCCACGCAATGTAGCGTCGATGGCGTGTTTGCCGCTGGCGATGTAGCTGACCACATTTATCGTCAAGCAATTACCTCGGCGGGCTTCGGTTGCATGGCAGCCCTTGATGCCGAGCGCTTCTTAGATAACCAATAAGAGCTGCAGGCCGACAACCCAAACAGGTTGTCGGCCAAATATTATGCCGATACCGTGGTTACACGATGACGACCTCAGTTTTCCTGCCGTCGAAACAGCCCTAGAGGATCCCGACGGCTTACTCGCGGCGGGTGGCGACCTAACACCTGCTAGGCTGCTTTACGCCTATAGCCTGGGTATCTTCCCCTGGTACAACGATGATCAGCCAATCCTCTGGTGGAGCCCTAATCCAAGAACAGTACTACAACCAAGCAATCTGCATCTTGCCAAAAGTTTTAGGAAATTTCTTCGCAAAACGACTTTTGAATGCTCTATTAATGCGTCATTTGGCCAAGTAATGCACCACTGCAGGCAAAGCCGCGAGCAGTTAGAGGGCAGCTGGATCAGCGACGACATGGAAGCCGCCTACAACCACTTACATCAATTGGGCCACGCCCACAGTGTCGAGGTTTGGGATAAAGGAGAATTAGTTGGCGGCCTCTACGGCATCGCAATAGGTAAGGTGTTTTTTGGCGAATCTATGTTCAGTTATCGTAGCAATGCCTCTAAACTCGCTCTGCACACATTGGTTCAGCAATTATCCGCATGGGACTTCACCCTGATTGACTGCCAAGTGGCGACAGACCATCTATTATCATTAGGCGCCCAAGCAATATCACGGGGTGAATTTTCTGCACGATTAGCAACGGCTGTGCAAGCCCCAAATAGTCATTGGCCGAGCCCGCCAATAAATCAAACGGATAGTGACATACCATGGCCGATTTAAAGGTATATGCCACCCACCCACACAACTGTAGCTATCTTGATGGCCAGCAAGCTGTCACGTTGTTTGTCGACCCCAGCGCCGAGGTCGACAAGCACCTTTACAGCAAGCTTTCAGATATCGGCTTTCGCCGCAGCGGTAGCCACATCTACCGACCTCACTGCGACAGCTGCACTGCCTGCCTCGCCGCCAGATTGGATGTTAATCGCTTTTCCCCCAGCCGCAGCCAACGAAGGGTAATAAACAAGAACAAAGACTTAAGCTGTGAAATCATTGATGACATCAGTAGCGACGAGTTTTACCATTTATATGAAAGCTATATTAATCAAAAACACAGCGACGGAGACATGTTCCCACCCAGCCGAGAGCAATACGAGTCTTTTCTGTCATCACAGTGGGGAATTACTCAGTATCTTTGCTTCCGAGACACGGAAAACCATTTAATGGCTGTTGCTGTTGTGGATCAGATGAATAATGGTCTTGCGGCAGTCTACACCTTTTATCAAGTCGCAGCGCAAGAACGGAGCCTTGGAACTTACGCAGTACTCAGACAAATTGACCTAGCCAAACAATTACAGCTTCGATACATCTATCTTGGTTACTGGATTGAACACTGCGATAAAATGTCCTATAAAAGCAAATTCCAGCCGCTTGAAGTTCTTAAAGAAGGTGAGTGGTGCGAATTAATCGGCATATCTGGCTAGAGTCTTTGCTTATTTTATTAATTTAAGGCAAAATTGCGCGAAATTATTTTCTCAGTGATTTGGCTTCCATATATGGCCTGCTGGGAAATTGCACAATTAAAACACAACGTTTTTAACACAAAGGTGAAGCGCCGCATGGCAAAAGAAGACCAGATTGAAATGGAAGGGGAAGTTGTTGACACCCTTCCGAACACAACTTTCCGCGTTGAGCTAGAGAACGGACACATTGTTACCGCCCATATTTCTGGCAAGATGCGCAAAAACTATATCCGCATTTTGACTGGCGACAAAGTTCGCGTAGAGCTAACACCTTATGATTTGACCAAGGGCCGCATCACATACCGCGCTCGTTAATACTTGGTGAAAAATCAAAAAAATAGCGGCTAATGCCGCTATTTTTTTGACTGATCTTAGCTGATGCAAAGCATCAAGCAACGACCATCTCTTCAGTTTCCAACACCAAGCCATCATTCTCAACAGTAATGTGGACACTGCCTCCAGACTGCGCCAATTCACCAAAAAGAACCATCTCTGCAAGCGGCTTTTTTATGTGCTCCTGGATAATGCGAGCCATCGGCCTCGCCCCCATGTGCACATCATAGCCCTTCTCTACCAGCCAATGGCGGGCGCTGTCATCGATCTCTAACACTACTTTCTTGTCATCCAGCTGTGTTTGCAGCTCGACAAGAAATTTATCGACAACGGTCAAAATCACATCAGTGCTAAGGCTTGAGAATTGAATAATGCTGTCAATCCTATTGCGGAACTCTGGCGTAAAGGTCTTGTTAATGACCTCCATACCATCTGTTGTGTGATCCTGCTTAGAAAAACCAATCGAGCGCCGACTGATATCTTGGGCGCCAGCATTAGTTGTCATAATCAAAATGACGTTGCGAAAATCTGATTTACGACCATTGTTATCTGTCAGTGTACCGTGATCCATTACCTGCAGCAGCAGGTTAAAAACATCCGGGTGCGCTTTCTCAATTTCATCAAGTAAAACAATACTATGCGGAGCCTTGCTAACAGCCTCTGTCAACAGACCGCCCTGGTCATAGCCCACATAACCCGGTGGCGCACCAATAAGACGAGAAACGGTGTGACGCTCCATATACTCCGACATATCAAAACGAATCAACTCAACCCCGAGCTGCTTTGATAGCTGCTTGGTAACCTCCGTTTTACCAACTCCAGTAGGACCGGCAAACAGGAAAGAACCAACGGGCTTATCACCAGTTTGCAGGCCAGCACGAGACAATTTGATCGCAGTAGACAACACAGTAATCGCATCATCCTGACCGAAGATAGTCATCTTGAGATTATCTTCAAGCTTGGACAACACCGCTTTATCCGTGCTGGATACATTCTTAGCGGGAATACGGGCAATCTTGGCAATGATTTGCTCTATATCACCGACACCTATCAATTTCTTCCGCTTACTTATAGGCTGCAATCGCTGGAATGCACCGGCCTCGTCAATCACATCGATGGCCTTGTCAGGCAAAAAACGCTCATTAATATAACGATCCGCTAACTCTGAAGCCGCTTTCAGCGCCTTGGAAGTGTATTTAACCTCATGATGCGCCTCAAAACGAGACTTCAGACCTTTCAAAATCTGATAGGTTTCATCTGTTGATGGCTCAAGTACATCAATCTTCTGGAATCGACGAGCAAGTGCCTTGTCTTTCTCAAAGATACCTCGGAACTCTTGAAAAGTCGTTGACCCAATGCAGCGCATATCACCTGAGCTTAGCAGTGGCTTAAGCAAATTAGAGGCATCCATCACACCACCGGAGGCGGCGCCAGCACCAATTATCGTATGTATCTCATCAATAAAAAGAATCGCATGCTGCTGCTTTTTAAGCTCAGCCAATAAGCCTTTAAAACGTTTTTCAAAATCACCTCGATACTTAGTTCCCGCCAACAACGAACCGAGATCCAACGAATAAACAACACTTTCCAATAATATCTCTGGTACATCACCGTCGACAATAAGCTTGGCCAGGCCCTCTGCTATGGCGGTCTTACCAACGCCAGACTCACCGACTAACAAGGGGTTATTCTTTCGACGACGAGTTAATATCTGCGCGACACGAAGCACCTCACTGTCTCTGCCAATCAGCGGGTCAATTTTACCAAGCCTAGCCTGTTCATTAAGGTTGGTGGCATAACTCTCAAGCGCCGTCGCCTCTGCGCCCTCCTGAGCAAAACCTTCTTCACTATTGATCTCACGCTCAGAATTTTCTCCATCCAAGGGACTTTGTCCGCCTTCGACCTTAGAAATTCCGTGAGTAATATAATTAACGATATCGAGCCGAGCAACACTCTGTTGCTTGAGTAAAAATACGGCCTGGCTTTCCTGCTCACTGAAGATGGCGACCAACACGTTCGCACCGGTCACTTCATTCTTGCCGGAGGACTGCACATGAAACACGGCACGTTGCAATACCCGCTGAAAGCCTAACGTTGGCTGTGTCTCACGTTCCTCATCACCGACCGGAATCAATGGCGTTGTAGTATCGACAAAATCAATTAAGGCAGTTCTTAATTTACCAAGATCGGCGGCGCATGCGTTTAATACAGCCTGTGCGGCACTGTTATCTAATAGCGCTAGTAATAAATGCTCAACCGTCATAAATTCGTGACGCTTAGTTCTAGCACCCTTGAACGCTAAATTGAGTGTGGCTTCTAGATCTTTACTCAACATAAATTTTGAACCTCACTTTAGTATTATTCATCACTCGAGACTTCTATTTCACACAACAGTGGATGCTCATGCTCCCTGGCATAGTGATTGACCTGCACTGCCTTGGTTTCAGCAACATCCTTGCTGAAAACACCGCAAACCCCCTTGCCCTGATGATGTACTGCCAGCATAACTCTCGTCGCAGCTTCTTCATCAAGGTTAAAAAAACCTTGCAATACATGAACAACGAAATCCATTGGTGTGTAATCGTCATTCAATAATACAACTTGGTATTGAGGCGGTCGCTTTAATTGAGGCTTTTCAGTCTCTACAGCGAGGCCGCCACGACCTCCTTCAAATGCGTCCTCAGACCCCATACTCAATGTTAGTCGAAGATTATTAACTTTACCCATCTCACACTTTCTCACGAATAATTAGGCTTTTAATCGAAGTTAATATACTAACACTCTATTGACCATTAATTGATACTTGACTATAGAAAGCTTTGAGGTTAAATAATGTATACAGTTTACAATTAGTTGACCTAATGACTGGGTCTAAGGTTTTGACCAACTATTCAAGTAATAGTTCGATGAAATTTATAATCGTAAACACAAGACGTAATAAAAATATTAAAAAGGATTGATGTCATGCAAACTGGGACTGTGAAGTGGTTCAATAACGCTAAAGGATATGGTTTTATCTTACCCGACGAAGGAGAAGGTGACATTTTTGCCCACTACTCCTCAATTGAAATGGAGGGATATAAAACCCTCAAGGCGGGTCAAAATGTTGTTTTTGACACAGTACCAGGCCCCAAGGGCTTACATGCCTCTGTGATTATGAACCCCGATGGCGTAGAAACCCCAGCGGGACAGGTTACTCTTGAACCCTCCATCTAAAAATATTTAGACCTACATCTGAAGCACTGCCAGCACATGCTGGCAGTGCTTTTACATTCCTGCAATAATATCATCACCAAACTCAGAACAGCTACGTAAAACCGCGCCATCCATCAGACGATCGAAATCATAGGTCACTGTTTTGTTGGCAATAGCAGCATTCATGCCTTTGATAATTAACTCTGCCGCCTCATTCCAACCCAGATGACGCAACATCATCTCAGCACTAAGAATTAAGGAACCCGGATTTACCTTATCCTGACCAGCGTATTTTGGCGCAGTGCCGTGTGTCGCCTCAAACAGCGCTATATCATCACTGAGATTCGCTCCTGGGGCTATTCCTATACCGCCGACCTGTGCCGCCAGGGCATCCGACAAATAATCCCCATTGAGGTTAAGTGTGGCAATCACACTGTACTCTTCAGGGCGAAGTAAGATCTGCTGCAGCATGGCGTCAGCAATCACGTCTTTGATAATAATCTGCTCCCCTGTATCAGGATGGCTGAATGACATCCAAGGCCCGCCTTGATAGGGTGTGGCACCAAACTCTTCCGCTGCCAACTCATAGCCCCATTCCTTAAAGCTACCCTCGGTGTACTTCATAATATTGCCCTTATGAACAATCGTTACCGACGGTAGATTTTGCTCAATCGTATATTGAATCGCCTTACGGACTAATCGGCGAGTACCATCACGAGACACTGGTTTAATACCAATGCCGCAGTGATCAGAGAAGCGAATTTTAGTAACCCCCATATCCTCTTGCAGAAACTTGATCACAGCCTTGGCCTCATAGCTATCAGCCTGCCACTCAATACCACAGTAAATATCCTCAGCATTCTCTCTGAAAATAACCATATTGGTCTTTTCCGGTTCCTTCAACGGCGATGGCACCCCGTCGAACCAGCGAACAGGCCGCTGACACACATACAAATCCAACTCTTGGCGAAGAGCCACGTTCAGCGATCTAAATCCACCGCCAACAGGTGTGGTTAACGGCCCCTTAATACCAACAGAGAACTCCTTGATAGCATTAAGCGTTTCTGCAGGGAACCAATCCCCCTCGTAAAGCTCAGCCGCCTTTTCACCGGTGTATATTTCCATCCACGATATGCGCTTGGTGCCGCCATATGCCCTATCGACGGCCGCATTGACCACATCAATCATCACAGGGCAGATGTCGATACCAATTCCGTCACCCTCGATGAACGGTATAATCGGGTTATCAGGCACTGTTAATGAATAATCTTCATTGACAATTATCTTGCTGCCTTCAGTTGGTACCTTAATATGCTGAAAACCCATAACTCGCTCCGTTGTATTATTCATCCATACTGTATCGTTGTACTATACGGTAACAGTTTAAGAAATACAGCCACCTAACGCTGGCCATCTACCAGAGAGAAAAATGAGCGAAATACTGATATTAAACAAGCCCTTTAACGTATTGAGCCAATTTACTGACAAAGAACAAAGAAACACCCTCGCCGACTATGTCAACAAACCAGGATTCTATGCCGCCGGGCGTCTTGATTATGATTCAGAGGGTTTATTGTTACTGACCAATGACGGCCAATTAGCCAACCGTATAGCGGATCCAAAACACAAGCTAGAAAAGACTTATCTTGTGCAACTTGAGGGTGACATCAGCAACGATGCCATTGAGCAGCTAAAGGACGGCGTCTTGTTGAAAGATGGTAAGACGCGACCGGCGCAGGCCAAACGTGCGGATCAACCTAGCTGGCTATGGCCGAGAACCCCCCCTATTCGACAGCGTAAAAATCAGCCGACGTGTTGGATAGAGCTGAAAATAAAAGAAGGCAAAAACCGGCAAGTGCGCAGAATGACCGCCGCCGTGGGTCACCCTACTCTCAGGCTGATACGGGCACAAATAGGCCAATGGCATTTGAATGATTTACAGCCTGGTAACAGCCGCTTGGAAACAGTTCACCTGCCAAAACAAAAACCGGCCACAGCGCGAGCTAAGAGAGGCTCAACACCAGCAAGAAAAGCAAGCCATAAACGACGGTAAATATGACACAAAAAAGCCGCCACAGATGTCCTGCGGCGGATTTCCTCAATCACTAATTAACGCAACGGTTGATGCTGTCGCTACACAACTGCGGCCAAGGCCGCATTAAGCAGAGCGCTAGGTCGCATTGCTTTTTCAGCCTTCTCATCATCGAGCTTATAATAACCACCGAGATCAACCGCGACACCCTGGGCATTATTTAACTCATCCACTATCGCCTGTTCGCTACTCGCCAAGGTGGCAGCTAAAGGAGCAAAGATACTCTGCAAACCAGCATCAGATGATTGCTGTGCCAGCGCTTCAGCCCAGTACATGGCCAAGTAGAAGTGACTACCCCGGTTATCAAGCTCATTCACCCGACGCGACGGCGACTTATCGTTGTTAAGAAACTTACCAGTGGCAGCATTCAATGCATCCGCTAATACCTGCGCAGAGGCATTGCCCGTCTTAACCGCCAAATCTTCTATAGACACCGCCAGAGCCAAGAACTCACCCAGCGAGTCCCAACGAAGGTGGCCTTCCTGCTCGAACTGCTGAACATGCTTTGGTGCAGAGCCACCGGCACCGGTCTCAAACAAGCCTCCACCGGCCAATAGCGGTACAATAGACAGCATTTTAGCACTGGTACCCAACTCAAGAATTGGGAACAAATCAGTCAGGTAATCACGCAGAACATTGCCTGTTACCGAGATTGTATCCTCACCATTCTTAACGCGAGCCAGCGTATAGCGCGTCGCCTCAACAGGGGCCAGGATCTCAATAGTTAAGCCAGTGGTGTCATGGTCGGCCAAATAGGTTTTAACCTTGGCGATTAAGTTGCTGTCGTGGGCACGGTTTTCATCTAACCAGAACACGGCAGGAGCGCCAGTCGCCTTGGCGCGGTTAACGGCAAGCTTGACCCAATCCTGGATTGGCTCATCTTTAACCTGACACATTCTCCAGATATCGCCCTGTTCTACAGTATGCTGCAGCAACACACTGTCATCTTTCTGGTTAACAACTCGGATAATGCCATCGGCAGAGACTTTAAAAGTCTTGTCATGGGAGCCGTATTCTTCTGCTTTCTTAGCCATCAAACCAACGTTGGCAACATTGCCCATCGTGGTAACATCAAAGGCACCGTTCTCTTTACAGAACAAGATAGTCTCTTGATAAACGCCGGCATAGCAGCGGTCGGGAATCATCGCGATGGTGTCGTGCAACTGACCATCAACACCCCACATCTTACCGGAGGAGCGGATAGCCGCAGGCATTGAGGCATCGATAATCACATCGCTGGGAACGTGTAGATTGGTGATGCCGCGATCGGAATCAACCATTGCAAGCTCAGGACGCTCGCCGTATACAGCATCGATGGCGGCGGTGATTTCTTGCTGCTGAGCCTCAGGCAGGCCCTGAATCTTGGCGTAAACATCGCCTAGGCCGTTGCTGGCATCGACGCCTAGCTCAGCGAATAAATCAGCATATTTCTCAAACACTGCCTTGTAATATACGGTGACAGCGTGGCCAAACATGATGGGGTCAGAGACCTTCATCATTGTGGCTTTCAGGTGGAGTGACAATAAAACGTTGCTATCTTTGGCGGTCTGCATTTGCTGCTCGAAGAAGGCGCGCAGTGATGCTGTACTCATCAACGCAGCATCAATAACCTCTCCAGCTAGTAGAGGATTGCTGCTCTTTAAAACCTGCACCTCACCATTAACCACATGCTCGATGCGAATATCAGTGTCTTCACTCATTACCACAGACTGCTCACTGGCGTAGAAATCACCGGCGTCCATATGCGCAACTGTCGACTTTGAATCCTTTGACCAAGCCCCCATCGAATGCGGGTTCTTTTTGGCATATTCCTTTACTGGAGCAGCCACACGTCGATCGGAATTGCCTTCGCGTAAAACAGGGTTTACTGCACTACCCAGCACCTTGGCATACTGGTCTTTAATCTGTTGCTCTGCAGCATTTTGCGGCTCTTCAGGGAAATCAGGAATATCATAGCCCTTCGCCTGGAGCTCGGCAATTGCCGCATTAAGCTGAGGAATAGAGGCACTTACATTGGGCAATTTAATAATATTAGCCGCAGGGGTCTTGGCCAGTTCGCCTAGTTCAGCCAGTGCATCACTCTGCTGCTGCTCAGCGCTTAAGTTGTCTGGGAAGTTAGCCAAAATTCGGCCGGCCAGAGAAATATCTCGTGTCTCAACTGCAATCCCTGCAGCCTTGGTGAAAGCTTGGACAATCGGTAACAGTGAGTAGGTAGCCAATGCTGGCGCCTCATCTGTTTGAGTATAAATTATTGTTGGGTTTTCTAATGTCATGTCTGTTCCTACAAGTCTTTTGGCGCTTAAGGCGGGTTCGCCGGAGGCTAGATGAAAGACGACTCGTGATCGGCTTTGTCAACAATGCTCTAACCTCACCGTTAATTCGCGGACAGGAATATAACATCATTCACGTTGATATGCTCATTCATTTGGATGATTGAAATGGCAAAGCATGACAGCAGGTAACAGTTTAGCTTAGTTGCGGAGAACACAATCATGCTTTAATTGATTGTTTTATAATGATAAGTTATCGAAGCTATACTGGATGTCATACATTTTTATTATTGAGCAACTGCGATGATTCAATTTACCCCCCATGTCACCGTTGCCACTGTTGTGGTAAGACAAAAAAATGATCTAAAAGAATTCCTCTTGGTTGAGGAGCGCTGTAAGACAACCGGAGTAATGGTGCTTAATCAACCTGCAGGTCATGTCGAAGAGGGCGAAGAATTGGCCGATGCTGCACGACGTGAAACACGGGAAGAAACGGCCCATCACGTCAAACTAACGGGATTACTGGGCAGTGCTCGCTATGTTGGCGGTAATGGGATTACTTATTTTCGTACGACGTTTCTTGCAGAGGTTGAAAACCACGACAAAACCCTCCATTTAGACACTGACATTACCGCAATACATTGGCTTAACTTTGACCAAATCACTGCCTTGTCTGCTAGAATGCGCAGCCCATTAGTCATTTCATCTATAGAGCGCTATCTTAACGGCCATTGTTACCCGCTTAGCTTTATTTACTCGTAAAGGTTACCCCATGAATACACAACAAAAAGTCATAGTCGGCATGTCCGGTGGCGTCGATTCTTCTGTCTCTGCACTACTGCTGCAGCAACAGGGCTATCAGGTTGAAGGCTTATTCATGAAAAACTGGGATGAAGATGACGGTACGGAGTACTGTACTGCCAAGGACGACTTAGCCGACGCGCAGTCGGTTTCTGATAAACTAGGAATCAAACTGCATACCGCAAACTTTGCCGCAGATTACTGGGATAATGTGTTTGAGCATTTTCTTGCTGAGTACAAGGCCGGACGCACTCCCAACCCCGATATATTATGTAACCGTGAAATCAAATTTAAGGCCTTTCTCGACTATGCACTGACACTGGGCGCAGACTTCATTGCCACTGGTCACTATGTACGCCGCTTGGATGACGACAGCGGTACCCATTTACTCAAGGGGCTGGATAACAACAAGGATCAAAGCTATTTCCTTCATGCCGTTGGCGAGCACGAGATAGCCAAGACCCTCTTTCCCGTCGGTGAACTTGAGAAACCGGAAGTCAGACGTATCGCTGAAGAATTTGGCCTTGCCACAGCCAAGAAAAAAGACAGTACCGGCATCTGCTTCATAGGCGAGCGCCGTTTTAAAGATTTTCTCGCACAATACCTACCCGCACAGCCTGGAAAAATCTACTCCGTTGACGGTATAGAGATGGGCGACCACTCCGGCTTGATGTACCACACCCTGGGACAAAGACAGGGGCTTGGCATTGGCGGCGTCGCTGGCAACAACAAACATGATGCCTGGTATGTGGTGGACAAAGACCTGGACAACAATATTTTACTCGTTGCACAGGGTAGCGACCACCCTCGCCTATTCAAGAACCGTCTTACCACTAAACAGGTTTTTTGGGTCGATGAAAAAGGCCCCGCACAGAGCCTGAGATGCAAGGCAAAAACGCGCTATCGCCAACCAGATCAAGACTGTTTAATTGAACGCACAGACGATGGATACAGCGTCATTTTCGATCAACCACAACGAGCAGTCACACCGGGGCAATCTGTTGTATTCTATCTTGAAGAAGTTTGCCTAGGCGGTGGTGTAATTGAAGAAATATTCGACTAATCAAATATTTATCGTGCGAATATAAAGAGAATTCTATCTTTAAATCAAGGTGCATCAGCAGCATGAATCAAAAGCAACAACAGGCGATAGCGCTGGCTGGCATTGTCCAAGCGGCAAAACTGGTCGACCAAATTGCACGTACAGGCGTCTGCAATGAAAGCGATTTTCATACTAGTATTCGTAGCCTATTTGCCTTTGATGCTGCCACTACCGAGGCCGTTTATGGTGGTATTGATCAGCTGCACAGTGGCTTTGAATTGATTGAAAATCTACTGGGCAAAGGTGAAATTGAGGGTAAGCAGGAAATATTACGCTACACCATGAGCTTGCTACATTTAACACAGCGAGTCAGTAAGAATAACAGCATGCTTGGTGTTATTCATTCGCGCCTACAACACGCCAGCTTTAACCTAGAGAATTTCGACAGCAACCCAAAACCGCTGATCACATCTGTCGCCGGTCTGTACCAAGACACCCTATCCACACTCAGCTTTAGAGTCCAGGTCACCGGTAATGTTGAGCATCTCAAATCTCCGGCTAATGCCGACAAGATCCGCGCCCTGTTACTCGCTGGTGTTCGCTCGACAATGCTGTGGCGCCAGGTCGGCGGCAAGCGTTGGCAGCTGTTATTTCAGCGTCGCCAAATAGTGAATAATTGCAAGCAATTAGCCAAATAAGCAAGGATTGCGATTAACCGAGATACAAAACTACTGTATACTCACGCGCTTTTAAAGCACCCTCATTCCAACTGACCGACACGCTGTCGGCTAAAGCAACTCGGGAAAGCCCATGAAGCTATCTGCACTCACCGCTGTATCACCCATTGATGGACGTTACGGTAGTAAAACTGAAGTACTTCGCTCTATATTTAGCGAATATGGATTGATTAAAAGCCGCGTCACCGTTGAAGTTCGCTGGTTACAACACCTGGCAAACCACCCTCAGATCACCGAGCTCCCGGCCTTTAGCGATGACGCCAATCAGTTACTGAACAACCTAGTCAGTAACTTCAACACCGATTATGCAGATCGCGTCAAAGAGATTGAGCGCACAACCAACCACGACGTAAAAGCAGTTGAATACCTCATTAAAGAACAATTTGCTGGCAACGAAGAGCTTCTCGCCATCAACGAGTTTGTTCATTTCGCTTGCACCAGCGAAGACATCAACAACCTCAGCCACGCATTAATGCTGAAAGAAGGTCGTGAAGACGTTATTATTCCTACTTGTCAAAAGTTGATCGACAAGCTTCGCGATATGGCCCATGACCTGGCCACCGTCTCTATGCTGTCCCGTACTCACGGCCAAACAGCCAGCCCCACAACTGTGGGCAAAGAAATCGCCAACGTGGTAGCTCGCCTTGACCGCCAACTGGATCAGATTAAAGCCGTTGAGCTGCTTGGTAAGATCAACGGCGCCGTCGGTAACTATAATGCTCACATCAGTGCCTACCCCGAGATCGATTGGGTTGCCAATGCGCAAGCGTTTATTGAAGGCCTCGGCTTGACATTTAACCCCTATACAACCCAGATTGAGCCACACGATTACATCGCCGAGCTGTACGATGCCATCGCTCGCTTCAACACGATTTTAATCGATTTGGATCGTGATATTTGGGGCTATGTCTCGATGGGCTTCTTCAAGCAGAAGACCATTGCAGGCGAAGTCGGTTCATCGACAATGCCACACAAGGTCAACCCAATTGATTTCGAAAACTCAGAGGGTAATCTCGGCATCGCCAACGCAGTGATGAACCACCTCTCTACCAAGCTTCCAGTCTCTCGTTGGCAACGAGATTTAACCGACTCCACGGTATTGCGCAACATGGGTGTGGGTCTGGGCTACAGTGTTATTGCTTACGAGTCGACACTCAAAGGCTTGAACAAGTTACAGCTTAACGAGGCTCGCATCTCGCAAGACCTAGATAACGCTTGGGAAGTTTTGGCAGAGCCAATTCAAACCATCATGCGCCGCTATCACATTGAAGAACCTTACGAGAAACTCAAGGCTTTAACCCGTGGACAGGACATTAACAAAGACACTATTTTGGCCTTTGTTGAGACCCTGGAAGTACCCGAAGAGGCGAAGCAAGCCATGCGCGAATTGACACCGGCCAATTATATTGGCAACGCTATCAAACAGGCACAAGAGGTGTAACCCTCAAGGGTAATCACCCTGTGTGTCATAGAGGCCGCTTTTAGCGGCCTTTTTTTTGCTGCTATGATTGTTATCTAGTAGTTATCAGCCACGTTTAATAGGTTAGCTATGAATATTTTCGGTTCAATCAGTGCAGAGCATTTCATGCAGGAGTACTGGCAAAAAAAGCCGCTACTGATAAAAAATGCTTTCCCAGACTGGCAAAACATCGTATCACCTGAAGAGCTGGCTGGACTCTCCCTCGAAGACTTTATCGAATCAAGATTACTGATAGGCAACAGCGCATTTGACCACTGGCAATTAGAACATGGCCCTTTTCAAGAGGAACGCTTTAGCCAGCTCGATAAGAAACACTGGACGCTACTGGTACAAGGCGTCGACCAGTGGGTTGAAGAGGTCGGCATCTTACTGGATCAATTCCGCTTCGCACCCAACTGGCGGGTAGATGATGTAATGATTTCCTATGCCGTCGATCAGGGCAGCGTCGGGCCACACTTCGACAACTACGATGTATTTTTAATTCAGGGGCTGGGCAAACGTGAATGGCAGGTTGGCTCAGAGTGTGATGCATCGACACCACTGACCGATAATCAACAGCTCAAAATCCTCAAAAATATGGAAACGGTAGACCGCTGGGTATTAGAGCCTGGAGACATGCTCTATATCCCCCCTAAGTTTAGCCACTGGGGCAAGGCCATTGGTGAGTCGATGACCTATTCGATTGGCTTTACATCCCCTACTGAGAGCCAAATCATCAACCACATTTGTGATGATTATGTCAGCCGCTCTGATGACAATATCCGCTACGCTGACCCAGAACTAACATTGACCAAAACCCCAGGCGAGATAACCGCACAGGCAATAGACAAAATTAAAGCAATGCTTAACAATGTGCTCAACGATGAGGCGCAGCTTATTCGCGCCTTTGGCGAAATGGTTACCGAGCCCAAAAACCCAGACCTCTTTCAACATACTGACACACCGAGTGAAATCGAAATAAAACAGCAGCTTGAAAGCCACGCCGTCATCACAGTAAACAGCAGCTCAAATTTTAGCTATTTTGTACAGCAAAATAACTGCATACTCTTTGTTGATGGTCAAAGCTTTATCTGTACCAGTGAAGGCAGTATTGCCGTTGCTAAGCAACTGGCCGATGCCGGTGGCTTGATGATTGACGAAATGAGCAATCAGCTCAGCGACAATCAAACAATGATCTTACTCAGCGAGCTAATGTCACATGACAGTATCGAATTCATCAACGACTAAAGTCATTCCGGTAGACTGGTATGATCAACAGAAATCACTGACAGCAATACGAACAGAGGTTTTTGTCGAGGAGCAGAACTGCCCTCCCGAGGAAGAATGGGATGAATTTGACCGCAGTAGCAAACATTTCATTGCCTACGAGGGCGATAAAGTCTTGGGCTGTGGCCGACTAATGGCCAGCGGACAAGTTGGCCGCATGGCTGTACTCAAACACGCCAGAGGGATGGGCGTGGGCGGCTCAATACTCGCCTGTATTATCAAATATGCGCGTTCAAATAACATTGATCATATAAAGCTCAATGCACAAAGCCACGCCATTGATTTCTACCGCCGCTTTGGTTTCGAAGCTCAGGGGGAAACCTTTATGGAGGTAGGCATAGAACACCAGACAATGGTGCTAAAAGCACTCAGCTAAAGTAGCGGACACTGCTAGCTAGGCAATGCAAACTGCTGGCCAGCCGAGCGGAGATAAAACTCCCCCTTTTCCTCATAAGCAAATTCAGCTAAGTGGTAATAACAGGCGCGGTTCAAACGAACGTCAACACCCTTTCTTAGCTGCACCAATGGCACCCCTTGCTCAAATCTCAGCGGGTGATCGCAATCAATACGAACGATCTCGTCAACATTGGTACGTAGCCAAACAACCTGTTCACCCTCAGTTTCAACCTCAACCTCAACATCAATACCCACAAATGGAGCCGCAGCGACCGCTATTTTCCATTTCTCAACCGGCGTGACCAGAACAAAGCCATGATCGGCCTCGAAACGTAAGATAGAAGCAAACAATTTCACCAGCTTATGCCGCTCAATTTCACCGCCCTCATGAAACCAGCGACCATCCTTATCGATACGCATATCCATGTCGCCAGAAAGCTCAGGATTCCATTGATCAAGCGGTGGTAGCGACTGCTGCTCGCCGTCCACTTGTGTCAGCAGTTGGTCCAAGGCTGTTAAGGCCATTACTCACCCTCCTCTTCAGATTGATATACGCCACTATGAAACCGAAACTCAGTGTCGTCTGAACAAATCAATTGGCGTTCAAGTTCAGCGAAGTGATCGATACGTAACTGTAAATTCTCTGCACTACAATATTGCCCTGCTAAGTTGATATAATCTTGATAATGACGCGCCTCGGATTTGAGTAATGAGAGGTAGAATTTAGACAGTTCCGCATCCAAAAAAGGAGCAAGCTTGGCAAAACGCTCGCAGGAACGCGCTTCAATAAAGGCACCAATAATCAACGTGTCGACTAATTTATCGCGAAAATTTTTCCGGGTTTTACTGTGCAGCTGCTTGGCGTAGCGCGAACCCGAAACCACTTTGTAAGTGATCTCTCGCTTTTTCATAATAGCCATCACCTGCTCGAAATGCCTGAGTTCTTCGCGGGCCAACTTTGACATCTTATTCAACAAATCCATGCTGTCGATATCATTAAATTCAGCCGTAACTGCTGCACCAATGAATTCCCCCCCCTTTCCCTGAGAGGCTTCACTATCAGGGCAACGCCCTAAGGTTTGCCGAATCAAGGTCATCGCGGCCTGCCCAGCCATGATTTCAAGCTGCGCATGCTCTCGCAGTAGCAATGCTAAGCGCTCAGGCTTTGCTGCCTCAGCCAACCACAACTCTGGGGTCTGACATCGTAAAAAGGTATAAATAGGAGCCAATAGCTCGTCAGTTGTGTTAACCGCCATGCATTTCACCGCAAAATAAAACGATTATACACTAGGCAGATACCATAAGTTAACGGTTCTACTCAGCGAAAGTTGCGTCGTCTTGACGCTGGCGAATAGTCCCAGCGTTCCTCTCCCCTGGACTCGATAGAGCCATGCTTATTGCACTTATAGCTTCTTTTTTTCTTGTCTTCATCAATTTGATAGCGCAAATCAATTTCAAAACTACCGAATACGTTTTCCTCGCCACGGGACTGATAGCCAATAAAGTCGAAACTATCGCTATACCTAAGAGAGTCTCGCTTTTGCTTCTTTGTGGCGGCCTCGACACATTTTTGAAGAGAATTACTGGCTTGGGCTTCATACATGCTGCTCAACGATACTATCGCCATCATTAACACCCATACATTCAAGTTGCACTTGATGAGACAGCCTTTAACCGATAATTTCATCATCATAATTCCGTGATTTAGTAACCTAATATCCAGCTCAATATTAGCAAATATCCTAACTAACCTGTTATTACAGGATCATTTATCTTATTATCAACCCATCTAGATAACGGTATAATAACCATGCAAAAATTATCTCAATGCTTTGATGATTTAATTCAGTCTAATAATGAGCTTAATTTGGCCATCGAGTCTAATGATTCTGCAGGCTGGGTCTGCGGTAATACAGGAGACATTCAACAGGCCTTACAAGCGGCGTACAGTGATTACTGGTATACAGGCGATGGAGATGGGCGAAAAACAAAGAATTATCACGGCTTGTACTTGGCAGACGATAGAACAGTTGCCTGCGCCATCGACGTCAACGCAATGAAGTCTTCGTTTAAGCATGCGGTTCAACAGATACAAAAAGAGGATAAGCAACAATGGCTGCTAGAGTATGGAATGATTAACAACCGGTATAGAGAGCAATTAACAACAGCTCAACTAAGCCGATTAAACCTCAAGCAAACCTATCGACACATTCCCATACTGAATACATCTCCCGCTAAAATTGGCTTTAGCTGGTATACCCAGGGCAAAAGCATAACGCGGGTCAGTAAACAACAGGCTTACGACAGGTTGGCTAAATTTGGCGACAGCAGTCATATTCGCATTCAACAGCAAAAACTGGCCACACTTAACGACTATGAGAAGCTGGCTATTGTGCAAAAACAAGCACCTTTGGTCAGGGCAAACATCGTCTATCAGCAGGGAACAGAGATTATCCGCAAGGCCACCAACAGTTCCCTGCCCTTTATCATTGCAGACACTCATCACGGCAGGCTGCCAGAATTCAATCAAATTAATGAGTTGCCGCCCCAAACACATACCCGATTGCGACGCAGCGATAGCAAAATATCAGATGATGTCTTTTTACCAAGTATTAGGGCTTACCGCTATATTTAACGGTAACTTTCTTGGGCATTGTAATCGCTCTCACCGGCATCATCCTCAGACCTCGGTATTACCGACTCACTGCGCACCGATACGACTTGGTATAAATGCAGGTTGAGTACGGTGTTATTTACGGAGTACTCCAAGGCGAAGGTAACGACAACGCTTTGCTCATCCAACGACTCCAGCGTTGTTATAAAATCGAAATAGCCGTCTGTGTTGGTGACGACAGTCACCGTGTTCAAACCTATTAATTTGGCATTATCAGCGACAATGATATTCATCGTAAGGCCATCAACTGGAGCCGGCGCGTATAGCCGCCAAGACACGTTTATATAGCCATTATCCAGCTCAATGACCTCAAGTTGCTGCAGTTGCATCGGTGGCTGCACCTTGGCCATGCCCTGCGGGGCAAATAATGCGAACGCTAAAACCAATAACAGTAGCCTCATCCTTATCCCCTGAATGAAATATTATAACAACGGCTTGATGGATCCCGTTGAAACAGGTCAACCACATAATTACCCACAACAAGATTCAAATCTAATTGGCCATTAACCGATGTTTGAAGTGGCTCGCCAAGCCGATATACTGTCGCGGATAATTCACTACTAAAAATCAGTTCACCATCAATCGGACTGCTTACCTTCAAAAGAACTAACCGGTGGCCCGTTAACTCATTCGCGGAAGATGGCTGCCTTAGGCGACGGTCGAAGCACAGTGATAAATCGGTATTATTGACCACGATCGAATACAACGGCAAGACGCTGTCGGACAACATCAATCGAGTATCATTAACTTCATTGACGGCAAAAGTATCATCAACCACGTTAATACCAAACTCCCCAGCCAATATCTGCAAATCAGCCTGCCTTTCAGTTGGAATCTGAGCAACTATCTCTGCCAATAAGCTATAAACGGTAATCGATGACTGCTGGTCTTTTTGCCTTGCCAGTGCAGTAAATAAAACCGAAAGCGGCAGCGAGAATACATCCATGCCCTCATTATTTTGATCAAATAAATCAAATACCAGCTCTGTAATTGCCCCCTCATTGTACCAGCCGTAATCACTGTGCCACTGCACCAGGCCATCACTTGGCTGATCAATACCAAACGACCAACCACCGCCAGTCGGCAGCCCCGTATCAATGTAGAGGTTATCACCAGAAACCAGACCTGCTATTGCTGTAGCAACACCCTCTGAATAGGCGCTTCGGGGTTCAAGATAACTGGTTAAGCTATGGCGCCCACCCAAGCCATCTGAACGACCCAGGCTATCAACAACAAAGTGCGCCAACTCATGATTGACCACGTTAATATCAAACTCATCGGTATTGTCACCCGCCAAGCCTAAAAAATAGATGGCATTAGCCCCTGAATAATACTTCGATGATGCAATATTCCCCTGCGCATCATCACCGGCCTGGGTAGAATTCTTAACACTCCAAAATATGTTCAATGGCTCAAAGCTGGCGCTGGGATAATGATCAACGACCAAATCAAGCATCGTCATCGCTTGGTCGAGCAGGTAAAAGGGGGCGGCCAGCCTCGCTGCTCCATATCCGTTGCCTGTCCATCCGGTTGCCGCGTGTAAATCCCTGATTGGAGCATCTTCGGCCCTCAAAGACTCGCCGTAGATGGCATAAACCGCCCCTGACTGCGTATTGTCTGCAACAGCAATCTGCCAGTCTGGTGTGCTTGAAAAAGCCACCACTCTGATTTTTACAGCGATGTTATCGGGCACAGATAACTTGTACTCTCCTTGTGCATCGGTGATAGCTGCGCCGACAACCTCACAGGAACCAGCTTCTAGCGCTTCAACATTGGCATACCGTATCGGTCTCGCTTCACTGCGAGCAAAATCTAATCGTATCGGATCACTCGCCACCGGAACATATTGATAACTGACGGCGCCGGTAATACCTAGTAGAGTCTCACTCAGTTCAGGCAGACCTTGCTCGGACTGGCAGCCCAGTATGTTATTCGTCTGACTCTGCTTAACCTGCGGAACAGCATCAGATGAAGAGGAACCTGAACCAGAACCAGAACCACAGGCTGTCAGCACCATAAAAATGAAGATAGCAATGCAGTAGTGAAAACCGGACATTATTTCTTCCTTAGCGTAGCCAATATATCTTCCGTACTTAGTAGGCATACGCACAAACTGTGGTCTTGGATCGGTGAATATAATGAAAGTCTAGCCAGCTTTTGCCGTCGTAATGGTCAGATTTGAATTATTTGGCAGTACTATGATCGCTATTCACTAACAAAATAAACCGTCGCAGACTACCAATTACTAACAATAACAAATAGCTGGCGGGGTTAAACACCAACATCTGCCAACGCCCAAGCGACTCTGCCACTTAACTTACCGACGATTATCCTATATACTTCGGCCGCGTTTCACCTGTTCCAAAAGAACAAAACCTCGTATATAACGAAGGCCAAAGCAGCCTTTTGAGATAGAGTCAGGATCTGATAGGAGTCCCAATCGTGTTAGAAGCATACCGCGCCCATGTGGCAGAACGAGCCGAACAAGGCATCCCCGCGAAGCCACTTGATGCCGAGCAAGTTGCCGGTCTGGTAGAGCTGCTTAAAAACCCACCTGCGGGTGAGGAACAAGCACTACTAGAATTAATTACCGATCGTGTGCCACCAGGTGTTGATGAGGCTGCTTACGTTAAAGCTGGCTTCCTATCTGCCATCGTCAAAAACGAAACAACTTCTCCGCTGATCACCAAAGAAGACGCTGTCAAGCTGCTGGGCAATATGCACGGCGGTTACAACATCGAAACCTTGGTTGAGCTATTAGACGGCGACTTGGCCGCCCTAGCAGCCGACGAACTAAAGCACACCCTGTTGATGTTTGACGCCTTCCATGACGTTGAAGAGAAAGCCAAAGCCGGTAACGACTTCGCCAAGCAGGTTGTCCAATCTTGGGCCGACGCAGAATGGTTTACCGGTCGTAACAAAGTTGCCGAGTCTATCAAGGTTACTGTGTTCAAAGTCACCGGCGAAACCAATACCGACGACTTGTCACCGGCACCCGATGCCTGGTCACGTCCAGACATCCCGCTGCACGCCCTGGCCATGTTCAAAATGGAACGTGATGGCCTGACTCCTGATCAGCCTGGCACTGTTGGCCCAATCAAACAGCTTGAAGAGCTTAACAAAAAGGGTCACCAAATTGCCTTCGTTGGCGATGTTGTAGGTACTGGTTCAAGCCGTAAATCTGCGACTAACTCTGTTCTTTGGTTCACCGGTGAGGATCTACCTGGCGTACCAAACAAGAAGGGTGGCGGTATTTGTATCGGTAGCAAGGTTGCTCCTATCTTCTTCAACACCATGGAAGATGCCGGCGCACTTGTTTTCGAAGCCCCTGTTGAAAAACTCAACATGGGCGATGTTATCGAGATACGCCCATATGATGGCAAGATTCTAGCCGAAGATGGCACCGTGCTTTCTGAATTCGAGATGAAGTCAGACGTGCTATATGACGAAGTACAAGCCGGCGGCCGTATCAACCTTATCATTGGCCGTGGCTTAACCAGCAAGGCCCGTGAGTCTCTAGCTCTTAGTAGTTCTGACTTGTTCCGTCAGCCAACTCAGCCCGCCGATACCGGTAAAGGTTACTCGCTGGCTCAGAAAATGGTCGGCCGCGCCTGTGGCGTTGAAGGTATCCGCCCTGGCACTTACTGCGAACCCAAGATGACCACCGTTGGTTCTCAAGATACCACTGGTCCAATGACCCGTGATGAATTGAAAGACTTGGCCTGCCTCGGCTTCTCTGCCGACTTAACCATGCAGTCCTTCTGTCACACCGCTGCTTATCCTAAGCCAATTGATATCGATACACAGCACACGTTACCGGATTTCATCCGCAACCGTGGTGGCGTTTCACTTCGCCCAGGCGACGGTGTTATTCACTCTTGGTTAAACCGTATGCTGCTACCTGATACCGTCGGTACTGGTGGCGACTCACATACTCGCTTCCCAATGGGTATCTCATTCCCGGCCGGCTCTGGTCTTGTTGCCTTTGCTGCCGCCACCGGTGTTATGCCGCTGGACATGCCTGAATCTATCCTGGTTCGCTTTAAAGGCGAAATGCAGCCTGGCATCACACTGCGTGACTTGGTTCATGCCATTCCTTACTACGGCATCAAGCAGGGCTTGTTGACTGTTGAAAAGAAAGGCAAGATCAACGAATTCTCTGGTCGCGTACTAGAAATCGAAGGCCTAAACAACCTCAGTGTTGAACAGGCATTTGAGCTATCTGATGCCTCAGCCGAACGCTCAGCCTCAGGCTGCTCTATCCAGCTTTCTGAAGCCGCCGTTAGCGAATACTTGTCGTCAAACATTGTGCTACTTCGCGCCATGATTGCCGATGGTTACGGTGATCCACGTACGCTTGAGCGTCGCGCTGTGAAGATGGAAGAATGGTTGGCCAAGCCAGAATTGATGAAAGCTGACGCCGATGCTGAGTATCACTCCATCGTCGAAATCGACCTAGCTGACATCAAGGAACCGATTGTTTGTGCTCCTAACGATCCTGATGATGCTCGCCTTCTTAGTGATTGTTCTGGCGTTAAGATCGATGAAGTCTTCATCGGTTCTTGCATGACCAACATCGGTCACTTCCGCGCAGCCGGCAAGCTGTTAGAAGCACACTCTGGCGGTTTGGACACGCGTCTTTGGTTAGCCCCACCTACCAAGATGGATGCCAACCAGTTAATGGAAGAAGGCTATTACAACACTTTCGGTAAGGTTGGTGCTCGAACTGAAATGCCAGGCTGCTCACTTTGCATGGGTAACCAGGCACGAGTAAATGCTGGTAGCACGGTGCTGTCTACGTCTACTCGTAACTTCCCTAACCGTCTCGGTGATGGTGCTAACGTCTACTTGACCTCTGCAGAGCTTGCTTCTGTTGGCGCCATACTTGGCAAGCTTCCAACACCGGCTGAGTACCTCGAGTACGCACAAAGCCTCGACACCATGGGTGAAGAAGTTTACCGTTACTTGAACTTTGATCAGATGACATCGTTTACCGATGCTGCTGAAAAAGGCAAGCAAATCTCTGCGGTTCAAATCGAAGAAGTTCGCTCTTAATACGCATAAGACATCTTTTATAAAAAACGGCGCTTTTTAGCGCCGTTTTTTTTGCCTTAATATCTCTAATCCGAATCGTTAGCCCTAACAGGTGGCTATAGTCATTATTTTTACTGTAATTACATATTGACTATGAACAAGACTTTAATGATAATGATTCTCAGTTAGCTTACCAATAACAATACGGTTAGCGATAAAGGTCATTAGAATCTTAGGGTTACCCCAGAGCTGACACCCTACCTTGAAAAGAAGAATTGCTATGATGAAGAAAACACTGTTAACCAGCGCTATTGCTGCACTTACGATTGCCCCTAATTTTACCTTTGCCGATGACACTGAACTCAAAGAAATAAAACAACGGTTAGCGCAGTTAGAGGCTGAAAAAGCTGCGACTACATCTAACGTATCTTGGATAGACCAACTAGCATTCGCTGCATTGATCGAAATGGAAGCCAGCGCCAATGAATTCGTTGATGACAATGGCAAGATTGATAGTGAAAATGACCTGGTTGTTTCTACTGTAGAGCTTGGTCTTGAAGCCGTGGTCAATGACTACACAACGGCTACGATTATCGGTCTTTATGAAGAGGACGGCGATGGCCTTGATATCGACGTTGTGACGATCACCTTTGGCAATGAAGAGAAAACACCTTTTTCATTGGTACTGGGTCAGGACTACCTACCGTTTGGCTCCTATGAAACCAACTTAGTTAACGATACCCTAGGTTTAGAAATAGGTGAAACACTGGCCACAACGAGCATCGTTGGAGTTGACGTCAACGGTTTCAGCGCCAGCGCTTATATTTACAATAATGAACGTGATGGCCAAGACAATGAAGTCACTGCCACTGGTTTTTCCGCCGGTTATGCCAGCGATACATTCAGCATCGGCGCCGATTACATCAACGATATTCTGTCCTCTGACAGCCTCCGTGATTTAGACCTATCTGCCGTCGATGATACCTATGCCATCAGCTTACACGCCACCGCCCAGTTAGGTGACTTCAACCTAATCGGTGAATATATTGTTACCGACACCATCGAAGAAGCTGGTGTAAAGTCTGACCTCACCACTGCTCAGCTTGAAGCTGCCTACGCCTTTGGTGATTTCACCCTTGCAGCGGCTTATCAAGTGACAGAAGACGCAACTGAACTACTGCCTGAAGAGCGCCTTTCTATTGGTGGTAATTATGATGTGCTAGATAACCTCAACGTAGGTGTTGAATTCTGGCAGGACAAAGATTACAACAAAAATGATGGCGGCACCGGTGAGTCGCTCAATAATGTAGCAGTGTTGGTCGCTGTTGAATTCTAATCCACCGGGGGCTAAACAGGCCCCCGCCTTTGTTAAGGTGTTATCACAATGAAAAAAACACTCATGGCTGCGGCCATTCTTGCCACGACGGTTACTCATACTGCCAGCGCAAAAGAAAATGCTGTATTGGTTAATTACACCACGATTGCCCACGCAGTATTTGAAGATTCATTACTCACAGCCCAGGCACTTGAAACCTCTATCGATGCACTTATCGCCAGCCCCAGCGAAAAGACACTGAACGCAGCAAAAGTAGCATGGAAGGCATCGCGTGTGCCCTACCAGCAGAGCGAAGTATTCCGTTTTGGCAACAGTAATGTTGATGACTGGGAAGGACAACTTAATGCCTGGCCACTCGATGAGGGCTTGATTGACTACACCTCTACACAATACGAATATGAAATGGGTAATGTTGGCGCACAGGCCAACATCATCGGTAATGTGACCCTTGAAATCGGTGGCGAAGTCATTGATATGAGCACTATTACCCCGGACTTACTGGCCAGTTTGAATGAACTTGGTGGCTCAGAGGCAAACGTCGCTACTGGCTACCACGCGATCGAATTTTTATTGTGGGGACAGGATTTACATGGCTCTAATGCTGGTGCTGGCGAACGCCCATACACTGACTATGCCACAGGCAACGATTGCACCAACGGCAACTGTAATCGTCGCGCTGAATACTTGAAAGCCACTGTTGCACTACTCATTAACGACCTACAAGATATGACGGCACAATGGGCACCAAACGACCAGAATAACTATGCCGCCAGCTTCCTACAACAGGACAACTCCGAAGGCATGACTAAGATGTTCTTCGGTATGGGCAGCCTGGCACTGGGCGAACTGGCAGGTGAGCGCATCAAAGTTGCACTGGAGGCGAACTCGCCTGAGGATGAGCACGACTGCTTTAGCGACAACACTCATTTCTCACATTATTACAATGCCAAGGGTATTCAAAACGTTTATCTCGGTGAATATACTCGCATTGATGGCTCGGTCATCACAGGTGCCAGCCTATCGGATGTTGTTGCCAAGAAAGATAGCAAGGCAGACAAACAACTCACCGCAGCATTAGAGCTTAGTCAACAAAAGCTGCAGTTGTTGGTGGATAGCGCCGAACGAAAAGGTGGACAGAAATTTGACCAAATGATTGCCGAAGGTAACTCGGTTGGTCATAAAATCATTACCGATGTAATCTCGGCACTTGTGGCTGAAACCGCATTGATAGAAGAGGCTGCAATAGCCGCTGGAATTACCAATCTAAACCCTGACACTGCAGATCATCAATTTTAATTTCAAGTTGATAGCAGTATGATAATAAGCCAGTCAGGGTGACGCCTGTGCTGGGTTATTTTTTAATGTGGTATTCATAATCATGTCCAACTTCACCTCTGCAATACTGTTGGTTACGCTGCTCATTACCAGCGGCTACAGCAGATCGGCACTGCCTAACGATAGCGTTAAACTTGGTGGCGCCACCACCATCAAAGCCAGCGGAAAAAATGCCTATTCGATGCCGGCAGCTAATATGCCTATGGCCTCAAGACTGGATTTTAGTGTCGGTAATAGTTTTTTTAAAAACCCCTGGGTATTCGCTCCAGCAACTACCACGGCAAGAGACGGTTTGGGGCCTCTGTTTAATACCAATGGCTGCCAAAATTGCCATATCAAAGATGGCAGGGGCAACCTCCCCTTGCCAGGAAGCACTCATTCAGTATCGATGCTGGTCAGACTCAGTATCAAGCCTCAGGGTAACGAGGCAATATTAATCACCGGCGGCAATATTAACGAGCCTAACTATGGCGGCCAATTACAAGATTTTTCCGCCCCCGGCGTTAAACCAGAGGCCCAGCTCAATATTAGCTATCAATACCACTCGGTCAGCTTTGCTGATGGTAGTAGCATCGAGTTACGAAAGCCGGTGTTGCAATTTGAACAGCTTAACTATGGTGCGTTTCACCCTCAATTAGAAACCTCGCTGCGCATGACCCCGGCAATGATCGGCCTGGGATTACTGGCAGCCATTGATGATAAAACACTGCTCGATTTAAGCCAGGTTCAGTGGAATAACGGCGTCAACGGTAGACCAAATAAAGTTTGGGATGTTGAACATCAAAAGACAGTCATCGGCCGCTTTGGCTGGAAGGCGGGACAACCCAGCCTCAGACAACAGAACGCCGCGGCGTTTAATGGCGATGTTGGTATCACCTCCTCCCTTTTTAGCAATGAAAATTGTACCGCCATACAGAAAGCCTGTCTCAACACCCCCAATGGTAATGGCTCTGCCAATAAGCAGGGCTATGAACTGGCTGACAAGCTACTCGATGCCGTCACCTTCTACACCCACAATCTGGCCGTGCCCAGCCAAAGAAATGCCTCAGCCCCACAAGTAATAAGCGGTAAAGCACTGTTTAAAAAGGCGCAGTGCCATAGCTGCCATGTAGAAACGCTGACCACAGGCGATGCTGAGTTTAGTTGGCTAAGCCATCAAACCATCCACCCTTACAGTGATTTATTATTGCATGATTTAGGCGATGGCCTGGCCGACAATCGCTCTGAGTTTATTGCCACCGGCAACGAGTGGCGAACCCCGCCATTATGGGGTATAGGCCTGGCTAAAACAGTTAACCCCAATACCAGCTTTCTACATGATGGCCGAGCGCGTACCTTGCTAGAGGCTATAATATGGCACGGCGGAGAAGCAGAATACGCACAACAGCAGGTATTAAACATGAACGAAAAAGACCGCGGCGCACTGATAGCGTTTCTTCAATCTTTGTAAAAGAACAGACTATGAATACGATTAAAAAGACTCTTTTAACCGGCGTAATTACCTTTTTGGCAGCCTGCGAACAACCGGCAGACCAAAAGCAGTTGTTTCTTGAACAACAACTGGACAGTTTTATTCTGCCTCTGCATCAGCAATTAAGTCTACAAAGCCAGCATTTCATCAATCAAAGCACGCAATTTTGCCAGCAGCCTAACCAACAACATTTACAACAGGTGCAACTGCAGTGGTTGGCAACGATGAAGGCTTGGCAACAGGTACAAAGCATCAACTTTGGTCCGATCACCGATGACAATCAGGCCTGGAAAATGCAGTTCTGGCCGGATAAGAAAAACTTAATAAAACAAAAAACTGTCAAATTATTACGATCTGAAGACACAATCAATGTCGACAAAATTGAACAGAGCAGCGTTGTTATTCAAGGCTTATCCGCCGCAGAATACCTGCTTTTTGACCAGCAGCAATTAGTCGAACAGCAAACAATATTATCCAGCTTTGACGATAACAGCCGCAACGCCCAACGGCGCTGCCAAATGCTGACAGCCATCAGTCAACACAGTTTCAACGTGGCTGAGTTTCTACAACAACAATGGGGAAGCTCAACTCAGGGGTACGGTGCAGTATTTATCAACCCTAACAGCGACAATCTTGAGTTTGCCAGCCAGAATGAGTCGATCGCCAGTCTTATTCAATCGATTGTCAGTAGCTTGGAAGTCATACAGAAAAATAAACTCGGTGGCCCGCTTGGATATAATAATAAAAAGTCTATCCCCAGGCCGTATTTGGCAGAGGCCTGGCGTAGCCAGCAATCCCTGCTGCTGATTGCGGCCAATTTATCCGCTGTAGAACGTTTTTTAACCGATCAAAATGCAGGCTTATTTCAACTGATGGCTGACAATACCCAGGCCAAAACCTTGATCCCCGCTCTGCAACAAAAGCTGAAGGCCACTAAACAGGCTCTCAACGATATCGACCAACCACTGTTTACCGCCGTCACACATGAAGCCAGTAAATCTCAGGTAGAAACGCTGTATAAGCAGAATCAAAGCTTATTACGACTGATTAAACATGACGTGGTCACCAGCCTCGGACTAACACTGGGGTTTAACGCCAACGATGGCGATTAATCTCACACGGCGTAATGTGCTTAAAGCGCTGGCCAGCACCGGCGCAATCGGCCTAAGCCCACTGTCTTTTTCATCAGTCAGTACCGGCAGGCATTCGTTGCCTGTCGATTATTCCGACGTCATCTTAAGTGCCGCCAGCGATGGCGATAACAATCATTTTCTAACGGCATTTACACCGCAACGACAATTGCTCAAGGCCCCACTCCCCCACCGTGGTCACGCCTGTGCGATTAATAAAAAATATAATCACTGGGTGTTTTTCAGCCGTAGACCCGGACTAGAGCTGACAATCTACGACGCTAACAACAAAATCAAAGATGAAGTAACAAGCAGTGAAAACCGTCATTTCTTCGGCCATGGCTGCTTTTCAGCCGATCAAAACACCCTATACTGCACCGAGAACGCCTTTACACAGGCCAGCGACTCCAGCACAGGTGTTATTGGCATCTACGATGTGACCTCAGGGTATCGTCGTATTGGTGAAATCGATTGCCAGGGTATCGGCCCGCATCAGCTCGTCCTTTTGCCGGACAACAAGACCCTCGCCGTTGCCATCGGCGGCATCCTAACTCACCCCAGTAAGCCGAGGCAGAAACTCAACCTCGATACCCTACACAGCGCCTTAGTCTTCATTGACACGACGAGCCGTCGTGTGACTAAGCGGCTACTCTGTCCGGAGCCACAACTCAGCCTGCGACATCTGGCCATTGCCAGCAACGGTGATGTGATTATTGCTGGCCAATATCAAGGTGAGCCATCCGATAACATACCGCTGTTGTATCACTGTCGCGAACAACAATTACACCCTATGCAACTACCGCAACAGCAATGGCTGGGCTTTAATCAATACATTGCCAGTGTTGCAACAAGCCCTAATGGTATCGCCGTTACCACTTCGCCAAGGGCCAACAGCATCGAATTATGGGACCTCAGCAACAATGTTTTGTTGAGCAAGCATCGCATCAAAGACTGCGCCGGCATCACGTGGTCAACCTCACTCGCTGGCTTTATACTGAGCAACGGCAGTGGCCAATTACTATTGTTGACACTGGATGCCGACCAGAGCGCCAGCATTAAACGATTACAGCATCACGCATCACTGCGCTGGGACAATCACCTCAGCAGCTAATTACTGAACACGATAAGGGGACAAAACCTTGTTAACCCGCCGACAATTTATCCAGACCACGGCTATCGCTACAACGCTGACCTCATTGCCCGCTATATCTGTGGCCATGGGCTCTGGCCCGGATTATCACTATGATCTGATTGCCGAAGAATCTGCAATCAGCATACTACCCAATACACAGACACCGGCATGGACGTTCAATCAACAATTTCCGGCGCCGGTCATCCGTGCCAAACAGGGGCAACCGCTGACCATTCGCTTTACCAATAAACTCAAGGAGCCCACCACTATTCATTGGCATGGCTTGCGAATACCGATAGCCATGGATGGAGTGCCGTTTCTCAGTCAGCCGCCAATTATGCCCGGTGAAACCTTCACCTATCAATTCACTCCCCCCGATGCAGGCACCTTCTGGTACCACCCCCATATGAACAGCGTCAAACAACTGGGCAAGGGCCTGGTTGGCGTACTCATTGTTGATGAGGCAGAAAAGCCGGAGTTCGACCACGATGTGGTTATCGGCTTAAAGGATTGGCGGCTTGAGGATGACGGTAGTTTTTTACCGCTGTCGATTCCCCGCTATGCCGCCAGAGGTGGCACCTTGGGAAATGTTAAAACGGTTGAGGGGAAAATTAAACCGATATTCGAGATCCCTGCAGGGGGCCGTGTACGAGCGCGATTTGCCAATATGGATAATACCCGTACTTACAACCTCAGCATGAAAGGGTTTAATGCGACCGTAATCGCCGAAGATGGCAATGCAGTCGCCACGCCCTACCCACTCGTCGACAGAAAAACAGGGGTTGGCATGCGATTAGATCTTGGCTTTATCGCACCTGAGGAGGTTGGTAAAGAGGTCATTGTTTACGACAAGAAAGGTAAACTCCATTTTGAGATCTTTCGTTTCAAAACCGTTGCCTCAACGTCCAAGAAAATACACCGTGACATTCCCGTGTTGCCGGTAAACCCTATTGCCAGCGTTGATATTGAACAGGCAGAAAAACTCAGCTTTGTCTTCGAGTGGGCCGGAGCGTTGTCACCGACCAAAAAAGATGGCAGTGTTAAACACCAGTTTTGGACCATTAATAAACGCGCTTGGAAAGGCATGTCGGCAAATAACTTGCCGGAGCCGTTAGCAAGGCTTGAGCTGGGTAAGACCTACTTGATCACGCTGACCAATACCACCCCTCATCATCACCCCATCCACTTACACGGCCATACTTTTACGGTGCTAAAATCGACCAAACGTGACATTACGCCCTACCATACTGATACCATCCTACTGGCCAAGAACGAGCGCGCGCAAATTGCCTTCGTCGCCGACAACCCGGGTCAATGGATGTTTCACTGCCATGTGATCGAGCATATGAAGACGGGGTTGATGGGATTTATAGACGTTACTTAAATAGCTGTGACAAAAAAGCCAGCTTAATGCTGGCTTTCAAAGACAATCACAGCCTATCCATTAAAAACGCACCTGAGCAGCAAGCTTATAGCTGAACAGATCTTCTTCAATCTCCTCGTAGCCCGTTTCATCGTAGTTAATATCACCACGACCCAGCTCAACACTGACGCCGATCAACTCATTAAAATCATAGCTGGCATTAGCGACAAACTGTACCGTCGTTATATCCTCATAACGGCCATCAACACTGTCGACAATCAGCTGACCACCGAAGCCAAACTTCTCGGTGACATACCATTTAACAAAGCCATTGACCTGTGATAAATCGTCATCGTCTAGGCCTTCTTCTACGCTGCCTACAGATGCACCCCCACCGACAGACAGATGACTATTATTCAGTTTAATAATTTGCTTATAGCCAACACTGAATAGATCTTGGTCGACATCGACACGGCCATAGTCACCGCTTTCATTGCTGTAGGTGAAAGATAGCAAACCCAGTTCAGCCACATGCCAACCGAAGGTTAAGTCGAAGACATCACCGTCATAATCTCCATTGGTATGGCGACCGTAACCACCGCCTACTCTGAAAGGACTTTCACCAATGCGGATATCTGCAGCAACGCCATATAATTCACTTTTGAAGTCGGCATAAGAGGGCTTGGTAATCTCGTCCTGCATATAGCCAATGCCAATCTTAGACTGACGCCCCATGAAAGCGGCCTCACGAATAGGCTTGCCGTCAATTGACACACTGTCTAGATAATAAATCGCAGAAATACCAGTGTTTTCAGTTTCGATGTCGGTGTAATCAGTATCGATTTCAACACCCCCAAAATAACCATCAACCTGTAGATTAAAATCTGCTTGCGCGGAACCACACGCAACCAAAAGGGCCAGCGCAGGAATAAACTGCTTATTCATTGTTCTCTCCATAAAACTTTTTTTAGAATATCCGGCAATCAATTGCCTTAGGCGATGGAGAATAACAAGATATTAATATGATAAACACCCTAATAAAGGTGGAGTCAGCCGATAATATCGTTTTCTAACAAGCCTTTAATGTGGCAATTTTAAGTATCTGGCAAAGTTCCTCGATGACCTCTTGCAATAACACCTCACTGTTGGACATCGCCTGATCTAACGACATAGGCTTGTTACATAACGGCAACACCGTGGTAACGCCATACTCTCTGCCTTCACGGTAGCCATCGCCTCTACAACCGGTGACCACTACCACGGGTACTTGGTGCTGCTTGGCAAGATTCGCCAAGGCAATGGGAAGCTTGCCGGCAAAGCTTTGGCTGTCGAAGGCACCCTCACCAGTAATCACTAAATCAAGCCCTTGCTTAAACACGTCATCTAGGTGTAAATGCTCTCTAATAATATCAAAGCCTGGCTGCAACTTCGCTGGTAACAGCGCCAACATGCCTGCGGCCATGCCGCCGGCGGCACCGGCACCCGGTGTATTCACCACATCCTTGCCATACTGTGATAACAGCGAACTGAACTGAGTTAAAGCTTGTTCGAGAATAATTAAGTCGTGGGCATCGGCGCCCTTCTGCGGTCCAAAAACAGCCGTCGCCCCATCGCCGCCCAATAAGGGGTTGGCAACATCACAGGCAATAGTAAACTCACAATCAGACAGCCGTTGATCCAGGCCTTTAAGGTCGATGGTTACTAGTTGGCTCAATGCTTCACCACCGCGTATTAACACCTTATTATCCGCATCGAGTAGGCGACAACCCAAGGCTTGTAATGCACCTGCGCCACCATCATTAGTGGCACTCCCACCCAAGCCAATAATAAATTGTCGACAGCCCTTATCCAGCGCATCAACAATCAACTCACCCACCCCCCAAGTAGAGGCCTTAAGAGGATTTAGTGACGTTTTTTCGACCAGGGTGATACCTGCAGCGGCAGCCATTTCAATCACCGCCACTCCATTGTTGAGCTGACCCCAGACAGCATCGACCGGGCAGCCTAGTGGCCCTTTAACAGTACACTGATGGTAACGGCCACCTGCCCCTTCAATAATAGCTGCCACCGTGCCCTCACCACCATCAGCCATGGGGCGACAAATCACCTCTGCATTTGGCAGTTGCTGAGCGATCACCTGCTGACTAATTCGGCAAAAATCGACAGCCTCTAAACTACCCTTGAATGAATCTGGTGCCACTAAAATTCTCACCCACTGACTCCTCGTATTTTTGCCACAACAAGATCACTACAATAAGAACAGCGATAGTATCAAGATTACCGCCAAGGCAACAAAGCCCTGTATCAAGGTAGCCACAGTATGGGTACGATAGGCTGTCGCCACATCCATACCACTGAACTGCGTAACCACCCAGAAATAACTGTCGTTGGCATGGGATATTGTCATGGCACCGGCGCCAACGGCCATGACCGCCAATACAGCGCCCATATCACTGGCCAGTCCTAAGTCGCCTAGTAGCGGCGCGATAATCGCTGAGGTTGTCACCATGGCCACCGTTGATGAACCCTGTGCCGTTTTCAGCGCCGCGGCCAAGATAAATGGCAGCAATAGGCTGATGTTCATACCGTCCAAGCTACCGCCAATCAATTCAGCCATCGGCGTTGCCTTAAGGACTTGGCCAAAGGCACCGCCAGCACCGGTAATCATAATAATCAGGCCGGCGCTCTGTAGACCATCACTCATCCAGTCGTTTAGGGTTTCTTTATTCAAGGCAGGCATCAGGCGCATAGCGAGGAAGAAACCAATGATAAGGGCGTTAATTGGCTTACCGAGAAAGGCAAACAGGGTAAACAAGCCTTCTTGTCCAAACGGATGACTGGGGAAGTTGGCAACCGAGCCCAATGCAATCAACAAAATTGGCACGAAGATTGGGGCAAAGGCCTTGCCTGTCGAAGGCAGATTGGCGGGTTCTTCATAATCGGTTACCGACAGCTGAAGGTCTTCATCGGTTTTATAGCGATCACCAATATAGCGCGACCAGCTATAACCGGCTAAGGCAGCACACAGCGATACCAGCAAACCGACGACAATCACCATGCCGAGGTTATCGCTGATACCTAGGTTGGCCGCAGCAGCGATGGGACCAGGTGTTGGCGGTACAAAGGTATGGGAGGCATACAGCCCGGTACTCAATGCTATCGTCACCGCAACCGCTGAGGCGCCTGTTTTACTGATTAAAGACTTTCTCAATGATGACAAAATAACAAAGGCCGAATCGCAGAACACTGGAATCGATACGATATAACCGATTAACGTCATGGCCAGGGCCGGATGACGCTCACCGAGTCGGCGCTGAATAAAATTGGCCATACTGATAGCGGCATGGCTCTTCTCCAGTATGGTGCCAATCAGCGTACCAAAAAGGATGACAAGGCCGATATAGCCTAAGATATTACCAAAACCAACACGGATGGTTTCGCCCAGTTTTAACAGCGGCACACCGGTCGCAATACCGACACCATAAGCGGCAAAAATAAGCGCAAGAAACGGGTGTAAATGCCACCGTGTGGTTGATATCACAATAAAAACAATTGTTACAATAAAGATGATACTGAGCGTTAATAGATCCATGCTTGAAGCCTCGGTTTTGCCAATGGTTGTCATACCACGTTTTTTATCTATGCAGTATAGTAAGAAATCTCAATAAGTCGTTGATCTAATGAAAGGAAAGATAATGAAGCAGGTTATTCGCTGTGACTGGGCCGGAACGGATCCACTGTACCAGGCCTATCATGATCATGAGTGGGGCATCGCCGTCCACGATGAACGGTTGCTATTCGAGTTTATCTGCCTTGAGGGTCAGCAAGCGGGTTTAAGCTGGATTACTGTGCTGAAGAAAAGAGAGCGCTATCGTCAGTGTTTCCATAATTTTGAGGTCGAAAAAGTAGCGAATATGAGCGACGAATACATCGAGCAACAATTGTCCGACCCTGGATTGATCAGAAACCGGCTCAAGCTGTTCAGCATCCGAAAAAACGCGCTAGCGTTTATAACCGTGCAACAGGAATTTGGCAGCTTCGACCGTTATATTTGGCAATTTGTTGGCGGCCAAACACAGGTAAATCAGTACGAGACTATGGCTGATGTCCCCGCCAATACTGCCGCCAGCGACGCCATGGCAAAAGATTTAAAGAAACGTGGCTTTAGCTTTATCGGCACCACTATTTGCTACGCCTTTATGCAGGCAGCCGGCCTGGTCGATGACCACCTCACAACTTGCTATAAGCGCTGCTGATGTTTTTTTAGACGAAAAAAAACGCTGCAATGGCAGCGTTTTTATATCGGCAAAGCAGCCTTAAGCCGGCGTACCCAGGCCAACATTGTTCTTCAACAACACCTGCTCTGCCCGATAGCTCGAGCGGACAAATGTGCCCGAGACCACCTCCAAAAAGCCTTTTTCAAGCCCCCATTGACGGTATTTCTCAAATTCCTCAGGGTGAACATAGCGCTCGACCGGTAAATGATTTTCTGTCGGTTGCAGATATTGTCCCAGGGTCAAAATGTCGACGTTATTCGCACGCAAATCATCCATTGTCTCGATAATTTCTTGTTCACTCTCGCCCAAACCTAACATCAGGCTGGTCTTGGTCAACACCGACGCCCTGTGTTGCTTGGCATGGGCCAACACGTCCAGTGTTTGCTGATAGCTGGCTCGCGGATCACGCACAGGGTGGGTCAAACGTTTAACCGTTTCAACATTCTGGGCAAATACCTCGATACCACTGTCAACCACGACTTCAACATCGGATAGCACCCCTTGAAAATCAGGTGTCAATGCCTCAACGGCGGTCTCGGGGTTGTCCTGCTTAACCTTTTTGACCACGGCAGCGTAGTGGGCTGCGCCACCATCTTTGACGTCATCGCGGTTTACCGAGGTTAACACCAGGTATTTTAAGTTCATTAAACGCACCGAATCAGAAGTATGCTGGGCCTCATCGGGGTCGAGTTTACCCTGGGGGTTACCAGTATTAACCGAGCAAAATTTACAGGCGCGGGTACAGGTTTCGCCCATCAACATAATTGTGGCAGTGCCCGAACTCCAGCACTCACTGATATTGGGGCACATTGCCTCTTCGCAAACCGTGGCCAGCTTATGGTCATGAACAATACCCTTAACCTTGTCAAAGCCCTTGCCACCCTTGGCTTTGATGCGCAACCACTTTGGTTTCTCTAAGCGCTCTTTTTTTACTCGATTAGTGGCTTTGACACCATTTTTGATCGCGCTAACACCCTTGTTATTGACGAACTTTTTTCCGCTCTCTATATTTTGAACGGGAATCAAATTGTCTGCGGCCATGTTTACAACCCTAACTGTACGAAGTAACTATCAATTTACGCAAGAATATGCAGGAATGCCGGGCAGTATAACACGGCTTTATCGTCAAACGTTACCGGCACAACTACTTAGATTGATGCGCCAGAGTGCTGTATACATAAACAGCTGTTACTAGCGATACGGAAACCACTGCCGACCGCCTCTTTCTAATAGTGCGTCTGCCGCCGCTGGCCCCTCACTATGACTAACATAACTATAGAGTGGGCTGTTGTTTCTTCGCCAGCAATCAATGATTGGATCAACCCACTGCCAGGCAGCGACGATCTCATCGCGATGTATAAACAGCGATTTATCACCCTCAACCACATTCAACAACAGCGTTTTATAGCCATCGGATAGCTTACCTGTAAATTCTGTGGCTAGATTTAAATCCAAGCTAACGGGTTTTAACTTGTTACGAGAAGAATGAAGCTCTTTGACCATCAAACTCATCTTAATACTTTCTTCTGGCTGCAGACGAATAACCAAACTATTGGCTTCTAACGGGCCTGCTGAGGGAGAAAATACATTGTACCTGACAGGCCGAAACTGAATCACAATCTCAGCATAAGCATTTGCCAAACATTTCCCTGTGCGTAAATAGAAAGGCACCTTCGACCAACGCCAATTATCAATATGCGCTTTGATCGCCACATAGGTTTCTGTATTACTTTGCTCGCCAAGCTGTTGACAATAACCTGGTTGCTTTGCCGAGGCTTGGTATTGCGCCCTGATGGTTGCTCGGTCAATTTTCTCCGTGGTTATACGACGCAGAGACCGAAGCACCTTAATTTTTTCCTGTCTAATCGACTGTTCATCCAAGCGAGATGGCGGCTCCATGGCAACAAAACAAAGCAGTTGCAGCAAGTGATTTTGCACCATATCACGCAACGCACCGGTATGATTATAATAACCAAACCTGCCCTCGACCCCGACTGTTTCGCAAAGGCTAATTTGAACATGGTCAATACTGCTGCCATCCCACTGACGCTCTAGTAAAGCATTGCCAAAGCGGAGGGCAATCAAATTCTGTACGGTTTCCTTGCCCAGATAATGATCGATCCGATAGGTCTGCTGCTCGGTGAAGTATTGACTGATACGCGCATTAATTTCCTCTGCGCTGAGCTCACTGTGACCAATGGGTTTTTCAATAACCACCCGACATTGATCAGAGATCAGACCATGTTCGGATAAACGCTGACTGGCTTGACCATACAAACTCGCAGACAGGGCAAAATAATACAGAGTAATTTTAGTGTGCGGGGATAGACGTTCGGTAAGTTCACCCCAGCCGCGCTCACCATCAACATCGATAACCAGCATGTGTAAACGCTGACGAAAACGTTTCAACGTCGCGGCATCACACTCGTGGTCAGATAAAAATGCTGTCATCTTACTGATTGAACCTGCCAAAAATTCACGGGCACTTTGCTCTCGATGAACCGTCAGTATGATCCGGGTTTTAGGTGCCAGTGTTGACTCACAGCGATATAAGGCCGGTAAAAGTTTTCGTGAGGCTAAATCACCACCACCACCGAAGATTACAACATCAAAAGCCTGTACTGACATAACAACTCCAGTGAATGATTACGCGGCTCTATTTTGCGGGTACGATACGCTGCCAAAACCTCTTTAGGGTCAATTTAACCATAGCGTAGCGAAGCTGTTTTAGCTGTGTATTTACCACCACTAATTCAGAATCTTGCTGACCATATATGCAACGCTGGTAAGAGTCAGCAAAAGATATAAAATGTAGCCTTAACGACGGGAATTCAAGCGCCATTCGGCAGCAGTAATCATATTCTCCCTCCGCCGGTAATATGGGTTGACCCAGCCAGCTCATCAATCTCAGCAAACGGTCAAAATGAGATTGAGCACGCTGCGTTTTACCGGCTGGACGATAGCGCAGTATGGCGGGTAACAATGCCAGCAACGTTGCTAAAACAATAGCAAAGAGAATAAACAGTACGATACGTAATGGATTTATCTCACCCAGTAGTTTCTCCAGAATTCGTACTTGTTGCTGGCCATCAAAATTCAATATCCATGTATTCCACCGGTGGTTGAACGCATCATATTGTCTGTCTAGCTGCCTGAACCAATTACTATTAGCCAAACCAATCACCTCACTCAGACCGCCGGCAAGGAATTCATTACGCTGACGCAGCATCTCCATCGCCCCTTGTGAAACCCGCTCCGGTGCAATTGCTGCCGTCGGGTCTACTCTTACCCAGCCCCGGTCTTGCTGCCAGATCTCTGCCCAGGCATGGGCGTCGTACTGCCGAACTACCAGGGTGCCATCGCTGTTCAATTCACCACCCTGGTAGCCGCCAACAACGCGTGCCGGCACTCCAGCAGCTCGCATCAACAAGACAAATGCCCCGGCATAATGAGAACAATAGCCCTGGCGACTATCGAACAGAAAACGATCAACGCTATGATCTGTATTTACCTCTGGCGCCTGAAGAGTGTAGTAATAATCTTCCCGGTTAAATTTATCGACAATATGTTGGACAATATTGCCTGTTTGACCCGCATAACGCTCGGCTAGTTGACGACCATAATCGATGGTTCTCGGGTTGTTGGATGGTAACTGCCGATTAGCCAACAAAATATCTGAAAACTCTTTCGCTGCATCGGCCTCTACACCTGGGGGAGTCACATCATAGGCAAACCGCTGGCTGATATCACTGTCACGAAACAGCAGCTTGGCAGAGCTTTGCTTAATCGTTGCTGTCGATGAAAAGCTACCCCGCTGAGCATAAATATACGGCTGAAATGTTGGCTCTATAGTGACGCGATACAAACTCTTTTCTGTCGTCGTCTTTGTTACTCCCCCTTTTGGTAGTACTCGATGCAAGTTTTTATTAATCGTCCAGCGACGACCATCAAAGTCCTCTAGCACCATTCCCCGCCAGTAGCGGTCGGATCGCTTTGGTACCTGGACACTAAAATCAATTCTAAAGGCCACATCGCTGCTTTGACCCAGCAATGACATGGTGGCGCTATCTATCGTATCGCCCAAGCCTGATGTTTGCTGTGACGACAGATTCGGAATCGACCAAAGTGGAGGGATCCTAGGGATAATAAGATAAAAAACCATCATCACGGGCAGCGCCTGCAGAGCAATGGCCGCTGACTTCTTGGCACTGAACAGTGTCAACGAAACCTGCTGATTATTGACGTTTAACGTGACCAAGGTCGTGAGTAATAGCCATAAAGTCAGCAGGCAATAGAGTACCGTTAAAAAGTGCTGGTCATACAGCAAGCGCGAAGCGATAACCAAAAAGGAAATAAAAATATAGACATGGGCATCACGTCGATGCTTAGTTTCTAATAGTTTAAAGCTCAGGGCAAACAGCAACAGCATAATAAACTGATCGAGGCTGCCCCAGCGGAAATTAGCATTAATAACAGCCGCTATTGCGAGAACAACAAAAACTAGACGCAACCAAAAACCGGGTAAAAACCATCGCCCAATGGCGACAAAATATCGCCAAAACACTGCCACCGCTGCCACGCCATAGACCATTAAGGGTTGCTGCTGATAAAAGGCTATCAGCAAAAACACGTGGCAGCATAACAGCATAAAAATACTCTTACGCTGAACCGAGTTGAAGGGGCTGACCCTATTCAAGACCATATTCCCGGCCTCGAAACAACGCCAATGCCGTCAACAACTGCTGCTTGTGCTGCTCTCCACTGTTCGGTTGAATTTCTACGCCGGGAAGCCTTAATCCATAATTATTGGTGGTCAGAGACAACTGCAGAATGGCATAACTCAGTGTGGCTAAGTTCTTTTCAGTTCCCTCGTCTATTAGCTCGTCATAGTCCAGCCATAATGGTCGCCCCTCGGGCTCATCAAATTCTATCGACTGTAACGGCTGCTGCTTGGCCAACGTTTTCCACAACACATGCTTAAGAGAATCCCCTTGACGATAGCTACGCAAGTTGACTAATTCTTCCTGCCCCTGAGTCTTATGGTTATAACCTTCATCGGACTGACCACTGAACGGTAATGTGTCAACAGCGTTAGGGCGAGGATAGACGGGAATTTTAATTTCTAGGTCTAACCAACTCCAACACTGAAAAACAGACAATGGGAAGTGACTAAAAATTTTGAAACGCCCAGGATTTAACACACCACGATGGCCCGCAGGTAGATTGATTTTAACCCTGGCATCAACATCAGGCTCAACATCAAAACGTGTTAATGGCTGACCTGGCCATTGTATTTTAAGATCACTGTGTTTAGTGCCAGGCCGCCCTATTACCATTAATTCAATCTCGACTAAATCGCCACTGAAGTTCCCTTCAATAGCGTGCAGAGTTATACGCAGCCCCGACAGATTGCGGTAGGTATGAAATATAGTCACATGAATAATAGCCAGTAACCAAAAGAATAAAATAAAGACTGAATTGTTGACGAAATTATTTGCCATTAGGTACAGGCAGAAAACAACAACAATATAAATGCCGCCGAGGCCACTGACAAAGATAAACAATTGCTTTTGATTCAACTCAACACTGGTACTGGCTGGAATACGGCGCTGTACCCAGCGCTGAAACCATCGCTGATAAATATTCATTACCTTAAAAGACACTGACGCTATTGAGCACATGTTCCGCCAAGGCAGTGCCCGTTGTATTCATATCAACACTGCCTATTAGTCGGTGACCGGCGACAGCAACGAACACCTGCTGTATATCTTCAGGGGTGACATAGCCTCTTGCGTTGATATATGCCCAAGACTTCGCGCATTGCAATAACCCTAACGCTGCTCGTGGTGATAGACCCACTCCGATTCGCTTATCTTCTCGGCTAAACAATACCAGTCGATGCAAGTATTCTAATAACGGCTCGGAAGCCGTTACCGCATCAACCGCTTGCTGAATAGCCAATAACTGCTCGGTATTAATGATGGCTTTTAGGCTCTGCTTGACTGAGCGGCTAGCAGCATTTTTGTACATACTGATTTCGGCCTCTTTAGCAGGGTATCCCATTTGCATGCACATCAAGAACCGGTCTAACTGAGACTCAGGCAAAGCAAAGGTACCAGATTGAGAGGTCGGATTTTGCGTCGCGATCACGATAAATGGCTCGGGCAGCCGACGGCTACGGCCATCACTACTCACCTGCCCCTCGGCCATAGCCTCCAAAAGTGCGCTCTGGGTTTTAGGCGTTGCCCGATTGATTTCGTCAGCCAATAACAGCTGGGTGAAAATAGGCCCGGGTTTGAACACAAAACTCTGCTTCTCTCGAGCAAAAATTGACACGCCAATAATATCACTGGGCAGCAAGTCACTGGTAAATTGTACCCGGTTATATTTCAGCGACAACACATCGGCCAAGGCGTGCGACAAGGTCGTCTTGCCCATACCGGGTAAGTCTTCCAACAACAGATGACCGCCAGCAAAAATACAGCATAACGCGGTTTTTATTTGCTCTCTCTTACCCAGCAATACTTTGCTAATTTGATCTGCTAACTGATCAACGACTGTACTCATACCAGCACTCACTTTTATAAAGGTCACTGTAGATCAATATAACAGTTTTTATCGGCCTAAAAATAATAAAGGCGATCAATAGATCGCCTTTATTATTAAGATGCTAGACAAAAATTACAGCGCATCGAGGCCGCGTTGCATATCGGCAATTAAATCATCGATGTGCTCAAGGCCTACCGCTAAACGGATCAGGTTATCCTTAATACCCGCAGTTTGACGTAATTCAACCGTCAGTCTGCCGTGTGTCGTCGTTGCAGGATGAACAATAGTGGTCTTGGCATCACCGAGATTGGCGGTCAACGAAACAATACGCGTAGCATCGATAAATTGCCAAGCCTGTTCCTTGCCACCCTTGACCTCGAACGACAACACACCACCAAAGCCTGACATCTGCTGACAGGCCAGCTGATGTTGCGGATGATCCGATAAGCCTGCGTAGTGAACCTTATCGATCTGAGGCTGCTGCTGTAACCACTGAGCCATTGCCAGAGCATTATCACAATGCGCCTTCATGCGTAGGTTGAGTGTTTCCAGGCCTTTCATAAACACCCAGGCATTAAACGCACTCATGGTTGGCCCACAGGTGCGTATAAAACCCAATACCTCTGCCATATGCGTTTGATTACCTACGACTACGCCGCCAACACATCGACCCTGACCGTCTAGATATTTGGTGGCTGAATGCACAACAATATCGGCACCCAGCGCCAAGGGCTGCTGTAATACTGGCGTACAAAAACAATTGTCAACCACTAGCAGAGCCTTGTGACTATGCGCCAGTGCAGCAAGCTGCTGAATATCCGCTAACTCACACAACGGGTTAGATGGCGTTTCCATGAAAAACATTGCCGTTTTATCGGTCACAGCTTGCTGCCACTGCTCGATGTCAGTCAACGAGACAAAACTGATGTTGACGCCAAATTTTTCCATGTATTTGGTAAATAGCACTGTTGTGGTACCAAACACACTGCGTGAACACACAATATGATCACCCGACTTCAGCAGTGACATCACCGTACTGAGTATCGCTGCCATACCCGAAGAGGTGGCGACCGCGGCCTCAGCCCCCTCCATCGCAGCAATACGGTCTTCAAACGTCCGCACTGTTGGGTTGGTATAACGGGAATAGACATTGCCCTCTTCCTCACCACTGAATCGCGCGGCGGCTGAGGCCGCGCTATCAAAGACGTAAGAAGAGGTGGTGAAGATAGGTTCGCTGTGCTCGCCCTCTGGTCCACGTACTTGACCAGCTCTCACGGCCAAGGTATCAATGTGACAGGCGGCCAGCGCCTCGTCTCTCAATTGTTGCGGGTCTTGCTGGTCACTCATAGCGTGTTAATTCTCCTGTGACGCCTCGTTATGTATCTCGAGAAAGGCGCCATCGCCACTTTCTTCAGCAGCATTTTCTGATTTAGTTGAGTCATTTCGACTGGCATGAAGACGCTCTAAATAGGCGCGATCAATATCTGCGGTAACATAATCACCATTAAACACTGAGCAATCGAACGCTTTCACGTTTTCATTCATACCACTAGAACACTCAATCAAATCATCTAAGTCTTGGTATAACAAGAAGTCAGTACCAATCAATTGACCCACTTCGTCAATGGTACGCCCACCGGCAATCAACTCATCGACCGACGGCATATCGATACCGTACACGTTAGGGTAGCGTACCGGCGGCGCTGCCGAGGCGAAATACACCTTGTTTGCCCCTGCTTCACGTACCATTTCAATAATTTGACGACAGGTTGTGCCACGCACAATGGAATCATCAACCAGCATAATATTCTTGCCCTCAAACTCACTACGCACGGCATTAAGCTTTTGGCGAACAGACTTTTTACGCTGCGTTTGCCCTGGCATGATGAAGGTGCGACCAATATAGCGGTTTTTAACCAAGCCCAGGCTGTACTTAACGCCTAATTCCATCGCCATCGCCTCTGCCGCAATGGTAGACGTATCGGGGATAGGCACAATGGCATCGATTTTTAGATCACTGTAATCGCGATTGATTTTCTGTGCTAATTTAATGCCTTGCTTAACGCGAGACTGATAAACGCTGATACCATCGATGACGCTGTCGGGGCGAGCAAAGTAAACATGCTCAAAAATACAGGGCACCAACCGTGTGTTCTCGGCACATTGCTGGCTGTGAAGATTACCCTGCACATCGATATAAACCGCTTCACCGGGAGCAATGTCTCGGCTAAAGCTGAAGCCAAGTACATCGAGAGCAACCGATTCGGAGGCAATCATATACTCCTTACCCTCTACGCCATCACGCTCACCGAGGACCAGTGGTCGTATACCATTAGGGTCACGGAATCCCACCATGCCATGATTTGCTATCATCGCCACCACAGCGTAGGCACCACGGCACCGGCTATGCACGTTTTTAACCGCTGCAAATACGTCACGATATGTCGGCGTTAGTTTACCAAGGGTCTGCAACTCATTGGCGAAGACATTCAGCAACACCTCCGAATCCGAATCGGTGTTCATATGACGAAGGTTGGTTTTAAACACCTCCTTTGTCAGTTGTTCGGCATTGGTTAGGTTGCCATTATGAGCCAGGCTAATACCGTAGGGAGAGTTGACGTAAAAAGGCTGTGCCAAGGCTGGGCTTGAGCCACCGGCCGTTGGGTATCTGACATGCCCAATACCCATCGTGCCCACTAAACGAGTCATGTGCCGGGTTCTAAATACATCTCGAACCAACCCATTTCCCTTACGTTGATGCAAAGAACTTTGATCGCAGGTCACCATGCCTGCCGCATCTTGTCCTCGGTGTTGTAAAACAGTCAACGCATCAAATAAAGATTGGTTAACATTACTCTTGGCGACAACGCCCACTATTCCACACATGCGAGTTAACTCCGGCCTACATTGTAATAGCGATTATTCAGCATGAAATCATGCCCTAAAACCATTGCTGCGAAAGCCGCAGCAACGAGAAAACTTAAAACTTGCTGGTAACCCAACTGAACACAATTGAACCTGTTTCACGCCCCCAGGTCTCTAGCACCAAAAACTGCGGGATCAGGGTAGATTCACGCCACCAAGTGTCTTGGTCTATATGCAGTATAGGTGGCGCCAAAATTAAAACGGCAAGCACTAAAATAACCCCCCTCATGGCACCAAACACTGTACCCAGTAAACGGTCGGTGCCGCTTAAACCGGTCATTTTGACCAATTCACCGACCAAGAAATTGACCATCGAGCCGACGATAAGTGTCAATACAAATAAGATACCGAAAGAGGTTATTTGGCGGAGTGAGGCCGTTGCGATACTGTCGGACAGGAACGTGTTCATACCTTCGGCAAAAGTCATCGCCACAAAGAAGGCCAACGCCCAGACGACAAGAGACAGCGCTTCTTTAACAAACCCGCGCCAAAGGCTGATAACACAAGAAATGACGATAACCGCCACAATAATCCAATCAGCAACATTCATAGTGAAAAATAGTCAAATATCTATCTGTTCAAAGAGGCTGTGGATTGTAACAAACAGTCGATTCAAATAGCTACAATTATGGGACAAAGCGAACAATTAGGCCGCTAAATTGATGCGTCTTTGCTAATTTTTTATTTATTGCTAACGCATCCGATTTGTTGACCATCGGGCCAAGAAATACCCGCCATACCGGCTTCTGCTGTAACTTCGCCTTTTTCACATAGACAAGATAACCGCTATTTTTAAGTGACTTTTCAATCGCTCTGGCGTTTTTTTCACTTCCGAAACTAGCCACTTGAACTGTCCAGGCTATCGGCAGCCCCTGCGCATCCAATACCGGCTGCTGACGCTGCATATCAGACGTCATTGCCGGCACCTCATCCACCGCCAATCTCACTGGCGTATCAGTCTTATCAGCTGGGGCTGGCAACTGTGAACTAGCCGAGACATTCAGAGGCTCAATCTGGCGCTGATAGCTACCGACTGTCCCGCTGTCTTTAACAAGCCTGGGGTTATCGATAACAAAACGCTGAAGATCAGGCGAATTAAGTTTCATCTCGACAACAATCTCTTCCCCGTTTTGCGGGTTGAGTAATATCGGCAAAAAAATAACCGCCAAACCGGTTAAAATAATTGCGCCAATAACACGCTGTCTGATGTTTCTTGTCACCGCTTAGCCTCTTTCCGATTAAATAATGCTAATGCTTCTGATACGGTGAAAAACGAACCGCAAATAACAACCGTATCATCCTGCCCTACCAGCGTCGACAACCGGGCTAACGCTTGGCTTAAATTCTTGTTAATACTAACCATCTTTATATTGTTTTGGTACAACACATCGGCCAGATCTTCGGCTTTAGCAGCACGATCAACCTTTAAGTTAGTCACAAACCAACCGCCATCGACAACCTTTGCCAGTGGCTCGATTAAACCAGCCACATCCTTATCAGCCATTGCCCCAAGCAGTACATGACAGCGCCCAATAATGCCGTCATCAGACTTTAGCCGTCGAGCCAAACGTTCGGCAGAAGCAGGGTTATGAGCAACATCTAAGATAACCGAAAGCGTCTGATACTGTAGGCGCTGATATCGACCAGCCAGCTTGATCGAAGACAATACCTGCGAAGCATTCGGTGGCATGGTGAATGGCGATAATTCGATAACCTGCGCAGCCGTTGCGGCGGCCTCATAGGATAATGGCAGCTCATCGATAATTAACTCACAGCCAGATTGCGTCCAGAGCTGATCAGTGTCAAAACCAAAATCACGACCGATCCATAGCGGCTTGGCGCCTATCTGAGCAAAACTGGTAGACAAACTTTTGGGGGGATCTAAATCGGCACAGATGACGGGCCGCCCAATGCGGCATATACCGGCTTTCTCCGGCCCTATAACTTCTCGGTCGCTGCCCAACCAACTTTCATGATCTATCGATATATTGGTTACGACTGCGATATCTGCGTCGATAATATTGGTCGCATCCAAGCGACCGCCCAGACCGACCTCAAAAAGAATGACATCGACGCCCCTATCAGCAAAGCAATACAGCCCTGCCAGCGTGGTAAATTCAAAAAAGGTGAGATCTATTTCGCCTCGCGCTGATTCAATAGCCTCAAAAGCCTCGACCAAGGTATCGTCATCGATGGCAATGCCACCAATTTTAATACGCTCATTAAACCGTAAAATATGGGGGGAGGTATAGCAGCCAACCGACTGGCCGCTGGCTAAAAGAAGCGCCTCTAATGTCGCAACGGTTGAACCCTTACCGTTGGTGCCGGCAACCGTTACCACAAAAGAGCAAGGCTGCAGTAGCTGCAACCTTTTCGCGACTTCATTTATTCGGTCAAGACCGAGTTCTATATCAGCAGGGTGCAGCGCTTCTATACGCTGCAGCCAATCATTCACCGCAATCTTAGACTGCACCATAGCTAATTAACACTCCAATTCAGCCTTACAACAATCGCATTATGCGACGTTGCGGTGTGTCAACTTAGACAAGACTGAATAGAGCTTATCGCGCATTTCGTATCGAGGCACGATCAAATCGATGGCACCGTGCTCCATCAAGAACTCACTGAGCTGAAAACCTTCAGGCAATTTCTGGCGAATGGTCTGCTCAATAATGTTTGGCCCAGCGAAACCAGCCCGTGCATTAGGTTCAGCAACATTAATATCACCCAGCAGAGCCAAACTGGCAGAAACACCACCGTAGGTAGGGTCAGTTATCACCGACACATACGGAACACCCGCTTTTTTGAGTTTACGAATAACAGCACTGGTTTTGGCCATCTGCATCAGCGAAATTAACGCTTCCTGCATACGAGCACCACCGGTGGCGGAGTAACAGATAAACGGTACACCCTGTTCCAGCGCAGCGTTTGCAGCACGAGTGAATCGCTCACCAACGGCATAGCCCATTGAACCGCCGTGGAAGTTAAATTCGAAGGCCGCAACAACGACAGGCATTCCCTTCAGGTTGCCTTGCATTGCCACTAGCGCATCATCTTCACCGGTCGACTTCTGCGCCGCAGACAGACGATCTTTATACTTCTTTAAATCTTTAAACTTCAAGCGATCAACCGGCTGTACCTCAGTAGCAAGCTCAGTACGGTCACCTTCATCAAGAAAAATATCGAGGCGGCGACGGGCACCAATACGCATATGATGATCACACTTGGGACAGACATCCAGCGCCCGCTCAAGCTCAGGGCGATACAATACCGAATCACATTTGATACAGGTCTTCCATAGACCTTCAGGGACATTGCTGCCTTTATCGCCCTTATTAGAACGCTCTTCACCACGACCCATTGAGGGTAAAATCTTATCTAACCAGCTCATATTCTTCCCGTAATCCTCACTCAAAATAACGGTTTATCGTCCTAATACGCTTACAGTGGCCGGTGATTATATCGCCGACCCATCACTTTTATTTGTTATTATCGATCGCTGTACGCATATCTGCAATAAGTTCAGCCCCATATTGGGCCAACTCACTATTGTTCATTTTAGTAGACTGTTGATAGATACGCTGAACCAATGCACTACCCACAACCGCCCCATCGCTGACACTGGCTATCGCCGCGGCGGTGTCAGCATCTTTGATACCAAAACCTACACTGATCGGCAAATCGGTCATCGAACGCAGGCTGCTAACCCGGCTCGAGACCTCCTCAACATCAAGGTTACCAGCGCCTGTCACACCTTTTACTGATACATAATACAAATAGCCTGAAGCAGCATCACAAATCTTCTGCGCTCTAGCATCGGTTGTTGTCGGCGCTAACAAGAAAATATTGTCAATACCAACCTGCTTGAGCTCACTATCCAAACTACCAGCTTCCTCTGGCGGTAAATCGACGGTTAACAAACCATCAACCCCAGCCTGAGAGGCTGCTTTAGCGAATTCAGCATGCCCCATGACCTCAACGGGGTTAGCATACCCCATCAAAACAACCGGCGTAGTATTATCCTGCTGTCGGAAACTCGCTACCATAGCTAAAACATCTTTTAGGCCAACATTGTGCTCCAGCGCACGTTCGTGCCCCAATGCAATAGTCGGCCCCTCAGCCATAGGGTCAGAAAAAGGCACCCCGAGCTCGAGGATATCCGACCCCTTTGCCACCAGCTCATGCAGGGCTTCTACGGTAAATTCTGGGTTTGGATCACCCGCCACAATATAGGGTATTAATGCTTTACGACCCTGGGCTTTAAGTTCATCCCACTTATCACTTAATCGACTCACGTATCACTCCTCAATTCTTTACCTACTGGGACTAGACTTCTAAACCGTCAATAGCCGCTACAGTATGAATATCTTTATCACCACGACCAGACAAATTAACCAACACCGTTTGGTCAGGCCTCATTGTCGCGGCAAGCTTAGTGGCGTATGCGATGGCATGGCTGGATTCTAGCGCAGGGATAATCCCCTCAATCCGGGTCAAATCACGGAAGCCTTTAAGTGCCTCATCATCGGTAATCGACACATACTGAGCACGACCGATATCTTTCAACCATGAATGTTCAGGTCCAACACCGGGGTAATCTAGGCCAGCTGATACTGAATGAGTATGAACAATTTGGCCATTATCATCTTCCATCAAATAAGTGCGGTTGCCGTGTAAAATACCGGGCTGACCGACACTCAACGGTGCCGCATGCTTACCGGTTTCAACCCCATGACCACCGGCTTCAACACCGTAAATAGCAACGTCTTTGTCATCAAGGAACGGATGAAACAGCCCGATAGCATTTGAACCACCGCCCACACAGGCAACCAGCGCATCAGGCAAACAACCGGCCTGTGCCAGCATCTGCTCTCGGGCTTCGCGCCCGATCACACACTGAAAGTCCCTGACCAATTTAGGATAAGGGTGTGGGCCTGCGGCGGTACCAATGATGTAGAAGGTGTCATCGACATTGGTCACCCAATCCCGCATCGCTTCATTCATGGCATCCTTTAAGGTTTTTGAACCAGAGCTGACAGAGATCACCTCAGCACCCAATAGTTTCATACGATAGACATTCATCGCCTGACGCTGAATATCTTCCTCACCCATAAATACCTGGCACTCAAGCCCAAGTCGAGCAGCAATCGTTGCCGTGGCAACACCGTGCTGACCGGCACCGGTCTCTGCAATAACACGCTTTTTACCACTGTATTTGGCTAATAATGCCTGACCAATGGTATTGTTGATCTTATGGGCGCCGGTATGATTTAAATCTTCTCGTTTTAGGTATATCTGTGCACCACCAACAGACTTACTCAACCGCTCGGCATGATATAACGGCGAAGGGCGGCCGACATAGTGGGCTAAGTCATGATCAAATTCACGCTGGAACGCCTCTGTCTTTGACAGCGTCTCATACATGACATCGAGATCATCCAATGCTGCCATCAGTGTTTCTGAGACAAAACGGCCACCATATGCACCAAAACGACCATTGTCATCGGGCATGTTTCGTATTGTATCTGTCGTTATTTTATCGCTCATTATTTACTCCGCGTAGGTGAAACTGGCGTTTACACGACGACAGAATTCACTCACTTTACTTTTATCTTTAACCCCAGGGCGGGCTTCAACACCACCACTGACGTCAACTGCGTAGGGTTTGGCCGTTGCTATCGCCTGCCCTACATTTTCACTGTTTAAACCGCCGGCCAAGACAATGCGCGAAGCCAAATCAGCGGGTATCTTATGCCAATCAAAACGTTCACCTGTTCCTCCTGGAACACCTTTCTTATAAGCATCAAGCAACAGTGCTTGAGCTTGGTTATATCGTTGCGACGCCGCAATCAAATCAACGTCGTCCCGCATTCTTATCGCCTTGATCCACGGGCGATTGAATTGTTGGCAAAACACTGCAGATTCATCACCATGGAACTGTAAACAGCTTAATTTGACGTCAGCCAACACCGCATCAACAAAGCTCGCATCCGCATTAACAAATAAACCCACGCAGGTGACAAAGGGAGGCAGTGCCTGCGCAATCACTGCCGCTTGTTCTATAGTGACATTGCGCGGGCTATCGGCATAGAAGACGAGACCGATAGCATCTGCACCCGATGCCACAGCATGTAGAGCATCTTCTACCTGGGTAATGCCACACACTTTGATACGGGTTAACAAGAGTCCGACCTATGGCTTAAAAATTCAAGCACGTAGTCTACCAGAAGCTAACGACCAAACACCATTGCGGCCGAGCTATTTCCAATGATTTTACCTGTTTATGGGTCAATCAGTAAAAAAACAAGGACCTAATGGCATCACTGGTATGGCATAGCGCTCCGGGTAACCCACCTTGACCAAGTAGAGGCCGTTGGGCGCAGCTGTCGCTGCCGCCACAGAGCGGTCTTTACCTGCCAGCAATTCAGCCATCCACTCTACAGGTTGTCGACCATCACCAATTGCAAGAAGACTACCGACAATATTGCGTACCATATGCAACAAAAACGCATTGGCTATGATATCAACGACGATCAGAGGCCCCTGCCTGGTGACCGTTATATTGTGTACGTTGCGAAAGGCGGTTTTGGATTGGCAGGCGAGGGCTCGAAAAGAGGTAAAGTCATGCTCCCCTAACAATGCCTGGGCAGCCAGATGCATACGACGCTCATCAAGCGGGAAGCCGTGCCAGGTTAAGTTATTAAAGGCAATGGCTGGTTTGACGTCAGAGTTGGTGATGACATAACGGTAGCGACGCGAGGTGGCGCTGTGGCGCGCATGAAAATCATCGGCCACCTCCCTTGCCCATAACACTCTTACACTGCTTGCCAATTGAGTATTAGTACCCTTAACCCATGCTTTCATCGGGCGCTCAGCAGTGGTTTCAAAATGCACAATCTGACCGGTACCATGCACACCGGCATCGGTACGACCGGCGCAGTGTACTTTAATTGAATCGGTTGCAATTGCGGCAAGTGCTTTTTCTAAGGCCGCCTGAACGGTAGCCACGGGAGGTTTTCGTTGTATTTGCCAGCCATGATATTGGCTGCCGTCATACTCAACGCCCAATACAATCTTTCGTATTGGGCGCTGCAGGGTGTCGATACTACTTTTGGGCATTACATACTCAGTTGATACGGGCTAATAACTCTTCAGCTTCAACGCGCTGACTGTCATCCCCTTCTTGGACGACTTCTTCCAGTATATCACGAGCACCGTCATCATCACCCATATCAATATAGGCACGAGCCAAATCAAGCTTGGTAGCAACCTCATCGTCATCACTGACAGCGGGCTCCTCACCCTCGCCAGCAAGTTCAAGATCATCATCCGTCAAGTCGACAACCAAATCTTCGTCAACAGACAAATCATCGAGCTCAGTCGACTGCTCAGCCGAAGTTTCATCGAAAGCCGTCAGATCGAGATCGCCCAGATTAAGATCTTCAGACAGATCTAAATCATCAGACATTTCCAACCCTTCCGACAAATCGAAATCATCCGCCGCATCAAAATCTGCCAAGTCACCCGCAGACTCCTCCGACTCAGAATCCAACTCTGCCATCAACGACAGGTCGTCCAACTCAGGCAAATCCTCATCATCAAGATTAGGCAGCTCACTGTCATCCAAACCAGAGATAAGCTCAATGTCGGCCTCACTCATCTCAATATCAAGATCATCCAAACCCTCAGGCAAAGCCGACTCAGGAGCTTGCTCACCGTCTAGGTCATCCAGCGCCAGCGATAGATCATCATCACCTTCATCCAGCGATAAAGATAATTCTTCATCAAAGCCATCCAGTGATAACTCAATCTCATCAGCGACAGCAGCCTCATTTCCCTGATCTGTGTCTTCCAACTCATCCAGTAACATACTGTCTAGTTCAGCCAAGTCAGCAGAATCATCGACGACGACATCTTCAGACTGAACAGCCTCTGTAAAGTCCTCAATGTCATCGAGCTCCAAGTCATCACCGAGCGCAACATCAAGATCGAGATCTTGCTCCAGCTCAGTACTGCTGCTCACAGCGTTGATATCTTCCGACCATTGCGCACCATCACTGACACCGGACAACAAATCTTTTGCTTGCGCCAACGCACCGGTCCCAACAAGACCTGCCATCAGGTGATAGTGTGCGACAAAGCCTTCACGCTGACCGCTGTTTGCCAGCACCTCCATCTTCTTCAGATGCAGTGCCTCATCATCAGGACGTACAGCCAGCGCAGTATCCAATATCTCAACCGCCTGCTCATAACGGCCATAAGCCATATAAACATCGGCCTCACCGGCGGCATCCTCTGACACCTCTTGTTCCAGTGGCTCATCGTATTCACTGATGAAATTCTCATCCGCTAACGTCTCATCACCGGATAAGGGTTCAAACTCCTCGTCCAGCATAAAGTCTTCTTCTTGAGCATCACCCTGTTCAGCATACTCAGACTCATGCGTCTCATCCGTTTGATCGACATCGAGATTTTCAAACTCATCGAAGTCATCAAGTTCGCTCTGCTCAAGCTCATCAACCAACGGGTTCGGAGTCGTCTCAGCCGGGTCAAAACCTCCATCGATCTGATCGCCCTCATCTTTCTTACGACGACGCATAACAACCAGCAACAGCGCCAACAACGCTAAGCCACCTGCCGCTCCCAAATAAGCCGGATCTTCAATCAGCTCATCGATGAACGAGCCATCTTCTGGCAGTTGCGCAGGCAACACCACCGGCTTGACTGGCTCCGCCTTCGGCTCTTCAGCTACGGCTAATTCTTCCACCACCTCCTCGGTGACAGCAACACCGCCGTCGGCATCGGTTGTTATTATCTCGGTGTCGACAACCTCATCGACAGCAACAACCCCACCCTGTTCGTCAACGACAACAACGTCAGTATCCGTGACTAATGTCGCCTCGCCAGATTGGGCCTGTAGACGTTCAAGGCGAGCGTTTTGTAAATCGATAACACGCTGCAGATCCTCGACCTGACCATCCATGTCATTGAGCCTTGATCGCAGCTCTTCATTTTCGCGCTGTACTTTATTAAGGCTTTCCTGACTGCCAACCAAGGCTGTTTCAACACCACTTTCACCGGCACCACTACCCGTTCCGGCTGAGCCGCCATCTTCGGCTGGCGTTTTTAGACGAAGTTGGCCAGACTCACTATGCCGACTCGTTTCCACTGAGTTACTCGCATTATCACCCGCTTCAATAACTCGGTCTGCACCGCCATCAGCATTGCTGTTTTGCTGCTGAACATCGGCAACAGCCTGCTGACGTGAACGTCGTCTGATCTCTGCGAGATCTGGCAACTGTAAATTCTTGGCAACCTTAAGACGGTTAATATTACCGTTGATAAAGGCGTCTGGATTTTTTTGCTGGATAGCCAGCATGGTCTGCTGCACAGAAACACTGCTATCGGGGCGCGCCTTGGCGGCAATATCCCACAGCGTATCGTTAACCTGAGTAGTGTAGCTGTCGCCGTCGATAGTCGACTGGCGCTTAACCCTGACATTGGCAGGCTTATTTTCTAATGATGCAGGCTGAGAGGTTTCAACCTGTGAACTCGCCTGCCGAATAATCGTACCACTGGAGGCGGTATCAGGCTGGGCCACAACCTGTTCTGCCGGCTTGATATTGGCTGCGGGCTGAGCGTCGCTGTATACCGGCAAATCTATTAGCACGGTATATTCGCGCATTAACCGGCCTGAGGGCCAGCGGGTTTCCATGATAAAATTGAGGAAAGGTTCGCGAACCAGCTTATGACTGCTGATGAATAAGGTACCACCGCCCTTGCCGTCGACTTCGACACGAAAACGTAAATCGGTCAAAAAGAATAAACGCTCAACACCGGCACGGTTAAAATCATTCTCAGTTGCAAGGTTGATGCGGATTTGGCTGGCATCCAATTCGCCAACACTTAACAATTTAACCTCTGCATCCAACGGCTGGTTCAGCGTGGAATTTAACGTGAGATCACCCAAACCTAATGAGTGAGCTACTTGAGCATCTAACACACTGAGCGTTAATAACGCGCCTGCTAACTTGCGTACCATAAACCCAACCTATCCTTCTCGACTTTACTTCAGTCTTTTTATATTGAAAAGAAACGTTCACTGGCAATATTTGAATCTACTGCTACACAGAAAACTTTCATTTTATTTGTCGCCTAAGTATTCATTATCTTAGTGTTTTTAGCAATATATGACACCCAGTTAACACTTTTTGTCAGTATTTTTAACGAATAATCTGACTGATTGCACAAAAACGAAATTAACTTAGCTCAAAAAAAAGCGCCAAAGACTGCTTTGACGCTTTATTTAAGCACATAACGGTGTCAAGCCAGCGAATCAGCCCTGTTGTAGAATGCGCAACATTCTTCTCAGCGGCTCTGCAGCACCCCACAATAGCTGATCACCCACGGTAAAGGCAGACAAATATTCTCCTCCCATGTTCAGCTTACGTAGACGCCCCACAGGGACTGTTAAGGTGCCCGTGGTTGCCGTAGGCGTCAGGTCACGCAGCGTTTCTTCACGGTCATTAGGCACAACCTTTACCCAATCATTCGCTGAGGCGATGATTCTTTCGATCTCAGCAATTGGCAAATCCTTGGTCAATTTAATCGTCAATGCCTGACTGTGACAGCGCATTGCACCGATGCGTACACAGCTGCCGTCAATCGGGACAGGTGTATCGGTTTGCCCGAGAATCTTATTGGTCTCTACCTGCCCCTTCCACTCCTCCTTACTCTGACCATTGTCACGCTGCACATCAATCCAAGGCAACAATGAACCCGCTAACGGGTGGCCAAAGTTATCGGTCGGAAACGCATCCGAGCGCATCACCTCAGCGACCTTGCGGTCAATATCTAAGATCGCAGAGCGAGGGTCGGCCAGCTCATCGGCAACACTGTCTCGAATAGCACCCATTTGGTTGATTAGCTCACGCATGTTCTGCGCGCCAGCGCCTGAAGCCGCCTGATAGGTTTGGGCGCTAACCCATTCCACCAAGCCCTCGCGAAACAAGCCGCCAATCGCCATCAGCATCAAACTGACGGTACAGTTGCCACCGATAAAGTTTTTAACACCATCGGCCAAACCTTGGCGAATAACATCATCATTGACCGGGTCCAGCACAATAATGGCGCTGTCATCCATACGCAGCGATGAAGCGGCGTCTATCCAATAGCCGTCCCACCCCGTGGCACGCAGTGGAGCAAAAACTTGCTTGGTATAATCACCGCCCTGACAGGAAATGATGACATCCATAGCCTTTAAGGCATCAATATCCGCAGCGTCCTTTAATGCCGGCGCAGACTTACCAACTTCCGGACCCTGGCCACCGACATTACTGGTGGTGAAAAACACCGGCTCGATATCCGCAAAATCATTTTCCTCACGCATGCGGTCCATCAACACTGAACCGACCATGCCACGCCAACCTACAAACCCAACTTTTTTCATTTTAAGTACTCCAACACTTCAGCAAAGCGAAGCGGGCAGAAATCAACTCTGCCCCATCGATTTTCAGGCCTGTAAGGCCGCTAAGACGGCATCGCCCATTTCACTGGTAGATACCAGCTGACAACCCTCAGAGAAGATATCACCCGTGCGGTAACCTTGGTCGAGAACCACCTCGACAGCCTTCTCGATAACATCTGCAGCCCCACCTTCGGCCAGCGAGTAACGCAACATCATCGCCACAGACAAGATAGTGGCGAGCGGATTGGCCTTACCTTGACCGGCAATATCGGGGGCACTGCCGTGACAGGGCTCATACATACCGCGACCGTTAATATCCAAAGAGGCAGAAGGCAGCATACCGATTGAACCGGTCAGCATTGCCGCAGCATCCGATAAGATGTCACCAAACATATTTCCGGTCACGATAACATCGAATTGCTTCGGCGCTCGCACCAACTGCATAGCGGCATTATCGACGTACATGTGACTGAGTTCGACATCCGGATATTCTTTACCCAGCTCGATCATCACCTCGCGCCACAACATAGTCACCTCTAATACATTGGCCTTGTCGACACTGCAGAGACGTCCACCGCGCTTTCGAGCAGCCTCAAAGGCTTGACGACCAATACGCTTAATCTCAGACTCTTTATAAACATAGGTATTGAAGCCTTCACGCTCACCGTTCTCCAACGCACGAATACCGCGGGGCTGGCCAAAATAAATGCCACCGGTTAGCTCACGCACAATCAAGATATCCAAGCCAGAGACAACCTCAGGCTTCAGACTTGAAGCATCGGCCAACTGCGGGTATAGAATCGCTGGACGCAGGTTACCGAATAAATCCAGTTCAGAACGAATTTTCAGCAAACCACCTTTCTCAGGGCGATCCGCTGGTGGCAGATTATCCCATTTCGGACCACCAACCGCGCCGAGCAAAATAGCATCGGAGGCCTTGGCTAAATCGAAGGTACGCTGAGGGAGAGCCGTGCCCTCTGCATCAATCGCGGCACCACCGACCAGACCCTGATCAATCGTAAGGTTAAGACCAAATTTACTGTCGACAAAACGCAGGACTCGCTCTGCCTCGGTCATAATCTCAGGGCCAATACCATCACCGGGAAGGACTAATACTTTCTTGCTCATGCTGATCTCACTCACTCTAAATTTGTTATTAATTAACCGAACAACCACGGCGATTTCTGCTGCCACTGCTGTTCAAATGCCTTGATATCGTCGCTGTCTTCAAGCGTCAGGCCGATATCATCTAAACCGTTCAGTAAACAGTGACGGCGAAATTCATCAACCTCGAAAGAGATCGTCTCACCACTGGGTTTAATCACCACCTGCTGCTGCAAGTCGATAGCCAGCTCATAACCCTTAGCAGCTGCCACCTCAGAAAACAATTGATCGACAATTTCTTCAGGTAAAACAATAGGTAATATGCCATTCTTAAAGCAATTATTGAAGAATATATCGGCGTAACTTGGCGCGATCACAGCCCTAAAACCGTAATCGTCTAATGCCCATGGCGCGTGCTCCCGGCTGGAACCACAGCCGAAGTTTGCCCGCGAAAGCAAAATATTACAGCCCTGATATCGCGCCTGATTGAGCACAAAATCCGTGTTTAACGGACGCCCTTCACAGCTCTGATCAGGCATTCCCTCGTCGAGATAACGTAATTCATCAAACAAGTTTTTTCCAAAGCCGCTGCGCTTAATCGACTTTAAAAACTGCTTAGGAATAATCATGTCGGTATCGATATTGGCGCGATCCATAGGCGCCACAATACCTTTTTCAATCGTAAATGCTTTCATTGTTTATTCCCTATTAAGCCATTAATTCACGGACGTCGATAAAGCGACCAGTAACCGCAGCAGCAGCAGCCATTGCAGGGCTGACCAAATGCGTACGACCACCAAAACCCTGACGGCCTTCGAAGTTACGGTTAGAGGTTGAGGCGCAATGCTCACCCTGACCCAACTTATCAGCATTCATCGCCAAGCACATAGAGCAGCCTGGCTCACGCCACTGCAAGCCCGCCGCTACAAAGATCTTATCCAGCCCCTCAGCCTCAGCCTGCTCTTTCACCAAACCGGAACCAGGCACGACCAATGCTTCAATAATATTAGTGGCGACGGTACGCCCCTTTACAACCGCGGCCGCCTCTCGTAAATCTTCGATACGCGAGTTAGTACACGAGCCGATAAAAACACGATCGAGTTGAATATCGGTGATCGCCTGCCCCGCAGACAAGCCCATATATTCGAGCGCACGGGTAATCGCCGTCTGCTCTACCTCGTCCCGGCCATCCTGCGGCGCAGGGACAACAGCATCGACCGGCAGTACCATTTCTGGCGAGGTACCCCAGGTGACTTGGGGCTGTATAGCGGCGCCATCAAGCTCAACAATGGTATCGAAATGCGCATCGACATCGCTGACCAAGTCACGCCATGCTGCCTCAGCTTGCGGCCATGCGTCATCACTTGGCGCAAAAGGGCGGCCTTTAACATAGTCGAGAGTAATATCATCGACAGCGACCATACCGACACGGGCACCGGCTTCAATCGCCATATTGCAGACTGTCATACGGCCTTCCATCGACATCGCACGGAAAACTTCACCGCCAAACTCGATGGCACAGCCATTACCGCCAGCCGTACCAATTTTACCGATAACCGCCAACACCACATCTTTCGGTGTCACGCCGGCGCCGAGCTTACCTTCAACCCGTACCAGCATATTTTTCATTTTCTTCTGGATAAGACAGCCCGTGGCCAACACATGTTCAACCTCAGAGGTGCCGATACCGTGCGCTAACGCCCCTAAAGCACCGTGGGTTGCCGTATGAGAATCTCCGCAGACAATCGTCATGCCCGGCAGTGTTGCGCCCTGCTCTGGGCCGACGACATGAACAATACCCTGACGAATATCACCCATATCAAACTGCTGAATGCCGAAGTCCTGGCAGTTATCATCCAGCGTCTTTACCTGAATCTTGGACACCGGATCTGCAATACCCTCAATGCCTTGGCTACGCTCCTGCGTTGTGGTGGGGACGTTGTGATCAGGCGTCGCCAAGCTGGCACCTATACGCCAAGGCTGACGACCGGCAATGCGCAGCCCCTCGAAGGCCTGCGGTGACGTCACTTCATGCAGTAATTGGCGATCAATATAAATCAACGCGGTACCGTCATCGCGCTCTTTAACCACGTGTGATTGCCACAACTTGTCATACAGTGTTTTTCCAGCCATCTCTATCTCTCCGCGCCCTATCTTGGCAAGCTTGTTCTTAACCGTTAATCATAACGCCAATGTCTTGTTAGCAAGTATTATCTACATCAATACATATTCAATGTTGCAAATAATAATACCGCTATTAAAATAAAACAAATTCATATTTTTCATCTTTTGTATAACTTTTGGTAATGCGAAGCATCGGAGCAATCAGCCTATGGACAGCCAGGCATTAAAAACATTTGTAGCGATTGCTGAATGCGGCTCGTTTTCCATCGCCGCCGAGCAACTCCACCTCACGCAGCCTGCCGTTAGCAAGCGCGTGTCGGCCCTCGAAGAACAGCTAGACACCCCTCTGTTTGACCGCGTTGGACGACGGGTATTACTGACGGAGGCTGGCCGAAAATTACTGCCTCGCGCCCAGGGCATTCTAAACCAACTCAAAATAGCCACACAGGAGATTCATGACCTGCAGGGCGATATCAGTGGCCTGCTACAGATGGCCACCAGCCATCACATTGGCATGCATCGTCTGCCAACAATATTGCGTCAATATGCAGAGCAACACGCTCAGGTCGTACTCGACATTGATTTTATCGACTCTGAAAAAGCCTATGACAAAGTACTTAAGGGCGAGGTCGAACTGGCCGTCATTACTTTATCTCCTGTGCCCCAACCCCCGATAGAACAAAGGCTATTATGGCAGGACAAATTGGTTTTCGTCGCCCACAAACAGCATCCAATCTTCGATGGAAGAACCATTAGCCTGAAGGAACTGAGTCAACATCGGGCCATCCTGCCCGGCCTCAATACCTATACAGGTCAGATAGTTAGCAGTTTATTTGCCGATAACAAACTACAGCTCAACTCGAGCATGGCAACCAACTACCTTGAGACCATAAAAATGCTGGTGGATATCGGCCTCGGTTGGAGCGTAATTCCTGCCACCATGCTCGATGATGACGTGGGCGTCATCGACATCCATCAAGTCAACATCAACCGCAGCCTGGGGTATATTTTTCATCAGGATCGTAGTTTGTCCAATGCTGGCCAGGCTTTTATCGCGCAATTAAAGCGTTAAAAGCTATTTGAGCGTTCAACTAAAGCCTGTATTTGGTTAAGCTGATGTCGGTCAGAATAAATAAGCTGTTGAGGCTAAGCAATGTACGAGCAATTTCTGCAACACTTAACCACCACCGCCCACCAGGATAGGAACTTTGTCGAGTGGCATGGCGGTATCAAACATTACGGTTTCTGGGCCATTATCATTCAGAACCGGCCCTGGGAAAATCTTTTCAACGCTGCATCAGACCACATTCAAGGTCTTACTCTGAAAGGCTATCGACGCCAGCCCCACATTACGATCAGCAGCAGCGGCTTACTTGACCCTAAACACTTCAGCAAAGAACAGTTTGAGCAACAATATGAAGCACTGATACAGGCTGACATCGCCGCCTTCACCCTGACGGCGAACAGCTTAAACAGTTTTGCCGGCTCACCTTATATTTCTATCGATGATCAACAAGGTGGCCTTTCAGCTATCCGACGAGTACTGCATAGTATTATTGAAGAAGACAGCCCTGCCACTGAATACACGCCACACATTACCCTCGGTCTCTACGACGAGGCATTCAATTGCCCACTAGTGGTAGAGTGCCTTGAGCGTTTTGAACCAAGATCAGTCGCGGATTTATATGTCGATAAAATAGCCTTCTGCAGCTATGAAACCGACAGTATTCAGGGGCCGTTAGTGGTAATAGATAGCGTTAGATTAACACCCAACCATGGCATGCAAACCGGCCAGTGAGCTGGTTACCAAGACAACGAATACCATAATGCCAGTTTCACAATTGCAGCTTGTTCCCCGACAATAAATCAGACTCATTTTATGATTAACATCCAATACATTGACTCTATCAACGCCATCGATAAGGCGCTATGGAATAACACCGTCAACGCTGACTATCCCTTTTTACAACATCAATTTTTACAGGCACTGGAAGACAGTGGCGCAGTGACGACTGAAAAAGGCTGGCAACCTAACCACGGGCTTATCTATGATGATGAGCGATTAATTGGCATCATCCCGCTCTACTTCAAAAGCCACAGTTACGGTGAGTATGTTTTCGACTTTGAATGGGCCAACGCCTATCATCGCAACCAACTACAGTATTACCCCAAGCTGTTAAGCGCCATCCCGTACACCCCGGCAACGGGTCCCAGGCTCTGCCTGATCGCCCCGTATGACAATGCTGAAACAGTATCCGCCGTCTGCGAACATCTCATCCAATACGCGCAACAACACCGACTATCCAGCTGCCACATTCTATTCAGCGACCCACATCAATCCAGCCAGCTAAAAGATGGCGGCCTGAGCCAGCGTCGGGCCGTTCACTTCCAGTGGCACAACAAACAATATCGCGATTTCGACCACTACCTATCGACTTTCAACGCCAGAAAACGTAAAAACTGCCGCAAAGAAAGACGCTGTTTAGCACAACAGCAATTGAGCGTTGAGTATTTTAACGGCGACCAAATTGATGATCAGCTATGGCGGCAGTTTGGTCAGTTCTATCAGGCAACCTACGCAAAGCGCAGTGGCCACGGCGGTTATCTGCCTGTTGAATTTTTCAGCCAACTCGGCCGGAATATGGCCGACAGTATCGTGTTGATGACCGCACGAGGCCGCCATGGCATCATCGCTGGCGCATTGTATTTCAAGGATGCAACAACTCTGTATGGTCGCTACTGGGGCTGTGCCGAGGAGTTCGACAACCTGCACTTTGAGCTCTGTTATTATCAAGGCATCGAATACTGCATTAACCACAAATTACAGCGCTTTGACCCAGGCGTTCAAGGTGAACATAAGATTCAACGGGGCTTTGAACCCAACTACACCTATTCAAACCATTGGCTTGCACACCCCAGTTTTGCTGAGGCAATTGATAATTTTTTGCAGCAAGAATCTCCTCACATCGAACAATACAAGGCGGACTGCGAGCAGTATCTGCCGTTTAAAAGCGTGCTGAATAGTGCCGAATAGGTTATAGCGCCCGATCAAATATCGCCACGCCCTGCTGGCTTTGTATGACCTCTTGCAGCCGTAAATTTTCATCCGTCTCACCAAGGGCAACCGATAGATTGATGTATTCTAAGGCTGGCTCTGGTTGATTAGAGCCGGAATAGCACCAGGCAATTCGTTCTGCCCAGCCTGCCGTCACGCCGTATTCGAGTGCTGCCTTCATATGTTCAATGCCCATCTGACATTGTTTGTCGCGTTTAGCATACCAGGCCTTGTCTGCATGAGAGCGCCCCAGCAACAAATACAGCTTTGGGTTGAATGCCAGGTATTGCTGCTGCTCTTCAGCGAAGCCATCCATTTTGCTATATGAGCCACCCCAGCGTGGTTCTAATTTGTTAATATAGGTGCTTCGTACGTAATAGCTGCCCGGATTCTGCTCGATGGCTGCGTCAACAACCTCCCGTCGATCAACCCGAACACCCCTGGCAGTACTGATCGCTATTAATAATGGATACACCGGCATCATATCGGGCCGCTCTTGCAATACATGATTAAAATCATTAATCGCCAGCCGGCTATATTTTGTCTGATCTTTAAATTGCTGTTCGGTAACACATCTAGCCAAACAACTCCCTCTGGCCTCCATGGCCTTATCAGCAAACCACGCCCCTCTGGCGGTATAGGCATAAATTGAATCAGTTTTAGCCACCCAACCATTAACCATCTCGAAGGTAATACCGGCCTCAACCAAATTTAAAAATGAAAAATAATAGGCGGTTTCCCACTGAATATCTTTGCGGTAATCCATTTCAAGCGCAGACAATTCTGTCTCAAGAGCGTCATAATCTGCCACCAGCAAATAAGCAGACATATTAATTTTTTGATTGCTGAGCTGGTTGCTTTGGTAAACCGCTTTGCCTGCCGCCTGCGCCTTTGAAGATTGGCCGATGAGACTAAAGTCTGGCGGGTTAAACAGAGACAGTTTGCCCGCATAAACAACCACCAACACCACGACCGCAGCTATTATTTTACCCCATGGCAGCGGCGGATGATCAACAGCCTTAACAGCCTGACCTATCTGCTGCTCATTCTGCGGCACCTGCTCTTGCTGTACCGCTTGGGCGGCATTGAATTTAGCAAAGAAAATACCACAGTGCCGACATTCTACAGCCTTCTTAGCAACCTGTTTTTGGCACTTTGGACAGCTGCGACGCACTGACACCTCAGAGCTATCGTTAGAAGACTCTACCGCCAGTGCACTGACAGATGTCGACTGGGGTGGTCGATGCTTGTTGATCACCACCTGCAAACCGGTGGCCGAGAGCTTTCGCTGATAGGCAAAAGCCGTTTTATGGGGTAAATCTTTCTTAATTAACTGCTGTTTTCCAGCGAGTAATCGCTGGGCATTGGTCGCCGACATATTCAAATCAGCCAAGGCTTTTAACACCGATTCTCGACTAGCGCCCTCAGTCGGTCGACCTAGACTCAATACATCCCATGTAGTCTCGATGATTACTCTCCGCTAACAATGCATTCTATTTATTATTCGGCGAATCTAGACAGCAACGCCAAAAGTCAAAATAGTCTATCAAATCAGTCGGTAAGTTACGAAATAGATTTTAATAAATACCAAAAGCCAAGCCCACTGCCAGCTGTTGTCCCAGCTCATAACACCGTTGCAATGCCTTGTTGTCTGGAATACCTTTGACCACTATTTCCGTGGCCACCTTTTTCAGCGGATAGCCCTTACAAATTCTGTCAACATCACGCACCGCACCACTACCATCATTACCCGCACTGACCAGCAAGGCATAACTGAGGTTCATCTGCTGCTCAATACAGGCATAATAGGTTCGATCGAAAAAATCTTTTAACCCCCCTGACATGGTACCGAAGTTCTCGGGGGTGGCGAAAACAACCGCATCACTACTTCTCAGCAATGCAGCATCAGCTTCAAAGGCGCGACAGAGAACCGTTTCAATCTCACTTTCCGTCAAGGCACCACGATAAGCCGCCTGGGCGAGACTTGCAGTGGAGCCGCTCTGGCTGTGATAGATAATCAACAGTCTTTTCACACTCTTCCCCACTAAAAAATTAGGTTAAAAAAACCACAGAAATTTACTGTCTCTGATCAGTTTAGCCTCACAAACTTCGAGCTGTTTGCGGTAACGCCAGGCGTTATCGGCAACACCCTGTGAAACATTAATTAACCACTGTTTGTTTTTATAAGTGCCGCGGTTATAGCCACCGGGGCCATCGTGATAGGCCAGGTACAACGCCTTATTGTCCCAGGGCTTAATATTAGTTTGCTTGACCGTATTGCTGTTATACCAGGCTATAAAATCAGCAGCATCACCAAAGTTTTTACGACTGGCTCCACTGTTACCCGTTTTGCTCTTATAGTCATCCCAGGTGCCATTGAGCGCCTGGGAATAACCTAAAGCGTTAGAAGGCCTAGAGCCAGGAAAAATCCATAGAAAAGTTCCCCGCTGAGGCCGTGCATCATGAACGAAACGAGACTCTTGATGCATAAAAGCCATGATGGTTGGAATCGATCCACCCCATTTCTTGGAGGCCTTGCTGGCATCTTTATACCAGCCACTCTTCTCCTCGAAGATATCGCAGACATTATCCGTATTGCTCGGCGGCGTGGTCGCACAACCTGACAACAATAAAGTGATGGCGATAGTCTTTAGATAAGGTATGTTCATCTGTTATCGGCCTATTGATGCTGCGCTATTAGACTTAACAAGCCATCTTCATCGATGACGTCGATACCCAGATCCTGCGCCTTGGTCAGCTTCGAACCCGCACCCGGCCCCGCCACCACACAGTGAGTTTTTTTGGATACACTGCCTGCAACCTTGGCACCCAAAGCTTGTAACCTGGCTTTGGCATCGCTGCGTGAAATACTTTCAAGGGTACCCGTCACCACATAGGTCTGGCCCTCTAACGGCAATTCGGCCTGCTCATCTATATCGATATCGGACCAGTGTACACCCCGCTCCTGCAGCGCACTGATCACCTCTAGGTTATGCTCTGCGCGCATAAAACCATAAAAATATTCGGCGACTACTGCACCAACGTCAGGGGTAAGCTGTAACTGCTCCCGATCGGCATCGACCAACGCCGCTAGACTGCCAAATTGCTGGCTTAATGATCGTGCTGTAGCCTCGCCAACTTCACGAATACCGAGAGCATATAAAAATTTATCCAGCGTTGTAGCCTTTGCCTTATTAATTGCAGCCACCACATTTGCCGCTGACTTAGGGCCCATACGGTCCAGACTGGCAAGCTGATAGTCATTGAGTAAAAATAAATCCGAGGCATTTTTGATCAACTCACGATCAACCAGTTGATCGATGATTTTGTCACCTAACCCGTCGATATCCATCGCCTTGCGAGAGGCAAAATGCTTGATTGCCTCCTTCTGCTGGGCCGAACAATATAAGCCACCGGTGCAACGAGCCACAGCCTCGTCGGCCGAGCGTTCGACAGGGGATTGGCAGACAGGACATTGCTGAGGCAGAACCAGATTTTCCGCGCCACCTTGACGCTTATCAATAACCACACTGACAATTTGAGGAATCACATCACCGGCTCGGCGTACGATGACAGTGTCACCAACACGAACATCGAGCCGCTCAACCTCATCCATATTGTGCAAGGTAGTATTGCTGACGGTGACGCCACCGACAAAAACTGGCTTTAAACGAGCCACTGGCGTAATGGCTCCTGTACGCCCTACCTGAAATTCGATTCCCTCGACTGTGGTCAGCTCTTCTTGAGCGGGAAATTTATGGGCAATGGCCCAGCGGGGTGCTCGCGAAACAAAGCCCAACCTCTGTTGGTCCGCAATGCTATTGACCTTAAACACTATGCCATCGATATCCATCGGCAGCTGGTCACGACGCTCGCCGAGGCGAGAATAATAGTTCATACAGGCTTTGGCTCCAGAGACTACCGCCGAATCAACATTAATCCTCAACCCCCATTGATTGAGTTGTGCGAGGATTTCACTGTGCCTGGCTGGTAGATCACCACCCTCAACCAAACCAACACTGTAACAACACATCTGTAACGGTCGCTTGGCGGTAACAGTTGGGTCGAGCTGACGGAGGCTGCCTGCGGCAGCATTACGTGGGTTAACAAACTCCTTCTCGTAGAGTTCACGCGCCTTATCATTGAACGCTTCAAAACCACTTCGCGGCATATAGATCTCTCCCCGCACCTCTAGCACGTCGGGATAACCGCTGCCAATCAACTTCAACGGGATAGAAGGTATTGTTCGTACGTTGGAAGTGATATTTTCGCCTACCTGACCATCGCCTCGGGTGGCGCCTCGCTCTAGCACGCCGTTACGATATAACAGGCTGACAGCCACACCATCAAGCTTGGGTTCACAGGCATATTCTATGTCATCGTCACGACCGAGTAGCTTTTTCAGCCTTGTGTCGAAGCTATCGAAGTCTTGCTCATTAAAGGCATTGTCCAGCGACAGCATTCTAACCTCATGCCTTACCTGCTCAAAGCCATCGAGGGGGGCGGCCCCTACTCGCTGCGTTGGCGAATCGCTACGCCTCAATTCGGGCTGACGGTCTTCTAACTCTTTGACCGCATGGAAAACACGGTCGTATTCAGCATCGGGCACTGTCGGTGCGTCCAACACATAATACTGGTAATTGTATTGTTCTAATAATGATCGAAGTTGGGTGATTTGTTCGACGACAGTCATCGCCATAATTGACTCCAATTACACCAAAAATAAGGGCGGATATATCCGCCCTTATTGTCACATTTATATAAATCGTTAGGAAGTCTATCAGCTAGACTCAGCCAGATGCTTTCTTGAAAATTCTTTAATATCTTGACGGAAATAATCCAGCACCTGCTTATTAATATCGCTGCCGTCCTTATCTTTCATCACACCATCAAAATTATTCGCTACATATTCCGCTGTTTGAATCATTGCCTCAAGTGCAGCCAGTGGGTCGGCAGGACCCGGCAACCCCAAATAGAAACTTACCCCAGGGATGACCAACTTCCCCTCCTCCTCGGCCATAAAAATTCCCGATTGAACCTGGTTGGCCACGTTAAACTCTATCGCCCCTTTGCCATTGGCCTGCTCGTTACGCTGATAGACCTTGTGCCTGTTCAACTGAATGTCGCAGGCCTTGAAAAAACCATGCAGCTTATCCGCGTCAAAGCCAGCTGTGGCTTTAGCTCGAACGTTAATGATTTGTACATGTTGGTAGTCGGCTACACTTGGTTCCTCAAAGCCATCGCTGTCGTTGGAATCATCACTTGGCGGCTGAACAACCGCTGAGGGTTTACCAAATACGGGGATGTCTGCTAAGCGGTCTAGCAGTGTTTTATTAGCCGTTTTTGTGTTTGAAATCACCGTCGCTTCGCTTGTCACCTTCGGATCATTGGCCGGCGCAGCATCTTCAACCTCGTCAGCGATAACTGTTTCACGGCCAGCCTCTACAGCCGGTGATAGCGTCGTCTCTTCGCCGGCCGTCGTTTCTTCCTTTGCAATAGCAGGTTTTGATCTATCGGTAGAGCGCTCTGCCTCTATCGCTGGCGGCACTTCAACCGATTCAGTCACCTTGCGGACGGACTTCTTCGGTGTTTTACGCGGCACAAAACCGGTTTGCTCCGCCAGGTCAACAACCTCATCCTCATCCTTGGCAACAGAGTCAATCAGCATTGGCACACTGCCATCACCCAGGTCAAAGCTTTGCTGTTCAGGAACCTTGAAAGGATTGCTACGATACTTTTTCTGTTGGCTGGTCGCAGCAGCTTCTTGCTTACCGGGTTGACTGGATAACGACAAATTTTCATACAGTGTCTCGGCCGTCACTTGGGACTGCCCAACATCGAGCTCTGACTGTTGCTGATCAGACTCTTCGATTTTCGCTAATATGCTGTCAGTAGCCCGTTCGTCATCGTTCAAATCGCCCTGCGCAATCACTGTCTGCGGCTCGCTATTGTTGGAGGCATTGTTTTGATCAGACTCGACGATGACATCAGTGATTTCAATGTCATTGCCAACGGTGACATCTGACTCGTCTGCAATAACCCGTGAATCCGCAGCATCTTCGTCGACGTCGTTAGAGAGCTCTAGATCAATGTCTTTTAATGAGGGCAAGTCGTCAACGGTATCGTCAAGTTCAGGTTTTATTGGCTCTGTTTTTATTGGCTCAGCATGCACTTCAGAAACTTCTGGCACGGACAAATTATCACGAACATCTTGCTCAACCTGCGCTAGCATTTGATCAAAAATGGCATCAGAGCTGGTACCAAGGTCGGCACTAACATCATCAATTTTATCCGTCATGTCATCGCTATCCACCACCTGTTGCAGTGTCTGTTCAGCAGAAGACAGCAGTTCTGGTACAAGGTCAGGTGATTGTTCTTTTGACGGGGTCGGGTCGCTGCTCACCGTCGATGGTTGACTGGGATTTATCGGCGCCGCAATACTCGACACGCTCTCGACCGCCGCATTGTCTTCAACCGGCGGGTTGAAGACAAAATCTGCAGCCAGGTCATCCTCGATAGTGGAAGCCAAAGCTTTTTTGCGCTTGTTATCTAAACTTAGGCTATCAGCAGCGGTGTCTTTACTGTCAGAAACTACACGCGCCCCGCCATTGGGTAGCTCGCTGAGATAATCGTCTATGGGGTCTTTACTGGCGACCTTCATACGCATGTTGGAACGCCGATCTTGAATCACTCGGCGAACACCATCGGCCAGAACCAACAAAATTAGCAAGGCGCCGATCAGCAGCATCCATTCGCGCATTCCTAGTTCCATAACCATGACTCCAAAACTGTCATATTTCCTCGACTTATCCTATCTCAAATCTATCACTTAGACTGTAACGCGAACACATACAGCCAAGCAATGTTATCGTTTTATTGTACCGATCCGTCGCGTATTTTCTATCGACCAAATCTTACGATAACTCCCTATTATTTATAACGCATGGCATTTTAATACAAGTTCATCAAACTGCAATACCACGGGCCTATTATAGTGCAGCCAGCTCAGCAGCCTCTTCAATATCCACCGTTACCAGACGAGAAACACCGGCTTCCTGCATAGTAACACCCATTAATTGATCAGCCTTTTCCATAGCGATCTTGTTATGCGTGATATAAATAAACTGTACAGTCTGTGACATTTCTTTCACGATGTTAGCGTAGCGCCCAACGTTGGCATCATCAAGTGGCGCATCAACCTCGTCCAACATACAGAATGGCGCTGGGTTTAGCTGGAAGATAGAAAAGACCAATGCCAGTGCTGTCAGCGCTTTTTCACCACCACTTAATAAATGAATCGTTGAGTTACGCTTACCCGGTGGTCGCGCCATAATAGTGATACCAGTACTTAATAAATCATCACCGGTTAGCTCCAGGTAAGCACTGCCGCCACCAAAGACCTTTGGGAACAAGTTCTGCAGGCCATTATTGACTCTATCGAAGGTCTCCTTGAACTTGCTACGGGTTTCTTTATCGATGCGACGAATGGCCGACTCCAATGATTCCAAGGCCTCCATTAGATCATTGTGCTGATCATCAAGGTACACCTTGCGCTCAGACTGTGTCTTATACTCTTCGATTGCCGCCAGATTGATCGCGCCAAGGCGCTGTATTCTGGTTGCTATACGCTGCAAGTCTTCCTGCCAACGCCCCTCTTCGGCATTTTCTGGCAGCCCCTCAAGTACCTCTGCCAAGACAAAGTCGGCCTCGACAAGCCGGTCTTCCAATGCTTTTCGGCGTACCTCAAAGCTCTGACCTTCGAGCCGATGTTTTTCTAATTCACTGCGCAACTGCTGAGCTTTTTCCTCGCAATCACCGCGCTTCTTCTCATTGCGCCGCATGTCACTGTCGACGCCATCGAGACTCTCACGTGCCTTGCTTAACTTTTCCTCAACTAATAGTCGCTGCTCAAGCGCTGTCTCCAGCTCTAACTGCACCTCATCTGCAGGCATTCTTGACTCTGCCAACGACTCGGCAATCTCCGCATGGTTTGTCTCGTATTGACTGCGCTGCCCCATCAGACGCTGTAGCCCCTGGGCAATACCCGAGATCTTGGTCTTTAGTGACTGACCACGCATCTCGAGCTGGTGAGCACCGTCTTTATTTTGTCTGGCCTGATGACGCATTCGCTCGAGAGATTCACGGCTGCTGTCGCGCTGCGCAATCAACTGCTCACGACGCTCCGCATCATTTTCCATCGCATCCAGCGCAGTCTGCAGCTCAAGGCGAGCCTCACCAAGACTTTCTTGTTCGACGTGTTGTAACTCTTGCTGCTCAGCAATCTCTGCGGCGATATTATCTCGACGAACCACAACCTGCTCAAGTCTGGCCTGCAAGCCACTGTATTTTGCCGATAACTGTGATTGCTGCTGCGACTGTTGTTTTAATTGTTGCTGTAGTAGTTCTCGCTGTTGCTCGGCCTTTTTCAGCGATGCTTGCTGCTCGCCCTGTTGCTCGCCCAACTGTTCAATCTGCTGTTCTAAATAGCTCAGTCGCTCGGTCAACTGCTCCAACTCTTTTGCCCGTGCAATGACACCGGACTGCTTGTCGTCGTCTTTGCTAACCCGCAGCCACTGAGCCCCGAGCCATATACCCTGTTTAGTCACCACCGACTCGCCAGCTGCCAATTGTGGCTGTAGCTGCTGAGCCTGAATGACATCGTCAACCACATAGACACCGCTCATCAGATTGGCAACATCAAAGCCAGAGGTCTTGTCAGCCAACAAGGATGCCGACAGGCGAGGCAATGTTGACTGTGGCTGCGGGTTATCGACGACAAAACCAATACTGCCTTTACTCAACTGATCCAGAGCCTGCGAAACACTGCCGATACTGTCGACGCATACTGCCTGTAAATAATTACCCAGTACTGTTTCAACCGCCAACTCAAACCCCGGCTCGGTGGTCAACGACTCACCCAACCTGGCCGCCTTATCCAAAGCCTGGTCTGCCAGCCACTCGCTGACAACACCGCCAGATTGTCCCAGCGCTGCCTGCTGAAGCGTTTCGAGGGAGCTAAAACGCCCTTTTTTAGCCTGGTATTCTTCCCGATACCTGTTGAGCTCTTCAACAAGCTGTTGAGATTGCTCACGCTTCTTGTCCATACCCTGTCGCAGTGAATCTACCAACTGCTGATCGGACTCAGCCTGCAATTCAATCTCGGCCAGTTCTTCTTGCAATAATTCAATCTCTTCACTTTCACCATCGCTGACCAGGCCTTTTTGCTCCTCACTGAGTTTCTCAACGCGAAGATCAATGCGGCGTAATACCTGCTCGATGTGCTGTATTCTCGATTGCTGAACCTCTGCCTGCTGACGCGGCTGCTGAGCCTGCTGATTGAAACTATCCCAGGCCTGCTGCCACTGCTGCATCAACTCTTCAGCATGTAATAATTGTTCCGCCGCCTCTTCTTCTCCGGCACTGAGCATCTCCAGCTCAGGCTCAATCTCAAGTAACTCCTGATTGAGTTGCTCAAGCTCATCCTCGTCCAGCTTTAACTGTTCGACAACCTCTTCAATAGAGGCGCTGACGCGATGCAGGTCACTTGCCAACTGGGCCTCACGTTGTTTCTGGTGCTGAATATTTTGTTCGCTGCGCGCAATCTCGGCACCCAGTGTGTAGAACTGTCCCTGGACCTCATTAAATTGGTCTGTTAACTCTGTATGCTGTGTGCGCTGGGCATCTATCATTGATTCGGCAGCTAGACGCTCAGTAATCACATCTTCCAATGAGTGTTCCAGCTGTTTGACCACGTCTTCTTGACTGCCGGCAAGTCCATCCAACTGCTGCCACTGAATGGCCTGTAATTGCGCCTTGAGTAAACGTTCCTGTGACCTGAACTCTGTGTATTGCTCTGCCGCTCTGGCCTGACGTTTGAGGTGAGACAACTGACGCTCAAGTTCTTCGCGTATATCGGTTAATCGTTCGAGGTTTTCATGGGTACGGCGCATGCGGTTTTCGGTGTCTCGCCGACGTTCTTTGTACTTCGATATACCCGCCGCTTCTTCGATAAAGACGCGGAGTTCTTCCGGCTTTGACTCGATCAGTTTACTGATCATGCCCTGTTCGATAATGGCATAAGAGCGCGGCCCTAAGCCGGTGCCGAGAAAAATATCAGTAATATCACGACGACGGCATTTAACACCATTGAGGTAGTAACTGTTTTGAGCCTCTCGCGTAACTTTTCGCTTAATCGATATTTCACTGAAGCGGGCATATTCTCCCGTCAGGGTACCGTCGCTATTATCAAAAACAAGCTCTATCGTCGCCTGTCCGACAGGCTTTCGTGCGTTAGAACCGTTAAAGATAACATCGGTCATATTCTCGCCACGTAAATTCTTGGCTGAACTCTCCCCCATTACCCAACGTACCGCATCGATGGTATTCGATTTACCACAACCGTTAGGACCAATAATGGCTGACATATTACTGCTAAAGCTAACAGTAGTCGGATCTACAAATGATTTAAAACCAGCGAGTTTTATAGACTTTAGGCGCATATAGAATAAATTCAAATATTCCCGTCGCACAGGCAACAGGAGGTCAATTAAAGAGTCATGGAGTGGCTGTAACAGCCGTTATATCGGCAGCCAATTATTATTTGAGTTATTGGCAAATCCCTAACAAACAGTACAACATTGGTAAACTAACCACTGCTAACTAGTGTATAGCTTTTCGACCCCAACAACTACGCTCAATCCACAAAGCTTGAACAAATAAATAGCCCAGCAATACCTTTGCGATATCGCGAGCTAAAAAGTCCGGTCGCTATTGTACTACCTGGCTAATTTCCAGGCTTAATGGCGACGCTTTTGATGGTTCAAAGGCGCCACTGACTATCTGATAATCACCGGCAGATGGCGTTACCTGACCACTTCTTGAGACCCTGGCAACAACCTCAACCTGAGGAAAGCTGGAAATGTTAACATCGGGCATCATCGACATGGTGTCATCCAGCGTTACTGTCAGTGGAAGTTTGCCGACAGTGGTGCGATGAATAGCCAGTGGCATCTTGGGGCCACCGGCAGCGCGAACATAGATAAACACGGTATCGGCGCTGGAGACATCGATGGAATCGGCCAACGATACGGTCACGGCAACTGAGGCAACCGCACTGTCATCAGCAGTCGGTGCTACAGCCTTATTTTGATCGCTAACAGTTGCCTGCTCACCGGCACCACCACTGGCAATCAGCTCCTGGACATGGACGATAGTGTCAGCCAACAACTGTCCGTTCTGAGTATCAGGCGGTGTCACACGCTGCAGTTGCTGCCAATATTGTAGCGCCTTGGTGTAATCTTCCTGGCCATAGGCATCCATGGCTACCAGCGCAAGCAGAGTTGGCTGCTGCGGATCCGCGGTCAACACACGACTAATAATCATTTCGAGCCGGTCGTCAATTTGTCGATTATTGGCCAGGTATTCTGCCTGTACGTACTCCGCAGCCAATTGCATATCTTGGGGCATTTTCTTAACCAGTGCCTTCAATAATACAGCCGCCTCACTGTAATTCTTTTGACGCATTAATAGCGAGGCCAGTAAATACTGATTGCCTTGGTTATCGCTATTTTCTAGATGACTGACAAGGTCTTGTTTCATCATATCAATTTGCGCTTGAGTCTTTTCACCAGACTGTGCCGCGGCGGAGATCTGCTGCCACTTATCGGCAACAATAACATCGTTAATAGCACCCACTTGGCTGTAGGTAAAAATTGCCAAGCCGGCAAAAACAACGGCACAAACCACAATCGAACCACGTCCGCCTTGGTAGCTTGCCACCACCGCTTCACTGGTGCCGGCATCCTCTAGCAGAGCCAGCTTCAATTCCGCAGATAAACGATCAGCATCGTCCCGGCTGATCAAGCCTTGAGAGCAATCAGCCTCTATCTCAGATAGACGCTGCTTATAACTGGCAATGTTGAATGCCTTACGCTCGGCCTCCATATCGACTGTCGCACTACTGCGGCTCAACAGGGGTAATATGATAATCACCAAGGCAAACACCAGCATAATTGCTGCAATTATTACAAACTCAGTCATCATGATTGGTCTTTACCGTCTATTAGAAGTTGATCTAACTTTTTCTGTTGTTCGCTCGATATGGCGGCAGGGGCCGGATCGGTGCTGGCTTCGTTCGCCTGCGTCGCATTGCTCAATGCCGCTTTCTGACTGCGCCGAACCACCACAATCAGCACAATGCCGGCGAATAATAAAAGTACACCAGGGCCAAACCATAAAATCATTGTTTCAGCGTTAAGTTGCGGACGATAAAGAATAAACTCTCCATAGCGGGCAACCATAAAGGCCGTGATTTCAGTGTCACTTTTGCCATCATCGATCAACAGGTGCAACTGCTCCCTTAAATCTGCTGCAATCGGCGAATCCGAATCTTTCAAGTTTTGATTTTGGCACTTAGGACAGCGCAACTCATCAAGAAAATGCTGATAACGTTTTTCATCAACGGTACTGGTAAATTCATAGGTTTCAATAACCGCAAAACTCATTGGGCTGATCAATACCGAGAAAAAACCGATGAATAATAGTGCGATTCTCATTACAGCACTCCCTGGGGCTGATTGTATTTATCAACGACAGGTTTCAATACTTCCAGCCAAACCTTTTCATTCACTTCACCAACGTGTTTGTAACGGATTACTCCGCGTTTATCGACAACATAAGTCTCTGGCGCGCCGTACACACCAAGATCTAAGCCAAGACGGCCATTAACATCCTCGATATTATAATCATAGGGGTTACCTAACTGCTCCAGCCACTGCAATGCCTTCGGCTTATCGTCTTTGTAGTTAAGGCCGATAATAGGCACCTGATAACGGTTGGCTATATCCATTAAATAAGGGTGCTCAACCCGACAGGTGGGGCACCATGTCGCCCATACGTTCAACAGCACCACCCGGCCGGTCAAATCAGCCTCCGTCACTAACCGCTGGGGATCTTCCAGCGATCGAATTGAAAAAGCAGGTACCTGACGATCAATCAAGGCAGAAGGCAGCTCTTGTGGGTTGTAATCCTCCGTGGTCAACACGGAGAAAAAAACACCGGCCAAGGCAATGAAAAACAACAGCGGTAAAAACAAGCGTAGACGAGCCATTGTTACGCCTCCCTTGTCGCAGCGGCAGAATCTAGCGGTTGCGATTGTGCGACAGCCTTCCTCTTCAGCCGATAACGCTTATCACAGACCGCAATAGTGCCACCGAGGCCCATGAATATTGCGCCTAACCACATCCAACGAACAAAGGGCTTATAATGCAAACGTACAGCCCATGCGCCGCCGCCAAGAGGCTCACCCATGGCAATATAAACATCACGCCAGATTCCGGCATTGATTGCGGCCTCAGTCATAATCTGTCCTGAGGCAAAAAACTGGCGTTTCTCTGGGAACAACTGAAACTCATAGCCATACCCATCATCAATGGTGAAGTGACCAATTTCAGCACTATAATTTGGCCCATCGACGTGTTCAGTACCGTGAAAAGTAAAGTGATAACCAGAGGCCTCGAGAGTATCGCCCTCGACCATACGTACATCACGCTCAACGGTGTATTGCGATGTTAAGCAGACGCCAATAATCGCTGCAGCCATGCCCAAATGTCCAAGCTGCATCCCCCAATAAGACGGCGTCAGCTTTGTAAGCCCACGAACAAAACCAGGGCTATTACGGGTTTTATCGCGCAGGTCGGCAATCATCACAAACACCAACCAACCGGCAAAGGTCACAGCCATCGCCGCTGGAATGCTGTAACCATCGGCATCGTAGAACAAAGGAAATGCAATGCCGCAAACAATGGCAATCAACAGTGGCAGCCACAGCTTCAATTTCAGTGAAACAGCGTCTGTCCGCTTCCAACGCATCATAGTAGCCGGCGCCATAAATACCACCAACAAAGCCATCAAAGGCACAAACAAGGTATTGAAATACGGTGGCCCAACGGAGTATTTACCGAGGCCCATGGCATCCATTAGCAATGGATACAGCGTGCCCAGCAATACCATAATCGTCGTGACGACTAAGATGGCATTATTGATCAACAAGAATACTTCTCGTGATAAAAACTTAAAGCTCACCTTGCTGGCCACGGAGGGAGCACGAAGAGCATACAGCAGTAATGAGCCTCCGACGACGACACCGAGGAACGCTAAAATAAACAACCCACGCTCTGGATCTGCGGCAAAGGAATGCACGGAGGTCAATACCCCGGAGCGGACCAAGAAGGTGCCCAACAGACTCAATGAAAAGGCAAAAATTGCCAGCAGTACTGTCCAGCTTTTAAAGGCGCCGCGCTTTTCTGTCACCGCCAGCGTATGCATCAGCGCCGTTCCCACCAACCAGGGCATAAAGGAAGCGTTTTCGACAGGATCCCAGAACCACCAACCGCCCCACCCGAGCTCGTAATATGCCCACCAACTCCCCAGCGCAATACCAAGGGTTAAGAAAGCCCAGGCGATATTAGTCCACGGGCGAGACCAGCGTGCCCAAGCTGAATCTAAACGACCAGATAGCAAGGCTGCAATAGCAAAAGCGAAGGGCACAGAAAAACCAACATAGCCGAAATAAAGCATTGGTGGGTGAACAATCAAACCGAAATCTTGCAATAAAGGATTGAGGTCAGAACCTTCTGTTGGTGAGAATGGTAGCTCGCGACCAAAGGGATTTGACGTCAACAATATAAACAGCGTGAAGCCAATGGCAATCATTCCCATAACAGAGAGCACACGGGCGACCATATCATCCGGCAGACTCTGTGAGAATAACGCCACAGCCAGCGTCCAGGAGGCAAGAATAAGAATCCACAATAGAAGTGAACCCTCATGACCACCCCAAACGGCACTGAATTTATACGCTGTTGGCATCAATGTATTGGAGTGATTGGCCACATAACTGACCGAGAAATCATCCCCTATAAAAGATAAAGTAAGACAAAAAAAACTGATTAAGACAAAGACAAAAAAACCGTGTGCAAGAGGGCGAGACATCCGCATCCACATCAAATTATTGCTCGTCGCTCCCGCCATGGGTATAACAGCCAGCGCGACACTCAAACAAAACGCGATGACAAGGGAGAAATTACCTAACTCTGGAATCATACGCCGTCATTTCCTAGTACAGAGGCAGGCTGCTGCTTCATCGTCTCGGTATGACCGGACTTTTCTAACGCCTCACTGACCTCGGGTGGCATATACTGCTCATCATGCTTGGCCAATACCTCAACCGCATGAAACACACCGTTTTCATCAAGTTCACCATGGCAGACCACACCCTCACCCTCGGCAAACATATCGGGTAGAATACCCTCATACACAACCGGCACCTCGGCTTCAAAATCTGTCACGATAAAATCCACTCGCAACGATTGACTGTCGCGCACGACACTGCCTTTCAAGACCATACCACCGGCACGAATTTTCTTATCGACCGGGGCCTCACCCTGCGCGATTTGTGTCGGCGAGAAAAACAGGTTCATATTGGAACCTAGGGCATAAAAAACCAATGCTGCGGCAAGCGAGGCGCCTAACACAATAAAGGTGACAATAATGAGCCGCTGCTTGCGCAGAGGGTGCATAGCCATTGATCTACTCCTAACACTTAACTTTACGTTATTGTTCAAACAGGTAAATTACTGATGAGATACCTTACTCTGACTGCGTTGCTGCCGTCTAAGTTCATTTTTTTGCACACGGATAAACTGCTTTTTTGCCCTTAATGGCTGAACAATCAACGAGAGCAGTACCACAAACGCAATGGCATAGGCTGTCCAGACATAACTACCGTGACCATTCATCTCTATCAATGCTTGCATGCTGTCAAAATGCATTGTTTACCCCTTCTCAATGATGTCTTTAACCCAGCGTTGATTGCGGTGACGCCGCAATACTTCGGTACGCATGCGAAGCATCAGTGCCACGCCATAAAATATGTAAAAACCCGCAATCATAATCATCAGCGGATACCACATCGAAGAATGCATGGTAGAGGGTTCGGTGATTTTGATCGTCGCTGGTTGATGCAGGCTATACCACCAGTCAACAGATTTGTAAATAATAGGGATATTCACCGTACCAACAAGCGCCAATACAGCACAGGCCTTGGCTGCGACCTCTTCGTTTTCGAAGGCCTCATACAGTGCGGTAATCCCCAGATAAAGAAACAGTAACACCAACATCGACGTGTTGCGTGCATCCCATACCCAGAAGGTACCCCAAGTAGGCTTGCCCCAGATACCACCGGTCATCAACGCCAATAATGTCATTGCAGCACCAATGGGCGCAGCACATTTCACCGCCGCATCCGCCAACTTCATCTTCCAAATCAGACTAACGCCTCCGGCAATCGCCATCACATAGTAACTGGCAAGGGCAATAAAGGCAGCCGGCACATGAATATAGATGATGCGGTAGCTATTACCCTGCTTGTAATCGATGGGGGCATAGGCCAAGCCCCAAACCGCACCGGTAATCAATAAAACACCAGCAATCACGGCAAACCATGGCAGCAACTTATCGGTAAGCTGATAAAACCATTTGGGTGAGCCAAACTTATGGAACAACCGAACTAAATACTGTCTCATAAAAACCATACACACTGTAAAAAACTCAAGGAGTGTAGCATTGTTAAAGTGGATTTTGACAATAAAACCCACCCTCGTCACTACAATTTTTATCCACTTTGCAGTAGATCAACCCTCTACGCTGATTCGTAAAGCACCGGCAATAGCAAACGGCGAAAGACAGACCGCCAGCGCTAGCAGCGCCCCCAAAATAGCCAGATGACCACCGAACATATGCCCCTCGGCAGCAGCCGTTACGGCACTGGCACCGAAAATCAACACCGGCGTATAAAGGGGCAATACTATCAGGGAGATGAGTATACCACCGCGCCGTAAACCGACGGTTAGTGCAGCGCCAATAGCACCGACAAAACTCAACACAATTGAGCCAATCAGCAAACTCAAAACCAGGGGCAGGATTGCCGTGATCGGCAAATACAACATCAAGGCGAGTAATGGGGCAAATAATGTAATCGGCAAACCAGTAGTCAACCAATGTGCCAACACCTTGGCCAACACTAAGATATACAACGGCTGGGGTGACAGCAACAAATGCTCTAACGTACCGTCATCAAAATCACTGCGAAATAGACTATCCATCGACAACAAACAGGACAACAAGGCCGCAACCCACACTACCCCCGGTGCCAAGCCCGCCAAGACCAGCCGCTCAGGGCTCACACCCAAAGGGAACAATGCAACAATGATCAAGAAGAAAATCAAAGGGTTGAAAATATCTGAGCGGCGGCGATAAGCCAGCGATATATCCCGCAACAATACACCATAAAATGCCTGCCACAGCCCAGGTAGCTGCATCACATCGAGTATCTTGCTCATGTCCAGCTACCTAACTGCAACTTTTTAACCTCTGCCGGGATGGTGAGCTTATGGTGAGTCGTGAGAATCACTGCCCCACCCTGCTCGGAATGATTGGCAATAAACGTTTCAAGCTCGGCCACACCCTGCTTATCAATTGCCGTAAATGGTTCATCGAGTATCCACAGTGGCGAACTACTTAAATGCAGCCTAGCCAAGCTAACTCGTCGCTGCTGGCCAGCAGAGAGCGAGTGGCAGGAAGAATCCTCGAAACCATAAAGACCCACCTCATCGAGCGCCTGCATCAACTGCTGATCAGTGAAATCCTCTCGACTAGAGAAATACCAGCGTAGGTTTTCCATTGGAGATAAAACGGCCTGATTACCGGCCGCATGCCCCATGAACACCATATTTTGCTGATACAGCTGACGATGTTGGCGGATATTGTGTCCACCGAAGAAGATGTCGCCACGATAACGGTTTGACAGCATTGCTAAAATTCTTAACAACGTGGTTTTACCACTGCCATTGGGCCCTTCTACCTGCAGGATGTCAGAACAATCAACCTTGAATGAAAGATTTTCGAACAGTTCGCGGTCTGACCAACCGCCGGTCAAGCCTTCTACATTTAACAGTGTTTCGAGCAAAATAAAGACAGCCTCATAATAAAATCGACAATCACAGTGATAGCCAATGAAAATCGCAGTATTTCTGAATACATAGTCAACAGGACTGTCCACGCCATCTAGGTTTTCAATAAACGAGGCTTGTAGTCATAGATGATAAGAATATCGGTTATAAATCTAGGTGTAAATTTATAACGTGGAATTCTCTCACAATTGGAAGGTGAGGCAAGACAATGCCAACACCCTGGTTAAATCGCATCTAACAAGTCAGCTATTTTGTCGAACTCTGTTTTTATATGCTCAAACTCACTGACCGCTTGATCCAGGTTTCCTGCGCCGGCTGACTGCTCTAGTTGATGACAGTACTGGCTCAACAGCGGTGCCCCCATATTGGCCGAACTCCCCTTCAAACTATGGGCGCTGGCACGGACTAACTCGGCGGTTTTGGCGGCCAAACCCCGTTCAATGCTATCGATTCGACACTGTGAGTCCTGACAAAATGTGACGACCAATTGATTAAAATCATCACCCATGACCTCTTTTAAACTGCCCAGCATTTCCTCATTCAATTGCGTTGTATTCGCCATCAACTCCCCCTTTTTTTCATCACCTTAACAAACAACAATGCTTAATGTAATGATGACAGGTGCAAGTCGTCGGTTACACCGCTGATCACCGCGGCCTTAACCAGGGCCTTCGAAGGCTGCTGCCAACTCACCTGACCAAGATGGCCAGACTCATAACGCTTGATAAAGGCAGCTAACAATTGCAAACCTGCAATGTCTATTCTCTCAACGCAAGAACCGTCCAACTCAATGCTGGCGGAGGGCTTAAAATCATTGATATCTCGCAGTGTTTGCTGCAGCGACGCCAATGTAGCCGCGGTTAATTGGCTGGGAAGGCCGACCAGATGAACGGGCGAGGACATAACTACCACCTAAAATGTGCTATCACACCCTAAGCTTAGACAGCCAACCCAAAACTGCTGAGCCAGAGCGCTAAAACATCGACTGGTTCAACTAACAACATTTTTTAGCTTATTCGACACAGCCATTTTTATGCCCCCTATTGCTGCCTTTAAATCTTCTAGTACCAAGTACATAGCAGGGACTAATAACAGGCAAATCAGGGTCGCGAAAACAATGCCAAAACCGAGTGAGATTGCCATCGGGATGAGAAATTTGGCCTGCATCGAGGTCTCGAAAATCATCGGGGCCAAGCCACCAAACGTCGTCAGCGTGGTCAACAGGATAGGCCTAAACCGTCGCTTACCCGCCTCACTGATTGCCACAATTGGGGTGGCACCTGCAATACGTTGTTTGTTGGCATAATCAAGCATAACCAACGTATCGTTAACTACCACACCCGACAGCGCTAAAATCCCGAGTATACTGATCATACTGAGGCCATAACCCATAATAAGATGACCAATAATCGCACCGATGACGCCAAAGGGAATAGCCAGCATCACCAACAGCGGCTGACTGTAGCTACCAAAGGGGATGGCCAGCATCACATAGAGCACGACCATGCTGACGAAGCCGGTAATCATTAAGCTTGATGCCCCCTCTTCGGTGTCCTGCTGTTTACCCCGGTAACTAATTAACAACGACGGGTATTGCTGCTGAATATCGACCAGTGCCCGCTCTTTCAGTGAAGAGAGCACAGCACCGGTTGCCTCTATAGGCTCAACATTGGCTGTTACGTTTATCGTTCTGCGACCACTACGGCGAGTAATATCAGTAAACGCATGACCATAATGCACCTCTGCCACCTCAATCAGCGGCACATAATCACCACTGGGAGTCACAATATTGAGTTGTTCTAAATCATACTGTGACAACCTATCCGCCTCGTCCATCCGCACCATCACCTTAACTTCATGACGGCCTCGCTGCTGCCTTAGCGCCTCGGCACCATAGAAAGCACTGCGCAATTGACTGGCAATAGCATTGTTCGTCAAGCCAAGGCTCTGCCCCTTAGGTAACAACGCAATATCGAGCTGAGGCTTGCCGAGACTGTAGCCATCAGCTATATCGCTGACTTCAGAAAACTCAGTCATTGCCGCGGCCAAAGCCGCACTGGCCTGCTGTAACACTGCATCATCACGGTGAGAAAGCTCAATAGTAATCGCCGCACCTTGCCCCGGACCACCGCGATCACTTTCAAATTTTATCGAATCGACACCGACGACATCAGCACTGAGTTGACGCCACACCTTCGAGACCTCCCCCGTCGATACTGGCCGCTGCCCCTCCTCTGTTAGTTGCAAAACGATATCCACTTGATTGTCAGTAACCTCAGCCCGCACCCCTTCCAGCAGCGCTGAACGCTCTGTGTAGCCACCATCACTACGATTGACAGTAAAACCATCAATTGTTTGATACGCCGTCGCCAACAACTGGTCTCGGATGATCACCGCATCAGTCATTGGGCTACCCACCGGCAAGATCGCCGTTACCGACGAACGATCCGACTCCACCCTCGGCATCAACGTAAAACCCATTCTTCCACTCATGGTATAAGCCAAGGTAATAACGAAAACAGCAACGCCAATTGCAACAGTGATATAGCGAAAGTTCAGCGCTTGTTTGAGCACCATGAGATAACGTAGAGTCAGTCCTCGCGTTAAGAACTCACTGAGTTTTTGTTGCCGAGCATGGATTTTATAAAACCATTTAGACTCCTTTTTCTCACCACTGTGCGCCAAGTGGGCCGGCAGGATAAACAGCGCTTCCACCCACGAGATAACAAATACCGAGGCAACCACCAGAGGCACGACACCAAACAACATTCCGAGAAAACCCGGCAGAAAATACAGCGGAATAAAGGCCACAATATTCGATAAAATACTGTAGGTCAGCGGCACCGAAACCGCCTTGATACCCTCAATTGCAGCCTGGCTATTGGAGTAACCAAGTTTGCGGTACTCGTGAATATTCTCCCCGGCAATAATGGCATCATCGACAACAATACCCAGAGCTAGAATAAAGGCAAACATCGACACCATATTGATCGACACATCGAAGAACGGTAGAAAAATTAGCCCGCCCAAGAATGCCGTTGGTATACCCAATGTCACCCAGAACGCCAGTCGAATATCGAGAAAAATGCCAAGCAGAACCAGCACCAACAGCAGGCCAAGAAAAGCATTTTTCAACAGCAGATCAAGTCGTGCCTCATACATATCTGAGCGGTCATTGAACACTTGGATTGAGATACCCGGAGGCATAGACTGGCGAATATTTTCCAGTCTGTCATGCACGGCATCGGATACGCCGGTCGGTGTTTGGCTGCCGGTTCGAAACACTTCCAAGGCAACAGAAGGTTGATTATTGAAGCTATAAAGCACCTTGTCGTCGACAAAGCTATCGCTAACTGTGGCAATATCACCAAGTGTTATATAGCTTCCGTCAGGCTCACTGATAATAACGATATTGGCAAACTCTTTGGCCCACAAACTTCGGTCTGACACGCGTAACATAATTTCACCGGCGACAGTATCGATGCTGCCGCCGGGCAATTCAACAGATTGGCTGTCTATGCGACTGGCAATATCGCGCAGTGTTAAACCGTAGCTCTCCAATGTCTGGCGACTGATCTCTACCTCAATTTCATAATCACTGGCACCGCGTAATTCTACCTCGCTGATCCCCCCACTTTGTAATAATTGGTCGCGAACATCCTCCACCACCTCTCGTAACACCCATTGCTCCACCTCACCAAAAACGACTAAGCGCAATACACTTCTCGCCCGCGAACTCATTGAGACCACCGGTGTTTCAGCCCCGTCCGGCAAGGTCTGTAGCGCCGACACCGCCTGTTGTACATCTTGATAGACAATGGCTCTATCGCTATCGGATAACAGCTCACCGTTAACCGTTGCTGCCCCCTCACGTGCTGTCGAAGTTATTTCCTTGATACCATCGACGCCCCGCATCGCCTCTTCAACCGCCAGCACAATACCTTGCTCTATCTCGGCTGGGCTGGACCCGGGGTAGCTGACATTGACGGAGACATACTGGGTTTCAAATTCAGGAAATACTTCTTTCTTGATCAAGCTTGAAACCACCAGTCCACCGACAATTAACACCATCATCAGTAGATTGGCGGCTACCTTATTTTGGATCATCCAAGCAATGGGGCCACGGCGCAATGATTCACTCATGCCCATCACCCATCACAGGTTCAGCAGCCGTTGTATCGCCTGAGTCCTGTGCATTGCTTTTAGGGTCAAGCAGCATACCAATAATAGGCGTTTTCAACAGTGAGCTGACCACCCGATCACCTGACTCGAGACCGGCACTAATGTAAGCCACAGTATCGGTACTTAACACAATATCCACGTCACGCATTTGTAAGCGATTATCACCATCAACCAGCCATACCTTCCCGCCTTCACGAATAACCCCCCGCGGTAAAACGACAATGGCATCAATGGTACGCCCCTGAAGACTGACCTCGACAAATTCATTGGCCATGAATACCGGTTTACCCTGATTGGCTGCCAACAGTGACAGGGGATCCTGCAAGGAGATGAGCAATTGAGCCTGCTTGGTATTCGGCGTTAATTCAGGCAACAGACGTAACACTTCTGCATCCCTGGACAAGGCATTACCCTGTTTATAAAGCGTTACTGAGGCACCATTGCTGCGGTTGTTAGCGGGAATATCCAGCCACGGCAATTGACTTGGCGGCAGGGTTACCGTCAACCAGAACTCTTCACTGGCTAAGATAGAAAACAGGGGGGTATTAATCGCCACAGAGGTACCCAAATCCACCTCCTTTGACACTAATATGCCATCGAAAGGCGCCGTTACCGTAGTGCGCTGTAAATTTTTCTGCGCTTTCTGCAACGCCGCTTCGGCAGATTTTAGCTGCGCCTTACTACTCTGTAATTGCGGCTTACGTAGGATTAATGAGCGCTGATCTGCGGGTAATTCTTCGCCGATTAATTCATATTCCTGCAGGGCCACCGACTGCTGACCCTGTTCGATTTGAAAGTCGGCCTGGCGCTGAGCCAAGTCAGCCTCAGCCTGGGTCACAGCAGCACTATAATCAACAGGGTCAATCTGTATCAGCTGCCGGCCCTTTTTAAGCACCTGGCCCGGAATCAGCTGCGCCGAGACGTCAATAATTTCCCCCTGAACCTGGGCCAAAACATCGACTTTTCTCGAAGGTGCAATCAACCCCCTGGCACGAATTGTCGGGGAGATTGTCTGTGGCAGCACAGTGATAACCTCAACCCACCGTGCCGGCTCAGGCTGTGGCCCAGAGCGCTGTGCCCGCGTCGGTTTAGCCATCAACATCCAGACTAACAATACCGCAAAAAGCAAAATAATTATCGGCAATAACCAGCGGGCACGCTGCTGCATAAAAGGGGGTAACGTCATTATTAATCTCATCAAATGATTGTCAGATTGAGTCAGTTTCGCCAGCGTCTGGTAGCGACCATCCACCGGCCAGTGAACGGTATAAATTGATACGATAATTAACTAATTCACGCTCTGCTGTAACCAGGTTAAGCTCAAGCTCCTGCGCCGATGTCTGCGCCGCTAATACATCCAAATAACTGGTGGTTCCACTGTTATAGTAAATACGCTTACGCTGCAGTGTGAAGTAGGCCAGTTCTTTCTGCTTGGCGACACTGGCCACATAAGCTGTTTGATGTCGTTCATTGGCCAGCGCCGTTTCAACCTCGGCAATCGCCTCAAGCATCGCGACATTATAATTGTGTACTGACTCGCGTAATCTAGCCTGTTGCCGACTAACCTCTGCTCGCCGCTGCCCACCGTCGATAACCGGCCCTACCACGCCCACAGTCAGTTGCTGCAGCCAATCATTAAACAACTCAGCGGTCGACATCGACTGACTCTGCGCACTGTAACCCAAGGTGATACGCGGATAGCGGTCTTTGATTGCCGCTGCCAAGGAGGCTTCTCTTGCCTCGATCAATGACCAGGCAGCCTGTACGTCGGTACGCTGAGCCAACAGCTCTAACGGTAAGCCTGTTGCTGGTGCCGGCCCTATGGTGAAATCAACATGATTTGGCGGCGTTAATTCTGCTCCTGGCGTTCGTCCCAATAAGATATTGAGTCGATAACCGGCGGTGGCGATATTAGCTTCTGCGCGGGTGAGTTTCGCCTTGCTGGATTCAACTTGCTGGCGCTGTTGAGTCACATCGGTGATATTGACAGCGCCTAATTTAAAGCGAAGATCAACCACTGCCAGGGTTTTTTCATTAGCCTTCAACTGGCTGATTAACACCCGCTGCTGCTGGCGAAATTCCAACCACTGATACCAGGCATCGGCAACCTCGGCCGACAAACTGATTGCCGCCGTTTGGTAATCAAAGGCCGACGCACGATACTCACCCTCGCTTTCTTTGATGGTAGCGTCGATGCGGCCCCACAAATCGACCTCATATTGCGCCTCACCATAAACACGGTAATCACTATCGCCGCTATCGACATCAACGACATCAGAGGCGCCGAAATCAACAGTAAACCAGCGTCCTGACTCAGCCTGTGACCGCAATGCCGCCGACTGTTGCAGCCGCTGATAGACCGATTGTAATTCCTGATTGCCCGTCAAGGCCTGTTCGATCAGCGCCGACAAATCATCGTTGCCGTGCTGCAGCCACCAACGTTGCTGATTATTTGCCACTGCAAGGCCTTGCTGACGAAAGGATTCACTGGGCTCGAGTAACAAGGGGGCAAGCTCAACATCTTGCGAGGCACAAGCAGACAGCAACATCGAAGCCACTACCAGTAGATATATTTTTCTGAAAAATTCCAATAGCACATTCCTACTCTTCTGTCGCTTTCACAGCAGAAGCATATTCGACAAATCAATAAACATGATGTTCTTGGATGATTATCATTACAGTAAACCTTGCAAGAATTATGACTTTATCAAATATAGACCTTTAAAAATCCCGTTCTACACTAAACTGATGAAATATTGGTAAATATAAACAAACGCCGAGGTAGGTATAGACAAGATTAAACATATGCATTTGCTTGCATATTGATGAGATTTTATTCACACTCGAAAAAAATAACCGCTACGCGATAATTAAAGGTCAACACTATGAAGCTCGGACTCCTACTCGGCTATTCTGGTAAGCAAGTAAAGCTACCAATGGAAATGATTCAACACGCAGAAAATCTGGGCTATGACTCGGTGTGGACAGCGGAATCTTACAGCAGTGATGCCGTCAGTACCGCAGCTTGGATATTAGCCAACACCACAAAAATACGTGTCGGCACCGCTATTATGCAAATGGTGGCAAGAACACCAGCCGCCGCCGCTACCACGGCCATGACACTAAGCCAGTTGTCTGGAGGTCGATTCATCATGGGGCTTGGCGCCTCTGGACCGCAAGTGGTTGAAGGTTGGCATGGTGTAGGCTATCAGCGCCCCATTACCAGAACGAGAGAATACATTGCCATCTGTAAAAAAATTATGGCCCGTGAAGAGGCGGTCACCTTTGACGGGAAAACCTACCAATTGCCCTATAATGGCCCCGGCAGCGTGGGCCTGGGCAAGCCTCTGAAAACTATATTGCAGGCAGATACTTCTATCCCCATTTACACCGCCTCCATCACCCCAGCGGGCCTTAGCGCCAGCGCCGAAATTGCCGACGGTGTGTTTCCTGTCTGGATGGACCCCAACAATTTTGACGTCATCGGTAAGCACCTCGACAAAGGCTTTGCCAAGGCCGGTGGCGGCAAAAGTCTGAAAGACTTTGAGATAGCACCGGCAGTCACCGCCATCATGGGTGACGATCAAGCTGCCTGTGAAGGACCCGCTCGCGATATGATGGCCCTCTATATCGGCGGCATGGGCGCGAAGAATAAAAACTTCTATACCGATTATGCCACCGCCATGGGTTATGGCGCCGAAGCCGAAAAAATTCAAGATTTATACCTGGCCGGCAATAAAGCCGAGGCCGCTCAGGCAATCCCTCAGGAACTGCTCGACGCAGTTGCACTTATAGGTCCAGAGGGGCGTATCCGCGAACAACTGCAGGATTGGAAAGCCTCTGACCAGCGTGGTGAAATTTCAACCATGCTGATTGGCGCCATCCAAAACGAAGTGCTCGAAGTTATCGCCGACGAAATGTTATAAGCGCATAATGCTGGACGGCCCATTAGTTTGATGAGCCGTCTCCCTCCCCCTGCTCTATATCCCCTCTGCTTATTTTCTAACATGGCCGTCATTATTATCTGTTTTTATTTTCCGTTAGACTAAAGGAAAAAAGAGGCCATACCATGCAAAAATACATCCTACTGATAAAGCCTGATAGCCACAGCAACCATAACAACTTCCAACAACAGCTGTTAAATGCCGCCCAATCCTTAGCCAATACCGGTGCAAAGCATGTTCGCCTGAATAAGGTAGATCAGGCCGTTGCCGGTGCGGACAGCTTGCGCATCAGCCAGCAGCAAAATCCCTATCAGGCAATGATCAGTTTCTGGCTGTCCGATGAGCGCTTTTTCAATACCGTCATCGACTGCTTCTCTGGCTTCAGCACCGACCTTGCTGGTTATCGGGTTCAACAACACGAGCCTATCCTCAACGAACAATACCCCAGCTCTGCAGGCCAGCGTACCGAAGGGATGAACCAGGTAGTGCTACTTGAAATACCGCCGCGACTCGACCGTGAACAATGGTTAGATATCTGGCTCAATAGCCATGGTCAAATCGCTTGCGACATCCAATCAACCTTTGGTTATCGGCAAAACATCGTAACCAAGGTAATGACCCATAATGCGCCAACAGTGGACGCCATTGTTGAAGAAAACTTTCCCGCAGCAGCGATGACTGATAGCAGCGCGTTTTACGGCTGCCCCGGTGACGAGCAAGAAACACAACGCCGTCAACAGCAAATGATCGACAGCGTCGTGCGCTTTATCGACTTCGATAAAATCGAATGCCTGCCGATGAGTGAATATAATTTCGACTAGAGATAAATTGAAATATCACGCCACTCACCCAACAGTGACGTGAAACTTGATCAGCCCTCGACCATCGCAATTTTGTTTTACTCGCCACAGTTACATTGAAATGCCGGCCAACTACTCGGCAAGCTCGGAGTACTTAACCAGCTGCAACGTTGGGCTCGCTGTACCATCAGATTGCTGATAACGGATCGCCAGCATGCCTTGCCGATATCCGGCGGTACTGATCCAATTACCGCTGCCCGGATTCACTCGGGAGACGATCACTCGGTAACGCCCTTGGGACGTTTCTATTTGCTGATCGTTCAGCGCTACTGGTTGATGCTGATAATCTAACGATTGCATCCAGCGATTCATTAATGACACCGACCAATAAGGTGCGTTAGGGACATCACCCTCAATAATCAGCGCCTCATCATCTTGAAGGTCAAACCAGGCACCATAATAATCGTTGTCATGGGTCGGGTAAAAAACACCGCCAAAGTCCTGGCTGTAACTCTTCGGGACATCGGTGCTATTGACGGCGCCAGCGAACATCTGACTCATTGCCAGACTCCCCCTTAAGGTATCATTGAAAAACTCAGTAGCAGAGGCCAAGCCCTTGGCCAAAATTTTGTCGTTCAACTTCACCGGATGCTGACTATCGAGGTTAACAATGTTCAGGGTTGCCGGCTCTTGCTTGCTGCGCTGATGAAAGTATTGACGCATCATAACCAAATGCACACTGTCACTCATGGGCAGCCAATCAATACTGCCATCCTCGGGTTTGTGCTTACTCAAAATAACGTTAAATCCACCGTTGGCATCCAGTCGGATATCCGGCGTGGCAATATTGGCTTCTGCAGAATTCCAGCCATTTAAAGCCTTACCATAGAGCATCATGCCGAGATATTCGGCATCGGCGACGGTGCCGCTGATTTGGTAGCGGTAATCCGAAGATATTTCAGCGGTGTGGTAAATGGCATCGGGGCTATCCCCTAAGAATTTTCGGTAGTCTGCCATCCAGTCAGTAAAGGCCGGCTCCGCTTGATTGCCCTTGGACAGCTTCATTTCTAACGACGCTGATAAAAGCTGGGTTAAGTACAGCAGACCATCGATTTGTTCTTGCTGATCAGCGGAGGCCTTAAACACCTCCTCACCTGCAGCATCCATTGCCACCGACAATTGACGCCATGCTTTCGCAGCCTCGCTGTCTTCAGCCCAAGCCGCTGAGGGCGCTTGAATAGTGGTACTGCCATTAAAGGTTCCGAGCAGATAACTGGTGGCCAACGCTGCAACGACCAACAGCGTTAATATCGTTTTTTTCATTACGGCTCTCTTATTATTTTTATTCAGTATGACGCCCATCTATGATGGCGACAAGAACCATGAATAAACAGTCATCATTGAGCAATGACTGAGTAGCGACTCGGCCAAAAAACACCATAACCTCATTGAGTCGCTGGCGTAATTCGTTCTGTATTGACCGCGCATAAAAAAACCGGCGACTTGCCGGCTTTTAAAACAGAATAACGAACTACTTTGCAATCGGGCCAATACCCACTTTGCGGCGCACATCGTCTAGCAACGGCCGAGCATAAGCACGGGCTTTTTCAGCCCCCTTTTGCAATACCGCCTCTATCTCCTCGCCGTTTTCCATCAAGCGATTGTATCGCTCTCTGGCCTCACTGATCTGACCATCAATCAGTGCGCAAAGCTCTTTCTTTGCCTGGCCCCAAGCGATGCCATCGGCATACTGCTGGCGCATGTAAGCAATTTGCTCTTCGTTGGCAAAAGCCTCCCAGATTTCGAAGACGGTAGAGTCTGCCGTGTCTTTCGGTTCACCAGGCTCTAACAAATTGGTGACAATTTTATTGATATGCTTTTGTAATTTCTTCGGTGGCAAAAATAACGGTATGGTATTACCGTAGCTCTTACTCATCTTGCGCCCGTCCAAGCCACTCAATACCGCAACATTATCGTCAACAACCGCCTCGGGTAGAGTAAAGGTTTGGCCATAGAGGTGATTGAAACGCTGAGCAATGTCTCTTGCCATCTCTACGTGCTGAATCTGATCGCGACCAACGGGAATATGGCTGCCCTGAAACATCAAAATATCCGCTGCCATCAGAATAGGATAACTATACAGCCCCATGAAAATAGCTTTATCGGTGTCATCGCCAGCATCAACATTAGCCTGAGCGGCCGCTTTGTAAGCATGCGCCCGATTCATTAAGCCCTTGCCCGTCAAGCAGGTTAGCACCCAACACAGCTCAGTAATCTCTGGCACATCGGATTGACGATAGAAAACAGCATTGTCGGTATCGAGCCCGAGAGCCAGCCACGTAGCAGCGATTTCCTTACTCGACTGCTGAACCGCCACGGGGTCAGTGCATTTAATCAGCGCGTGGTAATCGGCCAAGAAGTAAAAGGATTTGTCGTCGGTGTTTTTGCTGGCATCGATAGCCGGACGAATCGCACCAACATAATTACCCAGGTGAGGAGTACCGGTTGTGGTGATACCGGTCAAAACGCGTCTCTGTGTCATAATAATCCCAAGATACAGCAGCTAATCGACTGCTGTACGATAATCTCAATAGTCTATACCGCCTATGAATCGACGATTTTTGTGCGCTGTATTATGGCATAAACAACGCTAACTAACAGGGCTAAATCAGTTGTCCTAAGCCCCTGTCAGAGCGGCATCGCAACGAGAGACTGACAGCACTATTGAATCTTGCAGACGCTTGCTCTAGAGTCTTGCCCAACTGCAGCACTTCACTGTGATGAAATAACAACGAATTAGAGAGTGATCATGAGCGAATTCAACACCATTAGCCTCAATATCGACAACCAAATCGCCACCCTGACGCTGAACCGACCCAATGCCGCCAACAGCATGAATGTTGAACTCAGTCGCGAAGTGATGCTCGCCTCAATTGAAATTGATGAAAACCCTGATATTCGTGCTGTCATTATTACCGGTGCCGGTAAAATGTTTTGTGCCGGTGGTGATCTCAGTGCCTTTGCAGCAGACCCAAGCAAGGCCAGTACCATTATCAAGGAAATCACCACTTATATGCATGCCGCCGTCGCCCGCTTTGCCAGGATGGAAAAACCTGTCATTGTAGCGATTAATGGTATGGCTGCTGGCGCAGGGTTTAGCCTTGCTGTTGCGGGTGATCTTGTTTTGTGTGCTGACAGCGCCAAATTTACCATGGCTTATACCGGTGCTGGCCTTAGTCCTGATGTTAGCGCCAGCTATTACCTACCACGCCTTATCGGTATGCGGAAAACCCAGCAATTAATGCTGACGAATAAAGTACTGACTGCCGAACAAGCCTACGACTGGGGCTTGGTCACCGAGGTGGTAGCGGCCGATGATCTTCAGCAGGCAGCTCAGACTATGGCGGCCCAGTTGGTCAATGGCCCAACACTTGCCTATGGCCAAATTAAACAACTATTATTAACCAGTTATGACACCGGCCTAGAAAGCCAAATGGAGCTTGAGGCCCGCGGTATTGGTAAAATGGCTAACACCAATGACGGTCTTGAAGGCGTCAGTGCATTTCTTGCCAAGCGAAAGCCTGTGTTTACCGGCAGCTAAAATCATTAAGGTCAATAAAAAAAAGCCGCTAATGCGGCTTTTTTTATCTCTGAATTTAGCACCAAGGCAAATCACTTGTATTATAAAACTGCCAACAGACCTTGTGTAAGCCAAAGGCATCCTCACTACCTGCTAATTCACGGATCGAGTGCATGGCAAAGGTCGGCACCCCGATATCAATAGTACGCACGCCAAGCTCCGTTGCCGTAATCGGACCAATGGTACTGCCGCAACCCATATCACTTCTCACCACAAAACTCTGCACCGGCACATCAACCTGATCACTGAGATATCGATACAGTGCCGCCGTCTCACTGTTGGTGGCATAACGCTGGTTGGCATTTATTTTAATCACTGGTCCCTGATTAATTTGAGGTCCGTGGTTACCATCATGCTTAGCAATAAAGTTAGGGTGAATGGCATGGGCGTTATCCGCTGATATCATCATCGAGCGCTCGATCACCCGAGCAAAGTCCTCAGTGGTTTGACACATACGCTGCAATAAATGTTTCAGCATAGGCCCCTGTGCACCGGCGGCAGATGACGACCCAACCTCCTCGTGATCGTTGCACACCAAAATACTGGTCATCTCACCGTCGGCCTGCAACAGCGCCTGTAAACCAGTATAACAACTGAGTAGATTATCCAGACGGGCGGCACTGACAAACTGCTGCCTTAAGCCAGTCATAGCCGAGGGCTGGGTATCATAAAAACTTAATTCCCAATCGAGGATTTTGCTGACACTGACATCACTATGCTGTCGTTCAATTTGCGCAATAACAATATCGTTAAAATTGAGTTCATCGCCATCGACGATAGCCAGCATAGGTGGCATGTCGGTTTGCTTGTTCACCGTTCGATTGGTGTTAGCCTCACGATCTAGGTGAATAGCCAGGCTTGGGATAACAGCGATAGGATTTTCGAAATCGATCATCACTGAGATCAACTCACCTTTGTCGTTAGTTAAGCTTACCCGGCCGGCCAGTGATAAATCACGGTCAAACCAGGGATTAAGCAAGGCACCACCATAGATCTCAACACCCAGCTGTAAATAGCCTTTTTCAAGCATATCCGGATTGGGCTTCACTCGCAGACAAGGACTGTCAGTATGCGCACCAACCATCCGAACACCGTGATCCAGTATTGATTGCTTACCACAAACAAAGGCAATTATTGATGAGTCATTACGACACAAATAATAGCGTTCACCGGCAACTAAATCCCAGCTATCCCCTTCTCTTAACCGGACAAAACCGGCCTTGGTTAACGTTGCCACCATGGTCGAGACCGCATGAAAAGGCGTAGGTGAGGCATCGATAAACGACAAGAGGCCGCGATTAAACTGTTGGATATCCATCATTCTTCCATCTCTTTATTAGCACGCTATCGACTCAATGGAGTAGCTTACGACAACACCATCCAAAACAAACCCGCTGCCAACAGCAGTCGATAAACAACAAACGGCATAAAGCCTATCTGATTAATCAGTTTCAAAAAGTAGTGTATACATAAATACGCAGTAATGGCAGAGACCAACGTTGCCACCGTCATCTGCAGCCAATCAATCGCTATGCCCGACTGCACCGCTTCTAGCCCCAGCAAAGCACCGGCAGCGACAATTAACGGTATAGATAACAGAAACGAGAACTGCGCAGAGGCCTGACGATTAAGCCCCATTAGCAGCGCCGCAGTCATTGTCACCCCGGAACGGGACGTGCCTGGAATTAACGCCAGCGCCTGAGCAAAGGCAATCACGGCCACAACCTTCCATGTTAATTCGACAACATCACTGCTGCCTTTACGGTCGGCAAAACCCAACAACAGCCCGAAAATAAGTGTGGTACATGCAATCACTGTCATTGAGCGCAGATTCTCTTCAATGAATCCACCAAACAGCAAACCGGCTAAGCCGGCCGGAATCGTGGCCCAAATAACCGCCCAGGCCATATGACTCTCTGGCGTGTGTTGACGATGAAAAACACTGCCAAACCAAGCCTGCGTCATATTGCGAATATCTTGCCGAAAATACACAATCACTGCAGCCAATGAGCCAACGTGCATTGCCACATCGAAGGCCAACCCCTGATCAGGCCAGCCTAATAACTGCGAGGGAAAAATCAAATGAGCGGAGCTGGATACCGGTAAAAACTCGGTTAATCCCTGAATAATTGCTAAAACAAAAACCTGTAACCAATCCAAAATGACACTCCAAAATAGCAAAATGCTCGCTACGAACTCTTCTGCCAAGCAACAGAGTCACGTAAATATACCGGGCTGACCTCGGCGGCGGCAATAGTATCACCACTGACGAAACGGGCTAATGACAATTCAGCAACAGCCGCAGCAGTCGGTATCGCATTGGTGTCGCATGCTAGCAGATCCATACACTTTAAATCGCCAAATTGGTCACGGTATGACCAACCACTGCCTGCGGCGATCAGCGCATTGCCTGGCGTGGCCTGTGCCAGCAATTGCTGACTCATACTCTCCGGCGCCAACAAATACTCTTTGTCGACAACGGTAAACCCCTCACCCTGCCCCTGAAACACAGCGGTATAGAGCTCATTCATTCTGGCATCGACACTGGCCACCACGGTGATATTCTCACCGGCAAAGGGGTAAGCCAATGCCGCTAACGATGACACCGGCACGACTGGGAGATCGGCACCAAAGGCTAAGCCCTGTACGATACCACCACAAATTCTCAGACCGGTAAATGAACCCGGACCACAGCCAAAGGCAATGCCATCGAGTTCCGATAGCGTAATACTATTGTGCTGTAAAATATTCTCGATCATCGGCAGCATATGTTTGGTGTGTTCACGGGGTAATAGACGGTGATCAGAGATCAACTCACCGTCGAGCCACAGTGCTACCGAACAGGCATCAGCCGCAGTATCTAATGCTAAAATTTTACTCATAAAGTACTACCTTGTGTCCAATTTAACGTCGCTATTGCTGGCTGCAGACGGGGTATAGTGATCGGCCCGTGATTCTATAAAGCTTAGCGCCTGCTGTCGATCCATAGTTGTTGGATAATGAGGTAAAGCCGCCATTATTTTTTCACCGTAGCCTTGATAGTGCAGTCGGCTGTCACCGATTACCACAACACCGCCATCATCGTCACTGCGTATCAGCCGACCGACCCCCTGGCGCAAACGCAGAATGGCCTGAGGTAGTTGCCAGTGATTGAAGGCATCGATTCCTTGTTTGGTCAGTACCTTTGAACGCGCCAAAACACGAAAATCATCAGGCGGCGAAAACGGTATTTTATCGATGATTATCAGTGATAAATCATCGCCCTTAATATCGAGGCCGTCCCATAGACCGGCGGATAACAACAGCGACAGGGGGCGGCTTTTAAAGCGGCGAACCGCTTGCGCAGCACTCCCTTGGGCCGCAATACACAAATGAAAACCGGTATATTCCTTCAACCACTGCTCGGCCTTCAATCGGTTGCTAACACTGCTAAAGAGCAACAATGCCCGCCCTCTATTCGCCGACAGCAAGGGTAAAACATCAGATAATAACAGTGCAATATGCTCTGGATTGCTCGGTGGCGGTAACGCTGTCGGATGGTAATATAATGCCCGAGGGTTCTCTTGCTTCGTCTCCGCCACCTTAAAACTATGGTATTGGGGTAATTTTAAGGTCTCTGCAAAATCACTAAAATCATCATTGACGCTCAGCGCTGACGACAAATACACCTGTGTCGCTGGCAGCGAATGCAACACTTGTAGGTGATTCACCTCAACACTGTGGACCGACCAAGCTGCGCCCTGTCGATTAAACCAAAGGCTTCGCTCAGATTTAACCGGCCGGTCTACCGCTATGGTTTCAGCCATATCGAAGCGTTTTAAACGACGTGCGAGCAAGGCCAATGACGGACTTCGTTCACTTAAAATGGCGCTATACGCCAGTAATACAGTGATTTGCCGCTGCCACAGACGCCAAAGACGCGCCATCGTTGCTGATTGCAACAACAGCGCCGACCAATCACCGGCACCTTGCTCCCTGTTTTTATTAACCTTTTCATCCATCGATTTGGCAATGGCAAGACACCGCCTTGCCGCTAACAGACTGGGCCGACTATCCCCGGCATCACGGCGCACAACCGCGGAAAATTGCGCCAGTAATTTTAATACGACCAGACTGTCAAAACATACGGTCGCTCGATCAATAGACAACTGGTCAAGCCTGTGAGCCTCATCAAACACCACGGCCTGAAAGCGTGATGCCAATTTATTTGTTGATGCCGATGGCGCCATTAGAAAGTTTTCACTGCTGAAAAACAGCGCATGATTGACCACAGCGATGTCTGCAGACTGCAGTTTTTTTCGTTGATTAAAATACGGACAGCGTGCGTATTTTGGGCAACTCATCGACTGACACTGGGCATGATTAGTTGCACTGTATCGCGAAACCTCTGACGACGAAGCTCCCACACGATCAGCCACCAATCGCCATTCTAATGATTGACTGTGATGGCGCTGCCAATATTGATGCATGGCCAGTAACATTGCAGCCAGTTGCTTATCAACCCCCTCAGCCAAACTGTCCTCGAGCCGCTTCGGACAGAGATAACTCGCAATCCCCTTGAGTTCGATTACCTCGGGTGTTTTATCCAGTATTTTTGCCAGCTGAGGAATATCTTGCCGGACTAACTGATACTGTAAGGCGTGACTGGCAGTAGAGATAATAACTGGCTCTGCACTGTTCAACACGCTGGCTAAATAGGCAAAGGTTTTGCCCGTTCCTGTTGGCGCCTCAGCCAATAAAATATTGCGCCGAGCAAAGGCGGCCGATATCTCAGCGGCTAACTGCTGCTGTCCTTGTCGATAAACAAAGAGTGGCCATTGCTGGGCAATCAAGCCGTTTTCTGCAAATAACGTCGACATCGGTCCTACTGTTGGACTGTAAAAAAGCTTATCATACTAGCACCATTTAAATATTTCACGGCGTCAATCACTATGACTTCTCAACCCCGTTTTAGAAACCATCCTAATGAATACTACACCACCTAAAAATGCCATCACGGCGGTCATTCTTGCCGGTGGTCAAAGCCTTCGCTTTGGTCAACAAGACAAGGCTTGGGCGATGATTGATCAACAGCCGATGGTGCAGCTGATTATTGACAAGCTAAAGCCTCAGGCCGACTCACTTATTATTAACTGCCCAGCCGAAGCGCTTCGATACCTGCCCTTAGGCCTACCCTGCATCCACGACCACCGAGACGGACACCAAGGCCCTCTGGCTGGTATCGAAGCCGTCTTGCAGCAGCTGTCAGAGACACTCAACAAAGAAAGTATTATTAGCTTTGTCCCCTGTGACACACCGAATATTCCTAACAATTTGATTCAGCAACTAACCGAACCCCTGCGTCACCATCAAACCGATATCAGCTTTGCCGCCGACGGCAAGCGCAACCACTACCTCTGCTGCGCCATTAAACTGCGCTGTTACCCAGTATTAAAAGCCTATCTAGACCAAGGCCAACGTTCGATGCGGGGGTTTATTGCACTGCTCGATAGTCAAAGCGTGACATTCAACCAAACTCATTACTTTGACAATATCAATTCCCCGCAGGACCTCGCACAATTGACGGTGGCGAATCAATCACTAGAACCTGCCTAATCGATGAAAGACTGTAATTGACGCTGACAGATGTCCTCCATCATATCAATATGGCTGCTCTCACTATTTAACGCTGCAATATAGCGGTATTCACCACCCCCGGCCTGTTGATATATTTCTTTATTTTCAATGGCCATTTCTTCTAAGGTCTCAAGACAATCCGCTGAGAATGCCGGGCATATAACGTCTAAGGTTTTAATTTTTTTGGGGCCATATTGTTGGAGAGTATCTGCGGTGTAAGGCGTCAACCATTGGGCTCGACCCAGGCGTGACTGAAAACTCATCGTCCAATCTTCTACCGCTAAACCCAACTTATCAGCGACCGCCTCGGCGGTTGCCAAACAGTGATCATAATAAGGGTCACCCTTGTCAACATTGGCCTGAGGGATGCCGTGAAACGACATCAACAAATGCTCTGCCTTTCCGTGCAACTGCCAATATTGGCTAACGGATTCAGCTAAGGCGGCAATATAGCCAGGGTGCTGGTAATAACTTTTCACGATGCGTAGATCGGGGATATCACGGCAACGCTGAAGCATCTGACAAACTTGGTCCGTTACGGCTGCCGTTGTGGTGGCTGAATACTGAGGATATAACGGCAGAATAACAATTTTCTCGATACCCTCTTGCTGCAGGGCATGAATTTGACTCTCAACCGAAGGCGCCCCATAGGTCATGGCGGTTAGCACCCTAACCTGTTGCGAATCAAAACGCTGCTGTAACGCCTCTTGTTGCTGCTGCAAAATAGCACGCAGTGGCGAGCCTTGTTGCCACCAAATAGATTGATAGGCTTGAGCAACTTTTTTGGGTCGAAAAGGTAAAATAACGCCATTGAGAATCAGCCACCAGATTGGTTTCGGGACTTCGACCACACGCTTATCAGATAAAAAGGGTTTTAAAAATGCACGAACGCCGGACACTGTGGGCTGCTCTGGAGAACCCAGATTGACCAAAATAATCGCTTTCTTTGTGTTTGTTGACACTGGCTAAGCACCTTCATAGATTGACAAGGTACTTATAGTAAAACAAAAAAAGGGCCAATTGGCCCTTTTTTCAATGATAGTTACAATATTGCTTAAGCCAGTGCGGCAAACATTTTATCGCGTATATCATCAACACTGCCTACACCGGCAATATGGCTATAAACTGCCGCCTTATCACCCGTCTGGCCTTGATAAAAAGCAACCAAAGGCTTGGTTTGATCATGATAGATGGCCAAGCGGTTACGCACAGTCTCTTCGCTATCGTCTTCACGCTGAATCAAATCTTCGCCGGTCTCATCATCCTTGCCTGCCACTTTGGGAGGGTTATACACGGTATGATACACACGACCCGATTCGGCATGAACACGACGACCACCTAAGCGGGCAACAATTTCTTCATCGGCAACATCAATCTCAACAACATGATCAATATCAACACCGGCTTCGACCATCGCTTCAGCCTGTGGAATGGTGCGCGGAAAACCGTCAAACAAGAAACCCTTAACACAATCATCCTGTGAGATACGGTCTTTGACCAGATCGATAATAATTTCGTCGGTAACCAAGCCGCCACTTTCCATGACCGACTTTACCTTTAGACCAAGCGGGCTCTCGGCTTTGATAGCAGCACGCAACATGTCACCGGTTGAAATTTGCGGAATGCCAAACTTCTCAACCAAATATTGTGCTTGCGTACCTTTACCGGCACCAGGGGCACCTAATAAAATAATTCTCATATTTGTCTCTCTTTAATAAGCAAGGTATTGGTAGTGGCAATACCACAGTCGCTGCTATGACGACATGCGCTTGGAATAGTCACTGCCAATAACTTCTTTTTTTGTTCAAAGGCTTTATTTGCGGCTACCACAGCAGCATCGCAAGGCAGCACACCTTACACATGTTGACGCCTAAGAGCAAGATTGACACCTACGCCATTCCCTGACTATGCGTCGCCAGCCAAGCGTTTTTTCACCTCGTCCCAAAGCCTATCTAACTGTTCAAGCTCAAGCTCGTCTAGCTGCTGTTGTCGTTCACTGGCAAGGGCTTCTACTGCATTAAAACGCCGCGTAAACTTGTCGTTGGCTCGACGCAGGGCTGTTTCAGGATTAATGTCCAACTTTCGCGACAGATTGGTCACTGCAAACAACAGATCACCGATCTCATCCTCGATAGCGTCGGTATTTTTGTGGCTTACCGCCTCAATAACCTCGGCTGTTTCCTCTTCAATCTTGGCGATTACATCCAGCGGTTCAGCCCAATCGAAACCCACAGTGGCCGTGCGTTTTTGCAACTTTACCGCCCGACTCATCGCCGGTAATGCCTGCGGGATATCATCCAATAAACCGCCCTGCAACTTACTCTTGCGCTCCTGCTGCTTAATCCGCTCCCAGTTTGCCCTAATCTGTTGATCACTTAAGTTATCATCACTGGCATGGCTCTGCAGCGTACCATCTGGAAAGACATGAGGGTGGCGGCGCAACAATTTACCGACAATACCGCTGACCACTAAACCGAAGTCAAATAATTGCTGCTCTTTGCCCAACTGTGCGTAGAAAACCACTTGAAATAGCAGGTCGCCAAGCTCCTCGGACAAATGCTCAAAATCCTGCTGTTCAATTGTATCGACCAGCTCATACACCTCCTCCAGCGTATGCGGCACGATACTGGCGAAGTCCTGTTTTAAATCCCAGGGGCAACCATCCTCAGGGTTGCGCAGCCGTGCCATCAACAACAGCAAGTCATCCATTGTGTATGGTGTCACTTTCTCATCCCTCACCCTTACGCAACGCACTAATAACATTAGGTAGAGAGTTGATCTTGTTGAGTAACTGACTTAAGACTACCAGCCCTTCAACCTCTAAGCTCAAATCCATAGAAGCAGTATTGCTTCCTTTATCAGATTGCGTGTTGATGGATGTGACATACACTTTTTCATTCGCTAACAACATGGTGATGTCGCGCAGCAAACCGTACCGGTCATAGGCCTCAATGTGGATACCAGCGGTAAAGCTATTGTTAGTTTCCTCGCCCCAATCCACTTCTATTATGCGCTCAGGATCACTGCGTTGATGCCCCAGCAACTTGGAGCAGTCTTGACGATGAATAGAAACACCCCGTCCCATGGTGATATAACCTGCAATCTCATCTCCGGGTACCGGGCTACAGCAGCCAGCCATTTGGGTCAGTAAATTACCGACACCACGCACTTGAACACCCGTAGTTCCATCCTGCTTTGCCTTATATTGGGCAGCACGGTTGAGGTTAAGGTTCAGTGTTTCCTGCTTCTTGTCCTCATCCTCTACCATCCGCTGTGCAGCATTTAAAACCTGGTTATGACTGAGGTCACCGGCGCCAACCGCAGCATACATATCCTCTACCGAGTTATAATTTACCTTCGACGCTACCTCTTTAAAATCTACACTGGTCAGTGCCAAACGTTTGAACTCTTTCTCAAGCAAAGACCTGCCAGACTCAATGTTCTGGTCTTTGTCCTGCACCTTAAACCAATGCAATACCTTAGAGCGGGTGCGCGAAGAATTAAGGTACGACAGGCCAGGACGCAGCCAATCACGAGAAGGCTTGGCTTCTTTAGCCGTTAAGATTTCAACTTGCTCACCGGTTTTCAGCTTATAAGTCAGCGGCACAATACGGCCATCGACCTTGGCTCCACGGCAACGATGCCCTACCTCAGTATGCACTTGATAGGCAAAATCCAGCGGTGTACAGCCCTGCGATAAATCAACCACATGGCCATCTGGAGTAAAGACATAGACTCGGTCCTGAACGGCATCAGTAGTCAATTGCTGCGCTATATCACTATTGCCATCCATCTCCTCATGCCAATCGAGTACTTGCCGCAACCAGGCAATACGCTCTTCATAGCCACCGCTCTGCGAGTTTTCGTCGGTGCCCTTGTAACGCCAGTGAGCACAAACGCCTAGCTCTGCATCATCGTGCATTTGCTGGGTGCGAATCTGCACCTCTACGACTTTTCCCTGCGGCCCTATCACTGCCGTATGTAAGGATTGGTAACCATTTTCCTTAGGGTTGGCGATGTAATCGTCAAACTCATTGGGAATAATCCGCCACATTGTGTGAATAATACCGAGGGCGGTATAACAGTCGGCCACTTTCGGCACTAAAATACGAACGGCTCGAATATCATAGACCTGTGAAAAACCAATATTCTTGCGGTGCATCTTTCGCCAAATACTATAAATGTGCTTTGCACGGCCCTGCACATCGGCGTCGATACCGGCCTCCAACATTTTACCCTTGAGTGTGGCAATAATATCGGTGATAAACTCCTGCCTATCCAACCGCCGCTCATCAAGCAATGAGGCGATGCGCATATAAGCATCATCATGCAAGTAACGGAAAGCCAGATCTTCGAGTTCCCATTTGATATGGCCAATACCTAAACGGTGAGCTAGTGGTGCATAGATCTCAGAGACTTCTCTGGCCACTTTCTTACGGTAAGCTTCCGGTTGGTTTTTGGCGGCACGAATGGCGCAGGTTCGCTCTGCGAGCTTGATCAACGCCACGCGCACATCATCGACCATTGACACCAACATACGGCGAACATTATCAACCTGACTAGCACTTTGCCCCAACACAGACGCATCTTTACCCGAGGTAACCACCTCGCTGATGGCTACCATCTGCTGTACACCGATGATGAGGCCGCTGACAGCCTTGCCAAAAATGGCCTCTACTGTCGATATCTTTAATTTTTTCTCTCGCACCGCACGGTATAGTACTGCCGCCACCAGAGTCTCATGGTCGAGATGCAATTCACTGAGTATCTCAGCCATTTCCAAGCCAACCTCGTAGCTGTTTGTCCAGCCCGGGTAGTGATCCTTGGTGCGTTGGGACGCAGAATTAGCGATATCACAGGCTTCTGTCAGCTGCTCACGGTTGAGATTGCTGGGGTGCCTGGGTAATCGATCAATCCATTCATCGATTTTGACCCGTCCCTCATCATCGATGGGGTATGCCTTACGAACTTGAACCATTATTATTCCCTAATATACGACGTCGCATTGCTGTCTTGATGTGAATCTTAGACAGCAATACTTATACCAAGTTTATTGGTCAAAAACACCCGTGCTTAAGTATCGGTCACCACGGTCACAAATTATGGCAACTATGACGGCATTTTCGACTTGCCTGCTGAGCGCCAAGGCGCCGGCTACAGCCCCGCCGCTCGACACGCCACAGAAAATCCCCTCTTCTGTGGCCAACCTCTTCATTGTCAGCTCAGCACTCTGCTGATCAATATCTATAATCCGATCGACTCGACTGCGATCAAAAATCTTTGGCAGATATGCCTCTGGCCACCGACGAATCCCGGGAATAGCTGCACCATCTTGGGGCTGAAGCCCGACGATTTCGATGTCTGAATTTTGCTCTTTTAAATAGCGCGAGGTGCCCATGATGGTACCCGTTGTCCCCATAGAGCTAACAAAATGGCTGATATTGCCAGCCGTTTGCTGCCAAATTTCAGGACCAGTACCGGTGTAATGAGCCATTGGGTTGTCGTCATTACCAAACTGATCCAATACCACGCCCTGCCCCAAACGTTGCATCTCTGCCGCCAAATCTCTTGCCCCCTCCATGCCCTGCTGTTGAGTCACTTCAATCAGCTCTGCACCATAGGCTGTCATCGCCAGCTTCCGTTCGGCACTCATATGCGTAGGCATGATTAAGACCATTTTATAGCCCTTAATAGCGGCCGCCATAGCCAATGCTATGCCTGTATTGCCGCTGGTTGCCTCTATCAGAGTGTCGCCGGGCTTGATATCGCCTCGAGCCTCAGCCCGAGTAATCATCGACATCGCCGGCCGGTCTTTGACCGAGCCTGCCGGATTATTACCCTCGAGCTTGACTAATATAGTATTACTCGTCTCTCCTGCCAAGCGTTGCAGCCGCACCAGCGGAGTGTTGCCAACATAAGCCTCTATAGTTGGGTAATTCATTGTTATCTATTGCCTTTATGGGGGTTTTTGACACGACAAATATCGATATGACTGGTAATAGTGATCAAACGACGGCTATTATACCTGACATCAAAAATTCTTGGCGAATATAGCCTAAGATGATAACGAATAACATCGTTAAGCTAATAATTAATATAAAGAGTTGGGTTTATGGCTAATTGGAGTTTGCGCAAGAGAATTATTTTACTTGCCCTCACCCCCTCCGCGTTAATCACCTTACTACTGGGTAGCTATCAGGTGCTTAATCGCATCGAAGAACGCAACCTCTTACTTGATCAACGTGCCTATGCCAGCACCATCCAAATTGCCGCTGTCAGCAAGACCCTGCTAGCGCTCGACGATAACATACTGCTCAAGGAGCTGTTGCGCAACGCACTCGAAGAACCCGGTGTCAGAGCCATTCGCCTGTATGACCAACAGCGACGACTGATTAATCGTAGCGGACCAAAAATGATCGCCGTCAACGTTGCCGACCAACAGCGGCTGGGCGACGGCATTCAAAGCTACTCATCTGAGCTTACCCGGCGATACTCTCGGCCAATATTAACTCGAGATTTGATTATTGATAGTGCTGACAAGGCGGAGCCCATTGGCTGGGTCGAAATAGAGTACGATCTTCACAGCCTGACATTACAAACCTACCGCAACGTCATAATCAGCGTGTTACTGATCATTGCCAGCCTCACCGCCTGCTTAGTTATTGCCATAAAAGTCGCCAATAGATTCAAATCTGCCACCGATCAGATTGGCGAGGCCATTGACAACATCATCGACGGGGATTATGAGACCTTACTTACCGTCCATGGCAATGACGAACTCAGCCAGATCAGTAACCGACTCAACCTTCTCAGCGACACCTTATTACAGCTCAATATTGAAACAGAATACAATATCGAGCAAACCACCGGCGACCTTCGTCAGACGCTGGAGACGATTGAGGTTCAGAATATTGAACTGGACATTGCCCGACGCGAGGCGCTGGAAGCCAGCCGCATCAAATCTGAATTCCTCGCCAATACCAGTCATGAAATAAGAACACCACTGAACGGTATTATTGGCTTTAGCAATTTGTTACTCAAAGACATTACCGATGGTCGCCACCGAGACCAGTTGGAGACCATACGACTCTCGGCCGAGGGCTTACTGGCCATTATTAATGACATTCTTGACCTCTCTAAAATTGAGGCCGGTAAGCTGGTACTCGACAATGCATCGATTAACATTCGTGAGATTATCGAAGACTCACTCACCATGTTGGCACCCTCGGCCCACGATAAGAATTTAGAACTTATTTTGTTGAGCTACAGTGATATACCAGCCTGCGTCATTGGCGACCCGCTGCGCATCAAACAAATTACGACCAACCTGCTAAGCAATGCGATTAAATTCAGTGAGCAGGGCAATATTATTGTGCGCATTAAGCTCAAAGAAATCCATGACGGCCAAGCACTGCTTGTTATCAGCGTTACCGACTCCGGTATTGGCCTCTCTGAGCATCAACAACTCAATATATTTAACGCCTTTACCCAGGCGGACGCCTCTACATCAAGAGACTACGGCGGCACAGGGCTGGGACTGGTCATTTGTAAGCGCTTGGTCGAACAAATGGGTGGCGAGATCGGCCTGGACAGCGAGCCCGACAAAGGCGCCACTTTCTGGTACACCTTGCGGGCAAAACTGCCCAACAAGGTTGCCTCACTGCCCCCGATGGATGCTTTGGTCGAAAAGAATATCGGCCTGTATTCATGCAACAGTGCAGTCAGCTTAGCACTACGACACCAATTAGAGGGCTGGCAGGCACATGTCTATTGCTTTAACAGCAGTGAAGAGCTCATTCACAATGACAATAATATCGATTTATCGGCAACGATTATTATCCCCGATGAGGATGAGCTTGATGAACAAACCCTGACTACCATGCTGGCCAATGTTAATCAGCGGTATAACTGCCGCTCCGTGGTGCTGCTACCAACCGCCATTGGCTCTCATTACGAGTCCTTATTTGGCCAGGACCAATGTATTGCGTTAAGCCGTCCAGCGCCACATGCAAAGCTTTATCAGGCACTGGACACCATCAGTAATGACTACGACCTCATCGCAGCAGAGTTCCAACAACTCAGTGAAGATGGCGTAAAATTCAGCGTGCTGGCTGTCGATGACAATGACTCCAACCTTAAATTATTGCTCGTGTTGTTAGAAGATCTTGGCATGCATGTCACCCTGGCCCATGACGGCCAGCAGGCACTGGACCTCTGCGACCAACAGCGTTTCGATATAATCCTAATGGATATTCAAATGCCTGTGGTAGACGGAGTACAAGCAACTCGAGCGATTCGCATCGGCAACAGCCCAAACCGGACAACCCCGGTGATCGCCGTAACTGCCCATGCCCAGGCTGAAGAAAAGCGCAATCTCATGCAGGCTGGCTTTAATGATCATCTCAGCAAACCCATCGATATCGCCATCCTGGAAAAAACGCTGCACACTTGGACCAATAGCTCACAGTTTATTGAGCATGAGAGAAAATCAACAGCGCCTGTCAGCCCTCAGATACCAACCGCAAACGCTAAACCTGTCGATATTCAGCTGTGCCTTCAACGAGCCAACCAAATACCCAGCCTTGCCGTCGACATGCTGTCTGGTATTCTCAGCCGCTTGGATGAAGATGTCGACCACATTAGTCAAAACGCGGACAGCCAGCAGCTACAGACAATGATAGAAGCCGTACACAAGCTACATGGTGCCAGCTGCTACACCGGCACCCCCGCTCTTCAAAGTGCTTTATATGAACTCGAAACAGAGTTAAAGAGTCACTGTCAAGACGGCTTAACCAGCAGAGCCGGCGAATTATTAGGAACGCTGAAAACCGCAGCCAAGGCATTAAAACAATGGCACCAACAGTGTGATTTAGAGGTTATTTTTGAAGATGTACAGCGCGGCCAAAAAGCCAATTAGGCGCTGAGAACAACAAAAGCCAGGGCATACTCCTGCTCATCTGAAATCGAAACATGACAGTGATTTGCTCCCAACTCCGCCATGCGTTCAGCGGCAAAACCGTTAAGCTTGGCTACCGGTGCCCCGAGATCATTATTCAATATCTCGATATGCTGGAAACTAAGCCCCCTACCAATGCCGGTTCCCAAAGCCTTAGCCATCGCCTCCTTGGCTGCAAAGCGACGACACAGATAGGCCGCACCATCACCACTTTGATGATAACGCTGTAATTCTGTCGCGGTTAAAATACGTTGAGCAAAACCCAACCCGCGACGCTGTAAGATATCACGGACCCGCGAGACCTTTGCTAAATCAGTACCAATGGCCACGACCATCTAAATTACCCCGGACCCGATTGTGCAGTGAATAATGCTCTCGATTTAAGCGGTTCGCTGCCTAAGTGTGGCGACAGCAATAATCGCGTCAACTGCTTCGTCGTTGAAGCAATGGCGGGATTGTTAACGCCAAAATCGCCGGCTGAAATCGCCAAAATATGCTGACCAGAGAAGGTTTGTTGTTGCTCAGCCGCGACAGGGATAAAGCCACGGCCAATATCCAAGCGATAGAATGATTCAATCGCAATAGGCTGGGCGGATATATCTTGCTCAAAATCAATACCGTAGCCCAGACAAAAAAGCAGCTTGAATTCGAACCGCCTGAGAATAAATTCTAAGCTGCCCTCACCTTCCAGCAGATGCAGTGCCTGCTCATAAGCCTCAAATATCTCAATAACGACCTCGCCAACAGGCAGCGTTCGCATGAGTATTTCATTGAGGTAAAAGGCACTGAACAGTCGCGTGCCTTTGAGGCTATAACGCTTACCTGCAGCCTCAACCGAGGTCACTGTTTTTAAATCACTTTTACCCCGCCAGCTAAGCTGCAACAAGGTTAACGGCTGCAAAATGGCTCGGGTTGAGTTTTTCTTACTGTTGCGTAGATTTTTAACCACCGCCCGCTGACGGCCATTATCATGGCTGATAAAATCGGCGATAACACTGTGATCCTGAAACGGATAGGTGTGCAAGATATAGCAGCGGTCAAATTCTACTTGGTTCATCATCGTACTGTCGAACAGTACTTAAACGTCATCATAACCTAGGCTGCGAAGAGCGCGATCATCATCACTCCAGCCACCCTTGACCTTGACCCACGTCTTCAACATCACCTTGGCATCGAACATCCGCTCCATTTCTTTACGCGCTTCTTGCCCGATGAGTTTTAAACGCTTGCCACCCTTACCTATAACAATCGACTTTTGACTGTCTCGCTCGACAAGTATCAGCGCATTGATAGAAATAAGCTCACCATCATCCTCAAAACTTTCAATCTCAACCGTCATCTCATAGGGCAGCTCATCACCGAGTTGTCGCATGATTTTCTCTCGAACCAATTCAGCTGCCAAAAAGCGAGAGCTGCGGTCAGTCACTTGATCTTCAGGGTAAAAATGCTCCCCCTCAGGCAGCAGCTTACCAATTTCTTCCTCTAGATTTGATAGGTTATGCCCATCGAGCGCCGACACAGGCACTATCGCCTTGAAATCCATTTTAGCCGTTAGTTTCTGTAAAAAAGGCAATAATTTCTGCTTATCTTCTATCTGATCGACCTTATTAACCGCTAAAATAACCGGGCAGCGAGCCACCATCAACTGCTCTAATACCAATTGATCCTCATCGGTCCATTGGAGTTTTTCGACCACGAAGACAATGACATCAACCTCTTTAATACTGCTGCTGGCCGCGCGATTCATATAACGATTGATCGCTTTCTTCTGCTCCTTATGCAGCCCCGGGGTATCGACATACATCGCCTGTATCAAGCCTTCAGTCTTAATACCCAAAACCCGGTGACGAGTGGTCTGAGGCTTGCGTGAGGTGATGCTGATTTTCTGGCCAAGAATATGATTCAAAATCGTCGATTTTCCGACGTTAGGTCGCCCGATAAGAGCGACATAGCCGCTGCGTTCTACCATGCTGGATTTATTCTGACTCATTTTAATTCCCCTAGTATCTCCAGCGCCAGTTGCGCCGCCTGTTGCTCTGCTTGACGACGGCTGCTGCCGACACCGATGGTTGGCTGCTTTAACAGTTTATGCTGACAGCAGATGGAGAACGTCTGTTCATGGGCTTCACCAGTGACATCCTTCATCTGGTAAACCGGCAGGGCATGCTTGCGAGACTGCAATAGCTCCTGCAGCAGTGTCTTGGCATCTTTACCGCTACGCTCCAGTGACGTTTGCTGCAAACGCTCAGCATACCAGCGCAGTACATGCTCTTTACAGGTAGCCATGTCACTGTCGAGATAAATAGCACCAATCAAGGCCTCGACGGAATCGGCGAGGATAGACTCACGGCGAAAACCGCCACTTTTGAGTTCACCAGAGCCAAGGTTGAGGCAGTCACCGATATCAAATTCACGGGCAATTTTAGCCAGCGTCTCACCTTTGACCAAACTCGAACGCAGACGGCTTAACTGACCTTCCTTAGCCTCAGGGAAACGGAGAAAAAGTGCCTCCGCAATAAATACACCCAGTAACGAATCGCCGAGAAATTCCAAACGTTCATTATTGGTATTACCACAGGAGCGGTGCGTTAACGCCAACTCCATTAAACTCTTGTCTTCAAATTGATGGCCTAAACGGCGCTCTAACTGACTTTTAATTAAGTCCACTGTTACCTGCTTGCATTGCTATTTTGGGGTGTCGTAGATCAAATCATCAAACGTTAACACCACGTCTATATTGTACATAAACGGCACCCTAACCTCGTAGTTAGAGTTAACCCTATAACCACCATCGATGGCTTCAAAGGTTATCTTTTTGGTATCAATAGATTTGACCAAACTGATACTAAAGCTCTTTCTGATGGCATCGCGTATATCGTTCTTTGACTTACCTTTTGACTCCGATACAACTTTCTCAACAATCGATTTAGCCGTCATACTCTCGACGTACTTAGGTGCCAATTTCACCGCAGCAGTGGCGAAAAAAGCTGCCACTAACAACACCAAAATCATTACCGACATCGACATACCCTGTTGACGCTTTAACATTACCAAGTTCCCCATACACTATTGTTGTTATCAGCACCCATATACAGACGCTATCTTGTTGTATTGTATATTAGTCTATAAAACCAACACGTGAAAAAGTTGGCAATTTTAGGCCCGGCTCTTTATGCATCCAAATAGCAAATGCCCTGCCAACGATATTCTCCTCTGGCACCTGTCCCCAGCATCGACTATCACTGCTATTATCGCGGTTATCACCCATCATGAAGAAATGACCAGCTTTAACGGTAATCTCGAAATCAGGTTTTAGCCCCGCGACACAGCCCTGGTTTTGTAGTCGACTAAAATCTGAAGAGCGGCGCAGGTTTACACGCGAGGTGTGCTCAATGCCGTTAAGGTTCTCTTTCAAATCAGCAAACGCAGGCCGCCCAACCGGCAACTGTGCGATCAACTGCTGTTCGACAGCCTCACCGTTGACGAACAGCTGCTTTCCTTTATAAGCAATTTGGTCACCGGGTATGCCGACAACTCGTTTGATGAAATAGCGCGGGTCATGGGGAGGGAAAAACACCATGACCTCACCCCGTTGCGGCTCATCATTTTCCCACACCTTGGTTCTTATCACCGGTAGACGCAGACCATAGGAGAATTTATTCACCAGAATAAAGTCGCCTATTTGCAGTGTCGGCTCCATTGAGCCCGAGGGGATTTGAAACGGCTCAACAATAAACGAGCGCAGTACCAACACCAACGCTAATACCGGTGTTAATGACTTACTGTATTCAACGGCAACAGGGTCTTTCCCTATCGAATCAAAAGCCTGATCATAGTTGCGCTGATCCGCACTGCCCTGCTCCTGGTAATCCGGATACTGCTGGGTCAATGATTCAATACGCTGCCGGCGCTGACGCGCAAAAAATAGCGCATCAACGAGCCAGATAAAGGCACCAGCAAAAACCAGCACCACCATAATTAGTGGAAAATTAATGTCCATGATGTCCCTGTATTATTTTAACTATCGACTTTCAAGACGGCGAGGAAGGCGCTCTGAGGAATCTCAACATTGCCAACCTGTTTCATGCGTTTTTTACCCGCTTTCTGCTTTTCAAGCAGCTTTTTCTTACGACTGATATCACCACCATAACATTTAGCAGTAACATTTTTTCTCAGCGCTTTAACAGTAGAGCGAGCACAGACTTGACCGCCAATTGTCGCCTGGATAGCGACGTCGAACATCTGACGCGGAATCAACTCCTTCATCTTCTCAACCAACAAGCGGCCACGATGCTGCGCCTGATCACGATGTATAATCAATGCTAGGGCATCGACTCTGTCGCCATTTATCAATACATCAAGTTTAACAAGCTTGGCCGGTTCAAAGCGTACAAAGTTATAATCGAGCGAGGCAAAACCGCGGCTACAAGACTTTAAACGGTCGAAGAAATCTAACACCACCTCGCTCATGGGCAGTTCATAATTAATGGACACCTGATTACCGATAAATTGCATATCTTTCTGCACGCCGCGCTTTTCAACACAGAGCGTGATGACATTACCGACAAATTCATTGGGTACGAGAATATTGGCCTCGACTATCGGTTCACGCATCTCTTCGATGACACTGGGGTCAGGCAATCTTGAGGGGTTATCAACCCGGGTTAGATTTCCCTGTTTATCAACTATCTCATAAACAACGGTCGGTGCCGTTGTGATAAGGTCGATATCATATTCACGCTCGAGTCGCTCCTGAATAATCTCCATGTGCAGCAGGCCAAGAAAGCCGCAGCGGAAACCAAAACCGAGTGCATCCGATACTTCTGGCTCGTAAAATAATGAGGCATCATTCAGCGTCAATTTACCCAGTGCATCTCGGAAATCTTCATAGTCATCAGAGCTAACAGTAAACAAACCGGCAAAAACCTTGGGCTTAACCTGCTCGAAACCCGCCAGCGACTCAACCTCATCAATGGTTTTCAGGTGTGTAATGGTATCACCTACCGGGGCCCCTAAAATGTCTTTGATGCCGGCAATAACATAGCCCACTTCACCGGCCCGTAAACAATCAACGGGAACCCGCTTAGGGGTAAAAATACCAACATCATCAACACCATGCGCCTTGCCCAACGACTTGGCAACAATCTTATCTTTTGGTTTCAGAGTACCGTTAACAACGCGTACCAACGAGACTATACCAAGATAATTATCAAACCATGAATCAATGATTAGGGCTTGCAATGGCGCATCCGCATCACCGACTGGCGGTGGTACTTCACGAACAATAGTCTCAAGTGCATCTTCGATGCCCAGGCCAGACTTTGCACTGACCTGACAAGCCTCCATGGCATCGATACCAATAATCTCTTCGATCTCAATAGCAACACGCTCAGGCTCGGCCTGGGGCAGGTCCATTTTGTTCAAGATGGGCACGACTTCCAAGCCCTGCTCGATAGCGGTATAGCAGTTGGCAACCGATTGAGCTTCGACACCTTGGGCTGCATCAACAACCAACAACGCACCCTCGCAGGCAGCAAGCGAGCGAGAGACCTCGTAGGAAAAGTCGACATGGCCTGGGGTATCGATAAAGTTTAACTGGTAAGTTTTGCCGTCTCTGGCCTTGTAATCCAAGGTGACACTCTGAGCCTTGATGGTAATGCCGCGCTCACGTTCGATATCCATCGAATCAAGAACCTGCGCCTGCATTTCCCGCTTACTTAAACCCTCGCAGTGTTGAATAAAACGATCGGACAAAGTCGATTTGCCATGGTCGATATGGGCAATAATAGAGAAGTTGCGGATATGGGTAAGATCAGTCACTCGTTCACCAAGTTAATATACATCTGTGAGCATGCCCTATGCAAAAGCACAGGCCATTCTAAAGCGCCACATATTACCTGATTGCTCTAAAATTGGCTATGAAACCTTTGGTTTGATAGCGGCAACGAGTAAATTAGCCGCCAGCTCGGCAACAGCGGCTATTTATCGATCCGAATCGCCACAAAGCCAGGTCGTCCCTGTCGAATAATCCGCACAGGAATTGAACGTTTTATCGGCAGCTTTTTAACGATTTTATTAAAGCTTTCAGCACTATCGACAGGAAAACCGTTAATGGTAGTGATGACGTCACCAAGCTGCATGTGCGAACGCGCTGCAGCACTTTCGGGCGCTATTTCGGTAATGACCACCCCGCCCTCAAATTGCCACTGCTGAGCCAATTGATCGCCAGCAGCTTCAATCGCCACGCCAAGACGGTTCAACTTGTCATGATGCCCGGCCTGCGCCTGTTTCAGCTGCTGTTTATCTAAACTACCAATGACCACCGTCAGCTGTTGCGTCTTGCCGCCACGAATCAGCTGCACTGCAGCCTGACTACCTGGCCGTGTCAGGCCGACAATATGAGGCAGATCGCCAGAGGCCTGGATCGGCTTCCCATCGAAGCTGATGACAATATCACCCTCGGCAATACCCGCCTTATCGGCGGGACCGCTGGGCTCAACAAAGGTAATCAAGGTACCTTGAGGCTTGTCCAAGCCAAACGATAAGGCCAGCGCCTTATCGACATCCTGAATACCGACGCCTAACCAGCCTCGGTCGACATCGCCATTTTCTTTCAGCTGCCTCACCACCTCCCGTGCCAAACTTGACGGGATGGCAAATGACAAACCTATTGAGCCACCGCCTCGGGTAAAAATTTGTGAGTTAATACCGACAACTTCACCCTCGAGATTAAACAGCGGCCCCCCCGAATTTCCGGGGTTAATCGCCACATCTGTCTGAATAAAGGGTACATAATTTTCATTTTTTTCATTGGGCAAGCTACGTCCAATGGCACTGACAATACCCGCAGATACTGAGTAATCAAGGCCAAATGGCGAGCCTATGGCCAGCACCCACTCACCGACTTTGATCTTATCGTCCTCTGCAAAATTAACAAAAGGCAGCCCTTTTCCGTCGACTTTTAACAGTGCCAGATCTGAACGAGGATCGGTGCCAACGACTTCGGCATCAAACTCTGTTCTGTCTGTCATCCTAACGGTTATTGTATCGGCACCTTCAACCACGTGATGGTTAGTCAACACATAACCATCCGATGAGACAAAGAAACCAGACCCCAAAGAACCACCCTCATTCTGTGGCGGCTGCCCCTGTTCGAAGAGTCGACGAAACATCTCCGGCAACTGCTCAGGAGCAATACCGTTTATCGACGGCATATTCTGCTGGGGCTTAGCAGTCACAGTCGTATTTATTTTCACCACTGCTGCGGCGTTATCCTCAACAATTTGAGTAAATTCCGGTAACGATGCTCGAACGCCAACGGAGACCACCAATAAAATAGACGTGAACATCAAACAATAAAAACGCATTCTTAGTAGCTCCAATACCGTACTGAAAATTAACGGACCTCAACGGCCTGTGTTGTGACCAGTCCAGGTCGAACCGCCACGATCTCTGGCTGAAGCCGACGACAATTGGCATCCTGATTAATCAACTTTTTGCTGACCCACAAACCGGCACAAAAACCAATGATAGCAGCGGCTATAGCACCGCCATCGCCAGCATAACCATCACCGATAGCCGCCCCCACAATCATCGTGAGCAGGGGTAGGCTATAGATTTGAAGAGACCCCTTAACAATTGCCTCACCCGGCACCATAATCTCAACAATGTCACCAACATTGGCCTGCATTTCAGGATGTTGGTCGACCTTTATATAGTGCGCATCTTTGGCGCCCAACTCTGCCAACACTTTTTGGCTACAGCCTTTTTTGGCGGCACAGGTGCCGCAGCTAGTCTGCCGCTGCGTTACCAACCATAACAAGCCGTCTTCTTTTGCAACGACCCTTGCCTCTTCGTTCATTGTTACTGCTCTTTAATCTGTTGCAACATGACTGATCGCGCGACCTTGGCCGCTGTTATCAAGGGTACCTCACCGACCACCGTGACGAGAAAACCTTGCTCACCTATAAAAACGGTTCTTGATAGCGCCACCGTGCCACCATATCTTGCCTTGCCTTCCAAATCTTGTGGCACACCATTCTGCGGTGGAATCGGCTCAACAATTAGCGAGAGTGTCGACAAGCCATCGGTAAATGTTGTCACCTCGGCCCCCGTATTGATGACCGTATCGATGCTGCGAGCTGCGAGCTTAAAACCTGCTGGCAGCCACTGAGGCTGCATCGAGACAGCTAATTCAGGTGACGCTGATTTTTCCGGCATGTGATGATGGAGGATGACTGCACTATTATCGCTGGGCGATACATCAGCAGCCGTGACCCCATTAAATACAATGGATACATACTGGAAACGCTCCAACATTTGACCGTCAGAACTGAACAACACTGTCTTCAACGGAATCTTCGTCGCCTTGTCCAGATAAAACTGATAGCCATGGCGATATGCATCACGTGGCTCCAGTGTAATCTTAACCACTTCGCGGTTAGCCACTCTGTCGGATCCACTGTACATCACCCGATAAAAGTCTTCGATATCAAAATCAGAAAAATCTCTATTACTGAAAAACTTCGCGGCATCTGAGCTGCGCTCAACGGCAACCAACTGCTGCCCGGGATGAACACAGCTGATATCGTGCCCTTGGCGGACATATTCACGGTAACTCCCCGTTAAAAATATCAACCGTTCATGCTCTACCTCATCAACAACACGGTGAGCAATACGAATCGCCTCAAGCTCACCGTTACGCTCGAAGGTAAACTCACCACTATAATCTAGCTGACGAACAGCTTCTGCCATCTCAGCCAGCATCGTACGAGCTGGCACATCCGCCTGCTCAGCCTGGGTATTGACCGAGAAAAGCGACAGGGTAAGGAAAGCTAAAAAAACGGCTTTAATGCCGCCATTACGAAACGAAAAAGCGGCATTGAAGCCGCTATTATCTTCGCTTGAGCAACTACTCATGCTGGTCAACCATGCGTGCAAACTGCATCATTCCTTGACCCGAATTAAGCGCCGAGTGCTCAGCGTGACTATTCATATACCAATACAGTCTCTGCCTGGCTACCGCATCGGCTGCCGCAGAGCTACTTCTAACCGATGTATTGATGTAGGCCTGTGGCGAAACCTGTCCCGCCGAGGCCTTAAGACCACCACCAAACACCGGGGTTGTGGTCGACTGCGAGGCTAGGTATTGCGTACTTTGCGTCACTGGCTGCGACAGCGCTACCGCATCGATCTCGGGTGATTGCTGCTGATTGACCATATACGTCGTCGTCAGCACTGCCGCCATGACAGAGGCGGCAACGGCAAACTTAGCCGCGGGCAGACGCCAAGATGCCTTGCCTGTCGACTCTGCCTGATATTCATCAGCAACAGCTGAACCAACCCTATCCGCGAAGCTTAAGTCCAACATGGCGACATCAACACCCTCCCCCTTAATAGCAGAGCGCGTTAATTGCTGCATCGCCCACTGTTGGCGCACGGCATTATCGTCTGTGGCAGATTTTAACAATTGTCGCAGCTCAAATTCACTGGCCTCGCCATCGAGAGCCGTCGATAATAGCTCTGCCTTTTGATTGCTTTGTGTTTGCGCTTTATTGCTCATTTAACACCTCAACTTTACAGCCGAATCGTACATTTCTTATCACTAATTCTGTCATTGTTGTTGCTCTAGCATCAGCCAAATATTCTGCCACCGTAGACCGGGGCCACAGCCTTGTCGATAGACTCACGAGCACGAAATATTCGCGACCGCACAGTGCCCACAGGGCAGTTCAAAATGGCAGCAATTTCGTCATAACTCAAACCATCAAACTCACGTAACGTTAAAGCCGCTCGTAACTCCTCTGGCAGCGATTTGATCGCACTGTTTACTGCACCCTGAAGCTGCTCAGTAAAGATGACATTCTCAGGGGTTTGCTGGTCCTTCAACGCCTCATCATATACAACGGCGTCACTATCAAGCTCCAAGTCGCTGGCCGGCGGCCTTCTACCTTGAGACACCAAATAATTCTTCGCAGTATTGATAGCAATGCGATAAATCCACGTGTAGAAAGCACTGTCACCTCGAAATTTGGGTAGCGCCTTATAGGCTTTAATGAACGCTTCTTGAGCCACATCTTGGCACTCCGCATGATCACGAATATAGCGGCCAATAACCGACAACACCTTGGTCTGATACTTGATCACCAATAAGTCAAATGCTGCTTTATCGCCTTTCTGCACCCGCGATACTAATTGACGGTCTTCATCGTTACCGCTCACCGCCGCGTCACCCGCGACGAACTCTTACTGTTAATAATCTCATCTCCGGCCACGAACTCTGTCACTTATAGAGTACAGTCGAGGCTATAAGTTCAATCTTTCGATTGATTTAATCTGACATCTTGAAAAACACAGCCAGCTTGATATAAATCTGATAAATCACCGACATACTCTACAGTGACGGCGAGGTTGTATATACTAGCGGCATTAACAGACTAATACAGCCCTTGGACTCGGCTAATTTAAGCCGCCGCCACACGACAAGTATCACAGCACGATGAATAGTAGTAACTACCAGCCAGACATTTTAATCATAGGCAGCGGTGCCGCAGGACTGACTTGCGCCCTCCAATTAGCTGAGCATTTCAAGGTCACCGTGATCTGCAAAGGCGAACTTAACCAAGGCAGCACCTACTACGCCCAAGGTGGTATTGCCGCCGTTATCGATGACGCCGACAGCATTGATCAGCATGTTAGTGACACACTGACAGCCGGCGCAGGCATCTGCAGCAAACAGGCCGTTGAATTCACGGTACGCAATAGCCGAGAAGCGATCGAGCAATTAGTACAGCGCAATGTTAGCTTTACCCGCCGCGACGACAAAAAACGTGAGGGGATAGCAGACTATCATCTCACCCAAGAAGGCGGACACAGCCATCGTCGCATCATACACAGCGCCGATGCCACCGGCCGAGAGGTCTCTGTAACACTGACTGAAGATGCCCTTCGCCACCCCAATATTACTCTGCAAACCAACCGTGTCGCGGTCGACCTCATCGTAGACGACAACACCATACCGAAACGGTGCACGGGTGCCTACGTACTCAACCGCTCGACCAGCAGCGTCGAACTCTATCAATCAAAGTTCACCATCCTGGCCACCGGCGGAGCCAGTAAAGTCTATCTTTATACATCAAACCCCGACGGCGCCAGCGGCGACGGCATAGCCATGGCTTGGCGTGCTGGCTGCCGCGTAGGCAACATGGAGTTCAATCAATTCCATCCCACATGCCTCTACCACCCCCAGGCAAAATCATTCTTGATTACCGAGGCCTTACGAGGCGAAGGGGCAGTATTAAAGCTGGCAAATGGCGAGCGGTTCATGTCTCGTTACCACCCGAAAGCTGAACTCGCTCCTCGCGATGTCGTCGCGCGCGCCATTGACCACGAAATGAAACGCCTGGGCGAAGACTGCGTATACTTAGATATCAGCCACAAGAGCAGAGAATTTTTACAACAGCACTTCCCCACTATCATGGAGAGATGTTTAGAACTCGGTATAGATATAAGCCAACAGCCGATACCTGTTGTACCAGCAGCCCACTACACCTGCGGTGGCGTCATGGTGAACAACAGTGGCCAAACTGACATCCCAAGCCTTTATGCCATCGGCGAAACAACCTTTACCGGTCTGCATGGCGCCAACCGACTTGCCAGCAACTCCCTGCTGGAGTGCCTGGTCTATGGTGGCTCCACTGCAGGCGATATTATCGCCAATTTCGATAGTACGCCCGCCCCTACTAACGCCCCCGCCTGGGACGAGTCTCAGGTAACCAACTCAGACGAAGATGTTGTTATTTCACACAACTGGGATGAGCTGAGAAGATTCATGTGGGATTATGTTGGGATTGTAAGAACCGATAAGAGGCTGAAGCGAGCCCTCAATCGTGCAGAGTTGTTACAGTACGAAATTGACGAGTATTACAGCAACTATAAAGTCTCTAACGATTTACTTGAGTTACGCAATCTTGCCCAAGTGGCACAGCTGATTATTCGCTCTGCCATGCTAAGAAAAGAAAGCCGCGGCCTTCATTATACACTGGACTACCCCGAGACATTAGCGCATAGCCAAGACACCATTCTACGGCCAAACAACTGATCTTTTAACAGGCCGGGCTATACAGCACCAAACTGTAAAGCCAGCTTTAAATCATGAAAGTCTGTAGCCGACATCATGTCTGCCGCCAAAAATAGATACCCGACCCGAGACCGATAACGGTATTTTAAGGTGACGACACGCGGGGATAGTAATTTAACCGACGGGATATCGACAGTACAACCCTCAGACTCAAGAAACCATCCCGCCTCAGAAACGCCGATACAATGGAGCGCTCGCCCCTCGAACCGGCATTGCCGAGAATAGTTAATACGAGCAGTAACAAGTAAACCCAATACCATGATTAACCGAACAAAGGCAGGTAACGGCAGACAAGATATCGCCACCACCGCCAGCATCAATACGCAGAGGTAAAACGCCAGCACCGAGGGGGACCGCTTTAAATAAAAATGCTTATGACTTAACGAGGCTGCGGTTATAGTCGAGAATGATTTGGACAATTTTGGCAATATCCTCTTGCTGAGGAATTTCCGCACTCAAAAACCAGCGGAACATATCCTGGTCTTCACAGGTTAGCAGTTTCACATAAAGCTGCTGCTCTTCGTCATTGAGCGTCAACAGCTGATGCTGATAAAATGGGGCCAACACAAGATCCAGCTCCAGCATACCGCGGCGACTGTGCCAACCTACTCTTTTATACTCTTTATCGTCTAACATCGCATCTCAACTCGGGTTTGATCATGGCTTGATAATTCGCGGTATTATACACAAAAACAGTGATAAATAAGCATTGAAGCTGACACTCCGGCGATTTGCCATTATCATTGACCCACAAAAGTATATAACTCCTATTGATTCGTAATCTCGAGATTTCAGATGGCCGACATTTCCAACCTACTCTCCTCAATTGGCGCCACACTAGATTCGCACGATAACGTCGACTTCAATGCCGGCACGCACACCAGTGAATATATGACACTGATCAACCACCGCGGCCTGTTAAGTATTTGTGGAGTAGATAGCAAGAAATTCCTCCAGGGCCAACTGACCTGCGACATCGATCTTCTGACTGACCAACAGGCCATTACCGGCGCCAGCTGCAGCCCAAAAGGCAGGGTAATTGGCAATTTCACCCTCAGCCAATGGGACGATCAACAGCTGTGTTTCAGCGGCCACCGCGGGTCAATGTCGGCGCTTCACAATCATCTCAACAAATACATTGTGTTCTCTAAGGCCGATCTGAATCTCATTGACAACTATGTCTGCCTCGGCATTAAAACCGATAATATTACAGCGGCCACCGGCCTATTATTTGATCAGGTGCCAGTAAATAATTTGACCCAGAGCCATCACAATGACCGTAAATTATTGCTAATCGATGCTGCACAGGGTTTGTTCGAAGTTTGGCTGCCACGTGATCAGCTAGCAACCAGCTGGCAGCAACTGAGCAGTACATTATCCCCGACAAACAGCAGCGACTGGGATCGCGACATCATCGCCAGCGGCTTTGCCAACACGGATCAAAACACCTCAGATCTATTCATCCCTCAGCACCTGAATATGCAATTAAATGGGGGCATCAGTTTTACCAAGGGCTGCTACACCGGGCAAGAAGTCGTTGCCCGAATGCAATATCGGGGCAAACTAAAACGCCACATGTATCGCGTCACCGCCACGACCCTGCCGCCATCCGGGTCCCCTCTGTATGATGGCCAAGGCGAACAGAGTATTGGCAATATGGTTCAAACAGCACATGACGGTGAAAAAATGGTTGGCCTGGCCGTGCTGGCAGACAAAAGCGTTGCAGCAAACAGCGTCTTTTGTGATCAGGCTGGAGAGCTGCCACTGACGGAACTCTCTCTACCGTATAGCATTACTGCAGAATAACCAGAGACGGCAACACTAATGCCGCCACAGCACACAACCTTAGGATGACGATGAAAGCCGACACAAAACAGCAGACCACTCTCAACGTGGTCAAGTCGATCAGTCGCTACCTACTGCCTTACAAGAAAACCATGCTTGCCGCCGGTATTGCCCTGATTGTTACCGCCGGCATCACATTATCAATAGGCCAGGGCTTACAACAGCTTATCGACCTTGGGTTTGCCACCGGTTCACGGCAACAACTCAGCCAGTCAATCGTATTTATCATGATCTTAATCGGCCTGATGACCATTGGCACCTTTGTGCGCTTTTACCTGGTTTCCTGGCTCGGCGAACGTGTTAGCACCGATATCAGAAAAGACGTGTTTGACCATGTCATTACCCTGCATCCCAGTTACTTCGAGACCAACCGCAGCGGCGAAATCATGTCGCGACTGACCACCGACACCACACTACTGCAATCCATTATTGGCTCATCTCTGTCAATGGCCCTGCGCAGCGCCCTGATGTTGGTTGGCGCACTTATATTACTGATTGCTACTAACTGGCAGCTGACGCTGATTGTGTTTCTCGCAGCACCGCTGGTACTTCTACCGATTATCGTTATTGGTAAGCGAGTTCGCAAACTGTCGCGACTATCGCAGGATACCGTAGCCGATGTAGGCACCCGGGCTGGCGAAGCCATCGAACACATCAAGACGGTACAGAGTTATAGCCAGGAACAGTACGAACAGGCCAACTTCGCCAGCGATGCTGAACACGCATTTGATGTCGCCAAAAAGCGAATTCGTCAACGCGCAATTCTCGTATCTGTTGTTATCAGCTTGGTCTTTTCCGCCATTGCCACCATGCTATGGATTGGTGGTAATGACGTACTTGAGGGGCGAATGACTGGCGGCGAGCTCGGCGCCTTTATTTTCTACGCCCTAATGATGGCCATGTCGATGGCCACTATCTCCGAGGTCTATGGGGAAGTACTGCGAGCTGTCGGCGCGGCGGAAAGACTGTTGGAATTACTGGCGGTAGAAAATGAAATCACCGCCGCAGAATCAGGCAACAGCCCAGTCATCAACAATGCCCAGATAGTACTGAACAATGTCACCTTCCACTACCCCTCAAGACCCGACACCGCTGCCCTTAACAATATAGACCTGACAATCACAGCCGGCCAAAGCCTGGCACTTGTGGGCGCCTCAGGGGCGGGCAAATCAACCATATTTGAACTGCTGCAACGCTTTTATGATCCACAACACGGCACCATTACCCTCGATGGCAAAGATATAAGGAGCTTTCAGCCGCAATCACTGAGGCAACACATGGGGCTGGTCGCACAACAACCCGCCCTGTTCAGCCATGACGTCTTCTACAATATCCGCTACGGCAAACCGGAGGCAACAGAGGCGGAGGTTATCGCCGCCGCCAAGGCCGCCTATGCCGATGAATTTATCAGTAAACTACCCGAGGGATACAACAGCTACCTAGGCGAGCGTGGTGTCAGATTATCAGGCGGTCAGCGTCAGCGCATTGCCATTGCTCGAGCCATTTTGAACGACCCTAAGATACTCCTGCTCGACGAAGCCACCAGCGCCCTCGACGCAGAGAGTGAGCTGAAAGTGCAGCAGGCACTGGAACAACTGATGCGTAACCGCACCACCGTCATCATCGCACACCGTCTTTCTACGATTATCCATGCCGATAAAATAGCGGTGATTGACCAGGGAGAAATCGTCGCCATAGGCAGTCACCAACAGCTTTTAGACACATCGGAACACTATCAAAAGCTGGTTGCCATACAGTTCAATAAAACCGCAGAAACACTGGACTAAGCAGTCTAAACTAACGGCCCTGCACCACCTTTCGGGTATATAGGTAACACTTTTTGTGTCGCTTCCACACCTAACTTTACAGGGTGTAAGTTATTTCGTTAATTTCTAATGTTGTCGTTGATTACTTCTCGCCTACCACCTTATGATGCCTGCAATTGCATTATACGTGTAAGTCAGTAGATCTATCCGTATAACCAACGTTTGGTTATATAATATTTGCGACATTTACCAATGCAGCTAGCTTAGCCAAGAGTCCAAAGAGATTAGGCCAGTAAACAACTAAAGATATTCAGTTAAGGGTGTACTCCATGTTAAAACTTCGTCAACTTCCTCTAGCACTTGCGATCGCTGCGGCGACATCACAGGTTAACGCTGCTGGCTTTGCCATTAATGAACACAGCGCAGCAGGCCTAGGCCGCGCCAATGCCGGTGAAGCCGCCATTGCCGATGACGCTAGCACCATCTCTCACAACCCTGCCGGCTTAACACGCATCAAAACCAACACCGTTACCGGTGCTCTTGCCTATGTTGACCCCACCGTCAAAATCGATGGCCCAACAGACTCATTGTCCAGCTCTAGCTCTGCTCCGTCTGCGGTTGTCCCTGCCGGCTATTTCGCCGCGCCGATCAATGACAAGTTGGTACTTGGCTTGGGTATGTATTCAGACTTCGGCTTTAAAACTGACTATGATAAAGATTTTGGCGCCCTGGCCTCTGCCGATGTTTCTGACATCGTCGCCTACTACCTCACCGGTAGCATGGGCTATAAAGTCACCGATCAGTTAAGTCTTGGTTTAGGCATCAGTGTCGTTCACGCAACGGCAGAATTAAGCTCAGCATTGCCTGGTGGTGAAGTAAACCTAATGCAACTCGAAGGTGATGACACCACTTATGGCTGGAACGTTGGCGCACTTTATGAATTCAATGAAGCGACTCGTGTTGGTTTGAGTTATAAGTCTGAGGTCAAGCTTAGCTTTGATGGTGATATTAAATCAGACTTCATCCCTGCCTGGAACGCCGGCGGCAGCGCTGATCTCGATTTACCGGCAATGCTAGAATTGGCTGGTTATCATGACATTAACGATCAGTTTGCTGTCCACGCCAGCATCCAGCGCACTTACTGGAGCAGCTTCGAAGAGCTGGCCATTAAGGTTGATAATAACGGCGGCACACAAGTCCCTGTTGTTATTGAAGACTACCAAGATGTTATGCGCTATTCAGTAGGTGCAACTTACACGCTTAACCCAGAGTGGACCTTGCGTGCCGGTATTGCCTACGACGAAACCCCTAGCACTGACGAGCACCGTACTCTTCGCCTACCGGATAGCAGCCGCGTACTCTACAGCGTTGGTGCAACCTGGAACGTCAGCGATAAGATGAATATCGATGCCGGTTATCAGTATGTCGATGGTGAAACCAGTTCTATTGAAGAACCAACATCACCAATTGCACCTAACGACACCACTTTTTCTGCAACCAACTCAGCTCACATCCTTTCTGTCGGTGGTAGCTACAAGTTCTAAGACGAACTTATACTGCCCCATAAAAAAACCGCGCTATGGCGCGGTTTTTTTTGCTTCTATTTTACCGACAAAATATCAGCCCAAGTCTTCCTCTGCAGCCGCCAACATCTCGAACTCTTCCTCGGCGGTCTTGGCAACCAGATGATTCTTGCTGTACAAGAAGAAGTACAGGGCACCCACCACATACAACACTATGGTGTAATTAAACGCTCTCGGGTCGAAGGCATAGACACCGGTCAATGCCACTATCGCCAACACCAGAGAAATTCCCGAGGTGAAAATTCCCCCAGGCGTCTTATAGGGGCGGTGCATTTCTGGATGGTTTAATCGTAGTAAAATATGCGATATTGCCATCAGTGCATATGAAATCGTTGCGCCGACAACCGCCATTCCTAAGATCAAATCGCCCTCACCGGTCAACGAAACCAAAAAACCAAAAATTGCAGGGATGACCAACGCCCAAGTTGGGGCCTTACGCTCACTGGTCAAGGATAAAAACTGGGGCAAATAACCTGCTCTCGACAGCGCGAACACCAGACGGCTATAACCGTAGATAATCGAGAAGAACGAGGCTATTAAGCCGGCCAAGCCCAAGACATTGACCGTTGTCGCCAGCGTCGTATGACCTGTTGCCTTCAAGGCATCAACCAGTGGGACGGCACTATCACCAATCACATCGGCACCGGCGGCGCCGGCTAATAGAAAGACCACTAAAACAGCAGAGATCAGCAAGAACAACATCGCTCCAATAATCCCCTTAGGCACATCGGTGGCCGGATCTTTTGCCTCCTCCGCCGCCAGCGGCACACCTTCAACCGCTAAGAATAACCACATACCAAAGGGTAAGGCAGCCCAGACTCCGTGCCAGCCAAAGGGCAGAAATTCAGTCGCCCCGGCGATGGTAGGGTCCGGCGCAATGTTAAACAGGTTGGCTGAATCGAAGCTGCCAAATAAGGCAACAGACGTTGCAATAATGGCAAAGATGGCCAGCGCAGTGATCACCATCATCAATTTTAACGCCTCACCGGCTCCGACTAAATGCACTCCGACAAAGATAATATAAAAAGCGGCATAGACGATAGGTCCGTTAAGCCCCGTCAATTCTTCCACCGCTGAGCCAATAAACACCACAATAGCCGCCGGAGCCAATACATATTCTATCAGCACGGCCAAGCCGGTTAAGTAGCCACCGCTCGGGCCCATAACCTGACGAGCAAAACTATAGCCACCACCGGCAGCGGGGATTGCCGCTGACATTTCAGCCAGAGATAGCACCAGAGTAAAATACATTACCGCCATCAAGGCTGCGGCAACGGCAAAGCCGCCCCATCCTGCCACCCCGATACCAAAGTTCCAACCGGCAAAATCACCGGATATAACATAGGAAACACCGAGGCCAGCTAATAACATCCAGCCCGCTGTTCCTTTTTTCAACTGTCTCTTTGCTAGATAGTCTTGATCTATATGATGTTCTGACATCGTGTCACCTCCTCAGGCATTGACGTTTCACTACATCTTGATTACAACGGTTTTCTTTTAGATTTTATCGCGCAATATTTCTTCTCTTGGCTGTGGAATCACCACCTTTTGAACCAGCAATCCCCGCGTTGCCACCACGGCGCTGCCCGCATCGATGGCCGCGGTAACCGCCGCCACATCTCCGGTTAACGTCATATAACCTTTGCCACCGATCGCCATGGCTAAATGCACATCAATTAATTCCACATTTGCTGCCTTTACCGCGGCATCCGCAGCTTCGATAACCGAGGCAACCGAGAAGGTTTCAATAATACCCAGAGCACCGGTTTCTGTGATCACACGGGTTCCCGATATCGCCGGAAACACATCTTGATGAACGTTGGGGATTAACAGGTCATCAATAACCGTATCGTCACCAATCGCAAGCCCTGTTTCGACCGCCGCTTCAACCGCCGCCACATCGCCACCCACCATGACCATAAATTTTCCTGGGCAAATTGTTCGGTTAAACAGTACATCGACATTTGCCGCTTTTAACATCGCGTCACCGACTTGATAGCCTTTTGCTATCGATGTCAGTTCAATCATTCCAATTGCATTGACCATTATTATTTTCCGCCTTCAATTTCAATGGACCCATTATCTATCGATACCACCTTGCCGCAAATACTTGCATGCACAGGCACTGACAAAGAGGTTGCCGCCTCCTCTGCTATTTTTTGACCGACGGTGACCCTGTCACCAACACTGACAACCGGTGTCGGCGGTGCGCCTATATGCTGCTGTAATGGAATAATAACGGTGCTGGCAGCTAACGGTTGCTCGATAAACTCCGCATAGGTTTTCATAAAACGCCCCAGGGTAAGACGACGAGCAAGGCGGTCAGCTGGTACCGCGCGATACTCACGCATAGGGTGAGGCTCAACTTGTAACTTTTGTAATTCTTCTGGCGGCAACCAACGTCCTTGCTCACGTAAATCTCGGGCCGTGGTTTGGCAAATATTTCTCGGATCCAAACCTTCTGGGCAGGCCCAGAAAGTACAAATATTGCAGCCGCAACAGGCCTGCGCCCATACAGCCAAGCTTTCACTCATCTCACCCGAGGTAAGTAATGAACGCATCACCAGGTGAGGTTTGATCGGATAGCCCATCAAGTAGCGGGGACACATTTCAGTACAGTCACTACACTGATCGCAGGCTGATTTTCCGATTCGGCGATACTCCGCCTCTGGCGCCAACTTTCTAGCAACAAAATTATTGTCCCGCGGCAGCACGATAATCCCACTGGAAAGCCTGGTGACTCTGGTCATCACATCATCAATAACAGGCCCCATCATAGGCCCGCCATCAACCATGACAAAATCATCCACCAAGGCGCCACCAGCGGCATCAATCAGCTCACCATAAGTCATCCCCAGCGGGGCCCATACTGTCACGGGCTTGGCAACATCACCATGGATAGTCACTAACGAATGGGTAACAGCCTTGCCCTCTACCGCATTGGCTATGTTGTAAAGGGTTTCCGGGTTTTGAACAATACAACCTACTTGCATAGGCAGCCCTTGAGCCGGTATTAATCGTCCTGTCGCCTGATACACTAACTCGTATTCATCACCCGCCGGATATTGATTGCTCATTTGAAAAATGGTGATATCTGCTGGCAGCATTGATGATAATGCTTCGATGCTCTTGGCGTTTTTGGATTTAACGCCAATAATCCCCCTCTCTGCCCCCGCATTAGCCATCACCAGTTTCATACCGACAATGACTTTCTCAGCGTAGTGCTGCATCATCATCTGATCTTTATTCAGTAGCGGCTCACACTCAGCACCATTGCACAAAACCGTGTCAACTGAGGCATCGACTTTTACATAGGTAGGAAACCCCGCACCACCGGCACCGACGACACCTGCTGCCCTCACCTTATCGACAAAATCGTTCATTTCTTCACCTTGCTATTTTTTCGCCTGCCACCAGTTGTTTTCTTTGCCTGTACTGTTTCTGGATGCAATATGAGATCTATATCATCCATTGGTCTTGCAATGACATGACTACAGATTAACGCCTGTTGCTCATTTGCCAGCGCCGTCCCTGCATCAACAGCGGCAATAACAGAAGCCAGATCCCCCTCGATTAATACCGTAACGTAGGCCGAGCCAATCAATCGTTTGTCAATTAACCGCACCATTGCCGCCTTGACCATGGCATCACTGGCATTAATCGCACAGGTCAAATTATTAACCTCTAAAATTCCTAGACTGTTATCCACGCTAAACCTCTTTCGGTAAGCTGGCACAGTCGAGCACCGCCTGAGTAAATGATTCACAAGCTGCCTTGCACGCCGCCTGCGAGCCCGATAAAATAGCCCCGGCAAAGTTAGTTTCTGAAGGCGGTGCGAAATAGTCGCAAAGTTCAACGTCAGCGGCTTTTAATGCCGCATCAATCGCAAAGATTGCCTCTAACGGTGGCGCGATAAGATAGGCCAAGGCTGTGCCTGCTGCCACCTCACACTGTGCTGATAAATAACTGCCTGAAGCCGAAACAACATGGGCAAAAAAAGCCATATCTCCTGTCTCATTGGCTGTCTGAAAAGCGGCTTCGTTTTCAATCACCTCAATAGCACGACTTAAACCGGCTCTCACATCAGATGGGCCTGGGCCTGCAATAATACCAATGACCTCACCAGAGGTTGGCCCGGAAGCATGATCGGCGCCGGCGTAAAACGAGTGCGCATAGACAACATTGACATTGGCCGCCTTTGTCGCCTCATCCAGAGCCACATAAGTCACATCGTCGCAGTCACTGGTTATCATGCCGATACTGTATTGGTTTTTTCCCAGTCCAAGCTGCTGGGATAATGCCGGAGAAACAGAAGCCACCATTCTCGTTGCTAAAACCGTTGCAGGTATTGCCGATAAAACCGCCATAATAATGTCCTTGTTATATTGCTTTAACTTGCAAAACCAAGCATCAAGCTAGCCTTTTAAACCAATACCACTTGCTTTTTTAGCAAGCATTTCTCGCGCCAGCTCTACAATAACAGCTGCCGCTTCAACCGGCGGTGTACCACCTGCGTGGATGTTAGAGATTACCGTTCGATCTGACTCAACTGTTGTAGTAGTGTTTGGCCGATAAATAGCATAACAACTGAGGCTTTCCGATTGGCCAAGTCCAGGGCGCTCACCGATCAACAACAAGTTGACCTCGGCATCTAACAGCTCACCTATCTCGTCCTGCGCTTTCACACGCCCGTATCTTAAAAAGAACGGGGTACCGACATTCAGCCCTGCATTTTCAAGCCCTTTTAGCAGCGGCGGTAAAATCTCATCATAGTTATTAGTAATGGCATCTGTACTCAAACCATCTGATACCACCAATTGAACCTGCGGTGATTTTTTACAGTTTTCTAGTATTAACTGTTTCGATTCCTCGTCCAAACGACGCCCCAAATCCGGCCGGGTGAGATACTGTTCTTTATTTGTAATCTGGCTTTTCACCTCCAGTAAACGGTGCTTTTCCAGCCATTCAGGCGCGACCTCCTTAATCACCGTGTCTTTTGATCGAGAGTGATCGGCGCTAAACCTTAACAGTGGAATTGTGGTCGGTCTTGGGCCACAACGACCAACTAATATTCTCGCCGTTGTTTGCTTACGCATATTTTCATTGACGTCAGGTTTGTTGGCATTTTTTACACCGATCCAGTTTTTAAATTTATCGCTTGCCAAGTCATCCGTTAGCTCGATACAACCTAAACCGTTAGATCTAGGTGCCTGCGTCGCCTTACCCGTTGCGTCCAGCTGACTGACAATACCTGCAGCCACCTCGGTAATTGTGCCAGAGTTTTTGGCCTCACCAAGCTCTCCTAAAACAGCCTGAACAATACTTTCAATCTGTGCTTCGTTCATTGTGAATCCTCTGTTAAAAGAAAATTGACGGGTCACCGGCTCTCGCCGTTAATCGACCATTCTCCATCAAACCCATTGTTTCCATCCAAGCCTCAAATTCGGGTGCCGGTCTAAGCCCTAATAACTGCCGAGCAAAAGCAACATCATGGAAAGAGTTAGTCTGATAATTGAGCATGATGTCATCACCCATCGGCAGGTTAACCGCAAAGTTTAGACCCGCTGATGCCAGTAATACGAGTAGGTTTTCATTAGAGTTCTGATCAGTATCGGCATGATTGGTATAACAGCAATCGCAACCCATTGAGATACCAGCAAGCTTCCCCATAAAATGATCTTCCAAACCTGCACGAATAATTTGCTGGTGATTGAACAAATACTCCGGTCCAATAAAACCAACAACCGTGTTAACAAGATGTGGTCTGTATTTTTTGGCCAACGCATAACACCTGGCCTCCATCGTTGTCTGGTCTGCATCGTAGTGCGCATTAGCCGATAATGCTGAGCCTTGTCCTGTTTCAAAATACATATGTGCCGGACCAGCGTTAGTGCAGTACTGGCGACCAACATCATCGGCCTCGTCAAGCATCGCCACAGTAACGCCAAACTCCTCCAGGCCTTTTTGGCTGCCAGCAATACTCTGGAAAATCAGGCCTGCACCAGCACCTTGACGGATAGCGTCCATTTGGGTTGTGACATGCGCTAAGACACAGGGCTGTGTCGGAACTTTTAGTTTATCAATAATTTCTTGCAAGGCATCGAGCATCCGCCGAGTGTTTTCGACGTTGTCGGTAACAGGGTTAATACCCAGCACTGCATCTCCAGCCCCGTAGCTTAAGCCTTCATAGACCTGGACTACCATGCTATCGATATTGTCTCGGGTATCGTTGGGCTGTAACCTGCTGCCGAAGCGTCCAGGTAAGCCGATAGTTGCATTAGCCTTAGATGGCACAATAAGCTTTTTCCCGGCATACATTAAATCGCCGTTAGACATCAATTTGGCACAGGCTGCTATAATCTCACTGGTCAAACCCTTGCGTAGTCTCTCATAATCTTCAAGGCTGGGTTCATCAGATAGTATATATTCCCGCAAATCCGCCACCGTCCAATTCTTGATCTGCTCAAAGATGTTACGGTTCACCTGATCTTGGTCAATCCGAGTTATTTCGTCCTCCTCATAGGAGATAACAGGGTTTTCTCGCAGCGTATTAAGCGTCAATTCACTCAGTACATGCTTGGCAGCAACCCGCTCCTGTGACGTTTCCGCAGCTACGCCAGCCAAGACGTCACCCGACCTCAGCTCACTCGCCTTAGCCAAGACCTCTTTAACATCGTTAAATTGATACCCCTTTCCAAAAAGGATGGTTTTATAAGCCATTCGTTACTCCTTACGATGGAAACGCTAATGATTTGACGGTAAGCGGTACAATATCGCCACCGAAATAACTTTTTCCAATATCAACGTAATCTCCCTCTTGGGTGAATACCTCGTCAATAATGGCCAAATTCCTATTTTTGAGATGACCCTGCATCTCCATCCCTAACACTTTTCCTAAATCGTTATTCAATACAATAATGATAGGCTTGCTAGCATCGCTATGACCTCGATAGAATTGCGCCAACGATTCAGCAACGCGGTTAACCGAGGAATAGTTCATCGGCATCGTCTTATCGATCCCCAAAGCATAGGTAGAACTGTGCTGATCTAAGTCCATTCTTTTGATGGCTGTCATCACCGCTTGTTTTATATCGCTGCCCGGTTTAGACCAATTTATCTGAGGGTGGACAACAGGAATATTTTTAATGGGTAAATCAGTGTGATTAAGCCAGATAGTGCTGCCTGACAATGTTAATGAGTAAGCCCCCGCACCGATTACCGTAGCACGGACTGTTTGCAGCGGTTGTTTGATCGTGAAGTTCTCTTGTTTGAATTTTTTCACCAGCTTTAACGCTAGATGTGCTCCAAGATCATCAAAGTTAAAATCCTCAAGTTCAGCCCCATTAACTAATTTATAATAACAGTCACCGACCCCACCACTGATAAAAACAGCATCATAGTGATGGTTAGATAGAGCCTCTGTCATCATCAATTTATTCGTTAACTCAGACCTAATAGGCCCACAGGACTCGACAACGGCATCTGCAAGTGCATCAACAAATTTATCAAGCTGTTGCTTATTTAACTCGTTAGCCGAGATATTTTTCTTAAATATCGATGCGATAATTTCGCCACCAACTTTTGTTACCCAATCAGGTTTTCCGTCCATCATGCGTATCAGTCGGCCGCCAACATTTAGGCAGCAACTATCAGCCACTTTACCCGCCTCAAATACTGCATAGTTTGACGTACCCCCGCCTATATCAATATTCAATACAGTACAATTATTTCTTAACGAATACTCCGCTGCGCCTGATCCCCTGCCTGCAATAATTGACTCAAGATGAGGCCCAGCAGTAGCAACGACAAAATCCCCCATCGCATCTGACAATGACATCACGGCCTGACGGGCATTCTCAGCCTTCGCCGTCTCGCCAGTGATAATGATAGCCCCTGTTTCTACATCTGATTTATTGATACCTGCAAGTTCAAACTGTTGATTAACGAAGTCAAAAAGCTGTTCAGCATCAACAACACCGCTTTGGTCAATGGGTGTAATCCGGATCTCACTTTCAAAAATAATGGCACGCTCAACAAACTCGTAATGGGGAATTTGACTGGCAGAAGCTCTATTCACTAACACTAACCGAGAAAAAATTACCTGGCTCGTCGTGGTACCAATATCAATACCCAAGCTATGAATTATTTTTTGCTGCTCAAATACCGACATGATGATCTCCGGTATTGACTGAACTCACCTGAGCCTGCCTATATAGATCAACTATCTGCTCGCAGGTGGTCGTTCGTGGGTTTGTTAGAATACAAATATCATCGATGGCCTGCTTTGCCAAACCATCGAAAGTTGATGCACAAACATCAAAGCTCTTTAAATCGGCAGGCAGCCCCAAACGCAGTATTAAATTTGTCACAGCGGTAATGAAAGCATCAGAACGTTGTAGCTTGGTTAAGCCTTGTAATGGTAAATCGATTAATTTAGCCAAGGCAGAAAACGCATCAGCACAGACCAAACTATTAAAGCGCATCACAGGTGGTAACATAATAGCATTAGCCACACCATGCGGGATGTGATACTTAGCGCCTATTTGGTGGCTCATTGCGTGCACTAATCCTAGGCCTGCATTAGAGAAAGCAAGGCCTGCCATATAGCTGGCTTCAGCCATTTTTTTCCTAGGATAAACACTGCTGCCGTCACCAACACACTTGGCAAGCCAGCGAAAACAAATACGAATTGACCTAGCAGCCAGCGCCCTAGCCAACGAACAACTATCCTTAGCCACATATGCCTCAATAGCATGGCATAGTGTATCAACACCCGTTGCCGCAGTTATTGGCGCGGGTATTGCCAACATCAGATTCGGATCAAGTATGGCCAGGTCTGGTATTAATTTCGGGTGTTTAATCACCACTTTTTTATTATTTTTTTTATCTAATATAACCGCTACATCAGTTACTTCAGAGCCAGTTCCTGCTGTTGTTGGCACTGCGCCCAGACCAATTCTCGGCTTAAATTTTTCACCGACAACAGCAATACTGTCTAGTGATTTGGGATGATCTGCTAATACTGCAATAGCCTTGGCCGCATCGAGAGCTGAGCCACCACCAAAGCCAATAATATAATCTGCATTTGATTTCTTTAGCGCTTCTATTCCTTCATATACAACAGCATCACAGGTTTCTCCTTCCACCCGATCAAATACCGAAACTCGAATGCCCACATTTTCACAGGATCGGATAGCCCCATCAAGCAAACCTAAATGATGAACTATTCGGTCGGCAACAAAAAGCACTGAAGCAACTGCTTCATCTTGTAATGTTGAACCAAGCTTTGAGCTGGCTCCTTCACCGACGTAGGTCAATAGAGGCGCACGAAATGAATAAATAGACCGTGTAGACAATTGGTCTATTGTTGACAAAACAATGTGTTCGACATCATCAATACTAGGCAACGCCATTCACCCCTACATTGCTTGATGTTTCATCTGCATATGGCTGAAGCATGCTGGTATGACTTAAACCACTACACGCTATGGCCAAGGGCGTTAAATAGAGAGGAAAATCAGGCAGAATAATATTTTTGTCATCCATCACTTCAGCAAAGACTCTGTCTATCTCAGGAAAACAGCAGGTACCTCCGGTCAAATATATTTCATCAATGTCATGATCTGAAACATGCTGTGTAATGATGTCTGCAAACTTTTCAATCACCGGTTTAACGATAGGCATTAGCTGTGCATTTTTAGATGATTTCTTTAATCGCTCTGCCTCGTCAAAACTAACATGTCTATTGCCAGCAATCGTTAGCGACATATGAGTCCCACCAGTTGGCTCATCGAAGGAGTGGGTAATTGTATGATTTTTAATAATTGCAGTGCCCGTGGTGCCACCGCCAATGTCAACTACGGCACCAGCAGAAACATTGAGTAATTCCGCAACACTAGATGGTTCATCCCGAACCTCCCCAATCATAACCCCTGCAGACTCAATCACATTGGTAGATATACGAGCATCGGTACCTGGCGGGAAAGAAGTATTGACCACTTCAACAGAGATATTCAGTTTCTTCTCTACTTTATCAAGCTGCTGCCGTACTAATTTACACGCATTATAATAATCGACGACAACGCCATCTTTGACAACACTTGCCCAGTCCAAGAAGCAGGCGATAGGCCAACCCGATGGATCAACAACCATTGTCACAATATCAGCAGTACCCAAGTCTACCCCGACAGTGTAATCACCGTCGCAGTGAAAAGGGCTGCAGTCATTGACAATAGTATGAGCCCTCATAAGTCTTCGATTTATAGCTTCCATGACAACAACCTATTTCGATTATTATACGATTCTAAATGAGTCGATCATGGTACAGCGGCGCTTGCGCACAAATGTAGCGGCGTTAGTTACCCCCTCACCTGTGGGAGTCGATATAGTCATTGATGTCCACCCCTCACCTCCCGCACCCAAACCAGCTAAACATGGTCCGTTTTTTACAAATAATGAGCAGTTAATCTCATAAGCCATGCGTGACAGATTATCGATATTGGTAGAGTGCATGGCTGCGGTGTGCCTGTTACCCTGCTCTAACGCAACACCCCAGTCAATTGCTTGATCTACATCCGATGCGCGAATAAACGCTATGACAGGCATCATTAACTCGGTTACTGCAAACACATGATCTTTATTCCCCTCAACCACTAACAAACGGGTTTCTTGCGGTACATTAAAACCCGCAGCCTCGGCAATAACAGCAGCATCTTTACCCACCCACTGAGAGTTCACTCTTGGATTTTGTGGATAATCTTTGAGCACTAATTTGGCAACGGCCTCCGCTTGGGATGAAGTGATTTCAACAGCACCATGACGACACATGGCAGCCATTAACTGATCTGCGACTGACTCAACGACAATAATTTCTTTCTCATCAGCACAGATAATATTGTTATCAAAAGATGCGCCCTGAACAATACTGACTGCCGCACGCTCAATATTTGCGGTTTCATCAACGACCACTGGAGGATTCCCCGGGCCAGCTGCAATCAAACGCATATGAGTCACAGCGCGTGCAGCATCGACAACCGCATCGCCGCCGGTCACCACAAGTAGCTTCAAATCATCATACGTGAACAGTTTATTCGCGTTATCTAAGTCGGGATTGGTTACTGTGGTGACGAGGTTAGCTGGCCCGCCAGCACCCACCACAGCCTCGTTAATCAGCTGTACCGCTTTTTGGCTAACGGCCTTCGCCGCTGGGTGTGGTGCAAAAACAACAGCATTACCGCCGGCAATCATGCTAATCGAGTTATTGATAACCGTTGCACTTGGGTTGGTGGATGGTGTAACCGATGCAATCACACCCCATGGAGCGTTTTCCAATAAAGACAGGCCATTGTCTCCGGAGATAGCCTGAGGAATAACGGCTTCAGTACCTGGCGTTCTCATAGCTTGCAGGCGGTGCTTTATGTATTTGTCTTCTACTCGGCCAAACCCGGTCTCTGCCACAGCCATTTCTGATAACAGTCTTGCATTAGCCATGGTTGTTTTACGAATCGCATGGATAATTTTATCTCTTAAGGCCACCGAACCAATCTTTGTCTGAGCTAATTGCGCCGCTGATACGGCATCTTCGAGACGATCAAAAATACCGCAGCTATCGCCATCTATTTGTGGGCTATTTAATTGCTCAATAACGCGTTGAACAACCAGTGCTATTTCCTGTTGATTCATATTCACTCATCCATAAACTCGCACGGAGGCACAGGTTTACCCATAACAGTTACAATTAGCCTGTCAATGCCAATAGCCTGTCCCCAGGGTTAACTCATCCCTTCTATGTCAATTTTTTGCTGTAATCAATACCCGTACTGCTTGATACCTGGTCAATGATGCCAACGATCAATAAATCGATCGGCGGCGGCTGATCGGCATTTGTTAATACAACACGAGCACTACTGCCTGAGACAGTAAAAACCCATTCGCCAACTCCTGCCCCGATGATGTCACAGGCAACGGCAATTTCAGATTCCGCCTCCCCTGATGCATCCAGCATTTGTATCAGTGTTAATTTTCCCTGAGACAAACCGTCGAGTTTGGCGGTTGAGACAACCTGTCCAATCACTTTTGCTAACCGCATCGTCTAATCAGCCCTTTGCTTGCAGGGGGAATATCGCTTCAAGGTCATCATGTGGGCGCGGGATAACATGAACAGCCACCAATTCACCTAAACGTGTAGCCGCTGCTGCACCCGCATCCGTTGCCGCCTTGCACGCCGCCACATCTCCACGCACCGTTACGGTAACCAGGCCAGAGCCAATCTGCTGATAACCCACCAGCTGAACTCTGGCTGCCTTTACCATTGCATCTGCGCCCTCGATAAGTGCAGTCAGGCCCTTAGTTTCCAAAATCCCTAATGCTTCGTTCATTGTTGAGCTCCTAATAAAATGTTTTTATTTCTTTGACGTTTTTTTGATTGAAATAGGGAAAATATTCTCTAAATCACCATGTGGACGGGGAATAACATGCACAGCCACTAACTCCCCCAGCCTCTCAGCCGCTGCAGCTCCAGCATCAGTAGCAGCCTTGCAAGCTGCGACATCACCACGAACTAATGCAGTCACTAAACCACTACCTATTTGATGGTAGCCCACCAACTCTACTCTGGCAGCCTTCACCATGGCATCAGATGCCTCGATCAAGCAGGTTAGTCCCTTGGTTTCTAATATTCCTAATGCTTCCATAACTATTGCTTCCTCTGGTTAAAAAAATTATGCCATACGTGATGCTAGGACAGTAATGTCGATGATGTCGTCGGCACTACAACCCCGAGATAAATCGTGAACAGGTTTAGCCAAGCCCTGCAACATAGGGCCCAATGCATCGTAACCACATAGTCGCTGGGCTACTTTGTAGGCAATATTTCCTGCGTTTAATGACGGAAAAATAAGTACATTCGAGTCACCCATTAACGGGCTATCCGGTGCCTTTTTTCTTGCAACATCTGGAGACACCGCTGCATCAAATTGTAATTCGCCATCCACCAACAGCCCCGGCTCTCGTGACTTTACCTGCTCGAAGGCATCGCGAACCTTTTGCACCATCGGATGCTCTGCACTGCCCTTGGTTGAAAAAGAAAGTAATGCAACCCTAGGAGAAATGCCGGTTAACCGTTGAAAATTATTCGCTGTGTCAATTGTAATATCGGCAAGCTGATCCTCATTTGGCAGCGGCACAACTGCGGCATCAGAAAATGCCCTTACCTCACTGCCATCGGGTGAAACCATAATAAAAAAACTCGATACCGTATTGGCCTTTTCCGCAAGGCCTACACAACGCAGCGCTGCCCTGATCACATCACCCGTGGTTGATAAATTTCCGGCAATACAGAAATCTGCATCCCCTTGGTCAAGCATCATTGAGGCAAAGAAGAGAGGATTCAGTAGCGCATTAATACACTCTTGCTGAGAAAAGTTTTTCTTGGAATTTTTGACACGATAAGCTTCACAATACGCGTCAAATTTTGCACTGGAGGCTGGATTGATAATTTGAATACCGGTGAGTGAGATACCACCATCAATGGCAATATCTCGTAACACAAAGGGGTTCCCGATAAGAACCGGAATCGCCAACCCCTGTGAACTCAGTTGTGACGCCGCCTCAACAACTCGTATATCGTTAGCGTCAGGGAGAACCACACGCTTTGGGTTTTTCTTACAGCTTTCTTTGCATTGCTCAATAAGTGTCATCGTGCAGTCACCTGCTGAAATATTTGTCGGTTACCGTTATAAAAAACCAGCAACATAATCATGATGATGTAGAAGGCACTGCTTAAACGATTCAACCCATTGGGAATATCTTCACGCTCGAGACGATTAGAAGTATCTATATAAGTTTGAATCGCTAGTAATTCAGTTTCGCGGCTCAAACACCTCAGTACGTTCAGCTTCGCAATACTCATACCCTGTGCCGTATCAGGCACAATATGATCATGCCCTAGGTGCTTCATCGGATTATGCGAAACCTGATGAATGAGGTTTTCATCAAGACCTCCCATAGTGAGGCTGTTAAGCATTTCCCCCGTCACCTCAGACTTCAGCATATGGCCGAGATACGATCGAATATCTTTAAGATAGCCCTCGACGACTAGCAAATCCGGGTGCTGTGAAAAGTCACACTGCGCCACAACAACCTGTGCTATCAGGCTGTCTATCTGGCCTCGCAAAACAATCTGGCGATGTGTTTTTAATACCAACTGGCTGCCATCGAGATGCGTCATCAAACCAGACTTATCGTGAACGCCGGAGCCGCAATACGAACATACCGTTTGCTGTCCGGCATCGACTGTGTTCAATGGGTGGACTCTGTCCCTTTGTTCCGGAGACTCAACACTATCTACATATACCTTGCCATCACTATCAATCCACTTGATTGTAATCGCCTTATCACTCAGCAACTGGCGTGCAGCAGGCGTAAGCAAATAACCCGCTGGCAAGCGCACTTCACCACCCTCACTTAAACTGAGGTGATCGTGAAGGTATTTGGGCGTGATATAAGCCTGCTCAGCCATCGCACTAAGCCCAATCTGCAGGATAAGTCACATAGACAAAACGCACATGCCCAGGACTACCGAATTCAATACTGGCCCCTTGGGGAATAAACATCACATCACCGGGCTTGCCAATAAATACCTGTTCACCTGATTTGATATGCAACTCACCTTCAAGTACAACGTCAATTTCGTCATAGGTTAAGGTCCACGGAAAAAAAGCATTGTTCCACTCTAGAAAACCCGTACCCATCCTGCTTTTATCAGCACTGCCTATAACATCTGCAATTTTGATATTCTTAACACCTGCTTCTTCGAAGTCTGCGAGAGATACACTCCCCCCTTTAACCAACACCACTCCGGCATCAGATACCAGCTTCACACCATTGCTATCCGAACTGTCTGTTTGAAACTCTGACACAGCCTTTTTAACTAATTGCTCAATTAATTTTGAATCATGTTTTCCTGGTGGCAACTTCCTTTTTACAGCATCAGTCACACTGTCATGGCTTGTGGTTGACGCCGCATCATCAGTACCGGCAATCAACTTAATATTGAAGCTGCTCATCAAGTCCTTTGCTTCAGGTGTAATGATTACCTGCTGCAAGTTGACCGACAACTGCACCTCTCCCTGCTTGTGCAACTTTCTAATACAATCTGCTGTTACTAACCGCTTCATCTTTATCTCCTAAAGATAAAATTTAGCGCATTAAAAAATTTTTTAATGCCACGATAGTTTCCTGATCTTTTTGGCTAATTTCAAAAATTGGCTCTTTTATTCCATGGTCGACCAGCAACCTCTTTGAAAATTCTATATCAGCATCTTCTAAGTCTGTTTTAGTGATGACCCCAACGATTCTCTTATTCGCATAGACATGCAAAAGGTCAATAGGCATGCATAAGCTACGAGAATTCGAGGGGTGCAAATAGAGAATAGTATCAATGCCTATCAGGGCTGTTAGTAGCGGTCCATAGTAAGAGCGACGACTAATATACTCACCGGGCGTATCGATTATGTTATTCCGATAGTGCTCAACCGCCTGAGTTTTCACCGCAGTGCCATCGACCTCTAGAAGGTTCATCAGCAGCGAGGTTTTGCCAGCGTCAACCTCTCCGACTAACACAAAATCACCGATATCGACTATTTGATTCAAACCGACTCCCCCTGTGCCACTATGTTTTAGTCCGCTCGCAAGCGGTAAAGCCCAGCACTCTATTCAATGTTGAAAGGACGGCAGCAAGACTTTCTTCAACCGCACCAACAGAGCCTCCAATGACCAGAGCTCCAGAAAACCGGTCAAGAAAACCAATGTCGACAACGGCAGCCTTGGTGGCGATGTCTCCTGCAATAATGGCTGTCTCTCCCGGCGTCAATGTTAAGATGCCAATAGCATCAGCATAGGGAACACCTACTTTGATACAAAGATCCTCTGTTGGGCTGGCTATCATATGAGCAAGGGTGATTTGCTTGCCCGGTACATATTCCTGAATAATCCGCTCTGTTGCAGAGCCATGTTCATTAACTGACATAAGCATTAGACCTATTAATTTTTACTTTCGAGGCTGTTGCACTGAGCATTGGTACACCTCAACAAGGGCGGTTAAGTCGATAAGATCTTTTAAGTTGCCGACACTGACAACTTCCGATGCGATAACCACACCAACCAGTAATTCTTTTCTATCCCAAGTCGACATCGCCTGCTTAAAAGTTTGATATTTATCACTATCTATTAACAACTTAATTATCCGCCATTACAGAATCAGAGACTTAAAATAGTACACTGCTAAAAACCTTGAATTTTCAGCATAGACAAGAATCTTGACTCTGCTAGTTTTAAACTCAAATTTCTCATATAGATGAAGCACTAAGACGATTTAGATCAATTTTATTTACCCCCTCTCTAGACGACATTACTAACCAGCAATTGCGTCATGCTAAAAAAGGCGATAGGATAAAACCGACTAGTCAGTCAGTGGCTGGAATTTGATCGATGTAACCACACTTAGAGAATTCATAATGACCAATAATACGCACTCCGAAAGCTTGGACTTGAATGTTTTATTAGCCAATCAACAGCAGGCATACCGAGCTAATCCTGCCGCTGATCTCAACTCCCGCATCCTGGCCCTGAAGAACCTGAAGCAGGCAGTACTAACAAATCAAAAAGCACTGACCGATGCCATGGCTACCGATTTCGGCCACCGCAGCGAGAACGACAGCATTATCGGTGACATCATGCCAATTGCTAACGCGGTTAACTATACCGTCAAGCAATTAAAGAAATGGATGAAACCCAGTCGCCGCCATGCTGGCATGCTGTTATCACCAGCCAAGGTGAGCGTACATTATCAACCACTGGGGGTCGTGGGCATTATCGTGCCTTGGAATTTCCCTATTATGCTGTCCCTCGGACCACTGATTACCGCTCTCGCCGCTGGCAACCGCGCAATGCTGAAAATGTCTGAGTTCACACCGGCAACTAACAAGGTTCTGGGCGAGATTTTGGCGGGCATTTTCGACACCAATCAAGTTGCCATTGTTGAGGGTGAGGCCGATGTTGCAGCAGCATTTTCTAGCCTGCCATTCGACCATATTATTTTCACAGGCTCTACCGCCGTCGGTAAGCATGTCATGCGGGCTGCTGCAAACAACCTAACACCGGTCACCCTTGAATTAGGTGGTAAATCACCGGTGATTATTGCCGATGATATTGATATAAAAACAGCGGTTGAACGGATGATATACGGCAAGTGCCTCAATGCCGGCCAAATCTGTGTAGCACCAGATTATGTTCTGTGTCCAGAATCGAAAGTCGACGCCTTTATCAGCGAATACTGCGCCCAATTCCAAAAAATGTATCAACAGTCTAACGACAACGACGATTACAGCAGCATCATTGACGATCGACAATATTCAAGATTGGCCGATTGGCTAGAAGATGCAGAAACAAGGGGCGCAACGATAGTCAGCGCCGACGGCAGCAAACCCGACCAGGTTAAGCGACGCATCGCAACGCATTTAATAACAAATGTTAGTGATGATATGGCGTTGATGACAGGTGAAATTTTTGGCCCCTTGCTGCCTGTTATCCCCTATCAATCACTTGATAGCGCCATTGACTACATCAATAGTCGTCCACGTCCCCTGGCACTGTATTTAATGAGTCACAACACACAAACTCAAAACACAGTACTTAATCAAACTCACTCTGGTGGTGTCTGTATTAACGAAACAGTCTTCCATGTAGCCGCGGACGATGCCCCTTTTGGCGGTATTGGCCCCTCTGGTATGGGGCATTACCATGGTAAAGAAGGCTTTCTTGCCCTATCAAAAGCCAAAACCGTATTAAAACGTGGCAAAACCAATACAGGAAAGTTAGTATTCCCTCCTTACGGCACCGGCATTCAGAAACTGATGTTTAAGCTATTCCTACGTTAAACAAACATCAAAAATTGGCTGCCTATGGCAGCCTTATTTTTTTTCCGATGAATATTTCATGAATGTAGATAAACGACAAAAAATTCTCAATACTGCCCTCACTCTGTTTGTCGAGCAAGGCTACCACGCCACCTCAACCGCTTCGTTAGCAAAAAAAGCTGGAGTAGCAAATGGTACGGTTTTTCATCACTTTGGTTCAAAGAAGCAACTAATCAACGAGCTGTATTTGTCGATAAAAACTGAGCTTGCAGATAACATTTTACCGAAAGAAGAACCTGAACTACTGATTGATCAGGCGAAACTACTTTGGAACAATGCGATTAACTGGGCCATAGTCAACCCGAAGAAACATTTGTTTTTTGACACTTTCACCCACACAAAGGTCATTGATGCAACTGTTCGACAGGAGGCTATGAATAATATTCTCGGCTTTATCTGTCAGATGATTCAGAAAGGGCAACAACAGAAAATCATCGCCGACTTTCCTATCGAGCTGATGTTAGAAAATTGTTATGGCCAATATATTAATGCCGCCAGTTATTTTATTGAGCACCCCGAATTTTGCCAATCGGAACATCACCGTGATGCATCATTTAAACTGTTTTGGAATGCAATGCGGCTATAATAGCTCACTAGTGACTGTGTGTATAAATACGATAACGCTCTCTTATTTCTCTGACATAGGCCACCGGTTCTTCCCCTCTGACATAACCATATCGTGCTTGTTTATAGTATTTGGGGTCACCCAACAACAACATGGCCTGCTCTACGTTTCCCTCCCATATTTCATCGTTGAGCCCCCTCTTGCGGGCCAACGCCATAGCATCTCTAATATGACCGTGACCTGCATTGTATGCCGCCAGTGTAAACCAGAGTTTCTCCGATGATAGCTTGACCGTAGGGAAACGGTCATACAGCCATCGTAAATGCTTCGACGCCACAATAATTGACTGTTCTGGGTCATACAATTTGGTAACGCCATAAGATCTACCCGTCCTTGGCATCACCTGCATCAAGCCTTTCGCCCCCTTATGACTGGTGGCCTTGGCATTAAAACGACTTTCTTGAAACGCTTGCGCTGCCAACAAGCGCCAATCGTATTGGTATAAATCCGCATACTTCTTAAACAAATCATCATAGGGTGAAAGCGGCTGTCCCTCGACAACCTCGGTTGGGACATTCTTAGCCTTAACTTTTTCGAAATATTGCTTATATAAAATATTATAGTTTTTACCGCGGTATTCTTTTTTAATAAAACTATTCAGAGCTTGATTAAATTCATCATCTTTACTGTGATACCAAACGTGGGGCAAAGGTTCCTCACTCAGAGGTTTAAGCGTCACGTCAGGGTAAACGACTGCGATTAATTTAGCGAAATGCCCATTCACCACGGTCGAGGGGTAAAAACCTTGCATCACTCGATAGGCTAGCGAGCCCGATGAACTCAGCGGTACACCATCAACTTGATAGCCCATATTCAGCAATGATTCGACATAGGCACTTTTCGGGTTCAAAGCAACAATTGGATTTTCAATATCATCCTTAGACAACAAAAACGGCTTACTGTAAAGATAGGTATCTGTCGCTTGCATTGTTGCAGAGCGCTCATTGGTTGGCCGCAAACCAGCAGCAACAATGTCAACATCACCCTCGGCAAGGGCTGAAAACAATTTCTCTAGATTATCGACCAGCATGACACGGATCTCTAAACCATTCTGCTTGGCAAACATATGCAACAAGTCATATTCAAAGCCCTCATGATACCCCTGCGTCATATAATAAGTCGTTGGGCTGTTAAAGGTAGCAATCCGCAAGACACCTGACTGCTTGATTTGCTGCCAGCCTCGTTGTTCCTTGGGGTAAAACAACAGATCAGATGAGATTAAAAACTGATTGAGCACCTCTTTAAACGCAGGGGATTGCTGGCGAAAAGCCCAGCCAATTTCCCTTGCTTGATCGAGAGAGCCGAAAGTCTGTAAACGTGGATAACTACTAATCAGCCCTGCAACCAAGTCATCGTCCATCAATGTAAATACGGCATCTTGCTCATCACTGATCCGGTCTAGAATCTCATCTTCTGTGGTAGAGCCCTTCAGCAAAATAAGTGTGTAATCTGTTTTTGACAAGGTATCGAGATAGGATGAATCGACGGTGACTGCAAATTCAGAATAGTCCTGTAATACCTTCTCTCGTGGGCCTACGATGATTTCATCAACAAACATAAGAGGTCGGCTAAAATCTACCTTATAACGCTGACGTCGTGTTTCAGTAACGGTGATGTTTGACATAACCAAATCACTTAAACCAGCGTCAGCACTGGCCAAGGCCGATGACAAATCATCATAGTGAGACCAGACGGGGGTCAGCTCGAGACTCTTGGCAAAGGCATCAGCATAATCAAGGTAGGTGACAGCGGGTAAACCAGAGCGGTTCAGCTCTGCTGCATAATCGTTTTTGACCCCGGCAATACGTAAAACACCACGCTGACTAATCGCCGACAAATCGCCTCGATAGACCTCGTTAACGACAACCTTTTCATCCGTGCCTGCTGCAGCCACCTCCTCGTCGCCAGAGCAACCAAAAAGCATGACAACCAGCATCAGCGCTAATAAAACCAATGTATTTTTATTACTCGCCATATTCCATCCCTAACTATGCTACTCAGTTGCTTTTTTATTGCTGAGTTTGGCCTTTCTGTTTATACGATGACAATAATTAGCAATAAAAACAACCCATACAGCCAGTAGCAGCATTATGCCCAATGACTATCTCCATCAAATCGCTTACACTGGCGACAAATAATAATGAAAACGTTAGCCTAATGAGGGCGCTACTATTTTTACTCTGCTTCGCCGCCCTGTATTGTTACTTTTATTACTCGCCAGCGTGCCATCTCTTGCTGAGCAAACATTAATTAGCAGTATTAGCCCTATTGGTAGCGGTATCACTAACGAAACTGACGCCGATAGTCATTATACCGACTGGCTCGACATCACCGAACAAGCAATCACTGGCCGTGTCAGCTCTACAACCAGCAGCCTCGACCGCTATATTGCCCGCGAAGAGTACGACGAGAACGCCGTGGACAAAAGTTACCTCTCCCTGCAGTTCATCCAAAACTTCGCTAAATCGGGCAACCATAACTTTAACGTTCGCATTCGTTCTCGTATCGACATGCCTAGCAGCAAAAGCAAGTGGGGTCTGTTCTTTGACTCTGAGCCTGACGACTTCGACAGTTTAGAAGAGAAGGTGCGAGATAGTTTCAGCGGCTCTGAATCACTGGAGGATGCCAGCGATACAGCCACAGCAGGCCTGGTTTTCGATAACCAGCGCTCAATTTGGGATAACCGACTTCATGTTGGTGCCCGAATTAAATCACCTTTAGACCCTTATACAAAAATACGCACCAGCAGGGTCGACTACCTGGGCAGCGCCTGGACCAGCCGCTTCGGGCAACAAGTCTATTACTATCACAGCGAAGGCTGGGGCGCTAAAACAGATATCAGCTTCTACCGCCCTATGGGCGCAAAGTATTTGTTTCGATTTTCTAACTCTGGTCAGTTCGATGATAAAGAAAACAACTGGAACCTATACCAGGGGCTGTCGCTGTATCAACCCATCAACAGCGATCGCCTTATTGAATATCGCTCTGGCTACGTCGTCGATACCCGACCTAATTTTAAAGTCTCTAGCTATTGGGTGGCTGCCGATTGGTACCAACACATCTACAAACAGTGGCTTTTCTTAAAAGTAACACCTGGGCTCAATTTCTATCGTGACAATGACTTCAAAGCCTCTCCCACGTTTCGTATTGAGCTAGAAGCATACTTCAGCCCTCATTCACGCAAAGATGTATTCAATGTCGCCGCACCACTGCGCAAAGGTGACCTCACTCGTCAGCAAGGCTTATCGCGCGAGCAAGCTATTCCAGCGCTGCCAAAAAACGACTGACCTTGGCTTTCGGCTGCTTTTGCAACCCCAGCATCATTTCTACCGTGGGTCGATTAATACCGTATTGCTGCGATAAATCTGCCAGCATCACCTGCCACAGGGCCGCGGTCATTTCGGCATCCGCCAGGGCTCTGTGAAAAACACCGTGGTGATTTATCTTCTTTGCCGCTACTAAACTGGATAGCTTATGACTGGTCAAATCCGGGTAAATCCTTCTTGAGATCAACAGCGAACACATAAAATCGGCCTCGCGCGTTCGGCTAATTCGTGCAAGCTCAGCATCCAAGAAACTACGATCAAACGATGCATTATGCGCCAATAAATGGCTGCCAATGATAAATTGTGCAAACGATGCCATCACCTCTTCATTTGCCCTCGCCGTTGACAGCATCTCATTACTGATACCAGTAAAATCCTCGATAAAGCTATCGACTAGTACACCGGGATTCATCAACGACTGAAAGGTATCGACCACCTCACCATCAACCAGCTTAACTGCACCAATCTCAATTGCTCTCGCACCCTGAGCAACAGACAATCCTGTTGTTTCAAAATCGAGTACCACCACGCTATTCGCCGACGGGTTTAATATCATCTCTCATCCATTCTAAATATGTACGATAGTACAAAAAAGTTATCTAAACGCACAGAACAAGGTCGCTTTTATAATTAGACTTGTGTATAAAATAAACTAGTCATGTAAAAAACGTCACCAGCCATCTAAAATAATAACCACAAGCAACTGATTATTAAAATAAAAACAAAATCGGCGCCACCATGATCACAAGGCTGTTAACACTATTCATCCCAAAACCAATTCGCGATGATCACCAGTTAATTAATCGCAGCTATCTACTCGTTGGCGCTATTCTCACCAATATCGCCACCAGCTTAGCCGTTTTGATCTCGCTGTACACCATTTTTGACCTCCCCGCCGGTAACGAGATTATCGCCAGGGACATCACGCTTTTCTGCCTATTCAGCTACACCTGTATATTGGTGTTGTTTCGCTTTTTTGTCAGCTATCAATTCACCGCCCACTTAACGGTATTTTTATTACTGGCCCTCGATTTTTATGGCGTTCAAATTACCGGCGGTTACTACTATTCACCCGTGGTCCCAATGCTGGTCATCACGCCTATTATGGCCTTTTTATTACTGGGGCTTAAGCCCGGTATTGGCTGGCTTGTTGTCGCTGTTATGTCTAATGTGGCGCTCTTACTGTCGGTTGAATTCGACTTTGGTTACACTCAGCTAATGGAAAGGCAGCGCGACATTGAAATTCTTTCCAGCTATGTCCAGTTTATGCTGTACGTCATGGCCGGTGGCACGCTGGCTATCTATGAAGTCATTAACCGTCGCTTAAATCGACACCTGAAGGAACAAAAAGATCGCTTTGCCCACGAAGCTCGCCACGATAATTTGACCGGCATACCCAATCGTCTTGAGTTGTTTCAACAGGCGCAACAACTGTGCAAGCAAAGCGATCTTCGCGGCAGTAAATTTGCCATGATTTTTATCGATCTCGACGATTTTAAGAAGATTAATGATCAATATGGACATAATGCTGGCGACGAGGTGTTAAGAGTTATCAGCTCAAACCTAGAACACAGTCTTCGTCGCATGGACACTATTGCTCGCATGGGTGGGGATGAATTCGTCATCCTGCTGCCCGGTATAGACAGCAAGCGTGATTGCCAGAGAACAATCGATAAAATAGAACAGGCGATTGCTCACCCCATTGCCATCGACCATAAGACCACTGTCATTATGCAAGCCAGTATTGGCCTCGCCATCTATCCCGATGACAGTAGAGACATCGACCAGCTTTGCCACATTGCAGATCAATCCATGTATCGACAAAAAGATGAGCATCATCGCAACACGGCTGAAAACGCCCTCTGTGTTAATGATACCGCTTAACCTACTCCCCGGCTGGCGCCAAACCATCAACATTGACAAATTGAACCGCCGACACACTCTCGCCACCCTCGCTGCCAAAAATATTCATTGGTAGCTGTTGCGCAGGTTGCGGTTGTTCACCGGTTCTATCAATCGATAAACCAGCAAAATCAAACAACGATAAATCAGCCAACTGTGAGGGGGACACATTTTTTAAGGCGGCAAAAATAACATCTAAACGGCCGGGCTGCTGCTGCTCCCAGCCCTGCAACATAGCCTTGATGTTCTGGCGCTGAAGATTATCCTGCGAGCCACATAAGTTACAGGGGATAATTGGAAATGCCTTCATATCTGCATAACGAACCAGATCTGCTTCCTTACAGTAAGCCAGCGGTCGAATAACGATGTTGCGTTTGTCGTCGCTCAACAGCTTAGGCGGCATAGACTTTAATTGACCACCGTAAAACATATTTAAAAACAACGTTTCTATCATGTCATCTCGGTGATGCCCCAATGCTATTTTCGTCGCACCGATTTCCTCAGCAAAACCATAAAGCGTGCCTCGTCGCAATCGCGAACACAGGCCGCAGGTTGTCTTGCCCTCTTCTACCACCTCAGTAACAACGCTGTACGTATCCTTCTCTAAGACATAATACTCAACACCCAGAGCATCTAAATATGCCGGTAAGATGTGCTCTGGAAACCCTGGCTGCTTTTGATCGAGGTTAACCGCTACCAGGTCAAATTTTATCGGTGCGCTGCGCTGCAGCCCCATTAGAATATCCAGCATGGCATAGGAATCTTTGCCACCCGAAAGACAGACCATGACCTTATCACCCTCTTCTATCATCTGGTAATCGACAATAGCGCTGCCAGTAAGACGACGAAGTTTCTTTTGCAGCTTATTCAACTCCGTGGAGCTCTTTTTACCAGCAGAGCCTTGCGGCGACGAGGTTTGATTAGTCATAACATTAAAACACTGACAACAGATAGGGGTCGGCATTTTACAACAGCGCGACGATAGCACCAAGTAAAACCCCGACGACTAAGCAAACAGCCTAAAAAAATCACAAACAGGGGGTTTATCAATGCGATAAATGGGCATCATAGCGATAACCCAGGTATAAACCACTATCTGACCGTGATTTTTGCCTAGAAATTTGGCCTAAACATGCATACAATAAGCCGCGCAAACGATATGGTCGAAGCGTAGGCTCGTCTTCGAAGACTGTTTTACTACCGCTAATACAGTCTTGGCTGAAGGCATCGCGTCCCAACCCAGGGGCCTAACGTAGCCACCTCGAATCCCAACTTGCTATAACTATAGGAATGTTCGATGAAAACCCCAGTACGTGTTACCGTCACCGGCGCAGCCGGCCAAATCTCATACGCTTTGTTGTTCCGTATTGCCTCTGGCGCAATGCTTGGTAATGACCAGCCTGTCATTCTTCAGTTGCTAGAAATCACTCCAGCACTTGACGCGCTTAAGGGCGTGGCAATGGAGCTAGATGACTGCGCATTCCCTCTACTACAGAACATCATCTGCACCGATGATGCTGAAGTCGCCTTTAAAGATTCTGATTACGCTCTACTTGTTGGCGCCCGCCCACGCGGCCCAGGCATGGAACGTAAAGACTTGCTTGAAGCCAATGCTGCTATCTTCTCAGCACAGGGCAAGGCAATGGATAAGGTCGCCAGCCGTGACATCAAGGTATTGGTCGTTGGCAACCCAGCAAACACCAACTCTTTGATCGCTCAACGCAACGCGCCAAGCCTTAACCCACGTAACTTCACTGCTATGACCCGTTTGGATCATAACCGTGCGCTGACTCAGCTAGCTCAGAAGACTGGCAGCAGCAGCGATAAGGTAAGCCAGATGATCATCTGGGGCAACCACTCAGCCACTCAATACCCCGACCTGCACAACACCTTGGTTGACGGTAAAGATGCCATGGGTCTTATCGAACAGAACTGGTATGAAGACGATTTCATCCCTACTGTTCAGCAGCGTGGCGCAGCCATCATTAAGGCGCGCGGACTATCTTCGGCAGCCTCTGCAGCCAACGCCGCCATCGACCACATGCACACCTGGGCACTGGGCACTCCTGCCGGCGACTGGACATCAATGGGCGTATACAGCGACGGCTCATACGGCATCCAAGAAGGTCTGATCTACTCCTTCCCTGTTACCTGCAAGAATGGCGACTGGGAAATTGTTCAAGGCCTAGAAATCAACGATTTCTCTCGTGAAAAGATGTCTGCGACTGAAGCCGAGCTTGCCGGCGAGCGTGACGCAGTAGCACACTTGCTACCGTAATCAGTCCCGTATAAAAAAAGGCGTCTTCTTAGACGCCTTTTTTTATTCAATCAACAATGGATTAACAATAGTTTAGTATTCGATAGCTCGGTTTTTAACGATCTGATATGCTGTTGCGCAGAATTTGTCGCACTTTGTACTTCACCAACCCCATTGAGATATCACTATGCTGCACCCGCGCTCGCTAACGATTGTGCTTTGGGTTACCTTTATGTTCGCCCTACCCTGGCCGATATACAGCCGCGGCATAACACTGCAACCACTGCTGTTTACTTTTAGCCAAACTGGCACTGCGTTTTCTATTGCCGCAGTATTGTCTCAGGCGGTTCTTGCCGCTATTACACAGTTACTACTGACTACTTTCATAGTGAAACAGCTTTGCCGATTTAACTCACCACTGCCTATTAGTTTTGTCGGGTTAATCATTTTTTCTCTGCTGTTTATCGCCCGTACCTTTAACATCTACGACCTCAATCATCTCGAGCATTATGATTTACAGCAAATTTATCAGTATTCTCCAGAGCAACAGATTTTCCGACCTACCACCCCAGAGAACTTCTAACAGCTAGATTCCGAACATCAGTCTTGATATTCAGGTTTCTCGCCCTTCATCTGTGCCATCACCGACCCCATTAAGTCCTCTTGGCTCAGCATGCCCGCATTCCAAGTCGCGATATAATTAAGCGAGTCAGCCAAACTGTGGTCACGAGAATAATTAAGCATTTCTTTGCTACCTCTGATCGCCAGTGGTGATTTTTGGGCAATAGTCACCGCCATTTCGGCTGCATGACTATACATGGCATCCACGCTGTCAAAGCAATGATTGACCAACTGCGCTCTCTCTGCCTCTGTGCCAGATAACTCACGCCCGGTATAGGCCAATTCACGCAAAAGACCGCCCCCTATAATATAAGGCAGACGCTGAAGGCTACCGACATCGGCAGTCATGCCCAAATCAATCTCTTTAATCGAGAACTTTGCCGAGCTTACAGCCAGACGGATATCACAGGCCGCCACCATTTCTAAGCCAGCTCCTACACAGGCACCTTGTACAGCAGCAATTACCGGTTTGCGGCAGCGGTCGATGGCCACAAAGCAATCCTGAAGCGCTAGAATCAACTGACGCATCTGCTCGCCACGTCGGCCATTTTCCTGCGGCAGCGACTCCATAATTTGCTGAAACACAGACAAATCCATGCCAGCACAAAAATTGTTACCGCTACCCTTGAGTACAATAACGCGCACATCACTCTGACTATCGAGCAGGATAAAACATTGACGAATTTCATCCCACATTTTATGACTCAGTGCATTCGCCTGCTCGGGCCGATTTAATACCACCGTGGCAATGCCGTCCTCAACCGTCAATTCAAGTAGCTCAAAGCTCATCATATACTCCCATTTTTACGCATTATTATTTAGCAACGTGCCGTGATAACCATAAAAAAAGGAGGCCAAGCCTCCTTTTTTTATGGTGACAGTGAAAACATACACCATCGTTAGTTTGTCGTCTATCGACGCAGCTAAAAGTATTACTTTTTGCTGCCACCACGTCGTAATTTACGTCGATGTCGATCTTTTGCTTCTTTTTCGGCACGGGTTAAGGTGCGCTTCTCTTCCTGCTCAGCTCCCCCCATATCAGCCAATGCATTCACCTCTGATTGCTCAAGTTCAATCCACTGACCTGAACGCACATCCGACGGGATAAAAACATTACCGTAACGAACCCGCTTCAAACGGCTGACAGTTAATTCCTGCGACTCCCACAGACGACGAACCTCGCGGTTACGCCCTTCCATGACCACGACATAGAACCAACGGTTAATGCCCTCACCACCACTTTCGACAACATCGGAGAATTTCGCGACACCATCATCGAGCATTACACCTTCCTTCATCGCCTGAATATTTTCGGGCTTTACATCGCCCATGACGCGACAAAGGTATTCCCGCTCAATGACGGAAGAGGGGTGCATAAGATGATTGGCCAACTCACCATCGTTGGTAAACAACAACAAGCCACTGGTGTTGTAATCGAGACGGCCGACAGAGATCCAGCGCTCACCATGTAAGCGTGGGAGGCGCTCAAATACCGACTTGCGCCCCTCGGGATCATTGCGCGAGCAAATCTCACCTTCGGGCTTGTTATATAACAACACGCGGCGACGCTTTTTCTCGACACTACGCTGCAGCGCCTTGCTGTCAACACTGATCTTATCTTCCTGCTCAACACGGTCACCTAAGGTGGCAACCTTGCCGTTTACTGTAATTCGCCCAGCGGTGATCCAGCGTTCCATTTCACGCCTAGAACCTACGCCATATGCGGCCAATACTTTCTGTAACTTTTCACTCATTCACGCATACTCAATGGTATTTAAACATCTTCGGAGGGGTCGACTGCATCTTCATCCAACACCTCTGCCAATAAAGCTAATTCTGATTGCTGCTCTTCAACACCGTCAGCGACATCAATGTCATCGTCGCCTGCAACACTAAAAGACGCGTATTCTATGGCCGACGACGCCTCGATACCAGCGCTTTGATCGTTTTCATCATCATCGATGTCCAAATCAGCAACAGAGGCCAGAATATCTAACTCATCAAACTCGGGTTTGGGCTCAACCGGCTCACTGCTGACGCCGTTATTCGTTTGATCGGATTCTGCCGGCAGCACAGCTCCATCCCTAATCCTAGCCTCATTGCCCTCATCATGCTTGTCATCCGGCGACAGATTCGACTCCTGCGCCAGTGGTTCAACGGAGACAGGTGGTATGTGATCATCGACCTGCTGATCTTGTACGTCCTGCTGTTGCTGCTGGTAATCAAGCTCACGCTGCTCCATCGCCCTGGCCTCAAGAACAATTTCCGCATCGAACTGCAGCTCTTTCGCCACCGCTTCTAGATCACGAATTTCAGATAAGCTAGGCAGTTGATCGAGGTTTTCCAGATTGAAATAGTCGAGAAAAGTGCGAGATGTGGCGTACATCGCTGGGCGACCCGGCACATCTTTATGCCCCACGACTCGAACCCAATCACGCTCACTCAGCGCTCGTATAATATTGGAGCTGACGGCAACACCACGGATATCTTCAATCTCACCCCGAGTAATCGGCTGACGATAGGCAATCAAGGCCAGGGTTTCCAGCATCGCACGAGAATACTTCTGCGGTCGCTCCTCCCACAGACGCCCTACCCAATGGCCATAGCTCTGCCTCACCTGCAATCGATAGCCAGAGGAGACCTGTTTCAACTCAATACCACGCCCCTCTAAATCGGCTGACAGCTGGGTTATTGCCTGCTCCAGCGCTGTCTTGTTGGGCACATCGTCGTCACCCTCAAACAGTGACTGGAGCTGCCTTATATTCAACGGCTTACCCGCTGCAAGCAGCGCACCTTCAATGATATTCTTCAACGTTGTAGCATCTATGCTCATACGATTTTAGCCTTTACGTGTATGGCACCGAACATTTCGGTTTGAACGATTTCCAGCAGCGACTCTTTAATCAATTCCATAATCGCCAAAAAAGTAACCACCACCCCTAAACGCCCTTCATGGGCCTTGAACAGAGAGACAAAGGGGAGAAAGCTACGGCCCTTGAGCTGTTCGAGCACGTCACTCATCCGCTCACGGGTAGACAATGTCTCTTTCTCAACCTGATGCGACTCATACATGTCAGCACGGGCCAATACCTCTCCGAGCGCCATTAAGATCTCACGCATATCGACATCGGGCTCTAATCGACGCTTTTCAGTGTCGGGCGGCTCAGCCGAAGCCACATGAATATCACGCCCCATACGAGGCAAATGATCAATGTCTTCCGCCGCAGTTTTAAACCGCTCATATTCCTGCAACCGCCTAATCAGCTGGGCTCTCGGGTCGTCCTCTTCCTCTTCAACATCCACCGAGCGAGGCAGCAACATACGCGACTTTATCTCGGCCAACATCGCCGCCATTACCAGATATTCCGCTGCCATTTCGAACTGCGCGGCATCCATAAGCTTGATATAAGCAACGTACTGCTTGGTTATTTGAGCGACGTTAATTTCTAATATATCGATGTTTTGACGACGAATTAAATACAGTAGTAAGTCCAGCGGGCCTTCAAAAGCATCGAGAAATACCTCCAAGGCCTCGGGCGGAATATACAAATCTTTTGGTAGCTCCGTCACCGCCTCACCGTTAACCAAGGCGAACAATTCACCCTGACCGGAACCCATTTCTTGTCGGGCAGACTCTAAGCGAGTAAGCACATCGTCGAGTTGTTCCGGGCTGACCGCATCCTCGTCGGCATACTCATCATGATAGGGGTCATCACCAGACTCGATGATATCCGACCTCTCCTGACCACGCTGATTATTGTGTTGCGACTCGGCAATATCGTCGTCTAGCTCTGACATTCATCCACCTAAAAATTCTCGATCCGACATTATAGCCCGCTATATTTGCAACCGTATAGCCGGCTGTAATCAACAGTCTAATTGAGGCCGCTAAGCAACAAAATCCGAAGTATCACCCAAGCCTTGACGAACAACTTCGATCTCATCATCCACCATCGAAATCACCGTCGACGGCTCAAAGCCGCAATAGCCGCCATCGATGACCAATTCAACGGTATGCTCTAATAGATCACGGATTTCATAGGGGTCTGTTAATGGCTCATTATCGTTGGGCATGATCAGCGTTACACTCATCATCGGCTCGCCCAGCTGCTCCAGAATTGCCAGCGCGATATTATTATTGGGTACTCTCAAACCAATGGTGCGCCTTTTGGAGTGCATCAAACGGCGAGGCACCTCGCTGGTTCCCTTGAGAATGAAAGTATAAGGCCCTGGTGTGTGGCTTTTGATCAAACGATAAGCCGTATTATCAACCCGGGCATAGGTGGCTATCTCAGAAAGGTCACGACACATTAACGTAAAGTTGTGCTTATCATCCAACTGCCTGATGCGACGAATAGTCTCAGCAGCCCGTTTATCGCCCACCTTACAACCCAAGGCATAAGCAGAATCTGTCGGGTATACAATAACGCCGCCGCTATTGAGAATTTCAACGGCCTGATTAACAAGCCTCGACTGGGGGTTTTCTGGATGAATCTGAAAAAACTGACTCATTATTATTCCTTGATCTATCAATTATTACGCGAGGCTACATTATTACCGCGCTTTCGCTAAGTTACTGTACTACGGGTTTAAGGTGCTGCCAAACTGGGGTGAGGTCAGCCGGTATACTGGGTACTGAGGCCAAATCATTCCAGCGGTATTCTGGGTTGTGAAAGTCACTGCCCACCGAGGCCAGCAACTCGTATTGAGCACACAATTTAGCAATATCTCGCTGGGTGTTGATATGCTGTGCCTTGCCCGCCATTTCAATGCCCTGCCCGCCGGCATCGACAAAGCATTGCAATAGTTGGCAAAGTTTTGTTCGGGTTAATTTATAACGCTCCGGGTGGGCCACCACTGCGATACCACCAGAATCCTTAATCCAGCCAACGGCCTCTGCCAAGCTAGGCCAACCACTCTTCACATCGCCAGGTTTACCTGCACCTAAATACTTAGTGAAAGCCTGATTAATATTACTGACATACCCTTGGGCCAACATATATTGCGCGAAATGTGGCCGGCCAATTTGGCAGCCATCAGCAATGGTTAATGCCCCCTCGTAACAATTGGGGAAGCCCAATTTAGCGAGTCGCTTACCGATGGTAACTGCTCGTTCATTTCTAACCGCCGTCTGTCGACTAACAGCATCCGTCATGACCTCGCTATCGAGATCGAAACCGAGACCGATAATGTGAATACCGCGCTTGTTCCACAGGCAAGACAACTCAATACCACTGATCAATTCAGCCCGTTTGACGATACGACCGTCATCGATTGCCTGCTTAAGTTCTAGGCAGCCGGCGATCGTATCATGATCGGTTAACGCCAGCTTATCGACACCATTATCACAAGCCCGATTATAGACCTCCGCTGGTTCCAAGGTGCCATCTGAGGCCTTACTGTGACAATGTAAATCCACTATTGGTCGCACAATATCATCAGTCTCCATTGGTGAAAGCGTTAGAATTCGCTATGATGTCGCCGCGAACGATAAATAACAGCGGTATATTAACACTTTTGCCGACGCCTCACCGTACTATTACCAGGTATATTATTGCTATGAAGCAAATTGCTGAACTCATCCCCATTATTCTATTTTTCATCACCTACCGGATGGATGGCAGTCAAATTTCAGTGGCCGGCTTCGACTACACCTTCGATGGTATCTACAGCGCCACCACCGTGCTGATTATCGCCACTATTGCTGAAGCCGTCATCAGCCGCATTATTACCGGCAAACTAGAAAAGCGTCAATTATGGATGGTATTAGCCGTCTGCGTCTTCGGCGGCCTCACCCTCGTATTACGCAACAACGCCTTTATTATGTGGAAACCCACTATTTTTAACTGGGGGATGGCAGCCGTATTCATCGCCAGTCAGTTGATCAGCCATAAGAATTTGCTTGAACGCATGCTTGGCAGCCAGCTTAATCTTCCGAAGAAAGTCTGGACGCGACTATCCAATCTCTGGGTAGCCAATTTTATTATCGTCGGCGCCCTTAACCTGTTTGTCGCCTACCACTATAGCGAAGAATTCTGGGTCGATTACAAACTGTTTTCATCCATTGGCTTTACCGTACTATTATCGATTATCACCGTTGCCGTTTTGGCGCCGCATCTTAAAGACGAAACTAAAGAGAACGAATAAATGCTATACGCCATTATCAGCCAGGATATTGAAAACAGTCTAGAAAAGAGATTAGCCGCCCGCCCGGATCATCTTGCTAGGTTACAGCAACTGCAACAACAGGGGCGGCTATTTGTCGCCGGCCCTCATCCGGCTATTGACAGCGAAGACCCCGGACAAAACGGCTTTACTGGCTCTCTTGTTATCGCCGAATTCGACAACCTCGCCGCCGCCCAGCAATGGGCCGACAACGACCCTTATATTGCCGCCGGCGTATATCAACAGGTTACCGTCAAACCGTTCAAAAAAGTATTGCCGTAAACGCCGCAGCCGGCGAGGTTGCCGCGCCGGCTTTTCAAACTGCGTCTGATTTCAACCACGCTCATGTTGACAGCGCGCCTAGTTTATTAAATTATGCCGTTTACCTCCCAATGGGTTATTATAACTTTTTGAGGTCATTGCTTTAACATATTAATGTTACAGCGATTTTATCTTCTACCTTAATTTATGCGCAGATCAACCATATGAAATCAGTCTTTAAATACCTCAGCCGAAGCCTTTTGACACTTTCTGCCGCGGCTGTCTTCGCCAGCGCCACTCTGACCAGCCAAATAACGGCAGCCGCCGATACTCGCTACGTATCAGACATATTATTGATCAACCTGCGCAGTGGCCCAACCAACAGCCACCGCATTATCAAACAACTAAAAAGCGGTGCGGCACTCGAGGTAATCTCGCTCAGTGACGATCAAAAATTTTATCAGGTAAGTACCACCGACGGCACCACAGGCTGGGCACCGGCTCAGTACCTGATACCAGAGAAAAGCGCCCGCTTACAACTTGCGGAAGCCCGCGCAAGAATCGCCACACTGTCACAACAGGCCGGCCCTATAGCCGCCCAGCTTGATCAAAGCAAAACACAGAACACCGAGCTCAACAGCAAAAACAAAACCTTGAATGCTGACAACCAACGTCTTAGCAGCGAACTCGCAGCTCTAAAGAAACTTTCCGCCAATGCAGTCAATCTTTCAAACAGCAACAAAACGCTGGGCGAAAATAACCAGATGTTAAAAAATGAAATCGATGTATTAACCGCCGATAACGATCGACTCAAAGACAAATCTGATGTCGAATGGTTTATGAATGGCGTTGGTGCCGTCGGTTTTGGCGTGCTATTAGCCTTGATCATCCCCCGCCTCAGACCTAAAAAACGCAAATCTGAGTGGTAAGCTCGTCATAACCATCATCTCTGCAACGCAACAGGAACCCTATTCATGAATGCTATAAAGTCTTTTATCGCCGCCACTTTTCTCATCGGCTTACTCAGCGGTGTCAGTCACGCAGAGAACCCCACGGTTGTCTTAGAAACAACCAAGGGCGATATCACTGTTGAACTTTTCGAAGACAAAGCGCCGATTACTGTTACCAATTTCTTACAATATGTAGACAGCGACTTTTATAACGGCACAATATTCCACCGTATTATTCCTGGATTCATGATTCAAGGCGGCGGATTTACCGAGCAAATGTCCGAGAAAGCCACGCTCTCCCCAATCAAAAACGAGGCCAATAACGGCCTCTATAACGATCGTACTACGCTGTCTATGGCCAGAACATCTGACCCCGACAGTGCCACCTCTCAGTTTTTTATTAATGTGCGAAGCAACCTAAGCCTTGACCGCCGCGCTGGCAACGATGGCTACGCTGTATTTGGACGCGTTATCGATGGTATGTATGTGGTTGACGACATTGTGATTCAAGACACAACACGCGTCGGCGGCCACGCCGATGTACCTGTCGAGCCTATTATCATCACCAATGTCTACCGCAAGGCTGACGAGGCCGCTCTTACCATCGACAAGGAGAAAGCTATCGATGCGGATGCCACGAGCGAAGAGGCAATCAGTCACCCCCCCGTCGACCAAGACATCCCACAAAATAACGGCTAAACCCTTTCTATTGTGTGCTACCGGTCGGTAGCACTCCGACAAAACAAGGCTATACAGATGACTGCGCTGAGTATCAACCTTAACAAAATTGCACTGATTCGAAACTCACGAGACACGCTATACCCCGATGTCGTTAAACACGCCCAAATGTGTATCGATGCTGGCGCCCACGGTATTACTGTGCACCCTCGCCCTGACCAGCGCCACATTCGCGCCGACGACTGTTTTGCACTCGCCAAGGCCATCGATGTGGAACTGAATATTGAGGGCAATCCCTTTGCACCACCAATGGCCAGCGATCGCCCTGGTGTCAGTGACTACCCTGGCTTTATGACCTTAATCCGACAAATAAAGCCGGCTCAGTGCACCCTAGTGCCCGACAGCAACAGCCAACTGACCTCAGACCACGGCTTCGATTTGAAGCAAGATTTTAATCGATTACAGCCCATTATTGATGAGCTAAAAAGCCTGGGGGTTCGCAGCAGTTTATTTATGGATCCGATTGACGACCAAATTGAACTGGCAGCAAAGCTTGGCGCCGATCGCATCGAGCTTTACACCGGACCCTACGCCGAAGCAGTAGACACTGGCGGGGATATTGATGCATCGATTGCGCAATTTGCCCAGGCTGCTAAAACTGCCAAAAAATGCGGGCTTGGACTCAACGCAGGGCACGATCTTAACACTCAAAATCTACCGCTATTCTGCCGCCATTTACCTCATTTGTTAGAAGTATCTATTGGACATTCTTTTACTATTGACTGTATAGAAGTTGGTCTGCAGCAAGCCATTGCCAATTACCTGGCAGCACTGTCTACTCGCTAGTCAACTTGTCACCCTGCAGGCTTTCATAGTAATTTTTGAAAGCCTTGGCACGGGCAAGCTTCTCGACCACCACCGAATTATTCGGCTGCAATACCAACGCCTGCTGCCAATCTGCAATAGCTGCCTCTATCTCTCCGAGCGTATAGGCAGTGTTAGCCTTCATCACTAAAATTGAGACAGCTCTAGCCACCTTCTCATCGAGCACCTCACGATAACCCTGCAAGCGCTGGCTATCAATACCTAGCGCTGCGATGTTAGCCAGCTGTTTTTCCGCCGCCTGTAATTCACCACTGGCAATTGACGCCAAAAACTGCGCCTCTAATTTTTGTTTCTGTTTCAACAGAGACTGCTGCTTCTGTTTCTTTTTCGCCTGCTGTAGAGCCAATAATTTGCCATCTAAACGACGCATCTCATCGCCATATTGCTTGTCGAGCGACAGCAATTTAGCCAATTGATAATCAGCCTTTGCTGCGGTATAGCGTCCCCGTCCCTCATTCATCTCCGCCGTTTCAACGACAAATTTCAACAATTCTAAAGACTCTTGGGCGTATTGCTTCGAGAGATTTTGTGCCTGCTTATCACCCGGCTGTGCCGCTAATAACTTATTAACCTCAGCAATGTTGTCTGGTATCACTGAGGCCCTCTGATAATTTAACTGTCGCCAGTGCTTCTCCAGATAGGCTTCACGGCGCAAAATAATGCTGTCGTATTGGCTGCGCATTTCCTCACTGGGATAGTTATTCACCCCCTGCGACATTAATGCCTCTGCTTCAACCCAGCGAGAATTTTTAGCCAAGCCGTTTACTTGCGCCGCCAAACTTCGACGGTAGTGCTCTGCTCCATCGACCAGCCGACGGTGTTGCTGCTCCAGTTTGGCTGTCTGAGGTTGCTGTTTAGCAACCAAGTCAATAGCCCTCTGATATTTCTGGTTAGCGAGCAAGTCATCTACGCGCAACTGCAGCACATCTTCATCGAGGTGTCCGGGCATTTGACAGCCCTGCAGAACCAGCATAATAACGGCCAAGCTGAAGACTTTGATGATGTTCATAGGGATTCCCGAATACTCAGTAAGTCATCGATTAAGGTATTCATCGTGAGCTGATACTCAGAGGCAATATCGGTGATTTCAAATGTTTGTACGGGCACCGCCTTGCCTCTTATTTTAATCCGCTTTTGCGAGTTTAAGCAGACCCGCTGTGGCTCAAGCAGTGATGTTTTATACTCTTCAGTGACAATAATTTGGCCACTTTCAGCCTCGCTACACAAACGTGACGCCAGGTTTACCGAGTCGCCGACGACGGTGTACTCCATTTTTTTATCGCCACCAAGCACACCTGCCAACATCTGACCAGAATTAATACCAATACGCAGCATCACCTCAGGCAGCCCCTCATCACGACGACGATGATTAAGCGCCTGGGTCAACCGCTGCATCAAGAAAGCACAGGCTGCCGCATTGAATCGATGATCTTCGTTGGCCTTTGGTGCGCCAAATACCACCATGACACAGTCACCGATAAATTTATCAACGGTGCCAAAATACAAATCAGAGCAGTGGGCAAAATATGAAAAATATTCATTGAGCAGCTCTGCCACTTGCTCAGGAGTCAGCGTCTCTGACATCGATGTAAAGCCGACTATATCGGCAAACAATACCGTCGCCTCAACTCGCTCGCCCTTAATATTGACCGCATCAGCCTTGCTAATCACCTGCTTAGCAATATCCTGATTAACAAAACCGCCTAACATCGTCTCAACTTGATCACGCTGATATAAACCCTGTCCCATATCGCTGATGGCACTGAGCAACTGGCCTATTTCATCATCCCGGCGCTCAGAGGGCACCGCCACTCTGTAGTCACCAGCACCGATTTTTTCTGTCGCATCCAGCAACATGTTAATAGGCTGATTTATCTTGCGGGCAATGAGCAAGGCAATAAATAAAGCCGCCACCGTTACCCCGCCACCAACAATCAACACCAGCCTTAGTATATGCTCATAGGTCTTGGCCAGCTCATTGGACTCCAAAAGGATTTCAACACGACCGCCTGAGGTCTCACGAAAACTAACATCACTGGTAAAGTAATAATGTTCTTGTGCTGACACTGCGTCGGCAAGGGCGTTAACATCGCCGGCGAAGGCTAAAATATCACCACTGCTAGAGCTGATCTGAACGGCCTTTATTCTCGCCAGGGCAATACTCTGCTCCGCCTGCAACTGAAGAGAGAGGCTGTCACCCGTAAATAGCGGCTCGGTGGCTGTTGCCGCAGTCTGCGACGCCAAAGCCTGACCAAGCGCCTCTAGCTGCTCATCCTGCAGCTGATTCTGCTTATTTAACACAGACAAGCCGAGTACAGACATCCCCCCGACCACGAGGACGGCGATAACAGCAGCTAATTTGATTCCTAACGACAACCGGTTGTTTAAAGCTGCAGACATGGACTACTCTTGTTGCAAAACAAAATCGATTAACACCTGAATTTTAAAAAAACACTCAATAACATACACTTGTGCAGCTGCAAGGCTACAGAAAAAAATACCAACCACTAAAAGCCCAATTATTAACAGGCGATAATAAACTCAGCCCGGAAGCAAAGCTTAAATAGGGTAAAATCAACGTCACTGCCACTAACAGAACAGACCAATTATGAATATGTTTTTAACAAAATACACTCAGTACTTACGCCTAAGACGTTTTGGCACTCTTATTATTCTTATACTTTTCACTGGCTTAAGCCTTAGAGCTAATGCTGTGACAGTATTACTATACCACCATATCAGCGATACAACACCGAGAATCACCTCCACAACCCCGGGTGAATTCGCTCAACACCTGCAAATGATTGAAGACAACGGCTTTGAGGTTTGGCCGCTAAGCAAAGTGGTTCGTTACTTACAGCAGGGGACTACGCTGCCCAGTAGAGTAACCGTCATCACCTTCGATGACGCCTATGACTCCATCCTCACAACAGCGACGCCAATGCTCGAAAAACGTGGCTGGCCATTTACTGTCTTTGTCAATTCAGCAGCGGTCGATGAGCAGCACCGACACATTATGAGCTGGCAAGAATTAAACAGTTTACAAGACAAAGGTGGTGAACTCGCTAACCACAGCCACCATCATAGCCACATGGCCACCCGTCTAGAGGGGGAGACAGAAGAGCAATGGCAGCAACGTATGCACGATCAAATATTAATAACCAAGGACAAATTAAAACAACACACCAATAGTGAGCTCCCGTTATTTGCCTACCCCTATGGCGAATTCGACCAGCCACTGCAGGCAATCATCAGCGAGCTAGGCTACGTTGGTTTTGGCCAACAATCCGGCGCTCTGTCCTCGGCATTGGATTTTACCGCGCTGCCACGATTCCCCGCCGCCGGCGTCTATGCCAACCCAAAAACCCTGCGGACAAAACTGAAATCACTGCCCATGCCAATCAAATCAGTTGAGGTATTAGTCGGCGAAGATCAGTCCGGGCTGACTTCCTATGCGGTCAAAAAACCCTCTATTCGTATCACTCTGGAGCCTGGTGATTGGCGCCTCTCAGAGCTTGCCTGTTATGTCAGCAACCAGGGCACTGGCGACATCACTAACATTGATACCAACAACAATAGCTTTGTAGTGACCGCAAAAAAGGAGATTATTACTGGGCGCTCTCGGTATAACTGCACAATGCCCAGCCAAGAGGGCGGACGGTATCACTGGTACTCCCATGCCTGGTTGCGTTTCAACGCCCAGGGCGAGCTACCCACCGACTAAACCATCGCAGAGAAATGACAAAAAAAAGCCGCTGATTCAGCGGCTTTTTTCTCTAGAAGTCATTTTTGTCGAGTATATCGAGCTTGTTGAAGATAATCATCTTTTGAATTTCTTCAACATATTGCTCACCCCGCGCTGAATAACTCCGCAGACCCACAGCAAGATCAACACCGGTAATCACCTGATTGCCTTGCCTGGCCTCTGCGCGAATTGCTCGCAGCTGACGATAGGCGCCATGGGTATTTAAATTAAGAAAATATGCTCGCACCGATCCACCGGCATCCTCAAATCTGGCCACCTCGTAAATTTCACCCTCAGGCCTTGATTGAGGCACAATGCCACAGCCTGAGTTAAAGCACCATTGACCAAAATAGTTATTACCCTGCGTGGCAAACCTAGAGGTTCCCCACGCCGACTCATTGGCAGACTGCGCCAAAGCCAGCGAGGGTGGTACGATATCAACACGGACCATTAACTGCTCTAGTTGCTCCTGAATAGACAGCGCCTCAGACAATTTGTAACGCTTTGCCAATCCCTGCAGCACCACAGACTGCTGTTCAGACAGCTGTCCTACCCGCAAGGCTTGCTGAAGAGTGACAACCTGCCTTCTCTCCGCTGTTATATAGCTATTTTCTGATGCGATATAGGTCAGTAGATAATTAAAAAATTGCGCCTTCTTCTCTTTGACGTCGGCTATTTGAGCAAAGCTTGGCGTTTCAGAGAACTTGGTTTCAGGCCTTTTCAGCTGTTCATCTGCCGTCTTGTCAGTTTCAACAACCACCTCTTTGATCTCTTCCTTCTGCGGTTCGGCGCCACAGCCAATCAACATCAAAACAACGGCGACCACACACCAATAACGAGAGCTGCATCCCATTTTCAACCCCTGAGTACAAAAAATTGGCTGAATCATATACTAAATCCCTAAACCGTGACAACTTTCAAACACTTCCATCGGATGGAGGCGCACCTTTTATACGTTAATTTGAATGAGTTTAGACCGGTGACACTAGCTGTCATTAGAAAAAAACGGCATAATGCCTTGGACAAACGCATGTCAACATTGCATCCAGCCTTGCTGTGATAATAGATACCACTGAGAATTATAAGATTATGGCAGACAGCACCTACCACCACGGCAACCTACGCGAGAGCTTGATTAACTTAGGTATAGCCCACCTCGACGAAAAAGGCGCTGAAAATATCAGCCTGCGCGCCCTGGCCAGAGAAATTGGCGTTTCGCAAACAGCCCCGTACAGACATTTTGAAGATAAAAATCAACTGCTATCCGCCATCGCAATTAATGGCTTCGATATTATGGCCCATAGCATTTCTGACGCCATCACCGACCTCGATGACCAGCCGCCAAAATATCTTAAGGCCATGGCCAGAAGCTACATCTTATTCAGCCTGGAAAACACCGAAGTCTTCAAGCTCATGTTTGGCCCTATCTTAGGTGATAGAAAAAGCTACCCAGAATTACTTGCCGCCGGACAACGCAGTTTTAAGTTAATTGAGAAAAGCCTACAAACAGGGGTGGATACGGGCATATTTTCAATCGAGGACATCACCATCACCGCCAATTCTGTCTGGGCATCTATTCACGGCGTTGCCAGTTTGATGCAGGACAGGTTCGACCGCTTCCCTGATGCCAGCGGCGATAAGCAAATCGACTCTATGTTCGACATCTTACTCAATGGTATATGTAGCAAATAGCACGAGCTAACGATGCAGGTATGACTTGATCTGCATCACCTCCACCCCTGTCTCAATCTGCTTTAAGTACTCTCTCTTCAACCGCCAATCTGGCTGCAACACTTGCATCAATTGATAAAAACGCGGGCTATGATTAAAAACCCTGAGATGGCACAGTTCATGGGCAATAACATAGTCACAAAATTCAACAGGCAACTGCACCAAGGTTGTACTGAGATTCACTCTACCCGATAGACTGCAACTACCCCATCGGCTGCGCATATAACGAACACGTAACTCGGGCTTATCAACGCGCAGCACATGACACCAATCAAGGTTCGCGACTAAGCGTCGAGCTAAATATCGCCGAGCAATGACCAACAACCAAGCCTTCAACTGCTGCCTCATTGCCTCATCATCATCCCCAGGCAGTATCACAATACGTAACTGGCGAGCAGAAAGCCTGATATATCGACGCTGACCCAACTCGACCAACACCTGGCGCGGGCGACCAAAAACATTAAACGGCCGCCCCTTTCGCTGTTCTGCCAAAGCCATTCGCTGCTCTATCCACTGGCGATTACCCGCCACAAAAGTAGCGATCGACTGCCGCGTTGTTCGCTTGGGCGCCCTCACCTCAACGACACCGTCTGGCAAAATGTATATGCCAATAGTCTTACGGCGCATTAACTTGATCTGATAATCGATAAAGCCGTCCATTTAATTAGACTTGGCCATCATTGCTGCGGCAATGCAGCGTAACTGGGCATAATCTACCAACCCTCCCAGCGCTTCATAGGCAGGCTTTACTCTAATGCTGCCATCACTCTGTAAACCGTGCTCATGTAAAGCGTCAGATGCCAACTGCAGGTGCTTTTTATCGATCTCAACAACTGCTTCGAGAGATACTCTACCCTCGCCTAACAATTGTGCGCAGTGGTTAAAAATAGTCGTTTCAGAAAGCTGTCGCTGAGCAGCAATGGCAACAACATTCAAACCAGCTAATAACAACGCTTGCGTTTCCCATACCGTATTACCTGCGCTGGAGATACTGGCATTTCCGTGTGTCTGCAAATAATCTTCGATGACGGCCATGAAGTTTTGACCGTAACGCTCGAGCTTAGTGGCTCCTACGCCGGTAATGGATAAGAATTGTTGCTCGGTTACCGGTTTCACAGCCAACATCTCCATAAGGCTGGCATCGCTAAAAATGACGTATGGCGGCACACTCTGCTCTTCGGCTAATTGCTTACGAGTATGGCGTAGTGTATTCCAAAGCAACTGATCACTAGAGGCTACCGACTGAGAGCTTCGCTTCTTGCGCCCAGACGCGGCTTCCAGTATAACTGCATCACGCCTTAGCGAAATAGATTGCTCACCGCGCAACAAGGGTCGGCAGGACTCCCCCAGCTTGAGCGCCCCCCAGGATTCGACGTCAACGTTCAGCATACCTCGGGCCACCAGCTGGCGAAAAACTGAGCGCCACTCTTTTTCATTCAACTCCTTGCCGATCGAGAAGGTTGATAACTGCTGATGACCAAATTCCTGCACCTTGGTTGTCGACTTACCCAGTAAAACATCGACGACATGACCGGCACCGAAGCGCTGCCCGGTTCGGTAGACACAGGATAACGCTTTCTGCGACGAAACCGTTGCATCCCACACCTCCGGTGGCGTAATACAATTATCACAGTTCCCACAGGGATCGGTTTGTTCGCCAAAATAGCGCAGCAGCACTTGCCGGCGGCAGGAACTGATTTCACACAGGCCAAGCATCGCATCGAGACGCATTCCCTCCACCCGTTTGAAATCTTCGTTACCGGCCGAACCGGCCATCAGCTGTTTCATGCCAATAACGTCCTGCAAACCATAAACCATCCAGGCAGTGGCTGGTAAGCCATCACGCCCGCCTCGCCCCGTTTCCTGGTAATAAGCCTCTATTGATTTCGGCAGGTCCAAATGGGCAACAAAACGCACATCAGGTTTGTCAATGCCCATGCCAAAGGCGACAGTAGCCACCACAATAATCCCCTCTTCACGCAGAAACCGCTGTTGGTTCTCTGCACGAACCTCCTTCGATAAGCCGGCGTGATAAGGCAGCGCCTTAAACCCTTGCGTACACAGCCACGCGGCAGTCTGGTCAACCCGCTTACGCGACATACAATAGACAATACCGGCATCGCTGGCATGTTCCAGCCGAATAAACGATAACAATTGCTGACGAGCATTTTGCTTTTGATTAATACGGTATTGGATATTAGGGCGATCAAAACCACAGATAAACTGTTCGGCGGTATCCAGATGTAGACGGGCAACAATATCCTTTCGCGTGCGATCATCTGCGGTAGCGGTCAACGCTATGCGAGGAACGGCGGGAAAACTTTCCAGCACGGCCCCTAGCTGCAGGTAGTCACTTCTGAAATCGTGCCCCCATTGACTAACACAATGCGCCTCATCAATGGCGAACAACGACACCTGACAGCCCTGTAACAAAGCCGTCGTACGCGGCTGTATCAGTCGCTCTGGCGCAACATACAACAGCTGTATGCGATTATCGCGCAGGGCATCTTCGACGGCACGCTGCTGATCAAATTCCTGCGTCGAATTCAAAAAGGCTGCGCTGACACCTAATTGCTGCAGCGCTTGTACCTGATCCTGCATTAAGGCGATCAATGGCGAAACCACGATGCCGACACCACCACGGGCTATTGCCGGTATTTGGTAGCACAGTGATTTACCGCCACCGGTTGGCATGATGACAAGCGCATCTTTACCCTCAACAATGGTTTCAATGATTTCACCCTGGGGGCTACGGAACTGGTCATAACCGAAAACGGTCGATAGTATTGATTTAGGATCTGTTAACATAGCAGCATTATACTGGCCGGCTGGCAAAAGTAACTAAACATCGGGGGCATCTCAGCTTTAGTTTTCTAACCATCGGCTACAGTCATTTTTCACCTACGGTATCGCGTGATTATGTTTGATAACCAGCAATTGATTAACGATGATAAAGAAGCCGTCTGGCACCCCTACTCATCGACCAATAATCCCATCGACAACTACCCCGTCGTGTCCGCCGATGGCGTGCGCCTGACGCTTGCCGATGGCCGACAACTGATCGACGGCATGTCTTCTTGGTGGTCGACCATCCACGGCTACAACCATCCGGTACTGAACGAGGCTGCTCAACAACAACTGAGCAAGATGAGTCATGTGATGTTCGGCGGCCTGACCCACCCCCAGGCCATTACTCTGTGTAAGACCCTGGTAAAAATCACCCCAGCCAACCTCGACAAGGTCTTTCTCGCTGATTCAGGTTCGGTGGCTGTCGAGGTGGCAATGAAAATGGCATTGCAATACTGGCTATCCCAAGGCATCAACACTAAAACCAAGCTGCTGTCACTGCGCAACGGTTACCACGGTGATACCTTTGGCGCAATGAGTGTCTGTGACCCCGTTACCGGCATGCATCACCTGTTCGAAAAGTCGATGCCACAACACCTGTTCAGTGAGGCGCCGCCGATGGGCTTTGATCGCCATTTCACAGAAGCTGATATCGCAGATTTTACCCATCAATTACAACAGCATCACAGTACTATTGCCGCGGTTATTTTAGAGCCAATCGTCCAGGGCGCCGGCGGTATGCGGTTTTACTCGCCTCAATATTTGGCGCGCATCAGAGCGCTTTGTGATGAGTTTAACGTATTGTTAATCGCCGATGAAATTGCCACCGGCTTTGGCCGTACCGGTAAACTATTCGCCTGTGAGCACGCCAATATAAGCCCCGACATCCTCTGCCTCGGCAAGGCGATCACTGGTGGCTATATGACCCTGGCGGCGACGCTATGCTCAAACCGTGTGGCCGAGGGTATATGTAGCGGCGAGGCTGGCGTGTTAATGCACGGCCCTACTTTTATGGGCAACCCTCTTGCCTGTGCAATTGCCAACGCCAGCATAGACCTACTGCTTGACTCACCATGGCAACAAACCGTGGCCAATATTGAGCAGCAATTATTGTCGGCATTACACCCGGCTCTCGCATACGACAACGTTGAAGATGTTCGGGTATTAGGCGCCATCGGTGTTATTGAAATGAAACATGCCGTTAATATGGCCGACATCACCCCCAAATTTGTCGAGGCAGGCATCTGGGTCAGACCCTTTGGAAAATTGGTCTATATCATGCCACCATTTATCATATCCGACGACGATCTTCACTATTTGTGTAGCACTCTACTGTCTATTATTGAATAAAATCACGTCGTTTGACTGGCAAAAAAAAACCCGCAACCGACTCTGAATCAGAGCGGGATGCGGGCTTTTCGACTCTCAACTATTGCGAGAGCACGATGGCGCTTTATTAGCTAAGCGTCTTCGTCGCAAGACCAATAATATACAGCACAGCAACAATGGCAACGGCTGGCTTAATATCAGAGAACTTACCCGACATAATCTTGATCGCGGTATATGCAACAAAACCCATGCCGATACCGTGAGAGATCGAGAAGAACAATGGCATGCCGATCGCCGCAATCCAAGCTGGCGCCGCCTCAGTCATATCATCCCAGTGGATGTTACTCATGTCGGACGTCATCAACAAGCCAACAAACATCAGTGCTGGTGCTGTCGCATAGGCAGGCACAAAGCTCAAGAGTGGCGAGAAAAACATCGCAATCAAGAACAGGATACCAATCACAACAGAGGTTAGACCTGTTCGGCCACCGGCAGCAATACCCGCACCTGATTCAACATAGGTCGTCACCGAAGACACACCCAGGGCAGCACCAATGGTAGTCGCCGCAGAGTCAGAGACCATGGCGCGCCCCATGTTATCAAACTTACCGTTTTCGTCGGTTAAGCCGGCCTTAGAAGCCGTCGCCATCAACGTACCCGAGGTATCGAACAAGTCAACGAAAACAAAGGCCAGGATGACTGAAATCATACCCACTTCTAGCACACGGCTAAAGTCCATCGCCATAACCAGCTCGGACATTGAAGGCGGAGTAGAGACCAGGCCTGAAAAGTGAGTCATACCCAAAATAGCGGCGATAACACTGACGGCAAGAATAGAGATCAATACGGCACCCGGTACTTTTTTACTGTCCAGCGCAATAATGAGCAACAAACCAAAACCAGCAAGAATAGGACCCACTTGCGTGAAGTCACCCATTTTGATGATAGTTGGGCCAAAGGCAACAACGATACCGGCGTTCTTCAGTGCGATAATAGTCAAAAATAAGCCGATACCAACAGTGATACCGTGACGCAGACTAGAAGGAATGCTGGTAATAATCCATTCACGGATCTTAAAAGCGGACAATAAGAAGAAGACAATACCGGAGACAAAAACTGCCGCCAGTGCCTGTTCCCATGTGTAACCCATACCGCCGACAACGGCAAATGCGAAAAAGGCGTTCAGACCCATGCCTGGCGCAAGACCTGCCGGGAAGTTAGCCCACAGCCCCATGATGAAACAACCAATGGCTGCAGCCACCGCTGTGGCAACAAAAACAGCACTGGCATCCATACCTGCCGCACCCATGATATCTGGGTTAGCGAACAAGATATAAGCCATCGTTAAGAAGGTGGTCAAACCGGCAACAATTTCGGTTCTAACCGTCGTGCCGTGAGCCTTCAATTTAAACATTTTTTCCAACATGGTCCCGTGAACTCCTGGATCCGAACAGTATAGTGATAGCCTCTTTACCGCATCTTACTATCTACACGACTGTTTCATTAGTGTATTTAATCGTTTACTAAAGTACGTGTTACATATCTTAATCGGGCGCAGATCAAAATAGCTCTATGGTAAATCTTCATTTAACACAAAAGCTGAATACCCCGACTGCAATTACGTAGTATCACGTATTCTTAGAAAACAACTTATATCAAAAACCTGTCCTTTACGACAAGTTTTTGCCATTTTTATTACCATCTGGTGATTTACCGATAAATCAGGCGGGATTCTAAGGCCATTTCACCCCCTAAACCTAGTCTCAAGATCAATAAAACTCTAGCCAAACTGATAGAATAAACAAATGTTTAATCTGCATTAACCCGTGATAAAACAACGTTAATTCAATCGGCCAAAGTGTTGAAAACTACATTGATAGCCAATCAGTCAGCATTACCCCCGTTACTGCTGACCTTATAAAGCTGCCAACCATTCTTACTGACCAATCATATAGTCAGTATGTTAGAATAGATGCATTACCAGCCATCTACCGACACCATGAATCAACGACAACGACAACGCCTTGCAACCCGCACTAAAATTTTAGAATCTGCTGCCAGCGTATTTGCCGAGTTAGGCTTTGAGGCGGCATCAATGGGTGAAATAGCAAAACGCGGTGATTTAAAAAAAGCCCTGGTGCAATATCACTTTGAGACCAAGGAGCAACTCTGGAAGGAAACCGTCGATAGACTTTGGCAGGAACGTAAAACCGCGCTACCGAGTATCGACCTCAGCCAATGTAATCAGGAGAGCGATCAGCACTTACTCACTGACATTCTAAAAAGCATTATCATTTTTGCCAAGGCACACCCCAAATGGCTCTATATCATGTTTCGTGAGTCTTCAGGCAAGGGGCAGCGCCTGGAGTGGTTTATCAATCATTATATGCGCGAGGACTACGACAGCAGTATTCGTTTTGTTGAGAGTTTCCAGCAAAGGGGCTTACTGCCCGCCGGCAACCCTTTACACTTGACTCATATTATTTGTGGCGCCCTCACCTATGTGCTGTTTATTGCCCCTATGTCGACCAAGGTAACCGGTATTGACCCAACCAGTGACGAGGCCATCGATGGCTTAGTCTCGATGCTGGTGGGCTTGCTCCAACACTCCTTACCTGGCAAAAACACTTCCTAAGCGGATGACTGAGCGAGAAACCTCACAACCAATGCATTGAATATCAGTGGCTTCTCTGCATGCAACCAGTGACCAGTATTCGCAATCATTTTAAAGCTGAAGGCGGGAAAATAGCCGCGCATAGCCTGCTGATGATCTGCGGTAATGTAGTCTGAGTTTTGCCCCTTGATAAACAGGCATGGCCCTGAGTACCGACTGTCTAACTGCGGCCCCTGCGCGATCTCATGGTAGTGCTGTTCCAGCGATTTGATATCAGCGCGCCAACGAAATTGACCATCCTCCCCCTTATACAAGTTCTTTAGTAAGAACTGCCGAACGCCAGGTTCCTCAATATACTCAGCCATCTCGGCGTCAGCCTCGCTGCGCTTGTTAAGTGCCTGCAGATTGACCGCTCTTAAACCAGTAAAAACACCACGATGACGATGCTGCTGATAATGCACCGGAGCAATATCAGCAACAACAATAGCCTCAACCATACTCGGGTGCAGCAAAGCAATTTGCATCGCAATTTTACCGCCTAACGAATGACCGACAAGAGAGAATTTTTCAATACCCAGCTGCTCAAGACAGCTCACTATTGATTGCGCCTGCTGGCTGTGAGAAAAACCGCCTTGCCAAGGAGACTTGCCATGATAGGGCAAATCTATCAATAGCACTTGATAATGCTCTGATAACTGTTTTGCCAGCGCCAACAGGTTATCACCCATACCCAGCAAGCCATGGATCAGCACCACAGGATGCCCCTCACCGAGCGTTCGAATATGCAACATCATAATCTCTACTAACAAATTAATGGTTTCAGTGTCGCCACAATTATAACCTCCAGTTGCTGCAATATGTGAGTATTCCCGTTAGAATCTTGACCCTACATTTTGCTAGCAAACTCCATGAGGCTTTCCGTGCGATTTTTTATAGTAGCTCTAACCATACTGCTTTCAGCCTGCTCTTCGACGCCACACAACCCAACAACCTTTCAGTATCAAATCGCTGAGGGGAAAGATGAGAAGCAAATCCGTGGCGATATTAAAAATGTGGTCATCGCCTCTATCAACTTTGGCAGCCCCTCTCGCCACTACTTACAAAAAGAACAATACAAAGTTGATGCCGCAGTAAAGTCCTATCTCACCAAAAATGGCTTCAACTTATTGCCCGAGCATCATTTTGAGAATGCCCTTCGCAAAGCCACCTATGAATACGGTAAATACTATGACGAAAACACTGGCAAACTAAACCGTAATACGCAACAGAAAGTGTTGCTCTCTGTATTGCAGCAACTCGAAGAAAGCACCGACGCCGATACCATTATTTTTACGGATTTGATTGAACGTAAAATTAGCTTTACCGCTAATATGCAGCGCCAAGCACGGTTTGACGGCGTCACCCGCAAAGTAACGCTTCAGGGTCCCAGCAACAGCGTGCCGGTGGACTTTGACTGGAATCAGCTGGTTGATGCCGTGTCACTGCAGGTCGCCATGTTTGACATCAAAGGTAATGTTCTATTCTCGTCACTTGGCGGAATCAGCGCAACTCAATCGGTCGACACCCGCAAGTCCCCGCCTCGCTTTGTTCGCTCTCGCAATGTATTGAGCAGCACCAGCCAAATTGAAGAGGGTGTCGAGTTAGCCTTCCACCCTATTATTACCATGAAGAGTTACCCAGGAAAAAAAGCACAGTAAAACTGTCCATTTCGTCAACTAATTGATTAACCTTCCGATTTTCCGTCAAAGGGTAATCAATTAGTGCCTCTCTCTGCTCTATTTGATAAAATCCGCCACACCGATAGCCCTATGACGACGCTATCTCATCACCGCACTGCTAACGTATTGATCGATATAGGACACCTGTAATGAGTACCGCTAATTCTGTCTTAGCTGTGAACAACGACCTGCCAATCCGCACCGACAAAGCTGTCCATAGCGGCAAGGTTCGCTCTGTTTACTGGCTGACTGAAGCCGACAGCGCACGCCTTATTCAACAAAAAAACTACGATGTCGCCGCCGACACACCGCTGGCCATTATGGTCATCAGTGACCGCATCTCTGCCTTTGACTGTATATGGCATGGGGAGAACAATTTACACGGCGTACCGGGAAAAGGTGCGGCGCTAAACGCAATATCGAATCACTGGTTCCAATTGTTCAAAGATCACAACTTAGCAGACAGCCATATACTCGATATACCGCATCCTTTCGTCTGGATAGTGCAAAAGGCCAAGCCGGTGATGATTGAGGCTATTTGCCGCCAATATATTACCGGTTCAATGTGGCGCGCCTACCAAAATGGCGAACGTAATTTCTGTGGCAATTTATTACCAGAAGGGCTGAGTAAGGACCAGGCCCTGCCAGAATTGATTATCACCCCATCAACAAAAGGCATACTCACTGGCATTGACGGCGTCCCTGAGGTCGACGATGTCAATATCAGCCGATCGGATATTGAGAATAATTTCGCCGCTTTTAACTTTCGCAGCGCCGATGACATCGATAGCTATGAACGCTTATTGAAAGAGGGCTATCACGTGATCAGCAAAGCCCTGAGTAATATTGACCAAATTTTTGTCGATACTAAATTTGAATTTGGCTACGTCACCGACAAAAACGGCGATGAAAAACTTATCTATATGGATGAAGTTGGCACACCAGACTCCTCTCGTATTTGGGATGAAGCCTGCTATCAACAGGGAAAAATTATTGAGAATTCGAAGGAGGGCTTTCGTCAACTGCTCCTAAACCACTTCCCCGACCCTGACATTTTGTTGAACAAGGATCGGATGGATGAACGTTGCGCACTGGCTCGAGATAACGCCTTACCTACCGACGTACTGATGAATGTCTCCGCCACATATATGGGGATTGCGGAAAAGATTACCGGTGAGAAAATTGTCCTTTCTGACAACCCGAAACAAGAGATCATCGAGATTCTTAAACGTGACTATCAATTAGTCGACTAAGCCATCGCGAGCCGGTTACCCCGCACTATTAGCGGGGGTGAGCATAATGTTGCAGCAGCGCCTGTTGCTTGTGATATAAACGCTGCTGTTGCCACTGTTCTTGTAGTATTACCACAATCTCTGCCGCCACCTCTGACAGCGGCTTAGGCTGTTCCACGCTGCGCTCTTTTAGTTTAACAACATGCCAGCCAAATGATGACGCTATAGGCCCCGACCATTGCGACAGTGTCAGAGACTGAATAGCGCGGGAAAAATCTCCCCCAAAAATACGCCGATATTGCCGCTCTGTTTGCAGCGGTAAGTGTTGACCATGAATAAACATTTCGCCGTTTAAAGCACCGGCTACATTGCCTCCAGACAAAGCCTTAATCGCGGCTTGTGAGCGCTGGAAGGCCACCTCAGTACCGCCATTATCAGCAGCGAAGAACACGTGCTCCAAAGCAATTTTTGTCTCTTTTATGAAAGAGCTCTTATGCTGATCATAATACTGTTCTATCTGTCGATCTGAAAACATAACAACCTCTCCGAGCATTAGGTTTTGCTCTAACAATTGCACCATGCGACGACGCACCACAAGATCACTCTCGACCATGCCAAGCGCAATCGCTTGATCGATATGATATTGCTCGTCACCTTGCATGACCTCACTTTCAATAAATTGCATATTGAGTAACAATCGTTGACGGACCACCGAGTCTTGCAGGTGAAACCCTCTGGCTATCGCCTCTGCGACCATAACCCGCTCGAGTAATTGCTCCTGCATCAGTGCGGCCAGGATTTTTTTGTCGGCAACCTGACCCTGTTGCAACTGCCACTCTGCCGCCAACTGTGCAATCTCTTCTGAGCTGATCGGCTCAACCATGTGTTGATGGGAGTCGCCGTCCATGCCAGCAACAACAAAGATAAACAAACCAATCATCAAAAAATGTAACAACGGCGAGTAGATAAATTTTAACAAAATCGCAGCCAAGATAGCCTCTTACTAGTCACGTTAGTGCGCGTCGATAAAGCCTAACACGTGTTCCTGCTGTGCGTAATATTGGGTAACAGCATCGGCCACCACCGGTTCTAGCGCAGCTTTTACACACTCCGTGGTATTATTTTTTTCGCTGATATGAGCCATCACAAGCATCTTTAATACGCCCGGGCTTTGACTATGATGAAGGCTGAGAAAATCTGCCGTCTGACGGTTCGACAAGTGGCCATAACGGCCACCTACCCGCTGCTTAAGCATTGCCGGATATGGGCCTCTGGCCAACAATTGTTCGTCATAATTTGCCTCTAGAATTAAGCTGGTACAGCGTTGATAAGCGCTAAAAACAGCATCATCAACACAACCCAAGTCTGTCAGCATGCCCAATCGTATTTGACCGTGTGAAAATATAAATTGGCAGGGCTCCCGGGCATCATGCATAACAGGGACCGCTAAAACATTGATATCACCAATTGAAAAATCAGCCGATTGATCGATGATATTGAGCTCATTAACAGCGCCTAGCCGGCTAGAACCTGCTGTTCCCTGCGTCATCCATACAGGCAGTTGAAAGCGTCGACTAACAACACCCACGCCACCAATATGGTCACTGTGCTCATGGGTTACCAGTATTGCATCAAGATGCTCTACACCACACCCAATGCTGGCAAGCCTGCGCTCAAGCTCTTTACCAGAAAAGCCATTATCGACTAACAAAGTAGTTTGGCCGCAGCGGATAATTGTTGCATTACCCCTGCTGCCACTACCCAGTACCGCAAACTGCACTAAGACAGATGCCCACGAATATCAATCAACAGATTCTCGAGCTGCTGCTCAGTCAATATGTTACTACCGCTTTCAACAGCAATACGAACCTCAGACCATCCTTTTCGCTCTTTACTGGGCATCACATTGATTCGATAAACCGTATCACTTTCCAGCTCATCCTCACTGGATGCACCAAATAGACGGGCGAAGAAACCAGGCTTGTCATCCTCATCAACAACCTCAACATATCGAGCGAAGATGTTACCGCTGCTCTGGTTGATATCGGTAATTTTAAAGCTGGCCTTGGTCAACGCTTTTTGGGTCGAGGCCCATGCACGATATTGGTCGAGATCGACAAGTATGCGCGCATCGTCACCACGATAGAGCTTTATCCGCCCCTTGGTATCGATACCCTGTGCCAATAAAGAAACTGATTCAGCTCCTTGGTCACTGGCAACATAACCGGCAAATTCCCGCAGCATCCACTGCTCTCGCTCAGTGTCATTCGAGGCACTAGGCCAATCTGAACGACTGACCACAGAGTCACGGGGAGACTGCCACTGCAGAACTCTTACCTCTGAGCTACCACGCTGAACACCCTGAACAACGGTGAAACGAAATTTCTCACGGTTGTCGGTTTCCTCACTTTGCAGCAACCAAGGTGTTTCTAAAATGCCGGCCACACCATCGGCGTATTCGGGATATATGCTATTTCTAATCAAAAAGTCACGCAGGCGAGGCCACACCTGACCAGGCTGCAACTCAATAATCACCCAGTGCTCGCCTTTTAAGCTTTGAATTCTGACCATGTCATCATTGGCACCCGTGGCCAGCGGTGCCGGCCTGGGAGTCTCTACAACACGCCCTAGATCGTCACTCTCAGCGATTTCAGGGATGACATAGGCATCGTCAATCGCTGCTTGGCTCATCTCGGAAGAGATATTAATCCGGCTGGTCTCTTCAGATTTAAGGTAATCACTGCTTTTATCCGGGTAGAGACCGTCGTCACCAAAGAAAAAACTACAGCCTGATTGTGTAGCAATAAGCCCGGTCACTACAACAAGGCCGAAAAGTCGACGGGTTGCTCTTATTATATTAAGGTTTTTCATTTAGTTAAGCAGCTCCGCTGCCACTAACGCAGCACGTACTTGCGCATGATATTGCTGATCAAGCACTGTTAATGGCAGACGAATACCTAGGCCTATTTGCCCCATTTCAGCCAACGCCCACTTCACAGGAATAGGATTGGCCTCAACAAACATACTTTCGTGAACCTCTAACAGCGATTGCTGAATTGCACGGGCCGCATCAGCCTCACCCGCAATAGCCAGACGACAGAGATCTGACATTTGCTGAGGAGCAATATTGGCCGTCACCGATATATTCCCGTGTCCGCCCAAAATCATCAGCTCAACAGCGGTTTCATCGTCACCGGAGTAGATCGCGAAATCAGCAGGCGCAGCATCGATCAATTGTTTCGCGCGTGCCAAATCACCCGTCGCCTCTTTGATACCGACAATATTTTCAATAGCCGTTAAACGCAGCACGGTCTCAGGCAACAAATCGCAGGCTGTTCTACCCGGCACGTTATAAAGAATCTGTGGAATATTAACGGCTTCAGCAACTGCCTTGTAGTGCAGATACAAACCTTCTTGAGTCGGCTTATTGTAGTAAGGCGTCACTAATAAACAGGCATCAACGCCAGCATTCTTAGCCGCCTCAGTCAGTTCGATAGCCTCTGACGTCGAGTTGGCGCCAGTACCCGCAATCACAGGAATGCGCTTGTTAACGCGATCAACAACACGGGTAATAACCTGGCAATGCTCTGAAACATTCAATGTCGCAGATTCACCACTGGTGCCTACAGCAACGATAGAATCTGTGCCATGTTGCAGGTGAAAATCGACCAATTTGTCTAACGCATCCCAATCGACTAAGCCTGAGTCCGTCATTGGGGTAACGAGCGCAACAATACTGCCCTTGATCATTTCATTTCTCCGCAACATTCAAAAAAATGCTATGGTACTTAGCCTCAGGCACAAGCTCAAGTCACCAGAGCTAAAAGTCGTTGATTTTATCAAATTAAATGATATAAAGCTGAAATAGGCCGTCAAACAAGGCACCCCCCCTCTCATTTAACTGGCTGTTAACCATTGCTTAAAACTATGAAATATCTTGCTATCCTGGCCCTGGTCTCTGCTTTTTTCAGCCCAGCTAGTCTAGCCCTTACTGAGCAGCACTCTATTACAGAGTTAGCGCCAAATGACCAGCGCTACCTACAGTACCAACGACAGCGTATAAACGACTTATTCATGAGTCAGCTGGGGCAAAACATACGCGGAGATAAGAGCGATCTTATTGCGATGCAGAAACTGATAGACCAGCACATTATTAAACGAGATGACACGCTGATGAACCAGGCTTTGGGCGTGGTTTTTGGCGACTTGCTGGCGAAAGATCTTAATATGAAATGGGTGGTCTATACCGACCAAATTGGCCGCTCGCGGGCACTACAACTTGGCCATAGCGAGTATCTATTATTCCCTGTTTCGATTATTTCACGTCGAACCGATGCTGGTATTACCCCTGATATACAACAGCTTTACAGGCAAACTGTTGAGCGGATACAGCCCCATATTACTAAGAACCCGTACTACAAACCCGTACATTAAGCCCTGTTAGTGGTGATGCGCCACTTCCTTTTTTAAACCAAAACGGCTTAGCACCATTTTTAACGCTCGCTCCATGAAGTTCATCGGTACTTCGCTCACCACAGACACCTTCTTGGACAACACACCATCGACCAAATCAGTTAATGGCTGCACCAATGTCTTTATGCCGACGGTATTAACAAACATAAAATTATGACTCACCGAAGAGTACCAGGCTAACTTTAACTGTTTTTCTTGCTGGTTATCGAATAGAAACCAGGTGCCAAATGGCAGCGCCTCTAGGAGCGCAACAACATCCCGCTCCTCACTGGTCCACTGCTTATCTGGCTGCCTCTTTTCAACAACGGCATTCTTAACCTTAACAACCACACTTTCTTGCTCGGTTATATCAACAAGGTCTTTCGGCTTGGCACCATTAATTACCGCCGACATTGCCTGTTCAAGCTGGGTTAGTAATTCAGCAGCCTGTGGCGGCGCAAAGCCAACCATATCAATACCTTGCTGTAATTGGTCTATAAGTTTTTTATTTACTCTAAAGCGCTTTGCCTTCGCCGATTCGGACAGTGTCACTATAGGCTGAACACTGATCATTAGGCCTTTAGCAACTAAGATGGCCTCATTCCACTCGGCACTTTTGGCTCCGTAGCGCAGACAACTAAAAGATAAATAATCGACCCAAACTTGCTCTAGCAACAACCTCAAACACAGGGGTATAGTCGTTCCTTTGATTAATTGGGTAATGACCTCTGCCGCGGTTTCTTTGGCATCAACAAGACGGTCCAAGCCCCGCTCTGTTTCCAGGCTGCGCTTTTCCGAGAGCTGGATACGCTTTTCTGTTTCGACAACAAAGTCATTAAAATCAGCAAGTAATTTGGGAAAAATCGATAAATCATCAACAAAGTCGTCCAAAACCGTTTTTACAATCTGTTTCAACTTGTTATATATCCGCTTGCTCTGTCCAGGCTGATTCCAACGGGCACCGGCCTCAGCCATTGAATTCAACAGCTTACGCGCAGGATGACTAACATCATTGACAAATTCTGGTGACAATAACGCCACCTTTAAATAGGGCGTGTGAAGGTAACTCAACAAGGCTTTAACTTTGTCGGGTATCAACTCATCTTCAAGCAGATAGGAGAACAGCATACCCACTAGATCGACGATATCTGCATCGTGACTGGTTAAAGTGTTGCGTCCCGCTGCTTTGCCCAGCTTCTGTAACTGGTCGACAAAGTCAGCCTCTGCATTACCAATAGACAACCCCTTACTGCCCTCGACACTGGATATCGCTGTCTTGGACTGCACCACAGACAAAGCCAGAGCGTAATCTGATTTTTCAAAGCTCTCATCAGGGGAATAATTGTTAACATCCAAGCCGGCCAAACTGACCCCACTTGTGGTTTGCTGTCGCTGCTCGCCCGCAAAAGTCTTACTTAGTTGCAATTCGCGAATGCTAGACATTAATTCTGACTGTCGTTGCGCCGAATCATTATCAGCCTCGGTCAACGACCGACTCGCAATCGGTTTTGCCCGATTGCTGCGGGCCAACACGCCTTTCTCAGATTCCTTAACGTCAGCCTGCACGATACTACTTTTGGTTACCTCACCGGCCTTAGACTTGGCTAACAATGCAGAATCCAAACTCCCTGCCTGTACCGTGCTTTTTTTGAACTGGAATTTTAAATTGGCCAGCACGCCAGCATCTGCCAAGTGCTCATTCAAGCTTTCATAGAGCGCAGCAAGCTCTAACATTATAGTCTTGTCGAATATTTTATAGAAAACCAACTTCAACTTGGTGTCTAAATCAACCCCATCCATTGCCTGCCTTAATGCATAGGTAATATGCGCTGGACCACAGGGGTTGCTATCGTCGTTTACCTTGCCACTGCCTCTGAGCACCGACAACCGCTGATTAAGCTTCCACAACACTTCGGTAAAACGCACATTGGCCCGTGACACCATGACGGTAATGGCAATTTCATCCTCAAGCTTTTCATCTTTAACAAGCTCGAGAACGGTAATACCTGGCGCGGCTGTATCCGGAATGAAATTACTGTCTTTTTCTTCAAAATCTTTGAAAGATTGCACGTTGTAGGACACAACAACTTCTTTAATGAAATCTTTCTTAGTGCGAATTTCGTTAATCGCCTCAAAAAGGCGGCCTTGCTGAACACTGTTTTTGGCTTTTTCGGCAAAGGAAAACACCAAGTCATCAAACTGAGAGAACACACTGTCCCAACGTTCATCGATGAACTCCGCTGTTTGCTGTCTGCAAAAGCTAATTATTTCCCTAGACAAATTCCATTTCCTTTTAGACGCGGACAACCATAGACCGCTAAACTCCCGCTCTTTGCTGCTCATTTATTGTATTTATTCTGACAAGCCCCACAAATAATAGCGAATTTGTGGCCACCAAGACAAGTAGAAGCTGCTAAAAGCTTAGCTCTATTTCAATAAATAGCACCAAAACACCGAACATCCTTGCCATATCAGTGTAGAACAGTATCGCTAAGTTGTAACAGACTAAAATTAGGGGGGGGGGCGACGAGACAATGAGAGGAAAACAACTCGGGCAGACTGATACCTTACCCGAGTTGAGAGCGCTAGAACTGATCTGGGCGCAGCATCGCGTCATGACCACCATCAACAAAGATGACCGAACCACACATAAACGAGGCTTTTTCGCTCAGCATAAAGCTGACCGCATCGGCTATCTGCTCTGGCTGCCCCAGGGAACCAACCGGTACAGTATCGCCGAAATCTTTCATCATTTTACCTAGCTTTTCATCTGCCATGACTTTATCCGACAGCGGTGTTTGGATAATACCTGGAGCAATTGCATTCAACCGAACACCCTGCGCCGCGTAAGCTGTTGAGTTACGACGCATCCAGCGGGTCAGCGCCAGCTTAGAACCACCATAGGCATTCTGTGGCTCACCGATCTCATCAACAATCGCGCAAGCCTTGGTCTCATCTAATGCCAAACAGGCATCTACGTAGGCGGCATCAGCTCCCATAGGCGCCGAGTTTGATGAAATCATCACTACGTTACCCTGCTTCAGCACCAACAAATCCTTAAGCGCCTCCAGCGTTTCCACCGCACCAAAGAAGTTAACCTTGGTAATCAGTGATGGCGGATTGACTGAAGGGCCTAGACCAGCACAGGGAACGTAACCATCCAAGCCCTGAGGAGCTTTTTCACGGATAGCGGCAACAGCCGCCATGCGGCCCTCAGAGGTAGAGAGATCAGCAATAATATCGGCGTCCTTAATATCGACAACAATGACCTGATGACCACCATCTAACAATTGCTGCTTAATCGCTGCACCAATACCGGTTGCACCACCGGTCATAGCATAAATTCCCACGCTTTCTCTCCTAAAGTCAGGTTGTTGTACAGCCCATTACTGACTGCAAAATATTATTCTCTTAAGTAACCAAACAAAACGTCGCTGGCACAGCAACAATGCGCCCGCGCAATACCATGGTTTGTCTGGATTCAAATTATATCGACCTCACTATAATTGGCTATTACCATCCGGTAACACCCCATATCGATTATATTATTGCGAATAATGAAGGTTTGCGTCAGCCCAAAAGATCGACAACGTAATCAGCAATGGCCAAGGAGGCCGTCAGACCTGGGGACTCGATGCCATAAAGCATAACGAGACCATGAACACCGTGCTGCAACTCGCCGAGAACACAGAAATCTTGCTCAATCGAACCATCAGGACTGACAGCCTTGGGGCGAATTCCACTATAGGCCGGCATCAATTTTTTGACCTCTAGCGCTGGCCAATAAGTGGATACCTGCTGGGCGAAAGCCAACACGCGGCTCTCGTCAACACCGTATTCCTCTTCTTCAAGCCACTCTACATCAGGCCCAAAACGAAGCCCACCCAGGATATCCACAGTGGCATGGACACCCAACCCATCCTGCTCAGGCAATGGATAGACCAAATGCTGAAATAAGTGGCTGCCTGTATATTGAAAATAGCTGCCTTTACAGAGCTTTTGCTGCCTAACCGCCGATAGAGGAATACCCGTCATCGTTGCCGCCACGTCAGACGCACCGAGACCGGCTGCGTTGATTAACCGATGGCAGTTAACCGTGTATTTACTGGCACCACCAATAGACAGCTCAAAATCATTGCCATCATAAGCCGTTGACAGACATTCCGCATTGAGTACGGCAATACCACCAAGCCGCTGTATATCAGCCAGAAGAGACAATGCATAGGCGGCACTATCAAAAATTCCAGTATTGGCTGAGTAAATAGCGGACTGCGCTATTACACCTGCGGGTAGGCCATCAATAGGTGGCCGCTCAATCAGAGCCAATCCTTCGACACCATTGTTTAAGCCCTGCTGGTGGAGTGCCTTCAATGCCTCAAACTGCGTCATAGTCGAGGCGATGATATACTTGCCGATGCGATTAAACGCGATATTATTAGCCGCTAGGTAACGATATAATTTCTCGGCACCAGCGACACAAAGCTGCGCCTTGAGGCTGCCGGTTGGGTAGTAGATTCCCGCGTGAATGACTTCAGAATTACGCGCCGATGTCGCTGTGCAGAATGCGTTGGCTTTCTCTAACACAACCACTTCATCGCCTGCCAACAAGAGCGCTCGAGCAATAGCCAAGCCAACAATACCACCACCAATGACTACCGTCTGAGCATCTACAGTATTTAAGTCAGGCGTAGCCCGGCTAACCATCTCTAAGCCACTGTTTATCCAACTGCAACCACAGACCATAAAACTTGGCTAAACAAACGTAAAAACCACCTTGGTCAAAGCGTTCAATCTGAGTACTGAAATCGTCCTGCCACGACAGTAAATAGTCTGTCATAAACTGCTGCTGTTGAGCGCCGCTGCCCTGCTGACAAAGCTCTGCCATATAGGCTAACAACACACCAATATGATCCGCAGGCTCGGGAAAACTCTTATCAACCTCAAACCCCATAGTCTTGAGGTTTACCACAATATGTTGATGCATCGGACCAAACAATGGCGGGTCTTCACCACTGTCTAACCTCTGTAAATAAGCACCGGCATAGGGAGAGACACAGAACTTTCCGGCAACAATAAAAAGGCCACAGTAATCTGCTGCCAAATGCAATCGTTGCTCCTCCGTCAGTATCCCCTTAAGCCTGTCCTGCAACGCTAAGCTGGTGTCACGCAACTCTGGCTGAAAGCTAAGTTGGCGAAACAGTAACTCGCCCTCCTCGCCCTGTAACAACGCTAACGATTGGCTTTCTATTTCCCGGCTGAACAATGAGGACAGCCATCGGTAAATCATTGCTCGAGCATTATTTTGTTGCTGCTCGAGCGCTGCTACTTCGACCATTATATCTTTATCTCAACCGGTCCGGAGAACGATGCAACCTCAGGCAATTTACCCTTAAATTTCTCGAACTGGACGTTACAGGTGTAGGCCGAACAGGCTTGAGCCAACTTAGAAGAGCCAATATCCATGGTCAGTGTATTGGGGTCGCCATAGCTACACAGCGCACCGATTTCACTGCCCCCCTCCTTACGACCATCTTTACCGACCGGCCCATACCAAGCGCCCTCTTCAATGCGCAGTACACCGGGCGGGAAGTTGTCGGAGACAACAGCACCAGCAAGCAACTGACCACGGTCATTAAACACCCTCACCACATCGCCTGGCTTGATGCCTCGCTGCTTAGCGTCATCGGGATTGATATAGCAGGGTTCTCGGCCTTGAACAGCATAGCTGTTGCGATACTCTTCTGACTCACACATCTGCGAGTGCAGGCGATGGTTAGGGTGACAGCTCTGCATCCAAACAGGGTGTTTATCAGAGCCTGGGCCGCCATGGCTACGCTCAGCCTTCTCCATCCACATTGGGTGCCCCTGACAGTCATCATAGCCAAAGCTGGCAATCTTACGACTAAAGACCTCAATCAAACCAGAGGGTGTGCCCAGCGGGTGAAATTCAGGGTCTTTACGGAAATCGGCTTGACGCGTCCAGGTCTCCCCCTCACCAAAGTGCACATAGCCCTGCTGCCAAAAGGTGTCAAAGTCCGGCATTTCAAACTTGCCCTCATTGGCCGCTTTACAATCGTTATAGAGCATTTTTAACCAGTCAAACTCATCCATTCCACGACTGTATTCTTTGTCTTTGCCCGGGCCTAAAACACTGGCAAAACGCGTGAAAATCTCAAAGTCTGACAGGCTATCGAACAGCGGTTCGACCATTTTTTGCATCGCGATAACTCCGCGGCCAGCATAGGCACCGTAGACATCGAGATCATTGCGCTCAAGCGTGGTACAGGCAGGTAAAACTATATCGGAAAAACGCGCCGTCGCCGTCCAGTTAACCTCTACCGTCACCACAGCCTCTAACTTATGAAAGGCTTTTTTCATCCGGTTACGATCTTGGTGATGACTCCACGGATTATTACCCGAGAAAACCATCATCTTAATATCGGGCAAGGTGACCTTGGAACCATTGGCATCAATAACCTTGCCGGGTTCCAAAATGGCATCAATAAAACGAGCCACGGGAATGGTATTACTGAAACCTTTAAAATCTGTACTGGGATATAGTGGCTTTTGGTCTTCATCTAAATTTCTGGGAAAAGCGCCCGGCGCCGCAGCACCAGTGGCAGGTACACCAATTGAGCTATAGTGATGACCGTAGGAAATACCACCACCGGGCAAGCCAATCTGACCCAGCATCGTCGCTATAACAGCGCCCATCCAATAGGGTTGCTCTCCATGCTGTTGACGCTGAATACACCACCCCATAAGGATCTGAGTGCGGTCTTTTGCCATGAGTTCAGCAAGTTCTATAATTTGCTGTTCGCTGACACCACAGATTTCTGACGCCCAGGCCGGAGTCTTCTTAACGCCGTCGCTCTCCCCGGTAAGATAGGGGACAAAACGCTCAAAACCTAGGCTGTAACCCTCAATAAACTCTTCATCGTGTAGCTTATTAGTATAGAGGTGGTAGGCCATGCCCAACATCATCGGCACATCGGTCTGTGGGTTGACATAAATGCGCTCAGAACCCAGATACTCCTGGGTTTTAGAGACTACCGGGTCGATGTGAATAACGCGTATTTCACCGGCCGCGACCCTCTCCTTCAATTGTGCCAAATATTCAAAGGATTCATGGGTTTCAGTGTTCCAGCCAACCTGCAGGTTTTTTACCGGATCATTGGCCCACATTACAATGGTCTTGGCATTTTCAAGAATTAATGGCCAGGAGGTACCCTGGGCATAAACCTCAGTGGTGCCGAGGATGTAAGGCATGATGGTCTGACCAGCGCCGGTCGAATAATCGCCGATTTTCTTCACATAATCACCGTGCATCGAGACTGCACGCTGCATGTGGCTGGTACAGCTATGGAGCTGACCAACGGCACGCCAGCCGGTCTGACCCGCGTGCAAGCCAGAAGGGCCATAGTTGGTTTGAACCTCATCCAGAGACTGCTTAAATAAATTCAGCGCCTGATCCCAGGTCACTCTTACGAAGCGGCAATCGCCACGTTGCGTGGTGTCTGATTTATGGCCATTGAGTAGAAAATCCAAACGTACCATTGGATAGCGAACTCGAGATGGGTTATACACCAAGCCTCGCACACCGTTAATCATATCCGTTGGATATTTGTCCCTTTCGAAGGGCACAACCTGATCAATCACGCCATTCTTACGACTCATTTTAAAAGCACCCCAGTGGGTGCCCGTGGTCAGCCATTCTTGCTCTGGTTTCTCGTCCGCCAAAGCAGACAGCGGTGCCAAAACAGAAGTGCCAGTCAATGCCGCAGCAGAAGAACCTACTAAACCCTTGAGGAAATCACGTCTAATTATCGTCATAAGGCCTCCTTATTAATGTTTTTCATCGGAAAAAGTGGACGAGTGCTGCTGCAAATATTTCTGCACCAGAGCCTGCGTATCTTGATCGAAGTTGACGAAGGCCAGCATCCCCTGGAACATACCAGGCCAGGTATTGGCATCGAAGTGTGCCTCAGCAGGCTGGGTATGACACACCGAACAGGCCGTGCTGTAGGTAGACTTAGCGTAGTCCCACAGCGGCTGTACATCGGCCAGCATGTAGTCGGCATCGGTCCAAATAGTCAGCTCTACCCGCTCCCAGGTTAGACCCGTCAGTGGGTCTTCTTTTTCTTCGAACACACTGATCACACCGTCAGTCTTCGCCGCATCCATCGTCAACTGCGCAGAGTTCATGTTGATACCAAAATCGAAATAAATGACCCGTCCGGCACCGATCCGTTTACGCCAACCATCAACATGCAACTTAATTCGTTCACCACTGGAATCGATGACCGTGACCTTGGTAGCAATATTCAACAAGCCCGCTTCAACATCGGTATCAGCCGATAAATATAGCGGCTTGGTCAACGAGCTGTAATAACTGGCATCGTTGTCAAAACTTCTGGGGCCACTGCCCACCTCGGCAATTAACTGTGGCGCGCGCGAGGCCCCCATGTCGGGTAGATGGTGGGCAATACCCTTGTGGCAGTCGATACAGCTTTGATCATTTTCAGCCGCTCGCTTCATTTGCTTCTGAGCCAGCTTCGACATATCTTCCCATTTCATCGAATCATAGCTATGGCACTGTTTACACTCCAAAGAGCCGTTGGCATCAAAACGTGCCCATTCATGGCTGGCTAATTCAAGGCGCTTCTCTAAGAATTTTTCACGGGTGTCGATGGCACCGGTCAATTTTGCAAACACCTCTTTGGAGGCCTGCATCTTCCGGGCGATTTTATTGGTCCAGTTGTGAGGAACATGACAGTCCGGACAGGTCGCTCGAACACCAGAACTGTTCGAATAGTGGACGGTTGATTTGAGTTCTTCGTAAACGTTGTCACCCATCTCGTGACAACTGATACAGAATTTTTCTGTGTTGGTGACCTCAAGCGCAGTATTAAACCCACCCCAGAAAATCACACCCATAATAAACGCTGACAGCGCAATGGTGCCAAGGGTTAGATGCTTGGCCGGCGTCGTCAATGAGCGCCAAATATTCTTCATCCAGTTCATGCTCTGGTTTCCTCTTTAAGCTGAATAGTTGTATTCGGTATCGCTACATACCGTGACCAGGAGGGCCTAATATTATTTGCATAATCCAAATAATAAAGCCGTAGCCTCCGACACCTATAATGCTGAGGATTGGAAAGAGGAAAACCGCGATAAAGGCCAGCGCCTTCAACTCATCTTTCTTTTCTTGCTGCTCAGTTAACGTCTCATCCTGCATGATTCACTCACCCTTAAAGCTGTGTTACTACCAAGTAAAGCTATACCTGATAGGGCCTAGTATTAGATTTCTTTATCTTCGCCGCAATTATAAAAATAGCCGTCCATGTAGCCATTGTCATCAAAATACAGGAAACCAGTCAAAAATCAGCGCCATCATAACCGCGTCAACATTTAAGCCACTGACGTGTATCAAGTTACCAGATATTAAAAATAAATCATACATCGGCATTCAGCGTTCTACAGGCACAAAAAAAGCCGCTAAGAAGCGGCTTTTTTTAATGTGAACTTAAGCAAATATTATGCTTTTGTCCAACCAGTGATCTCAGAAAGAGCATCGCCGATTTGCGCGAGAGAGCGGACAGTTTTAACACCGGCGTCTTCAAGTGCAGCAAACTTTTCATCAGCAGTACCAGCACCGCCAGAGATGATTGCGCCAGCGTGACCCATACGTTTACCAGCAGGTGCAGTAACACCGGCAATGTAAGAGACAACAGGCTTAGTAACATTAGCTTTGATGTAAGCTGCCGCCTCTTCTTCAGCAGTACCACCAATCTCACCGATCATAACAATCGCTTCGGTCTGTGGATCGTTCTGGAACATTTCCAGTACATCGATGAAGTTAGTGCCTGGGATTGGATCGCCACCGATACCAACACAGGTAGACTGACCAAAACCGTAGTCGGTGGTCTGCTTAACTGCTTCATAAGTTAGTGTACCTGAACGTGATACGATACCAACCTTACCTGGCAAGTGAATGTGACCTGGCATGATGCCGATCTTACACTCGCCCGGTGTGATAACACCTGGGCAGTTAGGGCCGATTAAGCGTACGCCTAGCTCGTCACACTTAACTTTACACTCAAGCATATCCAATACAGGAATGTGCTCAGTGATAGTTACGATTAACTTGATACCAGCGTTAGCAGCTTCAAGGATTGAATCCTTACAGAAAGGAGCAGGAACGTAGATAACAGATGCATCAGCACCGGTTGCCTCAACAGCTTCAGCAACAGTGTTAAACACTGGTAGACCTAAGTGTTCAGTGCCGCCCTTGCCTGGTGTAACACCACCAACCATTTGCGTACCGTAAGCAATTGCTTGCTCAGAGTGAAAAGTACCCTGGCCGCCAGTGAAACCCTGACAGATGACTTTAGTATCTTTATTTATTAATACAGACATTGATAATTACCCCGCCGCCTTAACTGCTTGCTCAGCAGCATCAGTCAGACTTGTTGCTGCAATGATGTCCAGGCCAGAGTTCTTAAGAACTTCTTTACCCAAATCAGCGTTAGTACCTTCCAAACGAACAACAACAGGAACCGTAACACCAACTTCTTTAACTGCGCCAATGATGCCTTCAGCAATCATGTCGCAACGTACGATACCGCCGAAGATGTTAACCAATACACACTTAACTTTTTCATCAGACAAAATAAGTTTGAATGCATGAGCAACACGCTCTTTCGTTGCGCCGCCACCTACGTCAAGGAAGTTAGCTGGGTTGCCACCGTGTAGGGCAACGATATCCATAGTACCCATAGCCAGACCAGCACCGTTAACCATGCAGCCGATGTTGCCATCAAGTGCTACGTAGTTAAGATCCCACTGAGCAGCCTCTGCTTCACGAGCATCTTCCTGCGAAGGATCGTTCATATCGGCAATCGCTTTCTGACGATACAGAGAGTTGCCATCGACGCCCAGTTTGGCGTCTAGACAGTGAAGGTCACCGTCTTCTTTAATCACAAGAGGGTTGATCTCGATAAGGGCAAGATCTTTCTCTTCAAACAACTTAGCCAGACCCATGAAGATCTTAACAAATTGGCCAACTTGAGTTTTGTTGAGACCTAGCTTGAACGCCAGCTCACGACCTTGGTATGGCTGCGCGCCAACCAATGGATCGATTTCACACTTAAGAATCTTTTCAGGCGTCTCGTGTGCAACAGTTTCGATTTCAACGCCACCTTCAGTAGATGCCATGAAAACGATACGACGAGATGAACGGTCAACAACCGCGCCTAGGTATAACTCGTCAGCGATATCGGTACAGGTTTCTACTAGAATTTTAGAAACTGGCTGACCATTTTCGTCCGTTTGAAAAGTCACTAGGTTCTTACCTAACCACTGTTCAGCGAAAGCTTTTGCTTCGTCGGCAGACTTGATGAGCTTAACGCCACCCGCCTTACCGCGACCACCAGCGTGGACCTGGGCTTTAACAACCCACATATCA